>CAJYJO010000048.1 GCA_913774845.1 uncultured Microbacterium sp. | reverse complement strand
AGGCACACACCGCCCCAGTACTTCTCTTCGACGATCGCGACCGACAGTCCGAGCTGTGCGCCGCGGACGGCGGCGACGTACCCGCCGGGACCCGCACCAAGAATGACCAGATCGTAATGAGGCATGGTTCCAGCCTATCGCCCGGTCGTGCCGCCGCCGGCGGTGTTCCGGCGCCCGCGCGAGGCGAAGACGTAGACGAGGACGCCCGCCACGATCACGAGGGCGACGACGAGGAGGATCCACGGCAGGGGGGAGCTCTCGGACGCGGTCTGGACGGGCTCCGCGGTCGCCGCGACGGAGTCTTCGGCGGCGGCGCTCGCGCTCTCGGATGCCGTCGGCGCGGGGGCCGCGGTGGCGGTGGGGGTGGCGCTGGGGGTCACGGGCGCCTGCGGGACGGTGAAGGAGAGATCGCCGTCGATGGGGTGGCCGTCGCTGGAGACGACGCGCCACTTCACGGTGACGGTCCCGGATGCCGTTCCCGCCAGTGCCTGGGTGACCTCGGTGCCCGCCACCTCCGGCGCTCCGTCGGCGAGGGAGGTGCCCGAGGCGTCGGTCACCTCGACGACCGTCGCCCCGGCGTCGGGCAGCACATCGGCGCTGAAGGTGAAGGTGATCTGCGGAGGCAGGGCGTCGAGGACGGCGTCGGCCGACGGATCGGTCGAGACGAGCTCGTCGTGGGCGGCGGCGGGCAATGCCGGCACCAGGAGCGCTGCCGCGGCCAGCAGGGCCGCGGCCAGGACGGCGGGCAGGGTGCGCCGACGAGGCGCGGGGGAGGACGTCATGGATCGACCCTAACGAGCGCTCTCGGTACGCGGCCTGGGAGCCGCTTCGGGACGCGATCCCGACCGACGTCCGCCGCGGACTCGACACGACCGACCTCCGGTCGATAGGTTCGAGTGTCTCGTCGGCTGCCACCGCGCCCCGAACCGCGGTGTCCGGTCTCGACGAACAGAGACAGATCACGCATCATCGTGGCCCGCTCGAGGTCGGTCGCCCCTTTCGGCGCAGACCGATCGGTTATGGTGAATGAGAAGGAGAAGCCGTGGACGAGACCCGCCGATTCGAGCGAGACGACATCCGGCGCGCGGCCGACGCCGCCGCGACCGACCGATCGCACGATACGACCCAGACCCACGACGCCGATCTGTCGTTCGTGCCCTTCGGCGCCGACCTCACCGAGGCCGAGCTCGAAGCGATCGACGCCCTCCCCTCGGGAGCGGCCCTGCTGATCGTGCGCTCCGGCCCGACCACGGGTGCCCGCTACCTCCTCGACACCGACGTGACCACCGTCGGCCGCCACCCCGAGGCCGACCTCTTCTTCGACGACGTCACGGTCTCGCGCCGTCACGCCGAGATCACCCGCAGCGGCACGGCCTTCGAGATCGTCGACCAGCGTTCGCTCAACGGCAGCTACGTCAACGGCGAGCGCGTGGACCGCTCCGCCCTGGTCAACGGCGCCGAGGTGCGCATCGGCAAGTTCCGGCTGAACTTCTTCGGTTCGCCGATCGACCTGCCCGCGGCAGAGCACTGATGGCGGCAGCCCCGTCCCGTAGTCGTCAGACGGCTGCGGGGTTGCTGAGCATCGGACAGGTGCTGGCGCGCCTCGCCCCCGACTTCCCGGCGCTCACCTCCAGCAAGCTCCGGTTCCTCGAAGTGCAGGGCATCGTCTCGCCCACGCGCACCGAGTCCGGCTACCGCAAGTTCTCGCCGGCCGACCTCGAACGGCTGCGCCTCGCGCTCACCCTGCAGCGCGACCACTACCTTCCGCTCGTCGTCATCCGCGACTATCTCGCCGACCTCGACGCCGGTCGCAATCCGGCGCCGCCCACGGCGATCCCGTCGATGACGAACGCTCCGCGCCGCTACCGGCGCGACGAGCTGCTCACCGCGGCCGGCGCCCGCCCGCAGCTGCTCAACGACGCCGTCAGCACGGGCGTCATCGCGGGGGCCGAGACCTACCCCGAGCAGACCGTCACCCTGCTGCGCGCACTGGTGGCGCTCGACCGGCACGGCATCGAACCGCGGCACGTCCGGGCCCTCCGCCAGAGCGCCGACCGCGAGGTGGCGCTGGTCGAATCGGCCCTGTCGGCCCTCCTGCGACGCCCGGACGCGCCGTCCCGGGCGCGCGCGAGCGAGCTCGCGCCGGAGCTCGCGGCCCGTCTCGACGAGGTGCGCACCATGTTCGTGCGCGAGGCCCTCGAGCGAATCCTGAGCTGAACGCGACACGCCGCCGTCCTCGGAGCGGATGTCATTGCCGGGGGACCCTCGCTGATCTAGCGTGGAGGAAACGAACCGATGAGGAGGACGCG
Organism: uncultured Microbacterium sp.; assembly: GCA_913774845.1. GTDB lineage: Bacteria > Actinomycetota > Actinomycetes > Actinomycetales > Microbacteriaceae > Microbacterium. The sequence continues at coordinate 56,340 of CAJYJO010000048.1, read as the reverse complement.
AGCATGAACGCTGGCGACGCGCTCGGTGAACCCCGGTTCGCCACCGACCTCCTCTTCACCGACGGTCTGCCCGAGATGGACGACGACACCGGTTACCGCGGAGCGGTCGCCGCTCGCGCGGCGGGAATCACCTACCGTCAGCTCGACTACTGGGCCCGCACCGAACTCGTCGTCCCCACCGTGCGCGGAGCCAGCGGTTCCGGTTCGCAGCGTCTCTACGGCTTCCGCGACATCCTGGTGCTCAAGCTCGTCAAGCGCCTTCTCGACACCGGCATCTCGCTGCAGCAGATCCGCACCGCGGTCGAGCAGCTGCGCGCCGCCGGCATCCGCGATCTCGCGGGCACGACCCTCATGAGCGACGGTGCCTCGGTGTACCTGTGCACCTCGAACGACGAGGTGATCGACCTCGTCAGCCGCGGTCAGGGCGTGTTCGGCATCGCCGTGGGCAAGGTCCTGCGCGAGGTCGAGTCCACGCTGGTCGACTTCGAGACGGCCACCCCCGACAGCGTCGACGAGCTCGCGGCCCGCCGCGCCGCGCGCACCGCCTGACGCGCCCCCGACATCGTCGGATCCCGGATGCCATGGCATCCGGGATTCTGCTTTCTCCCGCCGCCCGTCGCCAGGAGCCGTCGCTTCGTGACCGCCCGAGGCGACGACTCCTGGCGACTCGCGGGGGAGGGGCCCACGGACGCAGAACGAGAGACGCCGCCCGGCTGCGGGGCAGCGGGACGGCGTCGTCGCGGAGGCGGGATCAGGCCTGCGGGGCCTCGTTCTCGACGGGGATCCGGCCGGTGCGCACGATCCGGTCCAGCAGGGCGTCGAAGTCGGCGGCGAGCTCCTGCGCGGAGTCGCCCGGCCACACGTGCAGCGGCTTGGCCGCACCCTGCGCCTGCTGGAGCGAGGTGCGCTCGGGCAGCTGCGGGTTGAGCACGAGAGGGCCGAACATGTCGCGCAACTCTTTGATGCGGAACTGGTGCTCGATCGACTGGGGACGCACGCGGTTCACCACGACGCCGAGGGGCTGGAGGCGGGGGGAGAGGCCGCGGCGGATCTCCTCGATCGCGCGCAGCGCACGGTCGGCGGCGGCCACGGAGAAGAGTCCGGGTTCGGTGACGACGATGACCCGGTCGCTCGCGGCCCACGCGGTGCGCGTGAGGGCGTTGAGCGAGGGCGCGCAGTCGATGAGCACGAGGTCGTACTCGCTCTCGATCGTGGCGAGGGCCTCTTCGAGCTTCCAGACGTCGCGCACGCTCGGGTGCGGTCCGTCGAAGTTGATGGCCGACGGGCTGCCGATGAGCACGTCGATGGTGCCGGGATGCACCTTCGCCCACCCGCTGGAGGTGATCGCCTGACGGACGACCTTCTCTTTCGGGTTCGCCAGGACGTCGGCGATGTTGAGCCGACCGGCGACCTGGATGTCCATCCCGGTCGACACGTCGGACTGGGGGTCGAGGTCGACGACGAGAGTGCGAACGCCACGTGCGAAGGCGGCGGATGCCAGCCCGAGTGTCACGGTCGTCTTGCCGACCCCGCCTTTGAGAGAGCTGACGGAGAGTACGTGCACGAGAGTCCACGTTACCGTCCCCTAGGCTGTGAGCACATTCAGCTCCGCCAGCTTGACGTGAGGTGCGCATGTTCTCGAAGATCCTGGTCGCCAATCGCGGGGAGATCGCGATCCGCGCTTTCCGTGCCGCCTACGAGGTCGGAGCGCGCACCGTCGCGGTCTACCCGTACGAGGACCGTGCCTCGTTGCACCGTCTGAAGGCCGACGAGGCCTATCAGATCGGTGAGCGCGGTCACCCGGTCCGCGCCTACCTCGACGTCGACGAGATCATCCGCGTGGCCCGCGAGTGCGGAGCGGATGCCATCTACCCCGGCTACGGCTTCCTCTCCGAGAATCCCGAGCTCGCCGAGAAGGCCGCCGCCCACGGCATCACCTTCATCGGTCCGCCGGCCGAGGTTCTCGCGATGGCGGGAAACAAGGTCACCGCGAAGGAGCACGCGATCGCCGCGGGCGTGCCGGTGCTGCGTTCCACGGCGGCGTCCGACGACATCGACGCCCTCCTCGCGCAGGCCGAGGAGATCGGGTTCCCGCTGTTCGCCAAGGCGGTCGCCGGCGGCGGCGGGCGGGGCATGCGCCGGGTCGAGAGCATCGGCGAGCTGGCCCCGGCCCTGGCCGAGGCGATGCGCGAGGCGCAGAGTGCGTTCGGTGACCCGCGCATGTTCCTCGAGCAGGCCGTGCAGCGTCCGCGTCACGTCGAGGTGCAGATCCTGGCGGACGCCACCGGAGAGACCATCCACCTGTTCGAGCGCGACTGCTCGGTGCAGCGGCGCCACCAGAAGGTGATCGAGATCGCCCCCGCCCCGAACCTCGACGACGAGGTGCGCCGCGACCTGCACCGGTACGCCGTCGCTTTCGCGCGGTCGATCGGCTACCAGAACGCCGGCACGGTGGAGTTCCTGCTGGAGACGGCCGGCCCGCGCACGGGCGAGGTCGTGTTCATCGAGATGAACCCCCGGATCCAGGTCGAGCACACCGTCACCGAAGAGGTCACCGACGTCGACCTCGTGCAGTCGCAGATGCGCATCGCCGCGGGGCAGACCCTCGCCGACCTCCACCTCCGCCAGGACGAGGTCCACCTGCGCGGCGCGGCTCTGCAGTGCCGCATCACGACCGAGGACCCCACGCAGGGCTTCCGTCCCGACACCGGCAAGATCACCACCTACCGCTCCCCGGGCGGTGCGGGCGTCCGCCTGGACGGCGGAACCACGGCCGCCGGCTCGCAGGTGAGCCCGCACTTCGACTCGATGCTGTCGAAGCTGTCGTGCCGCGGTCGTGACTTCCCCGCAGCGGTCGCCCGCGCCCGACGTGCCCTGGCGGAGTTCCGCATCCGCGGCGTCTCGACGAACATCCCGTTCCTGCAGGCGGTGCTCGACGACCCCGCGTTCGTCGCCGGCGACCTCAGCACCTCGTTCATCGACGAGCGCCCCGAGCTGCTGAAGGGCCGCGAGTCGAAGGACCGCGGCACGAAGATCCTCTCGTGGCTGGTCGACACCACCGTGAACCGCCCCAACGGCGACAACCCGCTGAGCATCGACCCGGCGACGAAGCTGCCCTCCCTCGACCTCGCCGCCCCCGCCCCGGCCGGCTCCCGCCAGCGGTTGCAGGAGCTCGGCCCCGCCGGTTTCGCGAAGGCCCTGCGGGAGCAGACCGCCCTCGCGGTCACCGAGACGACGTTCCGCGACGCGCACCAGTCGCTGCTGGCCACGCGCGTCCGCACGCGCGACCTCGTGCGGGTGGCGCCCTACGTCGCGCGGACGACGCCCGAGCTCCTCTCCGTCGAGGCCTGGGGCGGGGCGACCTATGACGTCGCCCTCCGTTTCCTCGGCGAAGACCCGTGGGAGCGCCTCGACGCGCTGCGCACGGCGCTGCCGAACGTCGCGATCCAGATGCTGCTGCGCGGCCGCAACACCGTCGGCTACACCCCGTACCCCACGGAGGTCACCGATGCGTTCGTCGCCGAGGCGGCGGCATCCGGGGTCGACATCTTCCGCATCTTCGACGCGCTGAACGACGTGTCGCAGATGCGCCCGGCCATCGACGCCGTGCTCGCGACCGGGACGGCCGTCGCCGAGGTCGCGGTCTGCTACACCGGCGACCTGCTCGACCCCGCCGAGAACCTCTACACGCTCGACTACTACCTGCGCCTGGCCGAGCAAATCGTCGATGCCGGCGCACACGTGCTCGCCGTGAAGGACATGGCGGGCCTCCTGCGTCCGGCAGCGGCGTCACGACTGGTCTCGGCGCTGCGCGAGCGGTTCGACCTTCCGGTGCACGTCCACACGCACGACACCGCGGGCGGACAGCTCGCGACCCTGCTGGCCGCCTCGGCGGCGGGGGCGGATGCCGTCGACGCGGCCGCCGCGCCCATGGCGGGCACCACGAGCCAGCCGTCCCTGTCGGCGCTGGTCGCCGCGCTCGCGCACACCGAGCGCGACACCGGTCTCGATCTGGCCGCGGTGAGCGACCTCGAGCCGTACTGGGAGGCGGTGCGTCATCTGTACCGTCCGTTCGAGTCGGGACTGTCGGGGCCCACCGGTCGCGTCTACCGTCACGAGATCCCGGGCGGTCAGCTGTCGAACCTGCGTCAGCAGGCGATCGCGCTCGGCCTGGCCGACGACTTCGAGCTCATCGAGGACATGTACGCCGCGGCCGATCGCATCCTCGGGCGCGTTCCCAAGGTGACGCCCTCGTCGAAGGTCGTGGGCGATCTGGCCCTGCACCTCGCCGCGGTGAAGGCCGACCCGGCCGACTTCGAGCAGAACCCCGAGAAGTACGACGTGCCCGACTCGGTCGTGTCGTTCATGGCCGGCGAGCTCGGCGATCTGCCGGGCGGATGGCCCGAGCCGTTCCGCTCGAAGGTCCTGGCCGGACGCGATGCCAAGACCGGCGTCACCCCGTTGACAGACGACGACACCGCCGCGCTGGCGGGGGAGTCCGCCGAACGGCGCTCCCGACTGAACCGACTGCTGTTCCCCGGACCCACGCGCACGTTCACCGAGATGCGCGAGACGTTCGGCGACCTGAGCGTGCTGGACACGGCCGATTACCTCTACGGGCTGCGTCCCGGCGGAGAGCACACGGTCGAGATCGAGCGCGGCGTCCAGCTGTTCGTGGGTCTCGAAGCGGTCGGCGACGCCGACGACAAGGGCGTGCGCACGGTCATGACGACGCTCAACGGCCAGCTGCGGCCGGTGTTCGTGCGCGACCGCTCGATCGACGTCGAAGCGCGTCAGGCCGAGAAGGCCGACACCTCGAAGCCGGGGCAGGTCGCGGCGCCGTTCTCGGGCGTCGTGACGATGAAGTCCGCCCCCGGCGACCGCGTGCAGGCGGGACAGGCCGTGGCATCCATCGAGGCGATGAAGATGGAGGCGGCCATCACCGCTCCCGTCGACGGCGTGGTCGAACGTGTCGCGATCGGGACCACGCAGCAGGTGGAAGCCGGAGATCTTTTGCTGGTCATCCGCCCCGCGCAGTAGCCTGGGAGGGGGCGCTTTCGCGCCCTCTTCCCGTTTGGAGACTGCAGTGACCCCCGACCGCACCGATGCGAACCCCGACGAGAGCGCCGAGCACGGCGTGCTCGACGAGAGCGGGAACCTCGACACCGCGAGCATCACGATCCTCGGCGGCCACATCGCGCAGGTCAATGTCGACCTGCCCGTGGCGTCCGACGACGACACCGACGACGACGTGATCGAAGACGAGATCCGGATCGACGACGTCGATCTTCCCGCCCTCGACGACCCGTCCGCAGACGACGCCGAGGCCGACGACGTTCCCGAGCCGCACGTCGAGACGCTCCCCACCGGCGACATCATCCTCGAGCCGCACGACGAGACCCACGCCGGCGCCGACGACGCGCACGAGGTGCACGACGCCGAGCTCGTCGACGACGCTCCCGCGCAGCCCGACGACCTCGAGGTCGTCGATGACGTCGAGCTGTTCGAAGCGGATGCGGCCGAGCCGGTCGACCTCGAGCCCGCGGCGGACAACTTCCCCGCGGACGACGCACCGATCGACGATGCGTCGGATGACGCCGCGTCGAACGAGCACGACGCCGCACCGGATGCCGAGGAGCCGCCCGCCGAGCAGTCGAGCGCCGGCGAGTCGATCGCCGAGGAGCTCAGCGTCGACGAACCGCGCGCCGAGGAGCCCGGCGCTGCCAAGGGCTCCGACCAGCCCGACGATGCCCCGTCCCTCGACGAGGCCGCGCCGGACGTGGCCGCCGAGCCGGTCGACGCCCTCGCCGAGGAACCCCTGACCCACGCACCGTGGACGCCCGCCGCCCCCGAGGCGGAGTCCGCGCTCCCGGCCCCTGACGACGAGTCCGCGACGGACGATGCTCCGGCCCCGCAGGACGCCTCGACCTCGCACGATGCCCCGGCGACGCAGGAGGCCCCCGCGGCCGACGCCGCGGCATCCCGCGACGAGACCGCCGCATCCGTCGCGACGCGCGACGAGCCGACCGCGCCCACCACCCGGGCCGAGCGCGCGGCGACCGGGGCCATCGGCACGATCCCGCTCACGCGCCGCAGCGCGCACCAGGCCGACGAGGCCGCGCGCGTCGCCGAGCAGGCCGCTCGTGTCGACCGCGCGCACGCGATGGAACGGGTGCAGACGCCGACCGCGGAGGTGGCCTACACGTCCAAGCGCATCGGCCAGATCGACGACACCCGCGAGAGCAGCGACCTGCTCACCGCCGACCGTCTTCTCGACCCGCGTCAGATCGCGCGCCCCGAGCCGGAGGGCATGTGGCAGCAGCTGGTGTACTCGGTCTCGCGTCACCGCATCAACCTCGGTGACGGTCGCCGCGCCCGCGAGCGCAAAGACCTCGACCGGCGCATCGCCGCACCGCTGTCCGGCGGCGCGCGCTTCGTCCCCGTGCTCTCGCGCAAGGGCGGCGTCGGGAAGACGACGGTCACGTCGCTGCTGGGCATGGCCCTCGCCGACGCGCGCGACGACCGCATCATCGCGGTCGACGCGAATCCCGACCGCGGCACGCTGGCCGACCGCGTCGGCCGAGCCAACGGACGGACGGTGCGCGACCTCGTCCGCGCGCACGACGAGATGGCCGGCTACAACGACGTGTCCTCGATCGTGGCGCGCGACGAGACGCGACTGGACGTGTTGGCCTCCGACGCCGACCCGCGGGTGTCCGAGGCCTTCAGCGACGACGACTACCGTCAGGTCGCCGACGTCGCCGCGCACTACTACTCGATCGTGCTGACCGACACCGGTACGGGCATCGTCCACTCCGTCATGGGCGCCACCCTCGAGATGGCCGACACACTCGTCATCGTCGCCGGACTCTCCGTCGACGAGGCCCGTCTGGCCTCCGAGACCCTCACCTGGCTCGAGACCAACGGCTACGCCGCGCGCGTGCGCGACGCGGTCGTGGTCCTCAACGCCTCGCGCCCCGGCGCCCCCCTCGTGCGCGAGAGCGAACTCGAGGCGCACTTCCGCTCGCGCGTGCGCACGGTGATCCGGATGCCGTACGACCCACGCATCGCCGCCGGAAGCGCCATCGCCTTCCGCGACCTGCAGCCGGCCACCCGGCAGGCGGCGCGCGAGCTCGCCGCGGCCGTCGTCGAGGGTCTGCGCGCCCCGGTGGCCGCGGCGTGACCGTCCGGCCGATCCGCCTCTTCGGCGACCCGGTGCTCCGAGCCGTGAGCGCGCCCGTCGATGAGATCGACGACGGCGTCCGCGCGCTCGTGCAGGACCTGCTCGACACCGTCGAGCTCCCCGGACGCGCCGGCGTCGCCGCCCCGCAGATCGGGGTGGGCCTGCGCGCCTTCAGCTACAACATCGACGGCGACATCGGGTACATCCTCAACCCCGTGCTCGTCGAGACGCGCGGTGAGCCGGTCCCGACGGGGGAGGGATGTCTGTCGGTTCCCGGCCTCTGGCACGACGCCATGCGGCACCCGTGGGCACGGGTCGAGGGCATCGACCTCGACGGCAACGAGGTCGTGCTCGAGGGTGAGGGGCTGCTCGCGCAGGCCCTGCAGCACGAGACCGACCACCTCGACGGCATGCTCTACCTCTCGCGGCTCCCGGCGGAGACCCGCCGCGAAGCCATGCGCCAGGTGCGCGAGAGCGACTGGTTCTGACCCGCCCTCAGCTGTTCGCCACCGTTGTCACGAGAACGGCCCGGTCCCTCGGGGACCGGGCCGTTCCTCCGTGCTGCGCTCAGGGAAGCGACACGTTGGTCGTGTTCACCGGAACGGCGTAGATGTCTTCGATCGCGTCGGAGAAGTCCTTCACGATGACGTTGCGCTTGATGCTCATCTTCGGCGTGAGATGCCCGCTCGCCTCGGTCCACTCGGTGGGGAGGATCGTGAACTTGCGGATCGACTCGGCACGGGACACGCGCGTGTTCGCGCGGTCGATCGCCCCCTGGACCTCGGCGCGCACCTTCTCGTTCGTGCTCGCGTCGGTGAGCGACATGTCGGCGGGCAGGCCGTTGTTCGCCAGCCACGTCGGCAGCATCTCGGGGTCGAGGGTCACCAGCGCCGAGATGAAGGGCTTGTGGTCGCCGACGACGAGCACCTGGCCCACGATCGGGTTCGCGCGGATCGGGTCCTCGAGAGCCGCGGGGGCGACGTTCTTGCCGCCCGCGGTGACGATGATCTCCTTCTTGCGACCGGTGATCGCCAGGAACCCCTCGGAGTCGAAGGCGCCGATGTCGCCGGTCTTGAACCACTCGCCGTCGAACGCCTCGGCCGTGGCCTCGGGGTTCTGCCAGTACTCGCGGAAGACGTTGATGCCCCGCACCTGGATCTCGCCGTCGTCGGCGAGGCGGACGCCGACGCCGGGAAGCACGGGGCCCACGGTGCCGATCTTCGCCTTCGAGGCGAGGTTCACCGTCGCCGGGGCCGTGGTCTCGGTCAGGCCGTAGCCCTCAAGGATCACGACGCCGAGGCTCCGGAAGAAGTGCCCGAGGCGCGGTCCGAGCGGAGCCGATCCCGACACCGCGTACACGACCCGTCCGCCCATGGCATCCCGCAGCTTGGAGTAGACGAGCTTGTCGAACAGCGCGAACTTCAGCTTCAGGGGGAGGGAGATCTTCTTCCCGTCCTGCAGGCGCTGCGAGTGCTCGATCGCGGTGTCGGCGGCGAGGCGGAAGATGCGGCCCTTGCCGCCGGCCTCGGCCTTCTGCTCGGCGGAGTTGTAGACCTTCTCGAACACGCGCGGTACGGCCAGCAGGAACGTGGGACGGAAGCTGCCGAGGGCGGGCAGCAGCTGCTTGGTGTCGGGCTGGTGTCCCGTCTTCACTCCCGCGTGCACGTTCAGCAGCGAGATGAAGCGGGCGAAGACGTGGGCGGTCGTGATGAACAGCAGCGTCGAGGCGCCGGGCGTCTCGACGACCTCGTGCAGCGCCTTCGCCGAGTTGCGGGCGAGTTCGACGAAGTTGCTGTGTACGAGGACGCAGCCCTTGGGACGGCCGGTGGAGCCGGAGGTGTAGATAAGAGTGGCGATGTCGGAGGCCTTCGCGAGGTGCCGGCGCCGCTCGATCTCTTCGTCGGTGATGTGGCCGCCGCCGGCGACGAGGGCGTCGAGATCACCGGCGTGCATGGCCCACACGTCGCGGACCAGCGGCAGGTCGCTGCGCACCTCGTCGAGCCGATCGGCGTGCTCGGCCGATTCGAGGACGACCGCGATCGCGCCGGAGTCCGACAGGATCCACGAGATCTGCGACGGTGAGCTCGTCTCGTACACCGGCACCATGACGGCGCCGGCGTAGAACAGCGCGAAGTCGACGAGCGTCCAGTCGTAGGTGGTGCGCGCGATGAAGCCGACCTTCTCGCCCGGTTGGACGCCGGCCGCGACGAAGCCCTTCGCCAGGGCGATCACCTGCCGCTCGAACTCGGCGGCGGTGACGTCGCGCCATCCACCGGCGTCGGGCACCGCGAAGAGGGGGCGGTCGGGGGTCGATCGCACGCGGTCGGCGAGCAGATCGGACGCGTTCGCGTCCGGGTCGGCGGTGACGACGGCGGGGAGGTCGAACTGGATCACGGCAACTCCTTCGGTACCGGAAAGAAGGTCGATCGGTGCGTCGAGTCTATCCGCACCGATGGGCGCGACACCGGGAGGAAGCGTTCCCACACCGGCCGTCCGGGGTGGCTAGACTGCTCCGGGCCGCGCCGCTCGCTCGGCCCGGAAGGGAGCGCGGTGCGCAACATCGGCATCGACATCGGCGGGACGAAGATCGCCGGGGGCGTCGTGGACGACGACGGCACCATCGTCGAGAAGCTCCGCGTCGACACACCGATCGACCCCGCGGCCCTCGTGGACGCCGTGGTCGACATGGCCGATCACCTGCGCCGTGCGCACGAGATCCACGCGATCGGCGTGGCCGCCGCCGGCTTCATCAGCCGCGACCGCAGCACCGTCATCTACGCGCCGAACATCGACTGGCGCGACGAGCCGTTGCGCGCGCGACTCGAGCAGCGCCTCGGCGCGCCCGTCACGATCGAGAACGACGCGAACGCCGCGGGCTGGGGCGAGTACCGCTTCGGCGCGGGTCAGGGCGTGCGCGACATGGTCATGCTCACGATGGGCACCGGTGTGGGAGGCGCCGTCGTCACCGACGGTGAGCTGTTCCGCGGCGGGCACGGCATCGGCGCCGAGCTCGGACACCTGCGATTCGTGCGCGGCGGCCACCCCTGCGGCTGCGGGCAGAACGGATGCCTCGAGCAGTACGCTTCGGGCCGTGCCCTGCAGCGCGAGGCCAACGCGATCGCCGACGAGCGCGGCATCGGTGCCGCTCTGGCGGCCATCCGCGAAGAGCGGGGCGCGATCCCCGGACCGGCCGTCTCGCGTCTGGTCCTGGCCGGCGACCCGGGCGCCGTGGAGGCGCTCCGCCGCGTGGCCACGGCCCTGGGTGAGGCGTGCGGCGGTTTCCAGGCGGTGCTCGACCCCGAGGTCTTCGTCATCGGCGGGGGAGTGGCGCAGCTCGGGGCGGACCTGCTCGAACCGGTGAAGCTCGCGTACGAGACCTCGCTCCCGGGGTACGGTGAACGTCCGGTCGCGGAGTTCGCGATCGCCCGACTGGGCAACGACGCCGGGCTCATCGGGGTCGCCGACCTCGCCGGGAAGGAACGCTGACGATGTTCTACTGGCTCATGAAGTACGTGGTCATCGGACCGGTCATCAAGGCCGTGTTCCGTCCGTGGATGGTGGGTCGGCGCAACATCCCCGCGGAGGGCGCCGCGATCCTCGCGAGCAACCACCTGTCGTTCTCGGACTCGATCTTCCTCCCGCTCATGATCGACCGTCGGATGGCCTTCCTGGCCAAGAGCGACTACTTCACCGGCAAGGGGCTGAAGGGGTGGGCGACCCGCCTGTTCTTCACCGCGACGGGCCAGTTGCCCATCGACCGCTCCGGCGGCAAGGCCTCCGAGGCCTCGCTGAACACCGGCCTGGGCGTGCTCGGCCGTGGCGAGCTGCTGGGGATCTACCCGGAGGGCACGCGCAGCCCCGACGGGACGCTGTACCGCGGGCGCACGGGCATCGCCCGCATGGCGCTCGAGGCGCGCGTCCCGGTCGTCCCCGTCGTCATGGTCGACACCGGCGCCGTCATGCCGATCGGTCAGCGCGTGCCCCGCGTCGGCCGCGTCGGCATCGTCATCGGCGAGCCGCTGGACTTCTCGCGTTTCGCGGGCATGGAGGGCGACCGGTACGTCCTGCGGTCGGTCACGGACGAAATCATGGTGGCGCTGCAGCGCCTCGGTGAACAGCGCTACGAAGACGTGTACGCCTCGACCGTGAAGGACCGCCTCGCCACGTCGCAGGCGGCGAAGGCGCCGACGTCGCGCCACTAGACTTCAGGGGTGAATCAGCAGCTCCCCGACCTCGACCACTGGCGAACCCTGCCCATCAAGCAGCAGCCCCAGTGGTATGACGAGGACGCGGTGACCGCGGCATCCGCAGAGCTTTCGACCCTCCCGCCGCTCGTCTTCGCGGGCGAGGTCGACATTCTGCGCGAACGGCTCGCGCGCGCCGCCGCCGGTCAGGCGTTCCTCCTGCAGGGCGGTGACTGCGCCGAGACCTTCGCCGGCGCGACCGCCGAGCAGATCCGCAACCGCATCAAAACGGTCCTCCAGATGGCGGTCGTGCTCACCTACGGCGCGTCGATGCCCGTGGTGAAGATGGGCCGCATGGCGGGCCAGTTCGCCAAGCCGCGCTCGAGCGACGTTGAGACGCGCGGCGACGTGACCCTCCCGGCCTACCGCGGTGACATCGTCAACGGCTACGACTTCACCGAGGAGTCGCGCAAGGCCGATCCCGCGCGGCTGCTGAAGGGCTACCACACGGCCGCGTCCACCCTGAACCTCATCCGCGCCTTCACCCAGGGCGGCTTCGCCGATCTGCGCGAGGTGCACAGTTGGAACAAGGGGTTCGCCAGCACCCCGGCCAACCAGGCCTACGAGCGTCTCGCCACCGAGATCGACCGCGCGATCAAGTTCATGGAGGCCGCCGGCGCCGACTTCGACGAGCTCACGCGCGTCGAGTTCTACACCGGTCACGAGGGCCTGCTCATGGACTACGAGCGCCCGATGACCCGCATCGACTCGCGCACGGGTCTGCCGTACAACACCTCGTCGCACTTCCAGTGGATCGGCGAGCGCACGCGCGAGCTCGATGGCGCGCACGTCGACTACTTCTCGAAGATCCGCAACCCGATCGGCGTCAAGCTCGGGCCCACCACCACGGCCGAGACGGCGCTGGCGCTCATCGACAAGCTCGACCCCGAGCGCGAGCCCGGTCGCCTCACCTTCATCACGCGCATGGGGGCGGGCAAGATCCGCGACGCCCTGCCGCCGCTGCTCGAGGCCGTCCGCGACTCGGGCGCGACCCCGCTGTGGGTGACCGACCCCATGCACGGCAACGGCATCACCACGCCCACCGGCTACAAGACCCGTCGCTTCGACGACGTGGTCGACGAGGTACGTGGGTTCTTCGAGGCGCACCGCTCCGTCGGCACGCACCCCGGCGGCATCCACGTCGAGCTGACCGGCGACGACGTCACCGAGTGCCTGGGCGGCTCGGAGCAGATCGACGAGGCGACCCTCGCGACGCGCTACGAGAGCCTGTGCGACCCGCGCCTGAACCACCGGCAGAGCCTCGAGCTCGCGTTCCTCGTGGCCGAGGAGCTCGAGAAGCGCTGAGCGTCCCCGCATCACCACCGACGCCCCCGGCCCGTTCGCGGTCGGGGGCGTCGTCGTTGGGGGGAGCGTCGGGTCCGTCGACGGGCTCGGCGACTAGAGCGTCGGCGTCAGCGTGACCGTCGAGCCCTGCGGGGCGGTCGTGCCCGCCTTGGGGTTCGTGGCGCGCACCTTGTAGATGTCCCAGTACTTGAAGCCGAGCGGCAGCGTGCCGTCGTCGATGCCCGCGTTCACCTCGAAGCCGAGGCCCTGCAGGGCCGCGACCGCGTCGCGGATCGACATCCCGACGATGTTGCCGGGGATCTCCACCGGTCGGGGCCCGATGGACACCCGCAGCGGAACGGTGTCGCCGGGGCGCCAGTTTCCGCCCCCGTCGCGCGAGCCGATCCCGATGACGACCCCGGATGCCACCGAGTTGCTGTACTCCTCGGTCACCGACGACTCCAGGCCCGCGTCACCGAGCGCGCGTTCGGCGCGGGACTGCGATTCGCCGACCACGTCGGGGATGGGGCCCAGCGAGACGGTGAGCGACGCGGCGTCGCCCTCGTAGACGGTGCAGCCCTCGGTGCACGGGATGGCGTCGCCGCCGGAGCGGGGGATGACGGAGGCACCCAGCACGGTGTCGGCGCCAGCGTCGGAGAACTCCTGCGAGGGATCCCCCACCCCGACGAAGGCGGCCTCGAAGATGCCGCGGACCTCCTCGGCGCTGCGACCGGCGAGCTCGGGGATCTGGTGCGTGGCAGGTCCGATCGAGACGAACACCGTGACGACGGTCTCTTTGTCGAGACGGGTTCCGGGGTCGGGATCGGATCCCACGGTCGTGCCGGCCGGGATCTCCCGATCGGTGACCTCCTGGCGCTGCGCCTGCAGCTGCTGCTCGGTCAAGAGCAGCTGGGCATCGTCGAAGCTGCGGCCCGAGACGTCGGGTACGGCGACGAGCGAGCCGGGGCCGGAGCCGAAGTACCAGCCGGTGAAGCCGGCACCGCCCGCGAGGAGCAGGGCGATGACGAGCAGCCACACGCCGCGAGCCGTGCGGCGGCGCGTGCGCTGACGCAGGCGGGCGGCGTTGTCGGGGGCCTCGGTCGCCGCGACGGGCGGGAGCGAGGCGGTCCGGGGGAGGACCTTCGTCAGCTCGCGCGACTCGGCCGGGGTCGCGGGGCTCGCCGTGCCGACGGCGACGGCGCGGGCGACCTGCGGGGCCAGACCGAGGTCTTTCTCGACGGCGCGGAGGCGCTGCAGCATGGCGCCGGCGTCGAGCGGTCGGTCATCGGGAGTGCGCTCGGTCGCCCACAGCACGAGCTCGTCGAGCTGCTCGGGCACGCCCGGGTTCTTCGCGCTCGGGCGCGGGACCGAGTCGGTGGCGTGCTGGTAGGCGATCTGCATGGGCTGCTCGCCCTTGTAGGGCTGCTCACCCGTGAGCATCTCGTAGAGCATAATGCCGAGCGAGTAGATGTCGCTGCGCGCGTCCGCGGTCCCGCGCGTGACGAGCTCGGGCGCGAGGTACGCGATCGTCCCCATGAGCTGCGCGCCGCTCGCCGTGTTCGCCGTCGTCGCGCGGGCGAGCCCGAAGTCGCCGATCTTGATCCGTCCGTCTTCGGCGAGCAGGACGTTCTCGGGTTTGACGTCGCGGTGGACGATGCCCGCGCGGTGCGCCGCCGCGAGCCCCGAGAGGATGGCATCCATGATCGTCAGCGTCTGATCGATCGTGAGTCGACGGTGTTCGCGCAGGAGCTCGCGCAGCGTGATGCCGGGGAGGTACTCCATGACCAGGTAGGCCATCTCGCCGTCCTGGCCCTGGTCGAAGACGTTGACCACGTGCGGGTCGCTCAGGCGGGCGGCCGAGCGGGCCTCCTGGATGAACCGGCTCTGGAACACGGTGTCGTCGCTGAGGTGGCCGTGCATGACCTTCAGCGCGACCCGACGCTCGAGGCGCAGATCGGTCGCCACGTACACGGTCGCCATGCCGCCGCGCGCGATGCGCGCGCGCACCCGGTACCGACCGTCGACGAGACGGCCGATCAGCGGGTCTGCCTGCTGACTCGTGCTCACGGGTCGAGTCTACGGAGGGCCCCCTGTGAGCCCGGGGAACGGCTCACCGCCACCTCGAATCGGACCGGGGATGCCGCGGCCTCAGCCGAGGACCGCGAGCCACGTCGTGGCGGGCTGCTCCCACTGCGCGTAGCGATCGGGGTAGGCGGAGATCTGCACCGCCTGCGCGGCGTCCGCGTAGGCGAGCTCGTCCCAGCCGGGGATGTCGAGCAGGCCGCGGGTGGCGGGACCGTTGGGGTCGGCGGTGCCCCCGTAGAAGACGCGGGTCGACCGCTCGCGGTCCATGATCTGCTCGGGCGTGCCCCAGCCGGAGCTCGGCCGCTGCTGGAAGAGCCCCAGCGAGTCGCGGTCGCCCCAGTCGAGGTTGCGCAGCCAGGACTCCTGCATCGCGGTGCCGAGGGCGATCACGATCCCGCGATCCGACACCCCCAGCTCGCGACCGATGCGGATGATCAGGCGGGCGTTGTCGGACTGCTCCGCGTCGAGTCCCGCAGCGGTGATCACGGCGACGGATGCCGATGCGGCGGCGCCGCTCGCCGGGATGCGCAGCACGTCGCCGGGGTAGATGATCGACGCGCGGGTGAGGCCGTTGGCGCCCAGCACGGCGTCGACGGAGACGCCGTTCGCGGTCGCGATCGCCGAGACGGTGTCGCCCGGCACGACCTCGTGCGTGCGCTCCGTGGGGGCCGGAGCGGGAGCCGGCGCCGTGTCGGACGGGGCCGGTGCCACGCCGATCGTGAGCACCTGGCCGGGGTGGATGACGCTGCCGGCCCCGAGGCCGTTGACGGCCTGCACGGTGGCGACGTCGACGCCGTGGGCGCGGGCGATCGCCCACACCGTGTCGCCGGGTTTCACGGTGTAGGTGCTCGGCGCGGTCACCGCCGAGACCGGGGCGGCCGCGCGCGGCGTGAGAGGCGGGAGGGAGGCGAGCGGCGGGGTGGGAGGGGCCGCATGGGCGGCGTTCTCGCCGGTCAGGGACAGGGCGATGGTGCCGGCGACGGCCGCCGGCCAGACGGCCGACGCGCGTCGACGCGCGAGGGGAGGGGACAGGGGGAGTCGTCGCATGGTGGGGGGATTCCGTTCTTCCGACTGCCCCGCCACCGTGGCACGGGGCGGGACGGATGTCAACGAGAGGGGCGCATGTGACACGTGTGACGCATGTTGACCGGCGGTGACGGGCGCGCGCGGCGGCCGCCCGCGGCCGGGGTGAGGTGCGGCCGCCCTCGGCCGGGGTGAGATAGTGAGATGGTGACCGACGCTCCCCGTTACGAGACCGACTGGCTGACGATCCCCGACCTGGTGGAGATCCTGGACGAACCCCTCGGCCGGGTGCGTCGCCTGATCGACGAGAGCTACCTCGTCGGCTCGCGCCGCGACGGGGTGTTCAAGGTCCCCGCCGTGTTCCTCGTCGACGCCCGTCCGTTGCCGGCCCTGCGCGGCACGATCATCGTGCTCCACGACGCCGGGTTCGACCCCGACGAGACCATCGACTGGTTGCTCACCCCGGAGGACACCATCGGAGTCGCGCCGATCGAGGCCCTCCGCGCCGGACGCAAGAGCGAAGTCCGTCGCGTCGCGGCGACCCTCGCCTGACCCCGCAGGTTCAGGCCGCGCGCTGGGTCGCGGCTCGCGCGAGCTCGCGCAGCCGCTCCACGGCGGACACCTCGAACGGTGCATCCGCCAGCGCCGCATCCGCGCGCCGGGCGTAGTCGCCGATGAGGTCCTCGGTCCGCGACAGGGCCCCGCTGTCGACGATTCTGCGCTGCAGCTCGGCGATCTCTCCGGCGCTCAGGGCCGGGTCGCCCAAGCGCTCGTCGACGCGCCGGCGGTCCTCGGGGGACAGGGCCTCGCGGGCGTAGGCCACGAGAACCGTGCGCTTGCCCTCCCGGAGGTCGTCGCCCACGGGTTTGCCGGTGACCGCGCTGTCGCCGAAGACGCCGAGCACGTCGTCGCGCAGTTGGAAGGCCATGCCCACGTCGTGTCCGAACCGGCCGAGCGCGTCGAGCTGCGCGGCATCGGCGCCGCCGAGCGCCGCACCGATCTGCAGGGGCTGCTGGATGCTGTAGCGCGCCGACTTGTACGAGGCCACCCGCAGCGCCCGCTCGGCGTGCGTGTCGTCGGGGTACACGGCGTACGCCGATTCCTCGGCGACGTCGAGGAACTGCCCGATCGTGACGTCGCGGCGCATGCGTGCGTAGGCGCGCCGGGTCTCGGATGCCGTGGCGACGCCCTCGAGACCCTCTTCGAGCAGGTCGTCGCTCCAGGCGACGAGGAGATCGCCGAGCAGGATCGCACCCGAGCGCCCGAAGGCGTCGGAGTCGCCGGTCCAGCCGGCATCCCGGTGGGCGTTCTGCAGGGCGCGGTGGGCGGCGGGCTGTCCGCGACGGGTGTCGCTGTTGTCGACGAGGTCGTCGTGCACGAGGGCGGCCGCGTGGAAGATCTCGAGCGAGGTCGCCACGGCGAGCGCCGCGGGGTCGAAGAGCTCGGCGGGACCGCGGACGGCCTCCCATCCGGAGAGACAGAAACGGGCCCGCAGTCGCTTGCCGCCGCGGAGCGCGGCTGCTCCCGACCGGGTGAGCGTCTCGGCCTCGGGGCCCAGTGCGGCGGCGTACGATAGCTGTTCGGAGAGGAACTTGTCGAGTCGCTGGGAAACAGCTTCGATCGGTTCCGGGGAGGTCGGCACGGGCCTAGCCTAGTGATCCACGCCGCGCGTAGAATCGTCCGCAACGAACAATAGAGGGGGATGCATGCCACTCTCCGAACAGGAGCAGCGTCTGCTGGATGAGATGGAGCGCCATCTCATGAGTAACGACACCGATGTCGTGTCGGCCCCCAGTCGCGCCCTCAGCTACCGCAACATCGTCCTTGGTTCGATCCTCGTGCTCGCCGGTCTCGGCGCCCTGGTCGCCGGAGTCTCGATCGGGTTCAACACCGGCATCCTGGGCATCGCCGTCGGCGTCCTCGGGTTCGTCCTCATGGTGGGCGGCGTCGTCTTCGCGGTGACCCCCACCCGCGGTGCCGCTCAGGCCGCTCCCGCCGCGGCGAAGACCCGCCCCGCGCGTGCTTCCGGCAGTTCGTTCATGGACCGCATGAACGACCGCTGGGATCGACGCCGCGACGGCCAGTAGGCACCCACCACGACATCCGCACCGGTCCCCCTCGGGGGGGCCGGTGCTTTTTCGTGCGCCCGCGGGTCGGAGGGCGTGATCGCCCTCCCTTTTCCTCCACCAGCGCGGCCCGACCGCGCCGCCGGCGGCGGAAAACCGCGTCATCACGGGGGAGTGGACCGGCTCGCAAGTCGGGCGCACCACTGTACACACCCGAGCGTCCGCCCAGAAGACCCCTGTTTTTGATAGCGAAGTGGAGGGCGGTGGAGTAAAGTGGGGGAAACTTCGCAGGCCGGACGAAGGGGGTGGGTGCCCGAATGCTGCTCGGTACGCACACTCCCAAGCTCGATGACAAAGGGCGCGTCATCCTGCCGGCGAAATTTCGTGACGATCTCGGCGCCGGAGTGGTGATCACGCGCGGGCAGGACCGCTGCCTCTACGTGTTCAGCACCGAGGAGTTCGAGCGCGTGCACGAGCGGATCCGCGAGGCCCCGCTCAGCAACAAGCAGGCCCGCGACTTCCTGCGCATGTTCCTCTCGGGGGCCAGCGCCGAGAAGCCCGACAGCCAGAACCGCATCACCGTTCCCCCCGCCCTGCGCTCCTACGCGGGTCTCGGGCGGGAGCTCGTCGTCACCGGCGTCGGCGCCCACGCCGAGATCTGGGATGCCGAGGCATGGAACGCCTACGCGGAGAGCAACGAAGAGACGTACGCCGAGATGGAGCAGGAGGTGATCCCGGGACTGTTCTGACCCTCCGGCTGTGATGCCCAGCCGCACGCCCTGACGCACTTCCCCGGCGCCAGGTCGAGCGGATGGGGATCAGAGCCGGAGGAGCCGCCCCGACATCATGGACATCCGCGACATCCACACCCCCGTCCTGCTCGAGCGCTGTGCCGAGCTCCTCGGCCCCGCCCTGCAGCGGCCCGGCTCCGTCTTCGTCGACGGCACGCTCGGCATGGGCGGACACTCCGAAGCCTTCCTCGAGCGCTTCCCCGAGGCGCGCCTGATCGGCCTCGACCGCGACACCGACGCCCTGCGCATCGCGGGGCAGCGGTTGGCCCGCTTCGGCGATCGCGTGACGCTCGTGCACACCGTCTACGACGGGATCGCCGCGGCCGTGGCATCCGCCGGTGTCGACAAGGTCGACGGCATCCTGTTCGACCTCGGAGTGTCGTCCCTGCAGCTCGATGTGGCCGACCGCGGCTTCGCCTACGCCCAGGACGCCCCCCTCGACATGCGCATGGACCAGACGACGGGCGTCACCGCCGCCGAGGTCCTGGCCACCTACGGCGAGGGCGACCTGCGACGCATCTTCGAGCGCTACGGCGAGGAGAAACTGGCCGGTCGCTACGCCCGCGCCATCATCGCCGCGCGCGCCGAGTCCCCGCTCGAGCGCTCGGGGCAGCTGGTCGACGTGCTGCAGGCCGCGACGCCCGCCGCGGTGCTGCGCGAGCGGCATCCGGCCAAGCGCGTGTTCCAGGCGCTGCGGATCGAGGTCAACGCCGAGCTCTCGGTGCTCGAGCGCACGATCCCGGCCGCACTGAGCGTCCTGGGCGTCGGCGGACGCATCGTCGTGCTGTCCTACCAGTCGCTCGAGGACCGTCTCGTCAAGCGCGTGTTCGCGGACGCTTCGTCGTCCACCGCTCCCCGGGGACTGCCGGTG
Source organism: uncultured Microbacterium sp. (assembly GCA_913774845.1). GTDB lineage: Bacteria > Actinomycetota > Actinomycetes > Actinomycetales > Microbacteriaceae > Microbacterium. The sequence continues at coordinate 36,793 of CAJYJO010000048.1, read as the reverse complement.
GAGCTGCCCGAACACGCGCCGAAGTTCCGGCTCCTCGTCCGCGGCGCGGAGGTCGCGAGCGACGAGGAACGCGCCGCGAACCCCCGCGCCACCCCCGTGCGTCTGCGCGCGGCCGAAAGGATCCAGGAGGACGCATGAGTGCACCCCAGGCCATCGACGCGGCCTTCCTGCCCGACTTCCCGACGCCCGTCCGCGAGCGTCGGCTCACCGTCGTCCCCGCGACCGCGCGGCGGAAGGCCCCGCGCCGACTGTTCGGCGTGATCGCCGTCACGGGCGCGCTCGCCATCGTGCTCGTGCAGATGGGGCTCGGCATCCTGACGACCCAGAGCTCGTTCGAGATCGCCGACCTCACGCAGCAGCAGCGCGACCTGACCTACCAGAAGCAGATCCTCTCCGACGAGAGCGCCGGGTTGGCGTCTCCGCAGTACCTCGCGGCCAACGCCGCCGCCCTCGGCATGGTGATCGACGAGTCGCCCACGTACCTGCGGCTGAGCGACGGCGCGGTGATCGGTTCGGACAAGCCCGCCGACGCGAACTCGTCGGTGGATGCCAAGGGGCGCGGCTCCGTGCGCAACGCGCTGCTCGCGGGGGTTCCGCTCGTGACCGACCCCTCCGCCGCGACGACGGAGGCGGGCACGCCGACCCCCGCCGACGGTACGGCCCCGGCAGCGGGGACCCCCGCCGAGGGAACCGCGCCCGCCGCCGCCGAATCCGCGACACCCCCGCCGATCAGCGACGGTCTGCCGACGCCCGCGACACGATGAGAGCCATGACGACAGCCACCTCCCGGTCCCCGCGGCGTCGCACCGTCATCGCCCTCGCGGTCGTCCTGATCGTCATCGTCGCCTTCGTCGTACGACTCATCGACATCCAGGTCGTCAACGCCCGCGAGCACGTGGACGACTCGCTGTCGATGGGCCTGCAGGGTTCGCGCACCGAATACGGGTCGCGCGGCTCGATCGTCGACGAGAACGGCGTGACCCTCGCGTCGAGCATGAACCGCTACGACGTCGAGATCGACCCCTCGCTCGCCGCGAAGGGCATCACGGTCCGCGGCGACGACGACACCGACGACGTGACCACGACCTGGCCCGAGATCGCGGCGAAGATCGCGGCCATCACCGGCCAGGACGCCGCCGACGTGCAGAACATCGTCACCGACGCCGTCGCCGAGAATCCGCACTCCCAGTGGGCGCGCATCACGCGCAACGTCTCGACCGAGCAGTACCGCGCGCTCGTGGCGCTGGGGCTGCCGTTCCTCAGCTTCCCGCCGCAGGCCGGGCGCATGTACCCCGACGGCGCGGTGGCCGGCAATCTGCTCGGCTTCGTCGGCACCGACGGCCAGCCCCTCGAGGGTCTCGAGAGCGCCGACAACGCCTGCTTGGCCTCCAGCAACGGCAAGGTCGTCTTTCAGCAGAGTCGCGACGGGGTGGTGCTCCCGGGCACCGAGGTGGTCACGCAGCCCGCCGTCGACGGCGGGACCCTGCAGCTCACGATCGACCGCGACCTGCAGTGGTACCTCCAGCAGCTCATCGCCGAGCAGGTGCAGAACACCGGCTCGCTCGGGGGCACCATCACGGTGGTCGAGGCGAAGACGGGGAAGATCCGCGCCCTCGCGGAGTACCCCACGGTCGACCCCAACGACCCGACGGCATCGCCCGCGGGGGAGCGCGGCAGCTCGGCCTTCCGCGACCCCCACGAGCCGGGATCGACGATGAAGGCGATCACCGCGGCGATCGGTCTCGACAGCGGGGCGTTCTCCGCCGACACGACGGTCACCGCGTCCTCCAGCGAGACGCTGCCCGGCGGAGCCCGCGTGTCCGACTCGTTCTCGCATCCCGAGAACCGGTACACCCTCACGGGTGTGCTCATCGACTCCTCGAACGTGGGCATCTCGAAGTTCGGCGAGATGATCCCGCTCGATACCCGCGTCTCCGCGCTCGGGAAGTTCGGGCTCACGCAGCAGACCGCCGTGGGGTTCCCCGGGGAGTCCTCGGGGATCATGCGCGACCCCGCCGGGTGGGACAAGCAGACGTTCTACAACACCACCTTCGGTCAGGGCATCTCGGTCACCATCCCGCAGCTCGCCGGTGCGTATCAGACGATCGCCAACGGCGGCGTGCGGATGCCGCTCTCGCTGGTCGAGGGCTGCACCGCCGCAGACGGCACCGTCACCGACGTCCCCGACGCCGAGGGGCAGCGCGTGGTGTCGGAGGACGCCGCCCGGCAGGTGTCGCAGATGCTCGAGAACGTCGCCACGCAGGGCACCCTGGCGTCCCAGGTGGCGATCCCGGGCTACCGCGTGGCTATCAAGACGGGTACCGGTGAGAAGACCGACCCCGAGACGGGCGCGTACAAGGGCGACGCGTACTTCACCACGATGATCGGTTTCGCCCCCGCCGACGATCCGCAGTACGTGGTGGAGGTCAACCTGGACGAACCGCGGACGGTAAAATCGTCCGCGGCCACCGCGCCCGCGTTCCAGAAGGCGCTCACGCAGGTTCTCAAGACCTACCGGGTGATCCCTTCCGGAACCACGACACCCGAACTGCCCAAGTTCGGCTGAGACACCCCGAACGCCGGTCTCGTCTCGGTAACGAATGCGACACGGAAAGGGCGTCCGCACAGCAATGATCTCCTCCCGCCTCTCCCACCTCGCCGATGTCCTCGGCGGGCGGCTGGTGCTGCGCCGCGGCGTCACCGGCGACACCACCGTCTCGGGCCTGGTCGACACCGACTCGCGGTACATCCGCGAGGGTGACGTGTTCGTCGCCAAGCCCGGCGAGGCGACCGACGGGCACCTCTTCGTCGCGTCGGCCGTCGACGCCGGAGCCGCCCTCGCGATCGTCGAACGCGAGCTCGACGACGACGTCTCGCAGATCGTCGTCCCGGATGCCGTGGCCGCGCTGAGCGACCTCGCCCGCGACAACGTGGCGCGTGCGCGTGCCGCGGGCGACCTCCGGATCGTGGGGATCACCGGCTCGAACGGCAAGACCACCACCAAGAACCTTCTCGCCCGCATCCTCGAGGACGAGGGCGAGACGGTGTCGCCCCGCGCCTCCTTCAACAACGAGGTCGGGGCGCCGCTGACGATGCTGCGGGTCGATGAGCGCACGCGCTTCCTCGTCAGCGAGTTCGGAGCGAGCGCCCCCGGGGCGATCGCGCACCTCGCGGGTCTGGTCACCCCCGACATCGGGGTCGTCCTCATGGTCGGCATGGCGCACGCCGGCGGCTTCGGCGGCATCGAGTCGACCTTCCACGCCAAGAGCGAACTCGTCCGCGCCACCCGCGAGGGCGGTCTCGCCGTCCTCAACGCCGACGATCCGCGCGTCGCCGCGATGGAGCCGATCGCGCGCGAGCGCGGGCAGGCCGTGCGGTGGTTCGGACGCGGGGAGCGGGCCGAGGTGCGCGCCGTCGACGTGGAGGTCTCGGCATCCGGGACCCGCGCCGACCTCGTGGTCGACGGGGAGGCGCACACCCTCGCCCTGCGGGTGCTGGGCGAGCACCACGTGATGAACGCTCTCGCCGCGATCGCCGCCGCCACGGCCCTGGGCGTGCCGGCCGCCGACGCGATCGCCCGGCTCGAGACGGTCGAGATCGCCGAGCGCTGGCGCATGCAGCCGCTGGGCTCCGAGCGCGTGCGCATCATCAACGACGCCTACAACGCCAGCCCCGACTCCATGGCCGCGGCCCTGCGCACGCTCGCGCAGATCACCGGCCCCGACGAGCGCACGGTCGCCGTCCTCGGGGCGATGAGCGAGCTGGGGGAGTACGCCGACGAGGAGCACGACCGCGTGGGTCTGCTGGCGGTCCGGCTGCGCATCCAGCGCATCGTCGTGATCGGCGCCGAGGCGCGCCGCATGTACCTCGAGGCGATCGCCCAGGGGTCGTGGGACGGCGAAGCGGTGTTCTTCCCCGACGCCGACGCGGCCTTCGACTACCTCACGACCGAGCTGCGCGAGGGCGACCGCGTGCTGGTGAAGTCGTCCAACTCGGCGGGGCTGCGCCACCTCGGCGACCGTCTCGGAGAGGTGTTCGCGTGAGATCCCTGCTGACGTCCGCCGCGATCTCGCTGGCGTTCACGCTCTTCCTCACCCCCGTCTTCCTCCGGTGGTTCCGCAAGTGGGGCTGGGGGCAGGTCATCCGCACCCCCGAGAACGTGCACAACCCCTCGCACGGGGCCAAGCGCGGCACGCCCACGATGGGCGGCACGATCTTCATCCTCGGCACGATCATCGGCTACGTCATCGGCTCGTTCGCCGGTAACAACCCGCCGACCATCTCGGGCCTGCTCGTGCTGTGGATGATGCTCGGCTTCGGCGTCGTGGGCTTCATCGACGACTACATGAAGGTGCGTCACCAGAACAGCCTGGGGCTGTCGGGCTGGCGCAAGATCGCCGGTCAGGTGATCGTCGCGGTCCCGTTCGCGATCGTCGCGCTGAACTTCCCGAACAGCGTCGGACAGACCGCCGCCTCGGGCTACGTCTCGGTCTTCCGCGACATCCAGCTGCTGTCGTTCTTCGCCCTCGGGCCGATCCTCGGCTGGCTGCTCTACCTCGCATGGATCTCGCTGATCGGCACGGCGACGTCGAACTCCGTCAACGTCGCCGACGGTCTCGACGGCCTCGCCGCCGGCTCCGGCATCTTCGTCGTCGGTGCCTACAGCCTCATGGCCTTCTGGCAGAACAAGCAGGTGTGCGCCGACGTGCTCGACCCCACCGTGCAGGCCGGGTGCTACGCGGTGCGAGATCCCTTCGACCTCGCGATCGTCTCGGCATCCTTCGTCGGCGCTCTCGTCGGGTTCCTCTGGTGGAACGCGCCCAAGGCGAAGGTCTTCATGGGCGACTGCGGGTCGATGGCGATCGGCGGCGTGATCGCCGCGCTGGCGATCTTCACGCGCACCGAGCTGCTGCTCATCCTCATTGCCGGTGTCTACGTGATCGCGTCGGGCTCCGTCATCCTCCAGCGGGCGTACTTCAAGATCACGCGCGGCAAGCGCCTGTTCCTGATGAGCCCGCTGCACCACCATCTCGAGATGCGCGGGTGGCCCGAGGTCACCATCGTCGTGCGCATGTGGATCATCGCGGGACTCCTCGCCGTCTCGGGTATCGGATTCTTCTACGTCGAATGGCTCGCACGCGTATGACCGACCTCTCCTCCCTGACCAGCTGGTACGCCGACTGGAAGGGCCTGCGCGTCGCCGTGCTGGGCCTGTCCATGACCGGCTTCTCGGTCGCCGACACCCTCGCCGAGCTCGGTGCCGACGTGCTCGTCGTCACCGAACGGGCGGATGCCGAGTACGCCCGGCTCCTGCCGGTGCTGGGCGTGCGCCTGCACGAGGGTCCGCTGGACGTGGTGCCCGAGCCGCTCGACGCCTTCGACCCGCAGGTGGTCGTCGCCTCCCCGGGGTTCCCCCCGGCGCACCCGCTCATCCGCTGGACCCAGGAACGTGGCACGGCGCTCTGGGGCGACGTGGAGCTCGCGTGGCGCGTGCGCGACAAGGTGACCCGCGCCGACGGCCGTCCGGCCGACTGGGTGCTCATCACCGGCACGAACGGGAAGACCACCACGACCCGTCTCACGGCCGAGATGCTCGTGACCGCGGGGGTGCGCGCCGTGCCCGTCGGCAACATCGGCACGCCCGTCCTCGACGCGGTCCGCGACCCGAACGGTTTCGACGCCCTCGTCGTCGAGCTCTCCAGTCACCAGCTCTGGTACCTCAACCTGCAGACCGGCCCCGACGCGCTCTCGCCGCACGCCGCCGTGTGCCTGAACCTCGCCGACGACCACCTCGAGTGGCACGGCGGCGCCGACGAGTACCGCGCCGCGAAGGCGGGCGTGTACGCCCGCACCCGCGTCGCGTGCGTCTACAACAAGGCCGACGTCGCCACGCGCGAGATGGTCGAGGCCGCCGAGGTCGTCGAGGGCGCCCGGGCGATCGGCTTCGACCTCGGCGTACCCGGACCCAGCGACCTCGGCGTCGTCGACGGCATCCTCGTCGACCGCGCCTTCCTCGAGGAACGCGCGACGTCCGCCCTCGAACTCACCACCGTGGCCGATCTCGCCGAGCGGGGCCTGTCGGCCCCGCACGTCGTGGTCAACATCCTCGCAGCGAGCGCCCTCGCCCGCTCGCTGGGCGCGACGCCCGCGCACATCCACGACGCGCTCGAGGCCTTCCGCCTCGACCCCCACCGCATCCAGGTCGTCGGCGCCCACGCCGGCATCACCTGGGTCGACGACTCGAAGGCGACCAACCCGCACGCCGCCTCGTCCTCGCTTTCGGCCTACCCCGGCGCCGTGTGGGTCGTGGGCGGTCTGCTCAAGGGCGTGGATCTCGGTGACCTCGTGCGGGCGCGGGGTGCGTCGGTGCGCGCGGCGATCGTCATCGGCACCGAGCGCGGCGACATCGTCGCGGCGTTCGCGCGACACGCCCCCGCGGTTCCCCTGTTCGAGGTCGACCACGCCGAGACTGAAGACGTCATGGCCCGGGTCGTCGAACTGGCGGCGGGTGTGGCTCGGGACGGCGACACCGTGCTCCTCGCTCCCGCTGCGGCATCCTTCGACCAGTTCTCGTCCTACTCCGACCGCGGCGAGCGCTTCGCCGACGCGGTGCGGACGTGGATCGCGGGTCACGGCGGAGAATCGCGACCGTAACACCGAGGGAGACACGTGACCACGACGGCTCCTCCCACGCGGCAGGGCTCGGACGAGCCCGCCCGCACCGGCCTCTCCGCTCGCGTCTCGCTCGGGCGGGCCTTCCGGCCGGTGTCGACGGAGTTCCTGCTGATCACCTCGGCGGCCCTGCTGCTGACCGGTTTCGGTCTCGTGATGGTGCTGTCGGCGACCTCGGCGCTCGACGGCGCGCAGAACCCCTTCGAGCACGTGATCAAGCAGGGCGTGTTCGCCGTCATCGGCGTCCCGCTGATGTTCGTGCTGAGCCGCGCTCCGCTGCGGTTCTGGAAGCGCATGGCCTGGCCGGCGCTGATCTTCGCCGTGATGTTCCAGCTGCTGGTGTTCACCCCGCTCGGTATCTCGGCGAACGGAAACCGCAACTGGATCAACATCGCCGGTATCCAGGCCCAACCGGCCGAGTTCCTCAAGCTCGCTCTCGCGCTGTGGATGGGCTACGTGCTCTTCCGCAAGCAGACGCTGCTGAGCAACTGGCGGCACGTGTTCATCCCCATCGTCCCGGTCGGGGGGCTCGTCATCGCGACCGTGATGGGCGGCAAAGACCTGGGCACCGCGATGATCCTCGTGCTCGTGCTGCTCGGGGCGCTGTTCTTCTCGGGCGTGAAGCTGCGCATCTTCGTGCTCCCGGCGATCGCCGCCCTCGGCGCGGTGGCGCTGCTGGCGGTGACCAGCGCCGACCGCATGCGGCGCATCATGAGCTTCCTCGACCAGGACTGCCTCGCCAACTACCTCGGCGACTGCTACCAGCCGCTGCACGGCATCTGGGGTCTGGCCGCCGGCGGGGTCTTCGGGGTGGGCCTGGGCAACTCGGCCGAGAAGTACGACTGGCTCCCCGCCGCGGCCAACGACTACATCTTCGCCATCGTCGGCGAGGAGCTCGGTCTCATCGGCTGCGTCGTCGTGCTGGCGCTGTTCGCCGTGTTCGCGGTGGGGGCGTTCCACATCATCCGCCGCACCGACGATCCCTTCGTGCGCATCGTCGCCGGCGGCATCACGATCTGGATCGTCGGACAGGCCATGATCAACGTCGCCGTCGTGCTGCGCGTGTTCCCCGTCCTGGGTGTGCCGCTGCCGTTCATGTCGCAGGGCGGTACGTCGCTGCTGTCCGTGCTCATCGGCTGCGGCGTGTTGCTGTCGTGCGCGCGGACGCTCCCCGATCGTCGTGCGGTGGGCGGGACGCCGCCGCGGGCGTCGCGCCGGCGGTCGGCCGAGGCGGCCCCGCCGCGCGCCGCGCGCCGGTCGCGCTGAGCCACCCCGCCTCCCGCCGCACCCTTGGCTAGGGTCGTACGGTGACGACTTACCTCCTCGCCGGCGGCGGCACCGCCGGGCACGTGAACCCCCTCCTCGCCGTCGCCGACGGTCTGCGCGCGCGGGACTCCGCGGCCGACGTGCTCGTCCTCGGTACGCGCGAGGGCCTCGAGGCGCGTCTCGTGCCGCTGCGCGGCTACGAGCTGCTGACCGTCGCGAAGGTGCCCTTCCCGCGCCGCCCGAACGGGGCGGCGGCGGCGTTCCCGGTGCGGTTCCTCCGCGCGGTCGCGCACGTTCGGCGTCTCATCCGCTCGCGCGGTGTCGACGTCGTCGTCGGCTTCGGCGGGTACGCCGCCGCGCCGGCCTACGTCGCCGCGCGGCGCGAGCGCGTCCCGTTCGTCGTCCACGAGGCCAATGCCAAGCCGGGCCTCGCCAACGTCCTGGGTGCCCGGGGGGCCGCGGGCGTCGGGGTGGCGTTCGAGGGCACGCCGCTGCGCGCAGCCCGGGAGGTCGGGATGCCGCTGCGCCGCGAGATCGTCGAGCTCGACGCCGCGGCCCGGCGCGGCGAGGCTGCCGCGCACTTCGGACTGGATGCCGCGCGCCCGACGCTGCTCGTGTTCGGCGGCTCGCTCGGGGCGGCGCGTCTGAACGCGGCGTTCGGGGGAGCGTGGCGCGACGTGCGGGACGCCGGGTGGCAGCTGCTGCACGTCACGGGGCAGAACTCCGACCTGCCCGACCCGGGGGAGACGGGCTACGCGGTGGTGCGCTACGTCGACCGGATGGACCTGGCCTTCGCGCTGGCGGATCTCGTCGTCTCGCGATCGGGCGCGGCGACCGTCAGCGAGATCAACGCCCTCGGCATCCCGGCCGTGTACGTCCCCTACGCCGTCGGCAACGGGGAGCAGAGCTTGAACGCGGCGGCCTCGGTGCGCGCGGGGGCGGCGATCCTCATCGCCGATGCCGACTTCACGCCCGAGCGCGTCCGCGCCGACATCGTGCCGCTGCTCGCCGACGACGGTCGACGCACCGCGATGCGCGACGCGGCGGCGCGCACCGGCATCCGCACCGGCACCGAGAACGTGATCGCCCTGATCGACGAGGCGCTCGCCCGCCGCTGACCGCGACGGCGGGGAGATGCCGCACCGCCCCGGGCGCGCCGGGGCGGACGCGCAGGGTCGGCGACGTAAACTCGCAGACGCCATGATCAGACCCGACCTGAGCCTCCCCATCCCCGAGACCATCTCCTCTGCGCACTTCATCGGCGTGGGCGGCTCGGGCATGTCCGGACTCGCGCGCATGTTCCTCGACCGCGGCATCCGGGTCTCCGGCTCCGACCGCTCCGACAGTGCGGCCCTGCGCGACCTCGCCGCCCAGGGCGCCACCGTGTACGTCGGCCACGACGCCGCGCACCTCGGCGACGCCGACACGGTCGTGCACACCGGAGCCATCTGGCCCGAGAACCCCGAGTTCGTCACGGCGAAGCAGCGCGGGCTGCACGTCATCCACCGCTCGCAGGCGCTGCACTGGCTCATCGGGGGCCGTCGCCTGGTGTCGGTCGCCGGCGCCCACGGCAAGACGACGTCGACCGGCATGATCGTCACGGCGCTGCGCGCGCTCCACGAGGACCCCACCTTCGTCAACGGCGGGGTGATCGCCGATCTCGGCGCCTCGAGCGGCACGGGATCGGACGAGCTCTTCGTCATCGAGGCCGACGAGTCCGACGGCACGTTCGAGCTGTACGACACCTCCGTCGCGCTCATCACGAACGTCGACCCCGACCACCTCGACCACTACGGCTCGCGCGACGCCTTCGACGCGGCCTTCGCGCGCTTCGCCGACGCCGCCCGCGAGGCCGTCGTCATCTCGGCCGACGACGCCGGCGCCCGTGTGGTGCGCGAGCGCGTCACGCACGCGAACGTGATCACGTTCGGACAGGATGCCGACGCCGACGTGCGGCTCAGCGGCATCCGCACCGACGGCCCCGTGGCCTTCACGCTCACCGCCGACGGCGAGAGCGTCGAGGTGCGGCTGCGCGTCCCGGGCGCGCACAACGCGGTCAACGCCGCGGGTGCGGTCGCCGTGCTCCGCGTCCTGGGCCACTCGCTCGAAGACGCCGCGCGCGCCGTCGAGGGCTTCGGCGGCACGGTCCGCCGTTTCGAGCTGCACGGGGTGCAGCACGGCGTGAGCGTCTACGACGACTACGCCCACCACCCCACCGAGGTCGCGGCCGCGCTGGCGGCGGCGCGTACCGTCGTGGGCGAGGGGCGCATCATCGCCATCCAGCAGCCGCACACGTACTCGCGCACGCAGGAGATGTACCGCGAGTTCGCCGAGGTGCTCGAGACCCACGCCGACCACACCGTGATGCTCGACGTCTACGGTGCGCGGGAAGACCCGGTGCCCGGAGTGACCGGCGAGCTGGTCAGCGGCGCGTTCGCCGACCCCGCGCACGTGCACTACGTCCCCGACTGGCAGGCGGCCGCCGACTACACCGCTCGCGTCGCGCGCCCCGGCGACTACGTGATCACCCTCGGTTGCGGGAACGTGTACCAGATCATCCCGCAGGTGCTCGAGGCCCTCTCCCGCACCGAGGCGCCGGCGGTCTGAGCGTGCGCCGGCCCTCGCCCCTGCCCCAGACGCCGGAGTCCGCGCGACCGCGCTCGGCGCGCGCTCCCGAGCGGGAGGTCGGGCGTCCGGCCCCCGCCGAAGATACGGCGCCGGTCCGCCCGCTCGCGCGGCCCGAGGCCGACCCGGCGTGGGACGACGCCGGAACCGAGGCCGCGGGCCTGCGCGACGTGTGGCGCGCGTCGCGAGCACGGCGGCGGGCGCTCAGGGCCGAGGTCAAGCGGTTCACGGTGCGTCAGCGACGCCGTCGGAACATCTGGATCGGGGTGGGTGCCGCCTTCCTCGTGATGGTCGTGGGCACGGCCGGGGCGGCCTACAGTCCGCTGTTCGCCGTCGAGCGCATCGACGTGGTGGGCGCTTCGCAGGTCGACGTCGCCGCGGTCACCGAGGCCCTCGACGCGCAGCTGGGTACGCCGCTGGCGATGGTCGACGACAGCGCCGTGAAAGCGGCCCTCGTGCGCTTCCCGCTGGTGGAGTCGTACACGCTGGAGGCGCGCCCGCCGCACGATCTGGTCGTGCGGATCGTCGAGCGCACCCCGATCGGTGTGATGCAGACCCCTGCCGGGTTCACCGTGGTGGATGCCGCGGGCGTCGCCCTCTCGACCACGCCCGAGGCCCCCGCGGGGCAGCCGGTGCTCGAGATCGCCGGAGGAACGGACTCGGCCGCGTTCACCGCGGCGGGGCGTGTCGTGCGCGCGCTCCCGGACGCGGTGCGGGCTCAGGTCACCGGGGTGTCGGCATCCACTCCGGACGACGTGACCCTCACCCTCGGCGCGTCCGGCTCGCGCGTGGTCTGGGGCAGCGCCGATCGCTCGGCGGAGAAGGCGATCGTTCTGGACCGGCTGATGGCGAAGAGCCCGCCGGACCGCGCGAAGGAGTACGACGTGACCTCCCCCGAGGCGGGCGTCGTCCGCTGACGACCGCCGCTCGGGACGCGTCCCGAGCGATCTTCGAGGCGAAAACGGAACACGCCGCGTGTCGGTCCCGTCGTGCCCGTGGCGCCGCCTACCTTCGAGCTAAGGAATTGCATACCGGGCAATTCTTTAACCCTCAACATGAGGTTTAGAGTTTCGGGTTCGGGGACAAACGGAGGCCGGCATGAGCCACAACCAGAACTACCTCGCCGTGATCAAGGTCGTCGGTGTGGGCGGGGGCGGCGTCAACGCCGTCAACCGCATGATCGAGCTCGGCCTGCGCGGCGTGGAGTTCATCGCGATCAACACCGACGCCCAGGCGCTGCTGATGAGCGACGCCGACGTCAAGCTCGACGTCGGTCGCGAGCTCACGCGCGGCCTCGGCGCCGGCGCCGATCCCGAGGTCGGCCGTCGCGCCGCCGAGGATCACGCGGAGGAGATCGAGGAGGCCCTGCGCGGCGCCGACATGGTCTTCGTCACCGCGGGCGAGGGCGGTGGCACCGGAACCGGTGGCGCTCCCGTCGTCGCGAAGATCGCGAAGTCGATCGGCGCGCTGACCATCGGTGTCGTCACCAAGCCCTTCTCGTTCGAGGGCCGTCGTCGTCAGAGCCAGGCCGAGGGCGGCGTCCAGCGCCTGAAGGAAGAGGTCGACACCCTCATCGTGGTCCCGAACGACCGCCTGCTCGAGATCAGCGACCGCGGCATCTCGATGATCGAGGCCTTCGCCACCGCCGACCAGGTGCTGCTCGCCGGTGTCCAGGGCATCACCGACCTCATCACCACCCCCGGTCTCATCAACCTCGACTTCGCCGACGTCAAGTCGGTCATGCAGGGGGCGGGTTCGGCTCTCATGGGCATCGGCTCCTCGCGGGGGGCGGACCGCGCGATCAAGGCGGCCGAGCTCGCCGTCGAATCGCCCCTCCTCGAAGCCTCGATCGAGGGCGCCCACGGCGTGCTGCTGTCGATCCAGGGCGGCTCGAACCTCGGCATCTTCGAGATCAACGACGCCGCGCAGCTCGTGAAGGAAGCGGCGCACCCCGAGGCGAACATCATCTTCGGTACCGTCATCGACGACACCCTCGGCGACGAGGTGCGCGTCACCGTCATCGCCGCGGGCTTCGACGGCGGCGAGCCGTCGCTGCGCATCGACCCCGTCGCGGCGCAGCGTCCGGTCTCCGCGCCCGTGGTGCCGGTCATCCCCGCCGACGACGTCGCGCGCGACCTCGACGCGGCCGAGGAGCAGAAGGCCGCCACCGAGCGCACCCCGGAACGTCGCCCCGAGCCGGCACCGGTCACCGCCCGTGTGCCCGAGACCTCGTACGACAACGGCTACGCCGAGGACGACCTCGACGTCCCCGACTTCCTGAAGTAACAGCGAGCGTTCCGACAAAAGCGGGTCCGGTGTCCACCGGGCCCGCTCTCGTCGTCGAAGGAGACCCATGGACACCGCCCTGGCCGACCGCCTCGCCGCCGTCGACGAGCGCATTCGGGATGCCGCCCGCACGGCGGGCCGCGACCTCGCCGAGATCACGCGCATCGTGGTGACGAAGTTCCACCCGGCGACCCTCGTGAGCGACCTGTACGCGCTCGGCGTGCGCCACGTCGGCGAGAACCGCCAGCAGGAGCTCACCGCCAAGCGCGCCGAGCTCGACGGCATCCCGGATCTCGTCTGGCATTTCATCGGCCAGGCGCAGACGAACAAGGCCCGCGCGGTGAGGGCGGCAGCGGATGCCGTGCACTCGGTCGACCGCTCGCGCATCGCCGACGCGCTGCACAACGCCGGGTCCGCCAGCGACGTCCTCGACGTCCTCGTGCAGGTCAACCTCACGGACGACCCGGGGCGTGGGGGAGCGGCACCCGACGCGGTCGACGAGCTCGCGACGCACGTGGCCGCCCTCGACAGCCTGCGCCTGCGCGGTGTCATGGCGGTCGCCCCGCTCGACGAGCAGCCCGCCCGCGCGTTCGAACGGCTGCGTCGATGCGCCGACGCCGTCCGGGCCGTGGTGCCCGACGCCGACTGGATCTCGGCGGGGATGACCGGGGACTTCCCCGAGGCGATCGCGATGGGCGCGACACACCTGCGGATCGGCTCCGCAATCACGGGCCCGAGGCCCCCGCGCGACTAGCCTCGGACCAGACGAGCGAACGGAGGATGCGATGTCGAACCCCCTGAAGAAGACGATGGTGTACCTGGGCCTCGCCGACGAGGAAGAGACCTACGAGGAGACGGCGCCGCAGCCCATCGCGCGCAAGCAGGCCGCCCCGGCCGCTCCCGTGGAGAAGGCCGCGCCGGTGACCCCGCTGCACCGCCCCGCCGTGGTGCGCCAGCCCTCGGCCGGTCCCGTGAGCGAGATCCTCACGGTCCACCCCAAGCAGTACCGCGACGCGCAGACGATCGCCGAGAACTTCCGTGAGGGCATCCCGGTCATCATCAACCTGTCGCAGATGAGCGACGCCGACGCGCGTCGACTGATCGACTTCGCGAGCGGACTCTCGCTCGGGCTGTACGGCCGCATCGAGCGGGTGACGAGCAAGGTCTTCCTGCTCTCGCCCGAGAACATCGCCGTCTCCGGCGACGGTGCGATCGCGCAGGCCGATCCCGAGGCTGCGCCCTTCGCGTCCCAGTAAGCGATCGTGGCCGTCCTGAGCCTGATCGGCTCCGTCCTCAGCGCGATCCTCTTCATCTACATCATCGTGCTGCTCGCGCGCCTCGTGCTCGAGTACATCCCGCTGTTCAACCGGGAGTGGCGTCCTCGCGGTGTCACCCTGGTGCTCGCAGAGATCGTCTACACGGTGACGGATCCGCCCATCAAGCTGATCCGCCGCATCATCCCGCCCCTGCGCATCGGGGGCGTCGCGATCGACTTCGGTTTCGCGATCGTGATGTTCGTCTGCTTCATGCTGCTGAGCGTCACGCGGTCCCTCGCGGCCGTGTGACCTCTCCGCCGCCGTCCTTCGGCCGTCATCTTCGACACCGGCGAGGGGCGGCGGCTATGCTGTTCCGAAGCGGTACGCCCCGGTGCGACACCCCCACAGTTCCGAATCAGAGCTCTCGAAAGAGGAAACACCATGGCACTGACCCCCGATGACGTCGTCACCAAGCAGTTCCAGCACGTGCGCTTCAAGGAGGGCTTCGACCCCGATGAGGTCGACGACTTCCTCGACGAGATCGTCGTCGAGTGGCGCAAGACGATCGCCGAGAACGAGGAGCTTAAGACCAAGCTCGCCGCCTACGAGTCCGGCGAGGCCGCTCCGGCCGCCGCCGAGGCTCCGGTTGCCGAGGCCCCCAAGGTCGAGGAGCCCGTCGCCGAGACCCCCGCTCCCGCCCCCGTGGCCTCCGCCCCCTCCAACGACGTCGAGCCCGCCGCGCAGAGCGCCGGCATCATCGAGCTGGCCCAGCGTCTGCACGACGAGCACGTCGCAGAGGGCAAGGCGCAGCGCGACCAGCTCATCGGCGAGGCCCAGGCCCAGGCGGCATCCATCGTCGCCGAGGCCGAGCAGAAGGGCCGCGAAGAGCGCGCCCGCCTCGAGAAGGAGCGCACCACCCTCGAGGGCCGCATCACCGAGCTCCGCAACTTCGAGCGCGACTACCGCTCGCAGCTGCGCTCCTACATCGAGGGTCAGCTCCGCGACCTCGACACCACCGCGACGTCCTCGGGCTCGACGCCGGTGTCGGCCATCGGTCTGTAGGCCGACTCTTTGCGCAGTCGATCCCCTCTGCGTCCGGCGGCGGCCGGCATCACCATCGCGATCCTCGCGGTGCTGGTGCTGGCCGCCGACCAGTTGGCGAAGGTCGCCGCCATCGACTCCCTCCCGCCGGAGCGTGTCGTGCCCATCATCGGCGACTTCCTGCAGTTCTATCTCGTCCGCAACCCCGGCGCCGCGTTCTCGCTGGGCGAAGGCGTCACCTGGCTGTTCACGATCGCCCTGGCCGTCGTCGCGGGCGTGATCGTCTTCCTCGCCGTGCGCCGGGTGCGGTCGCGGCTTTGGGCCGTTGTACTGGGGCTGCTCCTGGGCGGAGTGCTGGGCAACCTCACCGATCGCCTGCTGCGCGAGCCGGGGTTCCCGGTCGGCCACGTCGTCGATTTCATCTCGACCCCGTGGATGATGCCCGCGATCTACAACGTCGCCGACATGTTCATCGTGACGATGATGGTGGCGGTCGCCGTCCTCGTCCTGCTCGGACGGCGACTCGACGGCACGCGCGAAATCCGCGCCTCGCGCTCGACCGAGGGCGACGTCGAGGCGCCCGCCGAGCCGGGAGCCCGCTGACGTGGAGTCGCGGAGCCTGCCCGTCCCCGACGGGCTCGACGGGACGCGCATCGACCAGGCCCTGGCCAAGATGCTCGGTTTCTCGCGCACGTTCGCCGCGGAAGTCGCCGACGCCGGGGGAGTGAGCGTCGACGGCCGCCCCGCGGGGCGCAGCGACCGGTTGCGCGCGGGCGCGTGGCTGAGCGTCGAGTGGGAGCCCAAGCGCGACCCCGAGATCGTGCCGGTCGAGGTGCCCGACCTGGGCATCGTCCATGACGACGACGACATCGTCGTGGTCGACAAGCCCGCCGGAGTCGCGGCGCACCCGTCCGTCGGGTGGGAGGGGCCCACGGTGCTCGGCGCCCTCGCCGCCGCCGGCTTCCGCATCGCCACGAGCGGACCCGCGGAGCGCCGCGGGATCGTGCACCGCCTCGACGCGGGCACGAGCGGCCTGATGGTGGTCGCCAAGACCGAGCGCGCCTACACGCTTCTCAAGAGCGCGTTCAAGGACCGCGAGGTCGACAAGATCTACCACGCCGTCGTCCAGGGGCATCCCGACCCGCTCGCGGGGACCATCGATGCCCCCATCGGGCGGCATCCGCACCACTCGTGGAAGTTCGCGGTCACGCCCGACGGCAAAGACTCGGTGACCCACTACGAGACCCTCGAGGCGTTCCCGCGCGCCTCGCTGCTCGAGATCCATCTCGAGACCGGGCGCACGCACCAGATCCGCGTGCACATGGCGGCGCACCGCCACCCGTGCGCGGGCGACCCGCTCTACGGCGCCGATCCCACGCTGTCGTCACGCCTCGGTCTCACGCGCCAGTGGTTGCACGCGCACCGGCTCTCCTTCACGCACCCGGGCACGGGGGAGTGGGTCGCGTTCGAGTCGGCCTATCCCGACGACCTCGCGCGCGCGCTCGAGATCCTCGGCGACGGCGTCTGATCCCCCGCCGCCGTCCCTCGGGCGACCGGATGCCGAGCCCCGGCGACGCGCCCGGGTCGACGCGTGCATCTGGGCGCGCGCTGCGAGATTCCGCGGACGGTGTCGGAGGGCGAACGTAGACTCGACGCGTGGCAGCAGACTCCTTCGTTCACCTTCACGTGCACAGCGAGTACTCGATGCTCGACGGTGCGGCGCGCATCGGTCCGATGGTCCAAGAGGCCGTCAAGCTGGGCATGCCGGCCATCGCCGTGACCGACCACGGCAACACCTTCGCGGCGTTCGAGTTCTACAAGACGGCGAAGGACGCCGGCATCAAGCCGATCATCGGCATCGAGGCGTACGTCACCCCCGGCACGCACCGTTCCGACAAGGCGCGCGTGCGCTGGGGAACCCCCGAGCAGCAGAGCGACGACGTGTCGGGTTCGGGCGCCTACACGCACATGACGCTGCTGTCCGAGACGACCGAAGGCATGCACAACCTCTTCCGCCTGTCGTCGCGCGCGAGCATGGAGGGCTACTACTTCAAGCCGCGCATGGACCGCGAGCTGCTGCAGACCTACAGCAAGGGACTCATCGCCACCACCGGGTGCCCTTCGGGCGAGGTGCAGACGCGCCTGCGACTCGGCCAGTACGACGCGGCGCGCGCGGCCGCGGCCGAATTCCAGGACATCTTCGGTAAAGACAACTACTTCGCCGAGATCATGGACCACGGCCTCTCGATCGAGCGACGGGTCATGGGCGATCTGCTGAAGATCTCGAAAGATCTCGGCATCCCCCTCGTCGGCACGAACGATCTGCACTACACCCACCAGCACGACGCGACCAGTCACGCCGCCCTCCTCTGCGTGCAATCCGGATCCACCCTCGACGACCCCAAGCGCTTCAAGTTCGACGGCGACGGCTACTACGTCAAGTCCGCCGCCGAGATGCGTCAGGTGTTCCGCGATCACCCCGAGGCGTGCGACAACACCCTGCTCATCGCCGAGCGGTGCGACATCGAGTTCAACACCTCGGCCAACTACATGCCGCGCTTCCCCGTCCCCCCGGGCGAGACCGAAGACAGCTGGCTGGTCAAAGAGGTCGAGAAGGGCCTCGAGTACCGCTATCCCGAGGGCATCCCCGACTCGGTGCGCAAGCAAGCCGAGTACGAGACCGGCATCATCCTGCAGATGGGCTTCCCGGGATACTTCCTCGTCGTGGCCGACTTCATCAACTGGGCCAAAGACCACGGCATCCGCGTGGGCCCCGGCCGCGGGTCCGGCGCCGGATCGATGGTCGCGTACGCCATGCGCATCACCGATCTCGACCCGCTGCAGCACGGACTCATCTTCGAGCGCTTCCTCAATCCCGACCGCGTGTCCATGCCCGACTTCGACGTCGACTTCGACGATCGTCGCCGCGGCGAGGTGATCCAGTACGTCACCGAGAAGTACGGCGACGAGCGCGTCGCGCAGATCGTCACCTACGGCACGATCAAGGCCAAGCAGGCCCTGAAAGACGCCGGTCGCGTGCTCGGTTTCCCCTTCAGCATGGGCGACAAGCTGACCAAGGCCATGCCCCCGGCGGTGATGGGAAAAGACATGCCGCTCGACGGCATGTTCAACACCGAGCACCCGCGCTACAAAGAGGCGGGAGAGTTCCGCACCCTCATCGAGACCGACCCCGAGGCCAAGACGGTGTTCGACACCGCGCTGGGGCTCGAGAACCTCAAGCGCCAGTGGGGCGTCCACGCCGCCGGCGTCATCATGTCGAGCGAGCCGCTGATCGACATCATCCCGATCATGCGCCGCGAGCAGGACGGGCAGATCGTCACGCAGTTCGACTACCCGTCGTGCGAGACCCTCGGCCTGATCAAGATGGACTTCCTGGGGCTGCGCAACCTCACGATCATCTCGGACGCCCTCGAGAACATCCGGATGAACCGGGGCGAGGAGCTCGACCTCGAGCACCTGCCGCTCGACGACCGACCCTCCTACGAGCTCCTGGCGCGCGGCGACACGCTGGGGGTGTTCCAGCTCGACGGCGGGCCCATGCGCTCGCTCCTGCGGCTCATGCGTCCCGACAACTTCGAAGACGTCTCGGCCGTCATCGCGCTGTACCGGCCCGGACCCATGGGTGCCAACTCGCACATCAACTACGCCCTCCGCAAGAACGGTCAGCAGGAGGTCACGCCGATCCATCCCCAGCTCGAGGAGCCGCTGCGCGACATCCTCGACATCAGCTACGGCCTGATCATCTATCAGGAGCAGGTGATGGCGATCGCGCAGAAGGTGGCCGGCTTCTCTCTCGGTCAGGCCGACATCCTGCGTCGCGCCATGGGAAAGAAGAAGAAGTCCGAGCTCGACAAGCAGTACGAGGGCTTCTCGGGCGGCATGAAGGAGCGTGGCTACGGAGACGACGCCATCAAGGCGCTGTGGGACATCCTGCTGCCCTTCTCCGACTACGCCTTCAACAAGGCGCACTCGGCGGCGTACGGCCTGGTGTCGTACTGGACGGCCTACCTCAAGGCGCACTACCCGGCCGAGTACATGGCGGCGTTGCTGACGAGCGTCGGCGACTCGAAAGACAAGATGGCGGTGTACCTCAACGAGTGCCGCCGCATGGGCATCCGCGTACTGCCGCCCGACGTCAACGAGTCGATCCGCTACTTCGCGGCCGTCGGCGAAGACATCCGCTTCGGTCTCGGCGCGGTGCGCAACGTCGGCACCAACGTCGTCGACGGCATCGTCGCCTCGCGTCAGGAGGCCTCGTTCGCGCACTTCCACGACTTCCTCGCGAAGGTGCCCATGCACGTGGCCAACAAGCGCACCGTCGAGTCGCTGATCAAAGCCGGCGCGTTCGACTCCCTGGGCTCGACCCGCCGCGCGCTCGTGGAGGTGCACGAAGACGCCTGTGAAGGCGCGGTGCTCGACAAGCGTCGCGAGGCCAATGGCGAGGTCGGCTTCGATTTCGACTCGCTGTGGGACGAGCCCCAGCAGGTGGTGAAGGTACCCGAGCGCCCCGAGTGGACCAAGAAGGACAAGCTCGCGTTCGAACGCGAGATGCTCGGACTCTACGTGTCCGATCACCCTCTCGCCGGCCTCGAGGTGCCGCTGGCCAAGCACGCCTCGACGTCGATCCACGACCTGCTCGCCTCCGAAGACGTGCAGGACGGCGACCAGGTCACCGTCGCGGGCCTGCTCACGAGCGTGCAGCACCGTGTGGCGAAGCAGAGCGGCAATCCGTACGGCATGGTCACCGTCGAGGACTTCAACGGCGAGGTGACCGTGATGTTCATGGGCAAGACCTACGCCGAGTTCGCCCCCGTCCTGCAGGCCGACTCGATCCTCGTCGTGCGCGGTCGCGTCTCGCGTCGCGACGACGGTCTCAACCTGCACGCGCAGAGCGCCTTCGCTCCCGACCTCGAAGGTCTCGACGAGGCGGGCGGGCTCACGCTGGTCGTCCCGGAGCAGCGCGCGAACGAGGCGCTCGTCGGAGAACTCGCGCAGATGCTGCGTCGTCATGCCGGGTCGACCGAGGTGATGCTGAAACTGCACAAGGGGGGCACGGCCAAGGTCTTCGAGGTGCCGATGCCCGTCCGCGTGACCGCCGACCTGTTCGGCGAGCTCAAGGGGCTCCTCGGGCCCAACTGCCTCGGCTGACCCCCGCGATCCCTCCCTCGTACACGCCGCAAGCCCCAGCGGGCCCAGAAGAACCGCTGGTTAGGATGACCGAGCGCTGCGGCGCCCTGGTGAAAGGACCACCACCGTGACCGATCGAAACCCTCACGACGGCTTCGCCCCCGGCGATCACGCTCACCCCGGTGACACCGGAGCCGTGTACGGCCGTGACACCGACGACCACGCCCCCGTCTCCGCCGGTGAGCCCCACCGGCACGGCGCCGACGGCGCTCACGCCGACCCCCACGCGGCGCGGCCCGCGTCCGCCCACGCCAACGCCGGATCCCACCCGCACGATGCCGCTCGTCCCGCGGGCGGCCCGCAATACGGCGTGGGTCCGTTCTCGGTCCGTGAGATCGCCCTCCTGGGCATCTGGGTCGTGGCGTTCTTCGTGTCGTTCTTCCGCACGAACATCCTCACGTCGTCCTCCGCGGTGCTCGTGGGAGGCGGAAACGTCTGGCTCTCGGGCCTGTGGTGGATCCCGACGGTGGCCCTGCCCACCGTCGCGGTCGGCCTTCTCGTGCTCCGCCGCCTCTCGCCGCAGGGCATCCGCCGGGTCGGCTCGCTCGGCATCGACCAGTTCGCCTCGGTGGCCTTCACGGTGTCGGCGCTCGTCTGGGTCGCCTGGGTGTGGGACACCGTCGCGGTGTTCGACGAGACCGGAGTCTGGACGCGTTCGTGGGTGATCTGGGTCGAAGCGGTCCTGATGCTCGCTGGAGTCGTCCTGACCGTCTTCGCGCCCATCCTCCCGCCGTTCTCGCAGGATTTCCGCGAGCGCGAAGAGGTGCCCGCGCACCGCAGCGCCCGCCCGATCCGCCCCGTCGTGGCACGCCCGCGGGTGCCCCGCGCCCCGAGGCTCCCGGCCGAGGGGCATGCGGCGGGTCATGACGCCGACGCACCGACCCCGGGCAGCTACACCGGATCGACCGATCTCGCCCACGACGACGCCGCGCCCGCCACCAGCGTGCTTCCCGCCCACGGCGCAGACGACAACGACACCGACGTGTTCGCTCCGCTGCGCGCGGACGCCGACCGTGACCGCGACGAGGTGCGTCCGACGCACGACGAGCACGCCGCCTGGCGTGCCCCCGAGCAGTCCGCACGCGACGAGGACGAGCACCACGACCACCCGCACGCGCAGGCCTTCTGGGCCCTGGTCCCCGTCGAGCGCGACGTCGTCGACGACTACGGCACGCCGATCTTCCGGATCGGGCCCACCGCGTGGGCGCTCGTGGTCGAGGACCGCGGCGAGACGTTCGTCGTCCGCCACGACGACGGCCGGATCGGCTACCTGCACGACGTCTCGGGCGTCACGCGCGGCTGAGCACCGCCTGCGAGCCGCCCGCCGCGCGCGAGGCGGCTCGCGGGCGGCCGGTAGCCTGGACGCATGCTCCGCACGATCGATCTCCGCGGCCGCGTGCTCTCGCCGGCCGAGCTCCTCGCCGTCGTCCCGCGCGCCGACGCCGCGCGCGATGAGGCCCTCGCCACGGCCGCCCGTCTCGTCGACGACGTCGCCCGCCGCGGCGAAGAGGCCCTGCGCGAGCAGGCCGAGCGGTTCGACCGTGTGAGCGACCACGCCATCCGCGTCCCGTCGGAGCACCTCGACGAGGCCCTGCGCGATCTCGATCCCGCGATCCGCGCCGCGCTCGACGAGGCCATCGAGCGCGTGCGCACGGCGTCCGCCGCGCAGGTGCCCGCGCCGGTCGTCACCGAGCTCGGCGACGGCGCACGGGTGACGCAGCGCTGGCAGCCTGTTCGCCGTGTCGGTCTCTACGTCCCCGGCGGCAAGGCGGTCTACCCGTCGAGCGTGGTCATGAACGCGGTCCCCGCCCAGGTCGCGGGGGTGCGCGAGGTCGCCCTGGCCTCCCCGCCGCAGTCCGCGTTCGGCGGACGGGTGCACCCCGTGATCCTGGCCGCGGCGCGCCTGCTCGGCGTCACCGAGGTCTACGCGATGGGCGGCGCCGGCGCGATCGGCGCCTTCGCCCACGGCGTTGCCGAGATCGGGCTCGACCCGGTCGACGTCGTCACCGGCCCCGGCAACAACTTCGTGGCATCCGCCAAACGCGCCGTCGCCGGTCGTGTCGGCACCGACTCCGAGGCCGGCGCCACCGAGATCCTGGTCGTCGCCGACGATTCGGCGCGCCCGGGCCTCGTCGCCGCCGACCTGGTCAGCCAGGCCGAGCACGACGAGCAGGCGTCGGCCGTGCTCGTCACCGATTCGCCCGCCCTGGCCGAGGCCGTGCTGACCGCCCTTCCCGCTCGCGTCGAGGCGACCCGGCACACCGATCGCGTGACCGCGGCGTTCCACGGGCCGCAGTCGGCGGTCGTGCTGGTCGACGACCTCGCCCAGGCCACCGCGTTCAGCAACGCCTACGCGCCCGAGCACCTCGAGCTGCACCTGGCCGATCCGCGGCCGGAGGACTTCGTCAACGCCGGGGCGGTGTTCGTCGGCCCGTACACCCCGGTCAGCCTCGGCGACTACCTGGCCGGCAGCAACCACGTGCTGCCGACGGGCGGTCAGGCGCGGTACGGAGCGGGCTTGTCCGCGGCGACGTTCCTGCGGCCGCAGCAGGTCGTCGTGTACGACCGCGACGCCCTGTCCCGGGTCCGCGACGCGATCGTGACCCTCGCCGAGGCCGAAGCACTCCCCGCGCACGGCGAGGCCGTGACCGCGCGCTTCGAGGGATGAGGACGGCCCGATGCACTGCCCGTTCTGCCGCAACCCCGACTCCCGCGTCATCGACTCGCGCACGAGCGACGACGGACTCAGCATCCGACGCCGCCGTCAGTGCCCGAAGTGCGGGGGCCGGTTCTCGACGGTCGAGACCGCGAGCCTGAACGTCATCAAGCGCTCGGGCGTCGTCGAACCCTTCAGCCGCGAGAAGGTCATGTCGGGCGTGCGCAAAGCGTGCCAGGGGCGACCGGTGACCGACGCGGATCTCGCCGTGCTCGCGCAGCAGGTCGAGGAGGCCATCCGCCAGACGGGTTCCTCGCAGATCGAGGCCAACGAGATCGGCCTGTCGATCCTCGGCCCGTTGCGCGAACTCGACGAGGTCGCCTACCTGCGCTTCGCGAGCGTCTATCAGGCGTTCGACTCCCTCGACGACTTCGATGCGGCGATCGAGCAACTACGTGCGGACCACGCCGCTCGCGGCGCCTCCGCGGACGATGCCTCCGACGCGGTCCAGTAGCCTGGCGGGGATGTATCCCCTTCTCTTCCGCACGGTTCTCACCCGCCTCGACCCCGAGTTCGCGCACCACCTCGGCGCTCTCGTCATCCGTGTCGCGGGCGTCGAGCCCGTGGCATCCGTGGTCCGTCGCTTTACGGCGCCGCGGGCGGATCAGCGCGTGCAGGCGCTCGGGCTCGATTTCTCGTCGCCGTTCGGCGTGGCCGCCGGTTTCGACAAGAACGTCACGATGGGCCGGGGCCTCGGCGCTCTCGGCTTCGGACACGTCGAGGTGGGCACCGTCACGGCCCTGCCGCAGCCGGGAAATCCCAAGCCCCGGCTGTTCCGTCTCGTCGCCGACCGCGCCGTGATCAATCGGATGGGGTTCAACAACGACGGGGCCGCGGCCGCCGCGGCACGTCTGCGCCGACTGCGCCGAGCGCGCCGTCGTCCCGTCATCGGAGTGAACATCGGCAAGAGCCGGGTTGTCGCGGTCGAGGACGCCACGACCGACTACGTCCGCAGCGCCCGTCTGCTGGCCCCGCTCGCCGACTACCTCGTGGTCAACGTCTCCTCGCCCAATACCCCGGGCCTGCGCGGCCTCCAAGCCGTCGAGACGCTGCGGCCCCTGCTGACGGCGGTTCGGGATGCCGCGGGCGCAACGCCCCTGCTCGTGAAGATCGCGCCGGATCTCGACGACACCGAGGTGCAGGACATCGCCCGTCTCGCCGTCGACGCGGGACTCTCGGGCATCATCGCGACGAACACGACCATCGCGCGCTCGCCCCTATCGACCGACGCGGCGAAGGTCGAGGCGATGGGCGCCGGCGGGCTCTCCGGTGCTCCGCTGAAGGCGCGCGCCGCCGAGGTGCTCCGCCTCGTGCGAGCAGCCGTGCCGCCGGAGTTCGTGGTCATCTCGGCCGGGGGAGTGGAGACCGCCGACGACGTGCGCGAGCGCCTCTCCGCGGGCGCGACCCTGGTGCAGGGGTACACCGGATTCCTCTACCGCGGCCCGCTGTGGGCGCGGCAGATCAACCGCGGCCTGGCGCGCACCAACTGACGATCGCGACCGCCGTCGCGGGCGGTATTCACGGCTTCGAATGGTTGAGACGCGCCGGGGGCGACCGGCGCGCCCTGGACATTCATCCCGGATACAGAAGAAGCGGCGCGCCCGAAGGCGCGCCGCTTCGTGGAAACCGAGGCGATCAGGCGGGGTACTGACCCCGCTTGACCTGAGCCTTCGGCAGACGCATGAAGCGCATCTGGACGGTGCGCATCGCCGCGTACCAGCCCAGGCCCTTCTCGAGCCGGGACTCGCCGAACTTCTCTTTCGCGGCGCGCTTGACGCGGATCGACGTGATGATCATGTCGCCGACGACGAAGAGGATGAAGATCCACAGGGCGACGAACGACCAGTACTGGAAGAAGCCCACCGGGATCAGCGTCGCCACGATCACCAGGACCATGAACGGCATGACGCCCTCGCCGAGGTGCCATCCGGCGTCGACGAAGTCGCGGGCGAAACGACGCTGCGGACCGCGATCTCGCACCGGCAGGTACTTCTCTTCGCCGGCGGCCATGCCGATGCGGGCCTTCTCGCGCTGCGCGGCGAGCTCGGCGCGCGCGCGGGCCTTGGCCTCTTTCGTGTCGGGGACGAGCGGGCGCTTGCGGGCGGCCTCCTGCTCGGCGCGCGACGGGGTCGCGCGACCCTTGCCCGAACCGAGCTCCGTCGGCTCGACGGGGGTGTCGTTGGGGGCGGGGGCGGGGGCGGGGGACTTGGCCACGGGAAACCTCGGTGATTCGCTGGTCGGGAGACTTAAGATTACTCGCATGACCCTCGACCTGTCCCGGCAGGAAGCTGTGCAAAAAGCAGCGGACGCCGGCATCCCCTCCGCCCTAGCCGATCTCGGCTCCCTCGTGCGCATCCCCTCGATCGCCTGGCCGGCCTTCGACCAGAGCGCCCTCGTGCGCAGCGCCGACGCCGTCGCCGCTCTCCTCACCGGCACCGGAGTGTTCGACTCCGTCGAGGTCAAGCGTGCCGCGATCCCGGGTACCGACGAGATGGGCCAGCCCGCAGTGCTCGCCACGCGCGCCCCCCGCAACGGTCGTCCGACCGTCCTGCTCTACGCCCACCACGACGTGCAGCCCCCGGGCGACGAGGCGCTGTGGGAGTCCCCGCCGTTCGAACCGACGGTGCGCGACGGCCGCCTCTACGGCCGCGGCGCCGCCGACGACAAGGCCGGTGTCATGGCGCATGTCGGTGCCATCCGCGCGGTGTCCGAGGTGCTGGGCGACGACCTCGACCTCGGCATCGCTGTCTTCATCGAGGGGGAGGAGGAGTACGGCTCGCGCTCCTTCGGACAGTTCCTCGCCGACAATGCCGAGGTGCTCCGCTCCGACGTCATCGTCGTCGCCGACTCCGGCAACTGGGACGAGCGCACCCCCGGCCTCACCGTGTCGCTGCGTGGGAACGCGCGCTTCACACTGACCGTGCGCACCCTCGAGCACGCCTCGCACTCGGGCATGATGGGCGGCGCGGTCCCGGATGCCATGCTCGCCGCGGTCACGCTCCTGGCGACGCTGTGGGACGCCGACGGCGCAGTCGCCGTCGAGGGTCTCGCCACGCGTGACGCCGAGACCCCCGCCTACGACGAGGCGACGCTGCGCGCCGAGTCGGGTCTGCTCGAGGGCGCCAGCCCCATCGGCCGCGACTCGATCCTCAGCCGGATCTGGAACAAGCCGTCCATCACGATCACCGGGTGGGACGCCACCCCGGTCGAGGCGGCATCCAACACCCTCGCTCCGCAGACGCGGGTCGTCATCAGCGCGCGCGTCGCCCCCGGACAGGATGTCGAGGAGGCCTTCGCCGCGGTCGAGAAGCACCTGCGCGCGCACGCCCCCTTCGGGGCTCAGCTCGAGTTCTCCGACGTCGACTGCGGCGACTCGTTCCTCGTCGACACCAGCGGCTGGGCCGTCGAAGAGGCCCGAGCGGCGTTCGCCGACGGGTATGGCGTCGACTCGGTCGACGTGGGGATCGGCGGGTCGATCCCCTTCATCTCCGACCTCGTGCGGGAGTTCCCCGCGGCGCAGATCCTGGTCACCGGGGTCGAGGACCCCCACGCCCGCGCCCACAGCCCGAACGAGTCGCTGCACCTCGACACGTTCCGCAACGCGCTCGTGTCCGAGGCCCTGCTGCTGGCCCGGCTCAATGACCGCACGGTCTGATCCGACCCGCGGGGACGGGACGGGCGTAGACTCTTCTCGTCCCCGCGACCGATAACCCGAAGGGCATCGCCATGACCGACACCACTCTGTCGTCCGCCGCCGAGACCCGTGAGCACGGCGTCGGCCTGACCGCGGCCGCCTCCGACAAGGTCAAGAGCCTGCTGTCGCAGGAAGGTCGCGACGACCTCCGTCTGCGCGTCGCCGTGCAGCCCGGCGGTTGCTCGGGCCTCATCTACCAGCTGTACTTCGACGAGCGCTACCTCGACGGCGACAAGGTCGTCGACTTCGACGGCGTCGAGGTCATCGTCGACGAGATGAGCGTGCCGTACCTCGACGGCGCCAACATCGACTTCAAGGACACGATCTCGGAGCAGGGCTTCACGATCGACAACCCGAACGCCCAGGGTTCCTGCGCGTGCGGCGACAGCTTCCACTGACCCCCCGACGCCGTCCTCCGGCGCCGGATCGAGGGCCCCCGGATCCACGGATCGAACCGTGGATTCCGGGGGCTCTCGATGTCTCGGCACTGGACGAATGGCCTGAGAACGGTGAGAGGTTGCTCTAGACTGTCAGAGCAACATCCACGACCCGGAAAGGTGCATTGTGCCCTCCAAACGTCGCCTTCGCTGGGCAGCGCTCCCTCTCGGGATCGCCTCCGTCGCCCTCCTCTCGGGGTGCACCACGACCCAGCTCCACGGCTTCCTTCCCGGCTTCGTCGACGACGGCACGCCCGCCACGAACCACACCGACATGGTCGCGGGGCTCTGGGTCAACTCGTGGATCGTCCTCCTCGCCGTGGGTGTGGTCACCTGGGGTCTCATGCTGTGGTCGGTCATCGCGTACCGCCGTCGCAAGGGCCAGTCGGGTCTGCCGGTGCAGCTGCGATACAACATGCCGGTCGAGATCTTCTACACGATCGTGCCCCTGATCCTCGTGGTCGGCTTCTTCGCCTTCACCGCGCGCGACCAGAACACGCTCGAGACGCAGTACGAGAACCCCGACGTCTCGATCACGGCGTACGGAAAGCAGTGGGCCTGGGACTTCCAGTACAACGGCGAGCGTGAAGACAACTCCGACGCCGTCTACTCCATGGGCGTTCAGGCCAAGGCCACGTCCGACGGATACGACCTCGACGACGTGCCCACCCTCTACCTGCCGGTGAACAAGACGGTGAAGATCGACCTGCGTTCGCGCGACGTCATCCACTCCTTCTGGATCATCGACTTCCTCTACAAGAAAGACATGTACATCGGTCGCGACAACGAGTGGTCGTTCACGCCCACTCGCGAAGGCACCTACGAGGGCAAGTGCGCGGAGCTCTGCGGTGAGTACCACTCCGCCATGCTCTTCAACGTCAAGGTCGTCAGCGAGGCCGAGTACGACGACTATCTCGATTCGCTCCGCCGGGCCGGCGACGTGGGCGACATCAGCGACCTGTCGCGTCTGCAGAATCTGACGACGGCCGGTACCGAAGGGAACGAGTGATCATGGCCACGACGCTTCCGCTCCAGGGGACGGGCGCTTCGCGCCCGACGACTCTCCCGCCGCGTCAAGCCGCACTGCTGAGCACCACGCGTGTCGAGCAGAAGGGCAACCTGGTCGTCAAGTGGATCACCTCCACCGACCACAAGACCATCGGGTACATGTACCTGATCGCCTCCGTCATCTTCTTCATGCTCGGCGGCGTCATGGCGCTGATCATCCGCGCCGAGCTGTTCGAGCCCGGGATGCAGATCATCCCGACCAAAGAGCAGTACAACCAGCTCTTCACCATGCACGGCACGATCATGCTGCTCATGTTCGCGACGCCGCTCTTCGCCGGCTTCGCCAACGCGCTGCTGCCGCTGCAGATCGGTGCGCCCGACGTGGCGTTCCCGCGTCTGAACGCCTTCGCCTTCTGGCTGTTCCTCTTCGGCTCCACGATCGCCGTCTCCGGATTCCTCACCCCGCAGGGTGCCGCCGGGTTCGGCTGGTTCGCCTATCAGCCGCTCGCCAACGCGAGCTTCTCGCCGGGCGTCGGTGGAAACCTGTGGATGCTGGGTCTGGGCATCAGCGGTTTCGGAACGATCCTCGGTGCGGTGAACTTCATCACCACGATCCTGACCATGCGCGCTCCCGGTATGACGATGTGGCGCATGCCGATCTTCTCCTGGAACACGCTCATCACGAGCATCCTGATCCTGCTGGCGTTCCCCGTGCTGGCCGCGGCCATCTTCGCCGCCGCCGCCGACCGCGTGCTCGGCGCCCACATCTACAGCCCTGAGAACGGCGGCGTGCTGCTGTGGCAGCACCTGTTCTGGTTCTTCGGTCACCCCGAGGTCTACATCATCGCGCTGCCGTTCTTCGGCATCGTGTCGGAGATCTTCCCGGTGTTCAGCCGTAAGCCGATCTTCGGGTACAAGACGCTCGTCTACGCGACCATCGCGATCGCCGCCCTCTCGGTGGCCGTGTGGGCCCACCACATGTACGTCACGGGTGGTGTGCTGCTGCCCTTCTTCGCCCTCATGACGATGCTCATCGCGGTCCCCACGGGCGTGAAGATCTTCAACTGGATCGGCACGCTGTGGCGCGGGTCGGTGACGTTCGAGACGCCGATGGTCTTCGCGCTCGGCTTCCTCGTGTCGTTCGTCTTCGGTGGCCTGACCGGCGTCATCCTGGCGTCGCCGCCGCTCGACTTCCACCTCTCCGACTCGTACTTCGTCGTGGCGCACTTCCACTACGTCGTGTTCGGCACCGTGGTCTTCGCGATGTTCGCCGGCTTCTACTTCTGGTGGCCCAAGTGGACCGGGAAGATGCTCAACGAGCGTCTCGGCATGGTGCACTTCTGGATGCTGTTCATCGGCTTCCACATGACCTTCCTCATCCAGCACTGGCTCGGTGTCGACGGCATGGTCCGCCGCTACGCCGACTACGCCGCCGCCGACGGGTGGACGTGGGAGAACCAGTTGTCCACGGTGGGGTCGATGATCCTCGGCGCGTCGATGATCCCGTTCCTCCTGAACGTCTGGATCACGGCTCGCAAGGCGCCGCGCGTGACGGTCGACGACCCGTGGGGCTACGGAGCGTCGCTCGAGTGGGCCACGTCGTGCCCGCCGCCGCGTCACAACTTCACCTCCATCCCGCGCATCCGTAGCGAGCGTCCCGCCTTCGACCTGAACCACCCCGAGGCCGGTATCCCGGTCGGCGTGGGCCCGGTCAAGGACGCGCCCGATACACCCGTGGTCGACACCGCCGCCGGAGAGGTCAAGTAACGATGCGTACCAATGTCGGACTCTGGTGGATCCTCGCGGTCTTCGCCTTCCTGATCGCCGGCGTCTACACGGTGTGGAGCCTGCTCCAGCACGGTGGCGTCGAGTGGGTCGGAACGGTCGCCCTGGCCTTCCTCGGCCTCATGTCGGCGATGATCGCCTTCTACATCGGACGCGTCCTCAAGTCGCAGAACGGTGACCTCCCGGAAGACATCCTGACCGCCGACATCGACGACGGTGACCCCGAGATGGGTGAGTTCAGCCCGTGGTCGTGGTGGCCCATCGTTCTCGCGGGGTCCGCGGCGATCGCCGTGATCGGTCTCGCGGTGGGCACCTGGCTCGTCCCCGTCGGCTTCGCGGTCTTCGCGATCGCCATCGTCGGCTGGGTGTACGAGTACTACCGCGGGTACTTCGCGCGCTGATCCCGTGCCCGTCCGGCTGATCGCGGCCGCCGTCTCCGACGCCGGCGCCCACCGTCCCACCAATCAGGACGCCGCCTTCGCGGCGTCCTGGGGTGCGGCGGTGGCGGATGGCGTCGGCGGGGGGCCCTCGGGGGATCTCGCCTCCGCCGCCCTCGTCCACCGTCTCGTGGCCACGCGGGGGAGCGTCCTCGATGCGGACGGTCTCCTCGTACGCATCCGCGAGGCCAACTGGGACATCCGTGCCCATGTCGAGCGAGACCCCGCACTCGAGGGCATGGCGACGACGTTCACGGGCATCTTCCTCAGCTCGGCCGGCGATCTTCTCCTCGCCCACACGGGTGATTCGCGTGCCTATCTGCTGCGCGACGGTGCATTCTCCCGCGAGACGCGCGATGACTCCTACGTGCAGGCCCTGGTCGACCATGGCATCATCCCGCCCGAGGCGGCGGCGGCGCACCCGCGCCGGAACATCATCACGGCCTCGCTCGGTGGCGCCGAGGGCGACGTGGTCTCCGTGGCGGAGCGGCCTCCGCAGGTGGGCGATCGGTGGATGCTCTGCAGCGACGGACTCACCGACTACGTGCCCGAGGCCGATGTTGCGCGTCTGATCGCCGAGGCCGACGATGCACGTTCCGCAGCGGCATCCGCGGTTGCGCTGGCGCTCGAGGCCGGTACGCGCGACAACGTCACCGTCGTCGTGTGCGACGTGGTCGACGATGGCGAGCCGACGACGGACGACCCGGTGTTCTTCGGCTCTGCCGCCCGTTGGTTCGCCGAAGACGTCGAGACGGCCTGACGCGGTCGCGAGCGCTGCGTGCTCGCGAACGCTCGCCGAGGGGACGCACGGTGCTCATCCCTGATCGCCCTCCGTCTGTCGTCCCGTACGGAGCTGCGCACCCGACGGGCGACCGTTTCTACCGGTCCGCGCGTGCGAACGCGTCCATGGCCTCCTGACACAGATGTGCGCTGCGTGGCCCGCCGTGCCCGTCCTCTTCGACGATCTCGAGGCGAGATCCCGGCCAGGCCCGGTGCAGTGACCACGCGGTCAGCGCGGGACCGCTGATGTCTCGCCGTCCGTGGACGAGGACCCCGGGGATGCCGGCGAGTTCGTGCGCACGGGCGAGCACGGCTTCGGCGCCCGGGAGGAAGCAGTCCCGCGCCCAGTAGTGCGTGACCAGGGTGGCGAAGTTCAGCCGGTGGCGTTCGTCAGCGTGTAACGGTGCGGGAGTGGCGAGCGGCCCGAGCGACATGTGCGTGGCCTCCCACTCGTCCCACTGGTCACCGGCTCTCTGCCGCACGACCGGGTCGGGGTCGGTCAGGAGCCTCGCGTAGCCCTCGATCGTGCGCTCATCCGCACGCAGCAGCGAGCGCAGGCGCGCATAGGCCTCTGGAAACACGGGGGAGATGCCGTCGGTGATCCAGTCCACCTCCCACCGGCTGCCGGTCGTCACGGCGAGGTTGACGATCTCGCTGACCCGATCGGGGTGCTCGAGGGCGTAGGCCAGTGCGAGGGTGGACCCCCAGGACACCCCGTGAAGGAGCCACCGAGCGATGCCGAGTTCTTCGCGGACGGCCTCGATGTCCGCCAGCAGATCGGCCATGGTCTGATGCCGCAGGGTCGACAGGTCATCGGCGGCCCAGGGCGTGCTCTGTCCGCAGCCGCGCTGATCGATCCCCACGATGAGGTGGAGGTCGGGGTCGAAGCGTCGCCGATACCCGCCCTTGCCCAGCCCGCCGCCGGGGCCGCCGTGCAGATAGAGTGCCGGTCGCCCCTGCGGGTTGCCGGAGGTCTCCCAGAACAACCGAGCGCCGTCGGGCCTGTCCACGAACCCGGACGCGAACGGCTGGAGGGGAGGATGCTGCATCTCGGAATCCTAACGGCCTCCGGTGCGGTGCTCCACGGTCAGGAGCGCACGACCATCACGGTGGGATCGAAGACACGCTCGCGCGGACCCTCGTCATTCTCGGTCGGCTGACCTTCGCGGACCCAGTACTCGTAGCCGCCGATCATCTCGCGCACCTCGTACCCCAGCTGAGCGAAGGCGAGAGCGCCTTTCTGCCCGGCGTTGCAGCCGGGGCTCCAGCAATATACGACGACCGGAGTTCCCACCGGGATCTCCGCGGGGCCCCTGTCGGCGATCTGCCGATAGGGCATGTGGATGGCGCCGGTGATGCGCCCCTGAGCCCACGCCTCGTCGCCCCGGACGTCGACGAGGATGAGGTCTTCCCCGCGTCGTTGCGCGGCGTAGACGTCGGACGGATCCGTCTCGAAAGCGAGACGGCGGGAGAAGTAGTCCTGTGCGTCGGTCATGTCTCACACGCTAAGGGCCAGCGAGCAGCCGGGGGAGGGGACCGGATGCCATGCCCCCGCGTATCTCTGCCAGAACCCGCGCGCCGTGTCCGAGCCGGACTGCTGTCGCCGGGCGGTCGGCTGGACACCACAGTTGGCAGGACGCCCTGTAACGCAAGAAACCCCGGCGCCGAAGCACCGGGGTTTCTCAGGCAAGCAGTTACTCGCTCGTGTCGCCGTTCGGGCGGTTGCGCTCCTGCAGCCCCTTGGGAGCCGGGATCTCGACCTCGACACGCTCGCCGACAGCGTTGCGGGGGCGACCGTCTTCGTCGGCGCGGGCGTTGGCGCCGGCGATCTCGTCGGTCTCCTCGTGGGCGATGTGGTCGAGCTCGTGGTGCTGGTGAGCCACCGCGGCGTCGAGCTCGGCCTGCGTGAGGGGAGCGAGACGGTCCTCGAAGAACCAGCGCGACACCGAGGCACGGATGTTCTCGTGCCAGGGGATCTGCCCCTTGTCGTTGGGACGGACCACGAGGGGCTCGTACGTCTCGTTGTCGACCAGCTTCCAGCGCTCGAACTCGTCGACGGGCTGGTGGACCTCGATGTACTCGCCGCCGGGCAGGCGCACGATGCGGCCCGACTCGTAGCCGTGCAGGGCGATCTCGCGGTCCTTCTTCTGCAGCGCGATGCAGATGCGCTTGGTGACGAAGTAGGCGAGGATCGGGCCGAGGATGAGCAGGGCCTGCAGGGCGTGGATGACGCCCTCCATCGTGAGGTGGAAGTGGGTCGCGATGATGTCGGACGATGCAGCTGCCCACATGACGGCGTAGAACGTGACGCCGGCGGCACCGATCGCGGTACGGGTCGCTGCGTTGCGCGGACGCTGGGCGATGTGGTGCTCGCGCTTGTCTCCGGTGACCCACGCCTCGATGAAGGGGTAGACGAGCACCAGCACGATGAACAGACCTAGGACGGCCACCGGGAAGATGATGTTCCACGACCAGGTGTGGCCCCACAGCACGAACTCGAGGTGCGGCGGTACGAGACGCAGAGCACCGTCGGCGAAGCCGATGTACCAGTCGGGCTGCGTTCCGGCCGACACCGGGGACGGGTCGTACGGGCCGTAGTTCCAGATGGGGTTGATCGTCACGAGCGCGGCGATCAGCACGATCACACCGAACGTGATGAAGAAGAAGCCGCCCATCTTGGACGCGTACACGGGGAGGATCGGGTAGCCCACGACATTGCTGTTCGTGCGGGCGGGGCCGGCGAACTGCGTGTGCTTGTTGATGATCATCAGCATGAGGTGCACGGCCAGCAGCGCGACGAGGATCGCCGGCAGGAGGAGGATGTGCAGCGTGTACAGGCGTCCGACGATCGCGGTACCCGGGAACTCTCCGCCGAACAGCAGGAACGAGGTCCAGGTGCCGATGATGGGCAGACCCTTGATCATGCCGTCGATGATGCGCAGACCGTTGCCCGAGAGCAGGTCGTCGGGGAGCGAGTAGCCGGTGAAGCCCTCGGCCATCGCCAGGATGAAGAGGATGAAGCCCACGACCCAGTTGAGCTCGCGCGGCTTGCGGAACGCGCCGGTGAAGAACACGCGGAGCATGTGCACGCCGATGCCGGCCACGAAGACCAGAGCGGCCCAGTGGTGGATCTGGCGGACCAGCAGACCGCCGCGCAGGTCGAACGAGATGTGCAGCGCGGACTCCATAGCCGCCGACATCGCGATGCCGCGCATGGGCTCGTAGGCGCCGTTGTAGTGCGTCTCGACCATGGACGCCTGGAAGAAGAACGTCAGGAACGTGCCGGACAGCAGCACGACGACGAAGCTCCACAACGCGATCTCGCCGAGCATGAACGACCAGTGGTCGGGGAAGATCTTGCGACCGAGCTCCTTGACCAGGCCCGACATGCTCGTGCGCTCGTCGAGGTAGTTGGCCGCAGCGCCGACGAAGCGGCCGCCGAGCGGCTTGCCGTCACGGCCGGCGGGCGCCTGCGGCGGACCGGAGTACACGGCCGGCTCAGTGACGACGTTCTCGGTGGGGTGGGTACCGGTGCTCATGAGCGCTCCCAGAAGCTGGGGCCGACGGGCTCGTGGAAGTCACTCTGAGCGACGAGGTAGCCCTCGGCGTCGACGGTGATGGGGAGCTGCGGCAGGGGACGGGCGGCCGGGCCGAAGATGACGGCCGCACCGTTGGCGACGTCGAACTGCGACTGGTGGCAGGGGCACAGGAGGTGGTGGGTCTGCTGCTCGTACAGTGCCACGGGGCAACCCACGTGGGTGCAGACCTTGGAGTACGCGATGATGCCGTCGTACGACCAGTCCAGGTTGTTGGTCTCGGGGTTGAGCTGCTCGGGCTGCATGCGCATGAGCAGCACGATCGCCTTGGCCTTCTCTTCGAGATATCCCTCGTCGTGGCCGAGGCCGGCGAGCTCTTCGGGGATGACGTGGAAGGCGGAGCCGAGGGTGACGTCGGCGGCGCGGATCGGACGACCCGAGGGGTCGTGCGTCAGTCGCATGCCCTCTTTCCACATGGTGTGGCTGAGGAGCTTCACCGGGTCGGCGTCCTGCGGAGCGAGACCGCGGAACAGCGTGATGCCGGGGATGACCGACGCGACGAGCGCGGCGAACAGCGAGTTGCGGATGATCTCGCGACGACCGAAGCCGGAGTCCTTCTCGGCCTCGACGAAGACGTTGACCGCGCCCTCGCGGACCTGGTCACGACCACGGGTGGCGTGGCGGTCCTCGATGTACTCCTTGTCGGACATGACCGACTTGCCCCAGTGGATGGTGCCGATGCCGATCGCGAGGAGCGCGAAGGCGATGCCGAGGCCGATGAAGAGGTTGTTGTAGCGGATGTCGATCAGCGAGCCCGACTCGATCGGGAAGATCATGTACGCGATGCTCGCGAAGATGCTCGCCGCGACCGAAATGTAGAACAGCGTGTAGACCGTTCGGACCGCGCGCTTCATCTCTTGCGGGTCTTTGTCGGTCATACGCTGACGGTGACCCGGCAGGCCCGGGTTCTGGGCGGCGTCGGGAACCGCGACGGCGAGCCCCGAGCCGGGCTTCCAGGAAGCCCTCTCGTGCTCGAGTGCGTCGTCCTCGTGTGCCATGGTGCTCCTCGTGCGTTTACGTGATGTCGAAGACGACGGTCAGTTGGACTTCGCCGTGATCCACACGGTCAGGGCGATGAGCGCCCCGATCCCGAAGATCCAGATGAACAGACCCTCGGAGACCGGACCGAGCGAACCGAGGGCGTAGCCACCGGGCGAGTCGTTCTTCTGCAGGTACATGAGGTACGAGATGACGTCGCGCTTGTCTTCGGGGGTGAGGTTGAGGTCGTTGAAGACCGGCATGTTCTGCGGGCCCGTGACCATGGCCGCGTAGATGTTCACCGGAGTGGTGGTGTGCAGGTCGGGGGCCCACTTGCCCTCGGTCAGCGCACCGCCGGCGCCGGCGACGTTGTGGCACATCGCGCAGTTGATGCGGAACAGCTCGGCGCCGTGCGACAGGTCGCCTTCGCCGTCGAGCAGGTCGGCCGACGGGTACGCGGGGCCGGGTGCGGACGCCTGCACGTACGCCGCGATCGCGTTGACCTGCTCCTCGGTGAACTGCGGGGGCTTGACCGGAGCCTGCGGGCCCTGTGCCTGCAGCGGCATACGGCCGGTCGACACCTGGAAGTGCACCGACAGCTCGCCGACACCGAAGAGCGACGGGCCCTGCTGGCTGCCCTGCAGGTCGAGACCGTGGCAGGTGGCGCAGTTCGCCTGGAAGAGCTTCTGGCCCTCTTCGACGGCCGTGGCGTTGTTGACCTCGGTCACGGGGGTGCTCGAGGTGGCGGCCATCGCGGCCGAGGCGCCCGCGTAGACGCCTCCGGTGAGGAGGAGTCCGATGCCGATCAGCGCTGCGGCGGCCAGGGGGCTACGACGCCCGGACGACCGACGAGTCTTCTTCTCGCGTGCCATGTGGGTACTGCTCTCTTACTTGAGGAAGTAGATGACGAAGAACAGGGCGATCCAGACGACGTCGACGAAGTGCCAGTAGTACGACACGACGATCGAGGTGGTCATCTCTTTGCGTCCGAAGTTCTTCACGGCGTAG
>CAJYJO010000047.1 GCA_913774845.1 uncultured Microbacterium sp. | reverse complement strand
CTGGCCCTCGACGCCCTGGCGGGGCAGCGGGCATCGTCGCGGGCGGCGGAGATGGCGCTTCGCGAGGTCGCGTCCGAGATCGCGGCCGCGGAGTGCCTGTCGGATCGGTCGGTGCAGGCGCAGATCGTGAAGGCGCTGGCTCTTGTGGATCATCTCCCGGCGACGGTCGACGCGTGGGAGGCGGGCGCACTCTCCCGGGCTCATGTGCAGGCGATCATGGATGCCGGCACCCCGGTGCCTGTCGACAAGCGTGGGGAGTTCGACGTGCTCGCCGTCGCCACGGCGGAGGGTTGAGCCCGGGGCGGCTGCGGGCACGGTTGGCGACGTTGGCGGAGCGGTTGCAGCCGACGACGATCACGGAACGGCATCAACGCGGGCGTGAGCAACGCTGCGTCCGGGTGGTGCGGGGTGAGAACGGGATGTCGGATCTCATCGCCACTTTGCCGACGGTGTTGGCGGTGGGGATCTACGACCGGTTGACGCAGCAGTCGCGGGCGCTGATCGATGCGCGGGATGAGCCCGGCTCGCCGGTCTCGGCGGGCGCCAAGGGGACGTCGTCGTCCGGTTCGGGGCGGCCGGTCGTCAGCGGGGCCGCGTTCGGGATCGACCGCGTCGGTGACGGTTCCGAGGAACGGCTCGAACGTGAGCTTCTCGGCGCCGTCGACGGGCTGGAGCGCGACGCGGTCGCCGCCGCCACCCCAGGCGCTGGCGCGGCTGCGGGCCCCGGCGTAGGCGCAGGCGCAGCCCCCGGCTCAGGCGCAGGTGCAGCTGCGGGCGCAGCCGCAGCCCCAGGCGCAGGTGCAGCCGCAAGCGCGAGCGCGACCCAGGGTGCGGGAGCGAGCGCAGCCGCCGCCGCAACCCCCGGCGTAGGCGCAGTCGCGGGCGCAGCCGTAGCCGCAGCCGATCCTCGAACCGCCGACCAGGTGCGGGCGGACATCCTCGCCGACCTCCTCCTCACCGCCGCTCCCGATGCCGACCCCACCCGCGCTGACGACGGACCCGGCACCCTCGGCGCGATCCGAGCCCGGGTGCAGGTCGTCGTCCCGGCGCTGTCGGTTCTCGACCCGGCGCGGGAGAACATCGACCCCGCCGAACTCGTCGGACACGGACCCATCGACATCGACACCGCCCGACACCTCGCCGAAGCGACAAGGGTGCCCTGGGACCGCGTGGTGACAAACCCCGTCACCGGGGCCGTGCTCTGCACCGACACCTACCAACGGACCGCGGCGATCGACCGATACCTCCGTGCCCGCGACCGGCACTGCCGGTGGCCCGGCTGCACCGCCCCCGCCGTGCGCTGCGAAGTGGACCATAACCTCGACTACGCCCTCGGCGGCAAAACCCACGTGTGCAACCTCTGCCACTTCTGCCAGAGACACCACACCCAGAAACAATTCACCCGGTGGCAGGTGAAACAACTCCCCGGCGGGGTGATCGAGTTCACCTCCCCCACCGGCCGGGTCTACACCGACCACCCACTCCCATACTCACCGGCCGTGCGATTCACGACCGACGACCCACCGACGCCGCCCCGCCCTCAGGATCGAGAACCCGCACCCTTCTAGGGGGGGCTCTCATCGCGACGTTCCCGTTCCTTCCCTCGAGTCGAGGTCCCGTTCCGCCGGACGACCCGCGCACCACGCGCGGGCGCACGACCCGCCGATGCGCAGCGACTTCCGCCGCCGCCCGCCTTCTGCCGGGGGTCGGATGGAAGCGAAGCCCCGGGCCGGCTCGCGGTGTGCACCACGGTGTTCGTTCAGCGCACCATGTCGGCTCGCCGACTGCGCACGGTAGCCGCGCTCGGTGAGCGCGCCACGCCAACTCCCCGGTCGTGCACGACCGTGTTCGGTGAGCGCGCCACGCCAACTCATCGACCGTGCTTGATCATGTTCGGTAAGCGCGCCATGTCGACTTCCCGACCTTGCGCGACCGTGTTCGAGCAGCGCGCCACGCCAACTCTCCGGTCGTGCACGACCGTGTTCGGTAAGCGCGCCACGCCGGCTTCCCGACCTTGCACGACCGTGTTCGAGCAGCGCGCCACATCGGCTCACCGGCTGCACGCCCGACATGCCCCGGCCGGCGGCCGAGCCGGAACCCGCGCCGTCAGCCCTCCGGCGACGGCCCCGTGAACTGGACCGGCTTGCCGCGGGAGCGGGCGTACGCAATCTCCCTCCGCGTGGATTCGCCGAGATAGCCGCCCGGGTTCACAACCAGCACCCGATCGGCCAGGTCGATCTTCCTCAGATGGAGCGCGTCGAGGACGGCCTTCTCCTCCGTCGTCGGTGGGTGTTCGAGTTCAGCGGGCGCGACGACGATGACGCCGGTGAGGGCGAAAGCCTGTGCCACCGCGCGGAACTCATCGGCGAATCGCGCACTCCCGCATAGGCAGACGATCTCGGAGCCATCGCGCATCCCCGAGTCGTCTCCGCTGGCGTGATTCACAACTCCAGCGTGATCCGCTCGCACGCGGCGCGCGACACGCACGGCATCATCGTGCGGTTGGCATCCTGCTCCTCCGGAGACAGCACGGAATCGCGATGCTCGATCTCCCCGTCGATCACGGCGACCTCGCAGGTGCCGCACGTTCCGACGCGACAGCTGGAGGGCACGACGACACCGTGCTCCTCCACCACGTCGAGGATCGACCGCTCGGGCGGCACCGTCACGGTCAGGCCCGACATCATCAGGTCCACCTCGAACGGTTCGGCCCACACCGGCGGACCCAGCACCTTCGCCTCGAACCGCTCGACGTGCAGACTCCCTCGCGGCCAGCCCGACATCGCGGCATCCACCGCTTCCAGCAGGCGCGCGGGACCGCACGCGTACACGACCGCGCGCCCGATCGGCGTGCCGAGACGCGCCGCGACATCGAGTCGGCGACCCTCGTCGGCGGCGTAGATCTCCACGCGTTCGTCGTACCGCGTCGTGAGATCCTCCACGAACGCCATCGTGGAGCGTGAGCGACCGACGTACAGCAGCGTCCACGGCGTCCCCGCCGCCTCGGCGGCTTCGATCATGGGCCTGATCGGCGTGATCCCGATGCCCCCGGCGACGAAGATCGACGACCGTCCCGCCGTCGGCGCGAACAGGAAGTGGTTGGACGGCCCCCGCACCCGTAGGGTCGCACCGACGTGCGCGTTCTCGTGCAGCCAGACCGAACCCTCGCGTTCACGCAGCACGCCGATGCGCCACGTTCCGCGCTCGGTCGGCGACCCGCACAGCGAGTACTGCCGTTCGATGCCTCCGGGCAGCACGACATCGATGTGCGCCCCGGGCGACCAGTGGGGGAGCACCCCGCTCGCGCGCTCGAGATCGAGCACGACGACGCCGTCAGCGGCATCCCGCCGCGTCCGCACCACGGCCTCGAACGTCACACCCGCGCTCATGTCTCTCCTTCGACGGCCTCGTCCGCGCCTCCGTGCACGGTCTCCTTCACGATGAGCAGGCGATAGGGCGTCCCGTCGGGCGAATGCCAGCGGTGCGGCACCCCGGAACGGCAGTACACCGAATCGCCCACGACCATCGTGCGTTCCCCGAACGGACCGAACGACACCACGATCGACCCCTCCAGCACGGTGAGGAACTCGTCCTCCGCGTGCACGTAGTGATCGCCCGGTTCGGCGTTCGCGCCCGTGAACTCCATCGGCTCGAACCGACGCCGACCCTCCACGAGAAGACGCGCCGTCCCCTCCGCGAAGGGACCGACCACTCCGTCCCCGGCGAGGACGAACGACGGTTCGGCATCATGGTCGTGCCGCGGCGGTTCCGAACCGGCGATCAGCTCGACCCGACTCGTCCCGAGCGCCCGCGCGAGACGCTCGAGGCTGGCCATGCTCGGACGCGCGAGCCCCCGCTCCAGCTGGCTGAGGAAGGGATGCGACAGCTCGGCGGCCTCGGCGAGCTGCGTGAGTGTGAGGCCCCGCGCCTTGCGCAACCCCCGCAGGTGCGCGCCGAGCCGCTCGTCGCTGGTGGGAGCCGGGATCGCTGGTGCCATGGACGTCATCGTGCCACCCTCTCGAACAGCCGCGCGACGACCTCGGCCTCATCGGCGGTCACCAGACGCCCGTCTTCGACGACCACCCGCCCGCCGACCAGGA
Organism: uncultured Microbacterium sp.; assembly: GCA_913774845.1. Classification (GTDB taxonomy): domain Bacteria; phylum Actinomycetota; class Actinomycetes; order Actinomycetales; family Microbacteriaceae; genus Microbacterium. Next base: position 37,412 of record CAJYJO010000047.1, on the reverse strand, counting down.
CGGTGCGCGCACGCCGCCCCGGCGCCGCCCACAACAATCCGGCGATCGGATCGGCCACCCCGGCGTCCGCGACGCCCGAGACATCCCACAGGCAGACATCGCCCGCCGACCCGGGCGCGAGGCGACCGAGCTCCGACCGACCCAGACCGTCGGCCGACCCCTCGCTCGCCATCGCCAGAACCTCGGATGCCGCCAGCTGCGGCCCCACCAGCGCCGACACCTGCATCGCCAGACGCGCGTCGGCCAGCAGATGTCCCGCGTCGTTGCTGCCGCCCCCGCTGGTCCCGAGGCCGACCGCGACGCCGGCGTCGAGAAGACGGCGGACGGGTGCGACCCCCCAGCCCATGGGCACGTCGCATCCGGGAGCGTGCGTCGCCGACGCCCCGGACGCCGCGACCCGCGCGATCTCGTCGGCGGTGACGTCGCAGAGATGGGCGAGCGTGACGTCCGGGGCGAGCCAGCCCCACTCCGCCAGCAGATCGAGGGGCCGACGACCGTACCGCTCGAGGGCGATCTCGACGTCGACGACCTCGTTCGCCTGCGTCCGCCGCCGCAGACCGTGCCGCGCCGCGACCTCTCCGAGCAGCGCGAACGTCTCCCGCGGGTCGCTGTGCACTCCCGCCGGCCCGACCGCGACCTGCAGCATCCCGTCACCCGACACCCCGCCGGGTCGTCCCGGCACGAGCGCGGCGACGACGGCCTCGGCGGAGGTCGCGGCCTCCTGGGGGTCGTCCCGCGCGGCACCGCGCACGAAGACCAGCCGCGAGCCGAGGTCCGACGCGGCCTCCGCCGCGGCCCGCGCCATCGCGACCGTGTCCGCCCCGCTCGGCCAGGTCAGGTGGTGGTCGGCCACGGTCGTGACCCCGCACAGCAGCGCCTCGGCGAGACCGGCCCGCGCGGCGAGACCGGTCAGCTCCGCATCGACCGCTGCCTCGTCGTACGCGGCCGCCATCGCCGGGAGCCACTCCCGCATCGGGATGCCGCGCGTCCCCGGAAGGGTTCGGAACGCCGTCTGCAACAGATGATGGTGCGCGTTGACGAGTCCCGCCGTGACGACGCAGCCGGTGGCGTCCACGATCCGCGCACCCGTCGTGTCGGCGGACTCCGCGACCACGCCGTCGACGATGACCACGTCGCCCTCGCGCACCCGACCGGCGCTCTCGACGACCGCCACGGCGCCGCGCACGACGACGACGCTCACGCGCTCCTCACCGCGCATGAGCCCGCCTCGGCCGGCCTCGGACCGACCACCGCGTGCAACCGCGTGCCGCCCCGCTCACGCAGCGGACGGGCGTCGGCGTCGTTCCGGGATGCCACGATCTCCGCGATCACCGACAGGGCCGTCTCCTCGGCGCTCGCGCCGCCCAGATCCAGGCCCAGGGGCGAATGCAACCGCGAGAGCTCGGCATCCGTCACCCCGGCGGCGCGCAACAGCGCCGCCCGCCGCGCGACGGTGGCCCGCGCCCCCATCGCGCCGACGAAGCCGGCTGCGGAGCGCAGCGCGACCCGCAGCGCGGGCACGTCGAGACGTTCGTCGTGGGTCAGGACGCACACCGCCGTGCGCTCGTCAGGGTCGGCGAGCGAAGCGAGATACTCGTGCGGGGTCGCCACCACCACCTCCCGAGCCTCGGGGAACCGCTCAGGCGTGGCCAGCAGCGCCCACTCGTCGCAGACGGTCACCGCGAAACCGGCCGCGGCTCCCAACCGGCACAGCGCGGCGGCGTGCTCACCCGCACCGAGGATGATCAGGCGCGCGGCGGCGGTTCGCTCGAGGACGAGCGCCTCCCCGTCCAGTTCGAGCCGGAGGGTCGTCGCGCGTCCGTCCCGCGCGGCCTCGAGAGCGGGTCGCGCCGCCTCCTCGACCCGGTACGCGACGACGTCCACCGCGCCCCCGCACGCGAGACCCGCCGCGATGGGCGTCACGGTTCCGTCGTCGGTGAAGCCGAAGCGGGCGCGCCGCACGGAGCCCGTCCGCAACGCGTCGAGTCCGAGCATGACGGCGTCGTTCTCGACGCACCCGCCTGAGATCGACCCGATCACCCGCGCACCGCGCGTCACCGCCAGGGTCGCCCCGACGCCGCGCGGGGCGCTGCGCACCACCCGGGTCACCGTCACGGCCGCGACGGGGGTCCTCGCGTCGAGCAGCGGCAGCAGATCGGCGGCCAGTTCGAGCATGGGGGCGACGGTAGTCCGTACGTGTTTCGCGCACGCTACGCTGTCGTGACCATGCCCGCCGGACCCGTCGCCGCCGCGTCGGGGCTCGTGCTGGCCGCCGGCGCCGGGCGCCGCTACGGCGGCCCGAAGGCCCTCGCGCGCACCCCCGCGGGCGCACCGTGGCTCGTCCTGGCCATCCGCGCGCTCGTCGAGGGAGGATGCCGCGACGTCACGGTCGCGCTGGGCGCCGCGGCCGACGAAGCGGCGACGCTCGTCCCCGACGGAACCGCGATCGTCCGCGTCGAGGACTGGGCGTCGGGTCTGGCGGCGTCGCTGCGGGCGGGGCTCGCGGCCCTGGCATCCGGCCCGTCCACCGCGGCGGTCGTTCTCCCCGTCGACACCCCCGACGTCCCCGCCGCGGCGATCGCCCGGATCGCCCGCCGCGCCCATCCCGACGCCCTCTCCCAGGCGACCTACCGCGGGGTCCCCGGTCATCCGGTGCTGCTCGGACGCACGCACTGGGAGCCGTTGTCCGCGACGGTCCGGGGCGACACCGGCGCCCGTCCCTACCTCATCGCGCGGGGCGCCGACTTCGTCGAGTGCGGCGACCTCTGGTCGGGCGCCGACCGCGATACGCCCTGAGCCCCCGGCCACCCGGGCGGCGACGGCGCCAACCGGTAGAGGATCCGGAGGCCGTCCGCGCGCAACGGGAGAGCGTCGAGATCTCCTGACGACGCCCGTTCCGTGTCGGTCCGTCGCCGTCGGGGTCAGCCGCCCAGGACCACGTTCAGCGGATCCTCGCCGCGCTGCAGACGGTCGATCTGCTCGCGCACCAGTCGAACGATGCGCGGGCGCATGGCATCCGTCACTCCGCCGATGTGCGGCGAGATGAGCACGCCGTCGAGGCTCCAGAGCGGGTGGTCCTCGGGCAGCGGCTCGGGATCGGTCACATCCAGCGCCGCGCGCAGGCGACCGCGACGCACGTGGTCGACCAGAGCGTCCGTGTCGATGAGCGGACCGCGCCCGACGTTGACGACGAGCGCACCGTCGGGCAGCGCCGAGAGGGCGGCGTCGTCCAGCACGTGGCGGGTGCTGTCGCCGCCGGGGAGCGAGGCGATGAGGATGTCGGTGTCGGCCAGCACGTCGCCGAGCTTGCCGATCGGGAACACCTCGACGCCGTCCTGCAGCCGCCCGTGCGACGCGACCGCGCACAACGACACCTCGAACGGCTGCAGCCGGGCCGCGATCGCACGCCCCACGCCGCCGAAGCCGAGCAGCGTGACGCGCGCGTCGGCCAGGCCGGGTGCCGTGCCGCCGGTCCACTCGCCGCGGTCCTGCGCGCGCACGAACGCGGGGAGGTGTCGCTGCGCGGCGAGCGTGAGCGCGAGGGCGAGTTCCGACGTCGCCGTCTCGTGCACGCTCGACGCGTTCGCGAACACCACGCCCTCGGGCAGGCGCCCCTCCACGTTGTCGTAGCCGATCGACTGGCCCTGCACGAGGCCGACCTCGACCTCGCGCAGACGCTCGAGCACGCCGTCCATGGACATGTACGGCGGCACCACCATGTCGAAACGCTCGCGCGGGGCGGGGTCCTTCATGTCCCAGACCACCACCTCGACGCCGTCGGGAAGATCGCCGAGGTCGTCGCGGAGCTGGGCGGTGGGAACGGACACGAGGAGGGGGGTCGAGGTCGTCACCCGCCCGACGCTACCTCCGGCGTCTCGGGAGCGCGCGGAGCTTGCGCACAAGGGGGAGGGGGATGCTAGCGCGTCAGGCCGCGGCGCCCACGACGGCGGCGATCGCCGAGGTGAAGAAGCCGAGCCCGTCGACGCCCGACCGCATCGCCGCCGAGGTGCCCGGACCGAAGCCCGGCTCGACCGCGTGCTCGGGGTGCGGCATGAGGCCCACGACGTTGCCGCGCTCGTTCGTGAGGCCGGCGATGTCGTCGAGCGATCCGTTCGGGTTCACGCCCAGGTACCGGAAGGTCACGAGGCCCTCGCCGTTGACGCGCGCCAGGGTCTCGGCGTCGGCGATGTAGCCGCCGTCGGCGTTCTTCAGCGGGATGACGATCTCGTCGCCCTCGGCGAAGTCGCTGGTCCACGCGGTCGAGGCGTTCTCGACGCGCAGGCGCTGGTCGCGACGGATGAACTGCTGGTGGGCGTTGCGGATGAGACCGCCGGGCAGCAGGTGCGCCTCGACGAGCATCTGGAAGCCGTTGCAGATGCCGAGCACGGGCATGCCCTTCGCCGCCGCGTCCTTCACCTCGGCCATGATCGGCGCGAACGCGGCGATGGCGCCGGCGCGCAGATAGTCGCCGTAGCTGAAACCGCCGGGGAGGACGAGGGCGTCGACGCCCTTGAGGTCGTGCTCGCCGTGCCACAGGGCGACGGGTTCGCCACCGGCGAGGCGGATGGCGCGCTGGGCGTCGCGGTCGTCGAGCGAACCGGGGAAGGTGATGACCCCGATGCGAGCGGTCACTCCACGACCTCGATGTTGACGACGTCTTCGATGACCGCGTTCGAGAGCATCTCGTCGGCGAGCTCGCGCGCGCGGGCCAGCGTGTCGTCGTCGACCTCGCCCTCGACGGTGAGCTCGAAGCGCTTGCCGATGCGCACATCGGAGAAGCGGTTCTCGCCGAGCCGCGAGAGAGCGCCGGCCACGGCCTTTCCCTGCGGGTCGAGAAGCTCGGCCTTGGGCATGACGTCGACGACGATGGTGGGCACAGCAGCTCCAGAAGTCGGGTGGCGTTGTGGATGCCATTCTACGCGAGCGTCCGCCGTCGCTCCGTCCCCCATGACGGCCGCCTCCCGACGAATGTGGGAGCGCTCTCTTGACGCCGTGGGAGCGATCCCATACTGTCGTCCCGATCGGTTTGGGAGCGCTCTCACGCATCGCAGCCTGCGCGTTCCGTCACGCCGATCCGCACCCACCACAAAGGAGTGATCCGTGAAAACCCGTGCCCTGCGCCGGACGGCCCTCGTCGCCGCCGCCGCCTCGACCTCTGCTCTCGTGCTCGCCGGATGCTCCGGTGGCGGGGGCTCCGCCTCGGGCGGTGACGGCGAGGTCACCCTCACCATCGCCACCTTCAACGACTTCGGGTACACCGACGCGCTCCTGCAGGAGTACATGGACGCGCACCCGAACGTGAAGATCGTCCACAACAAGGCCGCGACCAGCAACGAGGCCCGCGAGAACTACTTCCAGAAGCTCGGCAAGACGGGTCTGGCCGACATCGAGGCGATCGAGGTCGACTGGCTCCCCGAGGTCATGGAATACGCCGACCTGCTGGCGCCCGTCCCCGACGACCTCAAGAGCCGCTGGCTCGACTACAAGGTCGAAGCCGCCACCAGCCCCGAGGGCCAGCTCGTCGGCTACGGCACCGACATCGGCCCCGAGGGCGTCTGCTACCGCTCCGACCTGTTCGCCGCGGCGGGTCTGCCGACCGACCGCGCCGAGGTCGCCAAGATGCTCCAGGGCGACTGGTCGACCTACTTCTCCGTCGGCGATCAGTACGTCGCCGCGACCGGCAAGGCGTTCTTCGACTCCGCCGGCGGCACCTACCAGGGAGCGATCAACCAGGTCGAGGCCGCGTACGAGAACCCCGACGACGGCGCGATCACCGCCACCGGCAACCCCGACGTGAAGAAGATCTACGACCAGGTCCTGAAGGCCAGCGCCACGCAGTCGGCGCACCTCGGCCAGTGGTCCGACGACTGGTTCGCCGGCCTGTCGAACGGCGCGTTCGCCACGATGCTCTGCCCGGGCTGGATGCTCGGCGTCATCGAGGGCAACGCCCCCGAGGTCACCGGCTGGGACATCGCCAACGTCTTCCCCGGCGGTGCGGGCAACTGGGGCGGTTCGTACCTGACCGTGCCCGGCAACGGCAAGAACGTCGAGGCCGCCCAGGAGCTCGCCGACTGGCTGACCGACCCCGAGACGCAGGTCAAGGCGTTCGAGAACGCCGGAACCTTCCCCAGCCAGACCGACGCCCTCAGCGCCGCGGCCCTGACCGGCAGCACCAATGCGTACTTCAACGACGCCCCCGTCGGCGAGATGCTCTCCGAGCGCGCGCAGGCCGTGAAGGTCTCGCCGTACAAGGGCACTTTCTACTTCCAGATCAACGACGCCATGCAGAAGGCCCTGACGCGCGTCGAAGACGGAACACAGGATGCCGCAACCTCCTGGCAGCAGTGGGCGACCGAGGTCGACGCCCTGTCCTGACGTCCCTCCCCGCGTGAGGTGCCGAGAAACGTCGCTTCGCGACCGCGCGAAGCGACAGTTTCCGGCACCTCACGCGATCGGAAAAGGAGAAAGTACGTGACAAGCACACTCGAGCGGCCTGCGCGGGCCGCGGCGTCGGCGCCGGCGGGGGAGCGCACGCCCCGCCGCCTGGGCTTCGGCCGGCGCCGCAGCGCGTGGGACCTGAAGCTCTCGCCCTATCTCTACATCTCGCCGTTCTTCATCCTGTTCGCGATCACGGGCCTCTTCCCGATCGCCTACACCGCCGTGATCTCGTTCATGGACTGGGATCTGGTCCGAGGCTCCGGCGAGTTCATCGGCTTCGACCAGTACGCGTGGGTGCTCTCGCAGCCCAAGTTCTGGATCGCCCTGCGCAACACCTTCAGCATCTTCCTGCTCTCGAGCGTCCCGCAGCTGCTCCTCGCGATCTTCATCGCCGCGATGCTCGACCAGAACATCCGCGCGAAGACGTTCTGGCGTATGAGCGTGCTCGTGCCCTACGTGATGGCCCCCGTCGCCGTCGCCCTCATCTTCAGCAACATGTTCGGCGACCAGTACGGCGTCGTGAACACCACCCTGCAGAACCTGGGGCTCCCGGCCGTCCCGTGGCACTCCGACGCCTTCGCCAGCCACATCGCGATCGCCACCATGGTGAACTTCCGCTGGACCGGATACAACACGCTCATCCTGCTCGCGGCGATGCAGGCCATCCCGCGCGAGTACTACGAGGCCGCCACCGTCGACGGTGCCGGCAAGATCCGTCAGTTCTTCTCGATCACCCTGCCGAGCCTCAAGCCCACCCTCGTCTTCGTCATCATCACCGCCACCATCGGCGGCCTGCAGATCTTCGACGAGCCGCGCATGTACGACCAGTACGGCACGGGCGGTGCCGACAACCAGTGGCTCACCGTCACCCTCTGGCTCTACAACGTCGGCTGGGGCGAATGGAACTTCGGCCGCGCCGCGGCTCTCGCGTGGATCCTGTTCCTGCTCATCCTCGCCATCGGCGCGATCAACCTGTTCATCACGCGCTCCCTCGTCCGCGACGAGGGCGGCCGCGGCGACGCGCGCTCCCGCCGCGAGGTCCGCGCCCAGGCGCGCGCGGCCAAGAAAGACCTGGAACGGGATGCCACGGCCGCCCAGCGTGAGCGCGACGACTCCCTGCGCGCCGCCGCCGCCCGCGCCACCGACGTCAGAGAGGAGGCGGGCCGATGACCGCCGTCAACGCCGCGTCCGTCCCGATCGCCGACCACGATCTTCCGGCCAAGCCCCGTCGCCGCCCTCGCCCGGTGCGAGGTTCGCGCCCCGGGTGGATGGTCTACGCCGCGCTCGGCGCGGCGCTGCTGGCGAGCGTGTTCCCCTTCTACTGGTCGCTGCTGATCGGATCGGGGGACTCCTCCACCATCCGCGACGCCAACCGGTCGTGGATCCCCGGGGGCAACTTCTTCGCCAACGCCGCCTCCGTGATCGGCGACCCCGCGGTGAACTTCTGGCCCGCGCTGCTGAACTCCATCGTCAGCTCCGGTCTGATCGCGGCATCCGTGGTCTTCTTCTCCACCCTCGCGGGATGGGCGTTCGCGAAGCTCCGGTTCCGAGGCGGGCCGTGGCTCCTCGTCTTCGTCGTGGCGACGATGGCCGTTCCGACGCAGCTGGGCGTCGTGCCGCTGTACATCCTGTTCAGCGAGCTCGGCTGGACCGGTCAGCTCGGGGCCATCATCGTCCCCGCGCTCACGAGCGCGTTCGGGGTGTTCTGGATGACGCAGTACCTGCGCCAGTCGGTCCCCGACGAGCTGATCGAGGCCGCGCGCGTCGACGGCGCGAGCTCGTTCCGCACGTTCCTCACGGTGGGGGTCCCCGCCGCGCGTCCGGCGGCCGCGATGCTCGGCCTGTTCACCTTCGTGAGCGCGTGGAACAACTTCTTCTGGCCGTTCATCGTGCTCGACCGCCAGAACCCCACACTGCCGGTGGCGTTGTCGCTGCTGCAGTCGAACTACTTCGTCGACTACTCGATCGTCCTCGCGGGCGTGCTGCTGTCGACGATCCCGCTGCTGCTGCTGTTCGTCTTCGCGGGCAAGCAACTGGTCAGTGGCATCATGCAAGGGGCGGTCAAGGGATGACCCTCGCGCCCACGGAAGGAACCCGATCCATGTCCCAGTCCCGTTCGTTCCCCGAACGCTTCCTCTTCGGCGCCGCCACCGCTGCCTTCCAGATCGAGGGAGCGGCCTTCGACGACGGTCGTACCGCCTCGATCTGGGACGCGTTCTGCCGGGTGCCCGACGCCGTCATCAACGGCGACAACGGCGACGTCGCCTGCGACCACTACCACCGCTACGCCGATGACGTGCAGCTCATGAAGAGCCTGGGCCTGCAGACCTACCGCTTCTCGACGTCGTGGTCGCGCGTGCGCCCCGACGGCGGTGCGCTCAACCCGAAGGGCGTCGACTTCTACAAGCGCCTCGTCGACGAGCTCCTGGATGCCGGCATCCTGCCCTGGCTCACGCTGTACCACTGGGACCTCCCGCAGGCGCTGCAGGACAAGGGCGGGTGGACCGTGCGCGAGACGAGCGAGCGCTTCACCGAGTACGCGCTCGACATGCACGACGCCCTCGGCGACCGCGTCGACGTGTGGACCACGCTGAACGAGCCGTGGTGCTCCTCGTTCCTCAGCTACACGGCCGGCATCCACGCACCCGGGCACTACTCGCAGGCCGAGGGCATGCTCGCGGCGCACCACCTGCTGCTCGGGCACGGGCAGACCGTGCGCGAGCTGCGCGCCCGCGACTCCGCGCTCAACCTCGGTCTCACGCTCAACCTCACGGTCGCGGATGCCGTCGACCCGGCCGTCCCCGCCGACCTCGACGCCGCGCGTCGCGTCGACGGGCAGTTCAACCGCTGGTTCCTCGACCCGGTGTTCCGCGGGGAGTACCCGGCCGACATCATCAAGGACTTCCGCGACACCGACGCCGAGGCGGTGGCCCGCTGGCAGGAGGCCGTGCAGCCCGGCGACCTCGAGATCATCTCGACGCCGATCGACTCGCTCGGGGTGAACTACTACCACGGCGAGTTCGTCGGAGGGACGCCGCCCGAGATCGAGCCGCCCGCCGGCGACGCCCCCACGGTGCGTCCCGTCGGCAAGCCTTTCCCCGCCCACGAGAACCTGTACTGGCACGACCGCGGTCTTGCCCGAACGAACATGCACTGGGAGGTGCAGCCCGAGGGACTCACCCGCCTTCTCGAGCGCGTCAGCGAGGAGTACTCGGCGAAGGCGGGCGTGGCGCTCTACGTCACCGAGAACGGCGCCTCGTACGACGACGAGCTGACCACCGAGGGCGGCGAGGCGCGCGTGCACGACGCCGAGCGCGTGGAGTTCGTCGAGGCGCACCTGGGTGCGGTCCTGGATGCCGTGGACGCGGGCGTCGACGTGCGCGGCTACTTCTACTGGTCGCTGATGGACAACTTCGAATGGGCCTGGGGCTACGAGAAGCGGTTCGGCATCGTGTACGTCGATTACCAGACGCAGGAGCGCACCGTGAAGGACTCCGGCCGGCAGTACGCTTCCATCATCGCCGAGCGCGCTCTGGCCACCGCACCCGCGGTCTAGGCCCGCGCGCGGGGCCCGGAGGAGGCAGAGCGTTGGAACTCGCACCGCTGCGGGGGACCGCCACGATCGAAGAGGTCGCGGCGCGGGCCGGCGTCTCGCGATCCACGGTGTCCCGCGTCGTCAACGGCTCGACGTCCGTCTCACCGACCGCGCTCGAGGCCGTGCGCCGCGCGATCGACGAACTGCAATACGTTCCCAATCGCGCGGCGCGCTCCCTCGCCAGCCGGCAGACGCGGGCGATCGCGCTCGTCATCCCCGAGCAGACCGACCGCTTCTTCGGCGATCCGTTCTTCGCCTCGATCGTCGCGGGCATCGGCGAGGTCGTCGGGGAGTCCGACTACATCATGAACATGCTCATCGCGAGCGACGACGTCGGCGCCAAGGCGCTCGGCTACCTGCGCGGCGGAAGCGTCGACGGGGCGATCGTGGCATCCCACCACACCAGCGACACCTTCCTCGACCGGGTCGCCGACGTCGTGCCCGTCGTCTACGGCGGCCGGCCCGCCCGCATCCGCGCCGAGGACTACTACGTCGACGTCGACAACGTCGCCGGGGGCCGCGCGGCCACCGCGCACCTGCTCGACCGCGGCCATCGGCGTATCGCGACCGTCTCGGGGCCGTCCGACATGCCCGCCGGCATCGACCGCCTGCAGGGGTTCCGCGACGCGATGGGCGCCGCGGGGCTCGACCCGGTCGCCGTCGAGAACGGCGACTTCACCGAGATGGGCGGGGCGCTGGCGATGAACCGCATCCTGTCGAGCGGGGTGGAGCTCGACGCGGTGTTCGTCGCGAGCGACCTGATGGCGCGCGGGGCCTACGCCGCCCTGCGCGAGAAGGGCGTCGAACCCGGCCGCGACGTCGCCGTGATCGGCTTCGACGACTCCTCGGTCTCGACCGCCCTCACCCCTGCCTTGACCACCGTGCGCCAGCCCTCCCTCGCGCAGGGGCGGCACATGGCATCCGTCCTCCTCGATATCCTCGCCGGGCGCCCGGCGCCGCACGCGACGATCCTGCCGACCGAGATCGTGCAGCGCGCGTCGGCCTGAGGCGGTGACCGGCCCGCCCCCGGGCGCGCAGCCTGTCGGCCCCCGGCTCAGCGCGCGCCGGGGTGCGGCTGCTGGTACACGTCGGGGATGTCGTCGCCGTCGGCATCCACGTCTTCGGCGAGGGCGAGCTGCTTGTAGCGCCGATTGCGCACCAGCAGCACGCCGGAGGCGAGAACGGATGCCAGGAGCGAGGCGACCATGATCGCGATCTTCGCGTCGTCGGTGTGGGGTGAGCCCTCGGGGAAGCTGAGCTCGGCGATCAGCAGCGAGACGGTGAACCCGATGCCGGCGAGCAGCCCCACCCCCGTCAGATCGATCCACTTCAGCGCCGGGTCGAGCCGCACCTTCGTCACGAGCGTGAGCAGACGCACCCCGAGCAGGATGCCGAGCGGCTTGCCGAGCACGAGACCGGCGACGACCCCGATGGTGACGGGATCGCTGATCGCGCGGACGAGACCCTCGCCGCCCCCGACGGAGACCCCGGCCGCGAAGAACGCGAACAGCGGCACCGCGATCCCCGCCGACAGCGGCCGGTAGCGGTGCTCGAACTGCTCGGCGAGATCCATGCCGCGGTGCACCGGCTGCCGGCGTGAGGGAGCCACGGGGATCGTGAAGGCCAGCGCGACGCCGGCGATCGTGGCGTGCACGCCCGACGCGTGCAGGAACGCCCACGCCGCGAAGCCGATCGGCAGCAGTACGACCCACGCGGCCCACCCGTTGCGGGCGAACCACGCGCGACCGCGGTGCGCGATCACGCCGTAGACCACCACGATCACGGCGAAGACGCCGAGGGGCAGCAGCGAGATGTCGCTGGTGTAGAAGATCGCGATGATGGCGATCGCGATGAGGTCGTCGACGACGGCGAGAGTCAGGAGGAAGATGCGCAGGGGCCCGGGAAGGTGGGAGCCGACGATGGCGAGCACGGCGACCGCGAACGCGATGTCGGTGGCGGTGGGGATGGCCCATCCGGCCAACAGGCTCGGCTGCGTGTGCACGATGGCCACGTAGATGAGCGCGGGCATCGCGACGCCGGCGAAGGCGGCGGTGACGGGCACGATCGCGGTGTTCAGTCGTCGCAGGCTCCCCGAGACGATCTCGCGCTTGAGCTCGAGACCGACCATGAAGAAGAAGACGGCGAGCAGGCCGTCGGCCGCCCACGCCCCGACGCTGAGCTCGAGGTGCCACGGCTCGTAGCCGAAGCGGAAGTCGCGCAGCGCGAAGTACGCGTCGGAAGCGGGCGAGTTCGCCCAGATGATCGCGGCGACCGCGGCCACGACCAGCAGCATCCCGCCGACGGACTCGCGGCGCAGAAGCGTCGTGACGCGGTGGACCTCGGCGTAGCCGGGCCAGCTCGGCGCTCGGACGGTGTCATGGCTCACGAGGCCTCCAGAGGGGTCGATCGACGAAATGTCGACCAGACTTCCCGACGCACCGTCGTCAATCGTACCCGGATGCCGCCCCTCACCTGCCGTAGGCGACCTGGGTGAGCGCGACGGGTGTCGGGTTGCGCTCCACCCACGCGACGGCGAGCCGGGTGAGTCGGGCAAGCTGATCCTCGTCGCCGGAGCCGCGTCGCAGAGCCGAGGCGAGCTCGCGGGTCTCGGCGAGGTCGTCGGCATCGAGCGGGACCCCCGTACCCACGAGCGACGTGAAGGCGTCGAGCATGCGCGAGAAGTCGGCACCCCAGTTCACCCCGCCGTTGTCGAGGATCTCGTGGCTGAGGCGACCCGCGATTCGAATCACCTCGCCCTGCGCGGTGTGCGCGGCTCCTGACGAGGGGACGAGCAGGTCCCACAGCACCCGATACTGCGCTTGCCAGCGGCCCTCGGGGACGACGATCGGCGCGGTCCCGTCGTGCTCGCGGCGTGCGGGAACCGGGGGGGCCAAAGAGGCGATAGAGCTCACCCAGCGTGCAGCGGCGTACCGCCGAAGCGGTGCGGCCGTTCGATGTCTGCCCCGAGCGCGAGCAGCAGCGGGATCTGCTCGGGTCGGCCCCGAGCCGCGCGAACGTGGAGCGGGGTCGCGCCGAAGGTGTCCGTGGCATCCACGTCGAGTCCCTGCGCGACGAGCCAGCGGATCAGTTCGTCGGGGCAGTCCACGAAGCCGATGGCGGTGGCTTTGGCGGAGCCGCCGCGCGCATCGATCCGCGTGCGGTCGAACACGGAGACGAGCTCGTCGGGCGTCGCCCGGGTCAGAAGCGTTTCGAAGTCCCGGGGAAGGGTCTTGCGCATGATCGGCACGCGTCTCCTCTCGGATCAGCCGTCGAGGTCGTCGCTCGTAGGCGGGTCCATCCCCTCGCGGCCGACGGTGATCGCGGCGGCGCGCGCCGCGCGGCTCAACAGCGCCACGAGGGCCTCGTGATCGAGGCTCCGGACGCTCGCGCGCAGCTCGTCGACATCGCCGGGGATGTTCAGGATGCCGTCGAGCAGCGTCCCCATGAACGTGTCGCCCGCGCCGACGGTGTCGACGACGGCGGTGGACACCGCGGGGATGTCGACGGTGGCGTGCGCGGTGACCGCGAGCGATCCCGCCTCGCCGTCGGTGATGACGGCGAGTCCGGCGCCCAGCTCGACCCATCGCCGCGCGACGTCGACGGCCGCGACGCCCGGGTAGAGCCACTCGGCGTCTTCGGCGCTGGCCTTCACGACGTCGGCGAGGGCGACGAGCGCCTCCACGCGGGCGGCGGCATCGTCGTGGCCACCGGTGAGGGCGGGACGGATGTTGGGGTCGTAGCTCACCAGTGCCGCGGCGCGGGCACGCTCCGCGGCGGCGCGCACCTCGTCGGCGCCCGGCGCGAGCGTCGCGGCGACGGATCCGGTGTGGAAGATCCGCGCGGCGGGGACATCGACGGGCGAGGGCAGCACCCAGTCGATGTCGAAGTCGTAGGTCGCGTTGCCGTTCTCGCCGATCGTGGCGCGGGCGGTGGCGGTGCGCTCCGGCGACCCGGCCGTTACCAGTGCGACTCCGGATGCCGAGAGCCACGCGTTCAACGCGGCCCCGCGCTCGTCGTCGGCGACGCGCGCCACGAGCGTGGCGTCGCGGCCGAGTCGACCGAGAGCGACGGACACGTTCGCGGGGCTGCCCCCGGGCCGCTCGGACGCGCCCGCCGGGGTGGTCACGATGTCGACGAGGGCCTCGCCGAGCACGGCGACGTCATGGGTACGGGCTTCGGTGGTCGTCATCCTGGTCCTTCCGGTGGGCGATCGCCTCGCCGTCATCATGGTGCATGGAGCGTGCCGGCGCGACCGCGGCCGGGTCGGGGGTGTGCCGTCAGGCCGAGAGGGCGGCGGGCTGGGTGATGACGAGCCGGTCACCCTGCCAGCCGACCGGCATCGGGTCGGTGATCCCACCCACGAACCGGCCGTCGACGCCGACATTGCGGAACGCCAGGAGCTGCCAGCGCCCGTCGCGGTCCCGGATCAGGCGGCCGACGTAGAGGTCGTCGTCGGTGAGGGGCGTCGCGGTCGAGATGTCGAACGGACCGAGGACGCTCTCGGCGGCCACCGCCCACACCGCACCGCGCGGGTGGCGTGCGCGCACGGCATCCATCGCCTGGGCGGGCATGCACGAGAACAGCAGCACCGCGCGGCCGTCGACCTCTTCGACCTGGGTGACCTCGAGCTGACCGAACCCCTGGTCGGTGGGCTGGCTGACGGGGGACTGGAGCGTCCATGTCTCGAGGTCGGGCGAGGTCGCGTGGGCGACGACGCCACTGCCGTTCAACGGTCCCTGGGGTGCGCGGGCCGTGACGTACATGTGCCAGCCGTTCCCCGCGGGATCGGCGAACACCCAGGGGTCACGGAAGGCCTCATCGTGCCAATCGGTGGTCGCGAGACGCTCGTAGATCTCGCCGTCGGCCTCGAGCACCGGGTTGGCGGGGTTCTTGTGCCACGTGTACAGGTCGTCGCTGGTGGCGTAGCCGATGCGCTGCACGTTGCGGCCGTCCTCGGCCAGGCGCGAGCCCGTGTAGAAGAGGAACCACGTGCCGTCGTCGCGGCGCACGGTCGAGCCGGTCCAGGTGGCCAGGGCATCGAAGTCGTCGGCACCGCCCCGCACGAGCGCGTCGGCGACGCGTTCCCACGAGGCGAGATCGGTCGAGACGGCGTGACCCACCGAGGCGCGGTAGTGACGGTCCTCCGGGTCGTGCAGCGCCCGTGAGGCGTACAGGAAGAACAGGTGGTAGCGGTCGCCGTCGTCGGCGAACCAGAAATCCCACACGTAGGAATCGGCGAGGTCGAACACGTCAGGCACTCTCTTTCAACGCAGCGCTGTGCTGCGGGGTTCAAGGGGTCGGGGGCTCAGGTCGCCGCCGCGTGCGGCGACCGGGCGAGGCTTCCGCCGGGGCGCTCGGCCGCCCCGGCGGAAGGATGTGCGATGGCGACCGCTGCGACATCGCGCACGGCGCCATCGAGTCGGTGGGTCACCCCTTCACGCCGGAGGCGGCGATGCTGCTGACGAACGCGCGCTGGAAGACCAGGAACACGATCAGCACGGGGAGCGTGATGAGCGAGGTGTAGGCCATGACCTCACCCCAGGCGGTGTTGAGCTGGAAGAAGTACTGCATGCCGACCATGACCGGGCGCAGGTTCTCCTTCTGCACGACCATGAGAGGCCAGAGGTACTGGTTCCAGGCGGGCAGGAACGTCAGGATCGCGACCGTCGCGAACGCCGGACCCGACAGGGGCACGATGATGCGGCGGTAGATGGTGAACCAGCTCGCCCCGTCGATGCGGGCCGCCTCGTCGAGGGACTGCGGGATCGTGGAGAAGTACTGCGCGAAGAGGAAGATCGAGAACGCGTTCGCGATGAACGGCACGATCTGCACCTGGTAGGTGTTCAGCCAGCCGAAGTCGTACTTCAGCACCCCGCCCTCCATCACCAGGGTCGGCAGCTGGTTGACCCAGTAGACCATCGGCACCGCGATCGTCTCGAAGGGCACGATGAGCGTCGCGATGACCAGCGCCATCACCACGACCCGGCCCTTCCAGCGCAACCGCGAGAGCGCGAAACCGGCGAGGGAGTTCACGATGAGCCCGAGTCCGACGGTGAGCACCGTCACCAGGATCGAATTGAACAGGAACTGCCCGACGGGCACGCGGTCGAAGACGCCGAAGTAGTTGTCGAGGCTGATGTCGCCGGTCGGCAGGAACGCCGCCGGGCTGTTGATGTCGCGCAGGATCTGGGCGTCGGGCTTGAGGCTCGACACGAACATGAACACGAGCGGGAACAGGAAGAACAGCGCGAGGATCGACATCGACGCGTAGGTGAGGATGCGACCGTTGCGGCCCTCGGAGGAGCGGGTGCGCCGCCGGGCGGGCGACGAGGGACGGGCCGTGCGCGCCGTGCGCGCGGGCCGTTCGAGGATGCCGGTCATGTCAGTTCTTCTCCCGGGTCAGCCAGCGCTGGATGAGGGCGACGATGAGCACGGCGACGAAGAACAGGAGCGAGATCGCGGCGGCGTAGCCGATCTCCTGCTGCTCGTAGCCCTTGCGCACCGCGTGGAACACGACGGTCGACGTCGAGTTGAGGGGGCCGCCCTGGGTCATCACATCGACCTGTACGAACAGGCCGAGAGCGGCGATGGTGATGGTGACGAGGACGAACACCATGGTGGGGCGCAGTCCCGGCCAGGTGACGTTGGTGAACTGGCGCCACCGGCTCGCGCCGTCCATCCGCGCCGCCTCGTACAGCTCCTCGGGGATCGTCTGCAGCCCCGCGAGCCAGATGATCATGTGGAAGCCGACGGCTTGCCAGATCGAGAGCACGATGATCGCACCGAGCGCCGTGCTGGGGTCGTTGAGCCAGTCGGCGCCCTTGAGGGCACCGAAGGTGAGGGTGTCGATCATCGAGTTGATGAGGCCGTCGCTCTGGTACATGAAGCGCCAGAGGATCGACACCACGACGATCGACGTCACCACGGGGATGAAGAACACGACGCGGAAGAACGTCGTCCCGCGCAGGCGCTGGTTGACGAGCACCGCGAGGAAGAGGCCGAGACCGGCCTGCACCGGGACCACGACCAGGGCGAAGAGGAAGGTGTTCAGCGCCGACTGCAGGAAGACGGGGTCGGCGGTGAAGGCTCGGAGGAAGTTGTCGAGACCGACGAAGCGCGGCGGGTTGGGGGATATCAGCCGGGCGTTGGTGAACGACAGCGTGAACGCCAGCAGCACCGGGACGATCAGGAACAGCACGAGCAGGACGGCGGCGGGGGCCATCATGGCCAGGCCCGCCCACGTCTCGCGACCGCGGGAGGTGCGGAAGCGGCGGAGGGAACGTCGCGGCTGCTTCGCCGCGGCGACCGGAGGTGACACGGTCATCAGGTTCTTCTTTCGCGGGGTGCGGTGGGGGCCCGGACGGACCCCCACCGCGGACGCGGCGTTACTTCGCGCCGTAGCCGTCGTTGGAGTCGATGTTGGTGTCGATCTCGGTGACCGCGGCATCCAGAGCCGACTGCACGTCGGCGCCGTTCATGATGTCCTTGGCCGCCGTCTCGAACGTGGTCGAGATCACCGCGTAGGCGGGGGTCTCGGGACGCAGCACCGCGTACTCCTTCGAGAACTCCGCGAACGGACGCAGCGCGCCGTCGGTGGAGTTGAAGTACTTCGACGCCTCCGTCGCCGCCTCGGTGGCGGGGATCACGAGCTGCTCGTCGGCGAACTGGGTGATGTATTTGTCGTCGAAGCTGAACTCGAGGTACTCGCGAGCGCCCTCGGCGTCGTTGCACGACGAGGAGATGCCCCACTGCCACGAACCGCCGCCGATCTTGGGGCCGTTGCCGAGGTCCGGCGGCGGGAGGATCAGCAGGTCGTCGCCCACGGCATCCACCGCGGCGAGACCGTTCCAGACGCCCGTGTAGCTGAGCGCGACCTTGCCGTCGACGAACTCCTGGTTGCCCACGGTGCCGCCGCTGTTGGCGTAGCCCTTCTTGAAGAGGTCCTGGAACCAGGTGCCCCACTTCACGGCATCCGGTCCGTTGAGGGCGCCGTCGGCCGACAGCATGGTGTCGCGGTCGATGAGGTCGCCCCCGAAGCTCTGCAGGAACGGCGAGTAGGCGTAGGGCCACCACTCGCCCTTGTCCTCGGCACCGATGTCGATCGGGGTTTCGTAGCCCGCGGCCTTGAGCGTGGCCAGGGCCGCGTCGAACTCGGTCTCGGTCCACGGCTGCGCCGTCGTGGGGATGCGGATGCCGTTGGCCTCGAGCACCGACTTGCGCGCGAAGATGCCGAGGGCGGCGTCCCAGTACCCGGCGGAGTAGATCTCGCCGTCGTACTTCCCGACCGCGGTGGGCAGGAGCTTGTCGGTGATATCGCTGGAGATGCCGAGCGGCTGCAGGTAGTTCGCCCACGCCCAGTTCGGCATGATCGGTCCGTCGAGGTCGAGCAGGCACGGCAGGTCGTTCGAGGCGGCGGCCGCGACGATCGCGTCGTTGTACGCGCCCTGCGGGAACGACTCCGTCTTGACTTCGTACTTGTCCTGCGAGGCGTTGAAGTCGTTGATGATCTGTTCGTAGACGGCGAGCTCGGCGGGGTTGCCCGCGGAGTGCGTCCACATGGTCAGCACGGTGCGACCGTCTTCGGTCGTCGTGCTGCCCTGGCCTGCCTGACCGCAGCCGGTCAGCACCAGCGCGGCAGCAACGCCGGTTGCGGCGAGCGGGATGAAGGACTTCTTCATCGGATTCCTTTCGGTGAGAGGCGACATCGCTGTCGTCATCGTGAGGGGGCCGCCGGGGCGGCGTCAGTCCGTGACCCGGGTGTCCCGCGCGCTGCCGAGGTGCGCGGGAGGGCCGACGGAAGCCCGACGAACGATCGGGCAGTCCATGAGGTGGGGGGATCGGGTATCCGCCTCGCGGAGGCCGAGGGCGACCTCCATGGCCCAGCGACCCATGGCCGCGTGGGGGAGCGAGACGGTGGTCAGCGGCGGATCGAGCTCCGCGGCCACCAGCTGCTGGTCGTCGTAGCCGACGATCGACAGCTCTTCGGGGATCCGGATGCCGTGCCGGTGCGCCCACATGACGACACCGGCGGCGATCCGGTCGTTGAAGGCGAAGACGCCGGTGGGGCGCTGCGCCTCGGGGAGGGCCCACAGCTCGCCGATCGCGCCCTGCCCGCCCGCGGCCGAGGTCTCGGCGAAGACGTGGAGGGCGGCATCCGGTTCGATGCCGGCCTCGGTCAGCACGTCGCGGTACCCCTGCAGACGGAGCTGGGCCGCCACGGGGCGGTCGTCGTCGCCGTCGTCGATGTAGGCGATGCGACGGTGACCGGCGTCGACGAGCTCCTGCGCGGCGGCGCGGCCCCCGGCGTAGTCGTCGGGGACGACCGCGGGGAAACCGCCGTCTTCGGGGCGGCAGTCGAGGAACACGGTGCCGGCGGGAAGACCCGCGGGGGCGGGGAGCACCCGGTGGTACATCGAGGCGTAGACCATGCCGTCGACGTTGTGGTTCACGAGCGTCGAGATCGCGTCGGACTCGATCTCGGGGTGGCCGTCGGTGTCGACGAGGATCACCAGGCGACCGTTCTCACGAGCGACCTCCTGGGCGCCGGCGAGCATGCGTCCCGCGAAGGGCGTGGTGGCGATGCGGTCGGAGACGAGACCGATCGTGCCCGTGACGCGGGTGCGCAGGCTCCGGGCGATCGGGTTGGGCGAGTAGCCGACCTCGTCGGCGACGCGGCGGACCCGCTCTTTCGTTTCGTCGGAGATGCGCGACTCGGCGTCGTTGAGCACGAGGGAGACGGTCGCGGGCGAGACGCCAGCGGCTTTGGCGACATCCGCGATGCGCACTCGAGCCATGTCTACCCTCCGTTGGATAATCGATTTACCTTGCTGATAAACCGATTTATCAGCGACCGAGATCAGTGTGCGGTCTTCGGCGGGATGGTGTCAAGTAACGGATCGGCAACGGTGGTCACGCGGCATCCCGGCCGCGCGGCTCCGCGTGTGGGCTCAGACCGATCGTGTGATCCCTGCGGGCAGCAGACGGGCCGGCGGGCGCGACCGGATGCCGAGCCGGCGGCGGATCAGCTCGGGTCGCCGCCCAGCGGACCCACCGCGGGGATGGGGCCGCCGTCGTCGGCGCCGGTCTTGCGCGCGCGGGCGATCGCGTTGCCGAGGTGGTAGATCACCAGGGCGGCGATCGAGCCGAGCACGATCGCGCCGAGCTGGAACTGCCCGATGTCCATCGTGAAGCCGGCGATCGCCAGCACCAGCGCGACCGCTCCGGTGTACTGATTCACGGGGCGAGAGAAGTCGACGCGGTTGTCGACCCAGATCTTGATGCCGATGATGCCGATCAGGCCGTAGAGCGCGGTGGTGACCCCGCCGAGCACCCCGGGCGGGATGGTGTTGAACACCGCGCCGACCTTGGGGGAGAGGCTCAGCACGATCGCGGTGAGACCCGCGATCCAGTACACCGCCGTCGAGTAGACGCGGGTCGCGGCCATCACGCCGATGTTCTCGCCATAGGTCGTGGTGCCCGATCCGCCGAAGGATCCGGCGAGGGTCGTGGCGAGGCCGTCGGCGATCAGGGCGCGCCCGGTGGAGCGGTTGGCCGTGGCATCCGTCATCGCCGCCACCCCGCGCACGTGCCCGACGTTCTCGGCCACCAGCACCAGCACCACGGGCAGGAACATCGCGATGACCGACCACGTGCCCGGCGACGCGAAGTCGGGGAACTGGAAGACCGGCAGCCCGACCCACGGCGCCTGCTCGACGGCCGCGAAGTCGATGAGCACCTCGCCCGTCGAGAGCTGGATGAGCACCGTCGCGACGTAGCCGACGATCACGCCGAGGAAGATCGAGATGCGGCCGAGGAATCCGCGGAAGAGCACGCTGAAGAGGATCACCGCGACGAGCGTGATCGTCCCGGGCAGCGGCTGCAACTCGAAGTTCTGCCAGGCCACGGGCGCGAGGTTGAAGCCGATGAGCGCCACGATCGCGCCCGCCACGACCGGTGGCATGACCTTGTCGACCCACCCGAGACCGGCGAACTGCACCAGGACGCCGACGACGGCGAGCAGGATGCCGACGGCCACGATCCCCGCGAGGGCGGATCCGGTTCCCCCGATCGCGGTCGCCGCGGTGATCGGGGCGATGAACGCGAACGACGAGCCGAGGTAGCTGGGGAGGCGGTTGCGCGTGATCAGCAGGAAGAGCAGCGTGCCCACGCCCGAGAACAGCAGCGTCGTCGAGACGGGGAACTTCGTCAGCACCGGCACGAGGAAGGTCGCGCCGAACATGGCGATGACGTGCTGCAGGCCGATCGCGACGGTCGCGCCCCAGTTCAGACGCTCGCCCGGGGCGACGACGGCGCCCGGTGCAACGGTGCGCCCGTTGCCGTGCAGCTTCCAGCGGAACATTCTGTCTCCTTGGGGGGCCTCGGCCCGATCGTGCGACCTCGCGAACGACGCGCGAGTCAGGATGCCGTCAGCAGGCGCAGCAGCGTCGCGTAGCGCTCGCGCGTGCGCTCGACGATCTCGAGCGGGAGGGCGGGCGGTTCGCCCTGCTTGTCCCAGTTCTCCGCGAGCCAGTTGCGCACGATCTGCTTGTCGAAGCTCGCCATGCGCTCCGCCGGGGTCGAGCCGGTGCGCCAGGCCCCGGCATCCCAATAGCGCGACGAATCCGAGGTGAGCACCTCGTCGGCGAGAGTCAGCACGCCCTGCGCATCGAAACCGAACTCGAACTTCGTGTCGGCCAGGATCAGGCCGCGCTCCTCGGCGGTCGTCGAGGCACGACGGTAGATCTCGAGGGAGAGGTCGCGCAGGGCGGTCGCGGTCTCGGCGCCGACGATCTCGACCGAGCGCTCGAAGGTGATGTTCTCGTCGTGCTCGCCCATCGGCGCCTTGAACGCCGGGGTGTACAGCGGCTCCGGGAGGCGATCGCCGTCCTCGAGCCCCTCGGGAAGGGGGATGCCGCAGACCGTGCCCTGCGCCCGGTACTCCGCCCAGCCCGATCCGGTGAGATAGCCGCGCACCACGCACTCGATCGGCTGCATGTCGAGCGAGCGCACGAGCATGGCGCGCCCCTGAACGGCATCCGGGATCGACGCCACCGCGTCGTCGCCCGAGAGCGCGTGGTCGGGCAGGAGATGGTTCGGGATCGCGCGCCCGCCGTCGGCTCCGGCGAGCTGGTCGAACCACCACAGGCTCAGCGTCGTCAGCAGCACGCCCTTGTCGGGGATGCCGGGGGACAGGACGCGGTCGAAGGCGCTCACCCGGTCGCTGGCGACCACGAGCAGGCGGGCGGGGGCGGCGTCGTCGGCGGTGTCGGCGGGAACGTACAGGTCGCGGACCTTGCCGGAGTAGACGTGGCGCCAGCCGGGCAGATCGACGGGGGGAGCGGAGGTCACCCGCTCATTATTGCGGGTGCGCGCGCGACGCACCCGTGCGGATTGTTCCACACCGGCGCGCACGGCGCCCGCCCCCGGGGCGGCGGGAGGCACCTGGCTAGCCTGGAACGATGACCGATGCAGCCTCTGACAACGCGGTATCCGTCGACCCCCACCTGGGGAGTGGCCACAAGACCATCCGCGGGTGGGTGTTCTGGCCGGCCGCGGGTATCGCTCTGGCGTTCATCGCGTTCGCGCTGTTCTTCCCCGCGGCCGCGGAGGCCACCTTCACCAGCGTCCAGACGGCGATCGTCTCGACCTTCAACTGGTACTACGTGCTGATCGCGGCGTTCTTCGTGGTGTTCGCCCTGGCGATGGGATTCAGCCGGTTCGGCAACATCAAGCTGGGCCGGGACGACGACGAGCCCGAGTTCTCGACGGTCTCGTGGTTCTCGCTGCTGTTCGCCGCCGGCATGGGCATCGGACTGGTGTTCTACGGGGTGAGCGAACCGCTCAGCCACTTCGTCTCGCCGCGGCCGGGCGTCACCGGCACCCCGGCGGAGCTCGCGCAGCAGGCGATGTCGCAGACCTTCCTGCACTGGGGCGTGCACGCCTGGTCGATCTACGTCGTGCTCGGGCTGGCGCTCGCCTACGCCTTCCATCGCCGCAAGCGCCCCCGCACCATCCGCTGGGCTCTCGAGCCGATCCTCGGGGCGCGTCTCGTCCAGGGCGGTTGGGGCAACGCGATCGACGTCGCCGCACTCGTCGGCACGCTGTTCGGCGTCGCCACCTCGCTCGGTCTGGGCGTCATCCAGATCAGCGCCGGGCTCGACTTCCTGGGCGTGGTGCCGCCCACCATCGTCAGCCAGGCGATCATCATCGGCATCATCACCGGGCTCGTGCTCTTCTCGTTGCTCTCGGGCGTGGGCAAGGGCATGAAGTGGCTCTCGAACATCAACCTCGTCCTCGCCGGGCTTCTCATGCTGTTCCTGCTCTTCGCCGGCCCGACGGAGTTCCTGCTGCGCGATGTGGTCCAGTCGATCGGCAACTACATCCAGAGCTTCGTGGGGCTCTCGTTCACCGTCAGCGCCTACGCCGGCGATGACGGCGTCGCCTGGCAGGGTGCGTGGACCGCGTTCTACTGGGGCTGGTGGATCTCGTGGGCGCCCTTCGTCGGCATCTTCATCGCCCGCATCTCGCGTGGTCGCACCGTGCGCGAGTTCGTGGTCGGCGTGATCCTGGTGCCCACGCTCGTCGGCATCCTGTGGTTCACCGTGCTCGGTGGGAGCGCGATCTACGGGGAGCTGACCGGCACGGCCTCCTATACGGGGGCCGACGGATCGGTCGACGTCTCGACAGCGCTCTTCCAGATGCTCGAGGGAATCCCTGGCTCGGTGGTGCTGATCGTGGGCTTCCTGATCCTGATCGCGGTGTTCTTCGTGACCTCGGCCGACTCCGGTGCGCTCGTGATGAGCATGATCGCCACCGGCGGCGAAGAGGAGCCGAAGAACTGGGTGCGCGTCTTCTTCGCCCTCGCCACCGCCGTGATCGCGTTCGCACTGCTCATCGCCGGAGGCTTGCAGGCGCTGCAGACCGCCGCGATCAGCATCGCGCTGCCGTTCAGCGTCGTGCTGCTCGCGATCTGCTGGGCGACGGTCGTGGCGTTCCGCCGCGAGATGAAGGCCTACGACAAGGCGGAGCGCGCGCAGCTGCGCGACTCGATCGGCGAGCACTACGGGCTCGAGGTGGAGGAGCCGAATCAGCGCGGGATCTTCGGTCTGCCGGCACCGTGGCGTCGGCGTCGCTCGGAGCAGACCGAGTCGACGGAGCCGGCGGTCACGACGACGCTCGAGAAGAGCTGAGTCGAGCGGTCAGACCGGGGCGGTCGCGCGCCGGAGGATCTCGTCGAGCGAGGCCGGTCGCAGGATCGCGTCGCTCGAGATGAGCGCCAGTCCGATGACCCCGGCCAGGGCGCCCAGGTCGGAACGCGCGATCACCAGGTCGCGCGTGACGAGCGGCGTCGCGCGCTGATAGACGCGTTCCCGGATGCCGGACATCAGCACCTCGTCGCACTCGGCGAGCTGGCCCGACAGGGCGATGGCGCGCGGGTTGAGGATGCTGACGAGGTCGGCGATCGCATCGCCGATCACGCGTCCGGCGCCGCGGACCCGGCGCACGGCGTCGATGTCGCCCCTCTGCACCAGCTCGACGATGTCGCGGACGCCGTGGACCGACAGCCCCGCCTGGTCGAGTTCGCGTTCGATCGCCCATCCGCCGGCGTAGGCCTCCACGCAGTCGAAGCTGCCGCAGCGGCACTCGCGCGCGGGTGACTCCACGATCACCGCGCGGGTGTGGCCGATGTCGCCGGCCGCGCCCTTGTCGCCGCGGATGATCTGGCCGTTGAAGACCAGCCCGGCGCCGATGCCTGTTCCGAGCTTGAGGGCGATGACGTTGTCGAGGCGATGATGCCGGGACTCGGCGACCGCGCGGGCGTTGGCGTCGTTCTCGACGATCACGGGCGCGGCGTAGGCCGGGGCGAACCACCCCGCGATGTCGAAGCGGTCCCACCCGGTCATGATCGGGGGGTTCACGACGCGGTGCGCGGCGAACTCGACCGGCCCGGGGACGCCGATGGCGATGGCCCAGACGTCGGCGTCGGGGCGGAGTGATCGGAAGGCCTCGAGGATGGCGCCGAGGACGGGCTCCGGGCCCTCCCAGACGTCGATGGCGACCTCGGTCTGCGCGAGGGGGGTTCCGCTCAGGTCGCAGGCCGCGGCGGTGAAGCCGGTCGCGCCGATGTCGGCGCACAGGATCACGGCGCGGTCGGCGCGGAAGGCGAACCGACTCGAGGGGCGTCCGCCGGTGGACTCTCCCCCCTCGAGGGGTTGCAGCAGCCCCGCGACCGTGAGCGCGGCGAGGCGGTGGTTGATGGTCGATCGCGACAGCCCGGACAGCGTGATGACGTCGGTGCGGCTGAGCGACCCGTGCTCGCGGAAGAGTCCGAGTACGTCGCTCTCGTGCGATCCCAGCTCCGTCATCGCGTCACCTCCTCGTCAGCGTGATCACATCGTAACCGAAAGCCCAAAGATCACTATCTTTTGTGTTGTCAGTAACCTAAAGGGGCGCTACATTGACGTTACTGGCACGCAGTGGTGCCCCGAACTCGAAGGACAGAGATGTTCCGCACCAACGCTCAGAAGCGCCGCCTCATCTTCCTGGCCGCGCCTGCTGCGGCCCTCGCGATCTCGCTCACGGGATGTTCGTCCCCCGCGGGCTCTCCGGCGGGCGGCTCCGGCTCGTCGTCGATCGCCGCCGTGATCAAGGGACTCGACAACCCGTTCTTCCAGGCGATGCAGGACGGCATCACCGACACCGCCTCGACCGACGGCGTGAACGTCTCGGTGCAGGCGGCCGCCGACACGGCGGACACCACCGGCCAGGCCGACAAGCTGACGACCCTCGCCGGCCAGGACATGGGCTGCTTCATCATCAACCCCATCAGCGGCACGAACCTCGTCCAGGCGCTCGCGCCGATCGCCGCGAAGGGCACCCCGGTCGTCAACATCGACCAGCCCCTCGACGCCGACGCCGCCTCCGCCGCCGGCGTCACCCCCGCCACCTACATCGGCACCGACAACGAGGCTGCCGGCGGCAAGGCCGGCGAATTCGTCGCGGGCAAGGTCGCCGCGGGCGCCAAGGTCGCCATCATCGGTGGCGTCGCGGGCAACGTCACGAGCGCGGCGCGCATCGACGGCTTCAAGGCCGCGGCGAGCGGCCTCCAGGTCGTCCAGGAGGAAGCCGCGGACTGGAAGCGCGAGCTCGCCCTGACCAAGGCCACCGACATCATCGCCGCCAACCCCGACATCGCGGCGTTCTTCGCGGCCAACGACGATATGGGCCTCGGCATCGTCAAGGCCGTCGAGAACGCGGGCAAGACGGGCAAGATCGTCGTCGTCAGCGTCGACGGCAACAAGGACGCCCTCGAGTCGGTGGCCGCGGGCGGCCTGTCCGCGACCGTCGCGCAGTACCCCTTCGCGATCGGTCAGCTGGGCGTGCAGGCGTGCGAGGTCGCCGTCAAGGGCGGCGCGCTCCCCTCCAACGTCGAGTCCCCGACCGCCCTCGTCACCGAGAAGAACGCCTCCGACGCCATCGCGAAGTTCCCGCAGCCGTTCGAGGAGTTCACCAACCCCCTCGCCGACCTGCTCGGCTGACACCGGCCGGCACGCCGGGGCGGAGTGCGCTCCGTCCCGGCTCCCCCCTCCCCTTCTTCGAGAAAGTCCGCTCCGTCATGACAACTCCGTTGAGAACGACGACGCTCGACGTTCCCCCCTCCCGCTTCGCGGCACTGGGACGGGACGCGCGCAGTCTCAGCTTCTGGGCAGAGAACGCCGCCCCCGTCGGGCTCGTCCTCCTCGTGATCGTCTTCGCGATCCTCAGCCCCTCCTTCCTCACCCTCGGCAACATCCAGGCGATGCTCATCGCCTCGGCGATCCTGGTGATCCTGGCGGTCGCGCAGGCCTTCGTCATCACCACGGGCGGCATCGACCTGTCGATCTCGGCCACCATGACGCTCGGCGCGGTCGGCTTCGGCCTCGCGTGGCAGGCCGGTTTGGGCTTCTGGCCCTCGGCCGTCCTCGCGATCGTCGTCTCGGGCCTGGTCGGCGTGGCCAACGGTCTGCTCATCGCGACCGGCAAGGTCACCGACTTCATCGCCACCCTCGGAACGCTCTCGGTGGCGACGGGCCTGGCGCTCATCCTCACCCAG
The DNA here is from genome assembly GCA_913774845.1 of uncultured Microbacterium sp. Lineage (GTDB taxonomy): Bacteria > Actinomycetota > Actinomycetes > Actinomycetales > Microbacteriaceae > Microbacterium. Next base: position 10,287 of record CAJYJO010000047.1, on the reverse strand, counting down.
GGCAAGCCGATCTCTTTCACCAGCCCCGAGCTGCTGCGCCTGACCGCCGGCTCGATCGGTATCTTCGGCTTCCCCTTCCTCATCGCGGTCGTGATCGCCGTCGTCTTCGGCGTCGTGATGTTCCGCACCCGGTTCGGACTGCACGTGCAGGCCATCGGCGGCAGCGAAGAGGCGGCCGTCGCCAACGGCATCAACGCGGGGCGCGTGCGTATCGCGGTGTACGTGCTCGCGGCGATGCTCGCGGGCCTGGCATCCATCCTCCTCGTCGCCCGCATCGGTGCCGCTGAACCCGCCATCAACACCCAGTACCTGCTCAACTCGATCGCCGCCGTCGTCCTGGGCGGTGTCGCCCTCACCGGCGGCCGCGGAAAGATCGTCGGCCCCGTGCTGGGTGCGCTGCTGCTCACCGCCCTCAGCAACGGACTGACGCTCGTCGGCGTCTCGCAGTTCTATCAGCCGCTCGCCGTCGGTCTCGTCGTCGTGCTCGCCGCCCTTCTCACGAGGTTCCAGAAGAAATGACCACTGACATCCCGGGCGGAAACGACATCGTCCTCTCCGCCGAGAACATCACCAAGTCCTTTGGTGGCGTCCACGCCCTGCGCGGCGCCTCGATGACCATGCGCCGCGGCGAGGTCACGGCCCTCATCGGCGACAACGGCGCCGGCAAGTCCACGCTCGTGCGGTGCCTCTCCGGCATCCACCGTCCAGACTCGGGCACCATCACGCTCGACGGCCGCGACGTCCACCTCGACACCCCGCTCGCCGCGCGCGAGCACGGGATCGAGACCGTGCAGCAGAACCTGGCCCTGGTCGAGGACCTGACCGTCTGGCAGAACTTCTTCCTCGGGCGCGAGAAGACGACGGGTTTCGGCCCGTTCCGCTTCCTCGACCGCAAGGCGATGCGGGCCACCGCGCAAGAACTCGTCTCCGACCTGGCGGTCAACGTGCCCCCGGTCACCAGTCGGGTGCGACGCCTGTCGGGCGGACAGCGTCAGGCGGTGTCGATCGCCCGTGCGGCCGGCTGGGGAGGGTCCATCGTCATCATGGACGAACCCACCGCCGCCCTGGGCGTGCAAGAGACCGCGCGCGTGGAGGGCATCATCCGCAAGCTCAAGGAACAGGGCGTCGCGGTGCTGCTCATCAGCCACAACTTCGACCAGGTGCTGCGCCTGTCGGATCACGTGTGGGTCATGCGCGGCGGTCTCGCCGTCGCCGAGCGCCGCGCCGCCCAGACCGACGGCGACGAGCTCGTCGCGCTCATCACCGGCGCGAAGGCCGCCTGAGGCGATGGCGCAGCGCTTCGGCATCCATGCGGGTGTGTGGGGGTTCGACTGGAGTCCCGTCGCGGCCGACCGTGCCGTCGGGGCGGCCGCCGCCGCGGGGTACGACCTCATCGAGATCCCGGCGATCGACCGCGACGAGCTCGACGCGGGCGATACCGTGCGGGCCCTCTCACGGCACGGCATCGACGCCGCGGTCTCGCTCGCGCTGTCGTTCTCGGATGACATCTCGGATGCCGACCCCGCCCGGCGCGCCCGCGGAGAGCACCGCCTCACCGAGGCGATGCGCTTCGCCGCCGACATCGGCGCGACGTTCGTCGGCGGGGTGGTGTTCTCGGCGATGGGCCGCTACGACCGCCTTCCCACCACCGAGGCGCGCGAGCGCTCGCTCGACGTGCTGCGGCGGGTCGCCGCGGTCGGCGCGCGAGCGGGCGTGACCCTCGGGATCGAGTACGTCAACCGCTACGAGTCCAACCTGCTCAACACCGCGGCGCAGACGGCGCGGTTCGTCGACGACCTGGGCGCGCCCAACGCCGTGGTGCACCTCGACACGTTCCACGCGGCGATGGAGGAGCAGAGCCTGTCGGCGGCCGTCGAGACGGCCGGCCGGCGCCTCGGCTACCTGCACGCCAGTGAGAGTCACCGCGGCCGGCTGGGCACCGGAACCATCGACTGGACCGCGCTTCTCGCCGCCCTGGCGGCGGCGGAGTTCACCGGCCCGATCACGGTCGAGACCTTCTCGCCCATCGTGGTCGGTGAGACCTCCGCCATCGACATCGGGCTGTGGCATCCGCTCTGGTCCGACCCCGACGAACTCGCCGCCACGTCGCTCGCCTTCCTGAGGGCGCGACTGGCCGAGACCGTCGCCTCCTGATCCTTTCCGTTCGACCTTTCACGAAAGAACTCACCCCATGGTCACCAACTCCCTCGGCGTCCACGCCCTCGTCTTCGCGGGCGGTACGACGCCCGAAGACATGAGCGTCATCATCGACCAGACCCGCGCCGCCGGGTACGACATCCTCGAGCTCTCGCTCCACGACGCGACCAACCTCGACGTCGCCGATGCGCGCACCAAGCTCGAGGCCGCGGGTCTGGGCATCGTGTGCTCGCGCGGCCTCGCGTTCGCCGCCGACGTCTCGAGCGACGACCCGCAGGTGGTCGAGCGCGGGGCGAAGCTCCTGCACGACTCGCTGCAGATCACCCACGACCTCGGTGGCACGCACTTCACGGGTGCCCTGTACAGCGCGCTCGGCAAGTACGGGCACCAGCTCAGCGCCGCCGGCCGGGCCAACGTCGTGGCGACCCTGAAGGACCTCGCCGTCGAGGCGCAGGGCAAGGGCATGACGCTCGGGCTCGAGATCTGCAACCGCTACGAGACGAACGTCATCAACACCGCCGCCGACGCCCTGCGCCTGGCCGACGACATCGGTCACGACAACGTCCTGATCCACCTCGACACGTACCACATGAACATCGAGGAGGACGACCTGGTCCGCCCCGTGCACCTGGTCGGCGACCGTCTGGGCTACGTGCACATCGGCGAGAACCACCGCGGCTACCTCGGCTCGGGGCACCTCGACTTCACCGCGTTCTTCCACGCCCTCGCCGACATCGATTACACGGGCCCGATCACGTTCGAGTCGTTCTCGTCGGCCGTCGTCTCGCCGACGCTGTCGAACGACCTCGCGATCTGGCGCAACCTGTGGAACGACGGCCCGGCCCTCGCGCGGCACGCCCTGTCGTTCATGTCGATGCAGATCGAAGCGGGTCATGGCGCCTGAGGGTCCGCCCTCCTCCGCCGTCGCCGACCTGGTCGATCGCATCGAACGGGCCGCGAGCGCCGCGGACGGCCGCTATCTGCTGGGCATCGCGGGCAGTCCGGGCGGCGGTAAGACGACCCTCGCCGCCGCGATCGTGGCGGAACTGAACGAGCGCCGCGGCGGTGGGGCCGCGGCGCTTCCGATGGACGGGTTCCATCTCGCGAACGCGTCGCTCGACAGGCTCGGCCGGCGTGATCGCAAGGGGGCACTCGACACCTTCGACGGGTGGGGCTTCCTCGCGCTGCTCGAGAGGGTGCGTCGCGAGACGGGGCACACGGTGTACGCGCCGAGCTTCCGGCGGGAGGTCGACGAGGGCGTCGCGGGCGAGATCGCGATCGAGCCGTCGGCACGCATCGTCGTCGTCGAGGGCAACTATCTGCTCGTCGGCGACGAGCCGTGGGCGGGCGTGCGCGAGGCGCTGGACGAGGTGTGGTTCTGCGACACCCCCGCCGACCAGCGCGAGGCGCGACTCGTCGAGCGTCACGTGCGGGGAGGGCGATCCCCGCAGGCGGCGCTCGCGTGGGCCCGCGAGGTCGACGGCGTCAACGCGGTCATGATCGAGGCCACCCGCGGGCGTGCCGATCTGATCGTGTCCGGCGCGAGCGGTCGGGTGCTCATCGCCGACTGATCGCCCACCACGAATGCCCCGTGCCGCTCGGCACGGGGCATTCGTCGTTTCCCGCAGCGGGAATGCGCACGCACGCAAGTCCCCCCTGGTGGGCGCGGACTGGTCGTTGACTACTGCCGGGCGCTCGATCCGGTCGACGGGTTCGCGCCACGTCGAAAAGGCGCGTATAGTCCACGTGGACTATTCGACGTGGACCATGAGGAGGGATGGATGCCGGAACACAGCCGTCTCACCCCGGTCGCCGTCATGATCCTCGCGACCCTGCGCGAGGGCGACATGCACACCTACGAGCTCGTGCGCCTGCTGCGCGAGCGCAAGGATGACCGCCTCGTGCCCCTGCAGAAGGGGACGATGTACCACACGGTCGCGCGCCTCGAACGCGACGGACTGCTCGCCGAGGTCGGCGTCGACCGACACGGCAATCGCCCCGAACGCACCACCTACACCCTGCTCGACGCCGGTCGACAGGCGGTCGACGAGTGGGTGCGCACCGAACTGCCGCAGATCGAGCGAGCCGCGGACTTCCGCGTCGCGCTCGCCGAGGCGCACAACCTCGAGCGCGACGTCGTGGTCGCCCTGCTCGACCGACGCCGTGCCCTGCTCGTCGCCTCGGCGCACGAGCATCGCACCGCTCTGGACGGGGCCGCCCACCGCGGCGTCCCCGATCAGTTCATGGTCGAGGTGCAGCGACAAGCCGCACTTCTCGACGCCGAACTCGCGTGGCAGGACGCCCTGCGTGCGCGCCTCGCCGACGGCTCCCTCGCCTGGGGCCCCGACGAGATCCCCGAACACTTCACGAAGAAACGCGTCTCGAAGGAGACCACACCATGACCGACTCCCGCGCCGCCTCCGCGGCATCCCCCTCGACGGGGTCCTTCAAGACCCCCGCCAAGAGTCCCTGGCCGGCCCTGTGGGCCCTCGTCATCGGGTTCTTCATGATCCTGGTCGACACCACGATCGTCTCGGTGGCGAACCCCGCGATCAAGGCCGCGCTCGACCCGAACACCAACAACCTCGACAACGTCGTGTGGGTCACCAGCGCCTACCTGCTGACCTACGCCGTTCCCCTGCTGATCACCGGCCGCCTCGGCGACCGCTTCGGCCCGAAGAACATCTACCTCACGGGCCTCGCGATCTTCACGATCGCGTCTCTCGCGTGCGGCCTCGCGCCCTCGCTCGAGGTGCTCATCGCGGCTCGCGCCGTGCAGGGCCTGGGCGCGGCCCTCATGACCCCGCAGACGATGGCCGTCATCACCCGCACCTTCCCGCCGCAGAACCGCGGCGCGGCCATGGGCCTGTGGGGAGCGACCGCCGGCGTCGCGACGCTCGTCGGCCCCCTCGCCGGTGGCCTGCTCGTGGACGGCCTCGGGTGGGAGTGGATCTTCTTCATCAACATCCCCGTCGGCATCATCGGCTTCGTCGCCGCGGTTATCCTCGTGCCCCAGCTGCCCCGGACGGCGCACAAGTTCGACATCCTGGGCGTCGTCCTGAGCGCGATCGGCCTGTTCCTCATCGTCTTCGGACTTCAGGAGGGCGAGCACTACGCGTGGGCCGCGTGGATCTGGGCGATGGTGATCGCCGGCGTCGTGGTGATGGGCGTCTTCATCTGGACGCAGGGCCGCAGCACGGGCGAACCCCTCGTCCCGCTCGCCCTGTTCAAGGACCGCAACTTCTCGGTCGCCAACTTCGCGATCGCGGCGGTCGGCTTCACCGTGACGAGCATGGCGCTGCCGCAGATGTTCTACCTGCAGCTCGCCCGTGGACTCACGCCCACCGAGTCGGCGCTGCTGCTCGTCCCGCTCGCGATCCTCTCGGGCGTCCTCGCGCCGTTCGCGGGCAAGCTGCTCGACCGCACGGACCCCCGCTTCCTGCTGGTCCCCGGTCTGCTGCTGGTGGGCGGTTCGCTCGGCATCTACGTCGCGCTCATCCTCAACGACGCGCCGATCTGGATGTTCCTCATCCCCTCGGCGCTGATGGGCGTCGGGAACGCGGGCATGTGGGGTCCTCTCGCCACCACCGCCACGCGCAACCTCCCCCCGCGTCAGGCGGGAGCCGGCGCCGGCATCTACAACACCACCCGCACCGTCGGATCGGTGATCGGTTCGGCATCCATCGCCGCGTTCATGCAGGCGCGTCTCGAGGCGAACCTGCCGGGGGCTGCGGATGCCGGGGCGAGCTTCGGTGGCGGTGCGTTGCCGCCGCAGGTGGTCGGCGGGTTCTCCCAGGCCATGGGGCAGTCGCTCATCCTCCCGATCGTCGTGATCGGTGTGGGCCTGATCGTCGTGCTGTTCATGCGGCGCCCGTCGATGATCCGCCCGCACGGCGCTCCGCGCGACGCGGCCCCGGCGCAGCAGGCAGCGCAGGCCGCCCCGGCTGCCGCGGGCGAGTAAGCCGCATCATCGAACGCCGTCGTCCCTTCCGAGGGGCGGCGGCGTTCGGCGTTCCCGCCTGTATGTGCCGGGTAGCGAAGGGAGGGGATTCGGGGGAGGGAGGGCGGATGCCGTGGCCTGGGCCCTCGGCTGCGGGTTTCTCCTCCGCTGCCCGCCGCACACCCGGCCGGCGCGGATGGGGGAGGGGCGCCGACCGGGCGGGGTTCCGCAGATCGGGAACACTGATCAGACGCACCGGGCGGCGGTTTCGTCACGCCGCCCGTGTGATTCGTCCGCCGCGTCCCCCGGAACTCATCCGCGACGCACGCACATCAACGCCCCGACCGGGCGCTCGCCGCGGGTCTCGCGCGTGTGCGTCTCGACGACGTCGAAGCCGGCGGCATCCACTTCTTGCGCGAGCTCCGCGACGGACCAGCGGTAGGCGCGCACCACCGCGTGGTCGAAGGCCTCCATCCCGGGGCCGACGAAGAACCCGAGCAGGAGCGAGCCGCCCGGTCGCAGGACCCGCGCGAATTCGCGCAGCGGCCCGCCGATCTTGTCGGGCGCGTGATGGATGGTCGAGAACCACGACAGGATGCCGCCGACCTCCCCGTCCGCCACCTCGAGGTCGTCGATGGTGCCGGCGTCGAAACGGATGCCGGGATGCGCCGCCCGCGCGTGCGCGACGAATCGCGGCGCGAGGTCGACACCGCGCACGTCGAGGCCGAAACCGACGAGGTGCGCCGTCCAGTGGCCCGGACCGCAGCCGGCGTCGAGCACCGGTCCGCTGACGCCGGCGGCCCACGTCTCGACGATGCGCCGGTCCACCGGGTGCACGGCATCCATCGTCCCGAGCGCCGCGATGTACTCATCGGCGCGGGCGTCGTAAGCGGCGGGGGTCATCGGTCGAGGCTACGGGGTGATCCTCGTGCGCGACGGGAGGAGGTCCCGCGAGGGGAGGACGGATGCCGCGGGCTCGGTCCTCCGCAGCCGGAATCTCCTCCGCTCCCGGAGCGCGAACCTCAGTCCTGAGCGACCTTTGCGGCGATGTCGCTGCGGTACTGACCGCCCTCGAGTCCGATCCGCTCGAGCCCGGCGTACGCCGCCTCACGCGCCTCGCGGAAGGTCGTGCCGGTCGCGACCACGCTCAGCACGCGCCCGCCGGTCGCGACGAGCTCGCCGTCCCGGAGCGCGGTGGCGGCGTGCGCGATGTGGACGCCGTCGACCTCCTCGGCCTCGTCGATGCCGGTGAGCACCCGACCGGTGAGAGGAGCCTCGGGGTAGCCCTCGCTCGCGAGCACGACGGTGACCGCGGTCGCCTCGGCGAAGGCAGGACGCGGCTCGTCCTCGAGGGTGCCGGAGGCCGCGGCCAGCAGCAGGCGAGACAGGGGGTCGATCAGACGGGGGAGCACGACCTGTGTCTCGGGGTCGCCGAAGCGGGCGTTGAACTCGATGACCTTGACGCCCTGCTCCGTGAGGATGAGCCCGGCGTAGAGGAGTCCGATGAACGGGGTGCCCTCGGCATCCATCTGCCGGATCACCGGCTCGGCGATGTCGCGCGTGACCTGCGCGACGAACTCGTCCTCGCCGCCGAAGCGCTCCGTGAGCCACGGCAGCGGGGAGTACGCACCCATGCCGCCGGTGTTGGGTCCCTCGTCGCCGTCGCGGAGGCGCTTGAAGTCCTGGGCGGGGCTGAGGGGGGCGACGTGGTCGCCGTCGCTGAGGAAGAACAGCGACACCTCCGGCCCCGAGAGGAACTCCTCGATCAGCACGGGGCCGCTCGGCAGGTAACTCTCGGCGTGGGCGAGGGCGGCGTCGCGGTCGGAGGTCACGATGACGCCCTTGCCCGCGGCCAGCCCATCGGCCTTGACGACGTACGGGGCGCCGAAACGGTCGAGGGCGGCCTCGACGGCAGCGACATTGTGCGCGCGCACCGAGCCGCCGGTGGGGACGCCCGCGGCATCCATGATCCGCTTCGCGTAGGTCTTCGAGCCCTCGAGCTGGGCCGCGGCCCGGCCCGGGCCGAACACGGGGATGCCGTGCGCGCGCAGCGGATCGGCGACGCCGGCGACGAGCGGCGCTTCGGGGCCGACGACGACGAGGTCGATCGCCTCGTTCTTCGCGAAGGCCAGGACGGCGGTGGGATCCATCGGGTCGAGGTCGACCAGATGCGCCTCGCGCGCGATACCCGCGTTGCCGGGGGCGGCGAAGATCGCGTGCGACTCCTCCTCGGAGCGCAGCGCGAGGATGATGGCGTGCTCGCGCGCGCCCGAACCGAGGACCAGGATTCTCACGCGGCCAGCCTATCGAGCGCGAGGGTGCTGGTTGAGTGACCCCGACACGCCGCTGCCGACCCGTCCGATCCGGTATGTGCTCGACACTCGACGGGTCCGTGGGTTCCGAAGGTAGCGTGGATGCCATGCCTCCCCGCCGTATCGAGACCGGAGACGGCCGTGCGGCACTCGCCGCGGTGGCCGCCGGTGACGCGCCTCGCCCCGTCACCGCCACCGCGGTCCGCTACCTCCTGCAACTGCTCGTCGAGAAGGCGCCCGGCAACTCGGTCGAGATGCGCGTTCCGCCCTTCGGTGCCGTGCAGGTGATCGAGGGCCCGCGTCACACCCGCGGCACGCCCCCGAACGTGGTCGAGACCGACGCCGCGACGTGGATCGCCGTCGCCACCGGTCGAGAGCACTGGGCGGATGCCGTCACGGCCGGCCGCATCGTCGCCTCCGGCGTCCGCGCCGACCTGAGCGCGCTGCTGCCGCTGCGGCCGTAGCCGCGGTCACCGGCGCCACCCGACGGAACCGCGGGCGTTCGTCGAGGCCTCAGGCGGCCACCGGCGGGAGGATGCGTCCTCGGCGAACGGGTGCGGTCTCGCGTGCCGGCCGCGGCCCGTGATCTCGCCGTCGAAACGTCACGACCCGCTCCGGCCCCGACGGTGGGAGAATGAGCGCATGGCCGAGCAGCCCACCCCCGAGCGACCGGTGTACGTCCGCGACGACATCGAGACCGCGACCGTGCGTCGCGCCCCCAAGTACGGTGTCTTCCTTGCGGCGGGGGCGTTCCTGGGCATCCTGGTCGCCCTCATCCTCACTGTCGCGATCGACGGCTCCGACATCAGCCCCTACACCCAGGTGGTGTACTCCGAGCTGCAGGTCTTCGGCTTCACCGCGCTGATCTGCGTCGTCGCGGGCGTCGCGCTGGCGGCGATCGTCGCGCTCATCTTCGAACGCGCCCTGGGCGGTCGCACCCGTCAGGTGACCGTCGACCACGAGCAGTACGAGGTCTGATCCTCACGCCAGCTCGGCGATGATCGGGTGGATCGCCGCGTCGAACGCCGCGACGTCACCGCGCAGGCCGTCGGTCACCGCCACCGTGAGCGAGCCGATCCACCACACCCCCCGCTGAGCCAAGGGCAGCACCTGCACGTTCAACTCGAACGAGTGCGCCCGCCGGCCGACCGTGCGTTCGTGTGCGGCGATCGCGCTCGCGTACGCCCGGTACGACACCCCCGGCCGCGCCGCCGCATCGCGCGCGTATCGTCCGTGGGCGTGCCGGGCGAAGTCGATCGCGTCCTCGGCGTGCGGCGCGATCGCCTCGCGCAGCGTCCGCGATCCCTCGACCGGAAGGGCGACGAGGGTCTCGAACCCGTCGATCAGCTCGAGCGGCACGGGGGAGGGGTGCGCCTGCGGCTCCACTGTCATCGCCCAGTACTCGCGCCACTCGCGTTCGAGCTGCGCCTGCGCGGCCTCCGCCCTCTCGGCGCCGGTCGGAACGCGCCGCAGCGCGGGCAGCTCCTCGGGGGAGCGGATGCCGACCACCTGACGCAGATAGAGCGCGACGAGCACCGGTTGCGCCGCGTCTTCGCGGATCACCCACTCCGGCTGGCCGCCCGTCATGGCGTCATTGTAGGGAGCCCGCGCCGCGCGGAACACGGGCCTTGCGCGGCGCTGCCCCCGCTTCGGTGCTCCGGTGGGCTCTCGAGGGGCGTCGGCGGGTGCCGGGGCGTCGGTGGGCGCAGGGGCGTCGGTGGGGGCCGGGGCGTCGGTGGGGGAGGGGAGTTGGCGGGGGAGGATGCCGAGGCTCTGGGGCCTCCTCCGGCCGCGAATTCTCCTCCCGGGCGGTGGCTCTGGCTCTGGTGCTGGGTCGGCGATATGTGATCACGCGGGGAGGGGAGTCGGGCGGGGGAG
>CAJYJO010000046.1 GCA_913774845.1 uncultured Microbacterium sp. | reverse complement strand
TCCGTCATGTGGCCTCCTTGCCTCATGAGTACGGCGCAGCACTGCGCCGATCGGGGGAAAAAGTCCGGGTCGGCCGTTGCTTCCCCGGTGGTAGGGTCGACGCTACGAAACGCGGCGACGACGCCGTCACCCCCGGAAGTAGGTAGTGCGTGTCCGCACCCTCCGCTCTTCGAGACGATGCGACCCTCGTGTCGCACGCCGTGTCCGAACTCGCCCGACGCACGCACTTCCCCGTCGCCTTCGGTGGTCTCGAGCACAACGGCGCCGTCCACGTGACCACGATCGTGGGCGCCCGCACCCGCAGCATCGACGGTCTGGTCGTCCACGCCACCCGCGGTCTCGGGGGGCGTGCCCTGGTCGAGCGCCGACCCCGCATGACCCTGGACTACCGCACCTCCCGCACGATCACCCACGACTACGACCGCGCGATCCTCGGCGAGGGGATCGCGACGCTGTTCGCGGTGCCGGTGCTGGTGAGCGGCGCCGCGCGCGGCGTGCTTTACTGCGGCTCGTGGGCGCAGGCCCCGGTCGGCGAGGTCGAGGCACGCCCCGCGTTCGACATCGCCGGAGAGCTCGGCACGGAGCTGCGCGTGCGCGCCGAGGTGGAGCGACGACTCGCCCGGTCCCCCGCCCCCGAGGGCGGGATGAGCGCCGGCGCGCGAGAGGAGATCCGCGAGAGCTACGCGCAACTGCGGGGCATCGCGGCGACCGTCGGCGACGACGACCTGCGCCGCCGTCTCGAAGACATCGAGGGTCGGCTGGCCGCCCTCACCGGCGATGCCCCGACCGGGCCGGCCGACACCGACATCCACCTGTCGCGGCGCGAGATCGACGTGCTGGCCTGCGCGGCCGTGGGGTCGACGAACGGCGAGATCGCAGCATCCCTGGGACTGCGCGAGACCACCGTGAAGTCGTACCTGGCCTCGGCGATGTCGAAGCTGGACGCCTCGACGCGGCACGCGGCGGTGACCCGGGCGCGGCGCGCCGGGCTGCTGCCCTGACCCCTGAGCGAGCGGTGGGAAAGCCCTGGCAATGGCCGCTTGAGCTTGAGGGGGGCGGAGATTCTCGGCATCGTGGCTGATTCCTGTCGTCGATCAGAGAAGGAGAGTCACCCATGCTGACGCTCACCGAAGAGGCCACGACCGCCGTCAAGACCATCACCGCGCAGATCCCCGACGCCCCGCAGGGCGGGGTGCGCATCCAGGGAGCCGGATCGCCCGAGTCGCAGTTCGCGCTCTCGGTCGTCGAGGCCCCCGAGCCGTCCGACACCGTCGTCGAGAACGCCGGTGCGCGTGTCTTCCTCGACGACGACGCCGCCGCCGTGCTCGACGATCGCGTGCTCGATGCGCAGATCGACCCCGAGCAGGGCTCCGTGCAGTTCGCGGTGACCACCGCGGCGTGATCCGCGCGTGACGCGCTGACGCGTTCTCGACGATGCCCCGGCCCGCGCGCCGGGGCATCGTCATGTTTTAGGTGATCGGCCCGGCGCACCTCCGTGCGAGACGGACCTCAAATCGCGGCTCAGACGCTGATCCGAATGACTGCGGTCAAGCCGAGGACCTCATGCCGCTGCGAAATCAACCAGATCCTGAAGGACTGTCTTTATATCTCGACAAATTTCGTTTGATTCGAAAGCCCGTGCCACCGCGACCGGGGACACGCCGAAATGCTTGAGGACCTCTTTACCACGAACGTCGTATAACGCTGCAGGAACGACCGCATCTGAGAAGTTCGGACCGATGGCGAGCGCGAATTTTTCCTGCAACTGTTCTCGAACGGCAATTTCTGAGATGCCTGCCACTCTCGCAATAGCAGGTGGGTAGACGAGGTAGGACTCAATATATCGCCGGCGCCACTTGCGGGTCTCAAATCCGACTATGCCCGGGTAGGACTTGTCAGCGAGATCTTGTCCAACCGTCCCGAGTGGGTCGTCATCTCTATCCCGCAGACTGTAAGCGGCGACACCGCCGAACTCAGAGTCCAGCCCTCTCCAGAGACTCTTTCGCTCTCTGTGGTGGTCACTGGTCTGCCAATACGCGATGTTTTCCGGGAGGACGACACCTGCCGAATTTGCGAGCTCGCGGAGTATTGACGCATCGCTCGACCCTTCATAGAAAAAGACTTTCTTGGTTTCTCGAACCTTCTCGATGCGGGGGGCGTACGTAGATCCGATTCCCGCAACCAGACCAACCTTTTGCTCGACGTTCGCCAGATACTTGGTGTTCCCACCACCTCGAACTTCTAGCATCTCAACGGGATCAGTTGCGCAAAGTATTTCACTCGAGTGGGTGGCAAGGAGGACTTGCTTCCCGAATTGATCCACAAGGTTCCGCAGTCGCTCAACGAGCTGCGCCTGCAACGAAGCGTGCAGATGAGCGTCGGGTTCGTCGAACAGCAAGATGTCAACAGACGGCGATGTCGCGAGTGTGTAGACGCTGAGCCACTGGAGGAAACCACTTCCCTCCACCATCAGATCACGGGCGTTGTAGCCGGAGTGCCGAGTGAGTTGGAAGCCGTCAACAGTTCCCTTGACGACCGTAGCCTGAATGTAGGTGTGATACTCCTCGTTGAAATCGCTGATCGCGATCTCTGCCGAGAACACGTCACGCAGTGTCTGTTGGAGCAGCTCCCACGGGTCGTTCGCCCTAAGCGACTTCAGATCGGCGTCGGAAATTTTTGGCTTGTTTCCACGCAGTCGCTTGCGTTTTGCGAGATTCTCTTCACGCATGTCCAGCAACAGGTTACGGAGAACTGCCCCCGCTAACCCCTCTCCAACCCGTCGTCTGCGCAGAGCTCCGTACGTTCGCTCTTCGCGAGCCAGGATTCCAGCGAAAGGAGGAAGATAGGCAAGGACAGGAACTGGGGTGCTTTCCGCGAGAGAAGTGTCAGCAACTTTGATGAACAATCGGTCGTTCGCGAGGGCGAGCGAGAAGGTCAGCCGGTGCTCCGCTCCGTCGGCGATCCATTGGCACCCGATCTGGAGCGTGTAGCCATCTGCGTCGCTCTCAGTCTTTTGTGTCTTGAGATTGCTCCACAGATGCTTCAAAGAGGGCAGGTTCACGGGTGAAAACTCATCATCGCCGAGACCAAAACCCTGACTGCTGGTTTTTCCGGCAAGAAGCGCATCAGCACCCTTCTGCGCGGTTGTTGCGACCTTGCAGAATTCCCACACGGCGAGCGCCTGGAGCAGACTGGATTTGCCGGCATTATTGCCGCCAGCCACAATGGTCAGCCCATCCTTCAACTCAATTGTTGAGTCTTTGAACTGCTTGAAACGTCGCAAATTGACTTGAGTTAGATACATCGGCCCCCCAGGCGATCGAGCCGCAAGGCGGCGTCGATAGGTTATGGGGCGTCATGCGCGCGCCGACGTCTCGGAGGCAGCGTGTCGCCACACCGGTGGGGGGATTGCATGGGCACCCTGGCGGCAGTAGGCGCACCCAGCTCTCATCTAAGCCCGCTGGGTGAGCAAAAGGTACTCGTGCCTGCAACGCGGCGTAGAGCCGATTTCGCAGGCTGACTTAGCGATGATCGCCCGCGGACGCACGGTTCCCGGCGCCCGCCTCAGCGACCCCTGAATTCCGGGCGACGTTTCGACTGGAACGCGGCGAAGCCCTCGCGGTAGTCCTCGGTGGCGGCGAGCGCCGCCTGGGCGCGGTTCTCGAGCGCCATCGCCTCCCACAGCCCCAGCCGCTCGTCGCGGATCGCCGTCACGATGCGCTTGCTCGCGCGGAACGCCGCCGTCGGGCCCGCCGCGGTGCGCCGCGCGGCCAGGGTCGTGGCATCCGTCACCTCGTCGGCGGGGAGGACGCGCGAGAACAGGCCCGCCCGCACCGCCTCCTCACCCGACATCAACCGTCCGGTGTAGACGAGGTCGAGCGTCGCGTGGGTGCCGAGCCGCTCGGCGAACAGCGCGTGGCCGCCGGAGTCGAGGGTCGCCCCCAGCGCCGCGAACGGCGAACCGATCTTCGCGGTGTCGGCGACGTACACCACGTCGGTCGCGATCAGCAGGCCCAGCCCGACCCCCAGGCAGGCGCCGTGGGCCACGGCGAACGTCGGCGCAGGAAACCCGGCCATACGGCGCAGCAGCGGCGCGAGGGTGTCGTCGAGGTAGGCGGCGACGTCGTCGGTCGCCGGGTCGACGCCCGAGATGTCGCGACCGGCGCAGAAGGACGGGCCCTCTCCGCGCAGCAGCACGGCGCGAGCCCCGTCGACCTCGGCGCGGTCGTACGCGGCGGTGAGGTCGTGCAGATCCGTCAGGCCCAGGGCGTTGCGCCGGGAGGGGGCGTCGAGGACGATCTCGGCGACGTCGTCGGCGAAGCGGTAGTCGATCACGGTGCTCATCCGTCGTAGTCGACGCGCACGGCGTCGGAGGTCGGGTGCGATTGGCAGGTGAGCACGTATCCGCGCGCGATCTCGTCGGGTTCGAGGGCGTAGTTCTCGGTCATCGAGACCGCCCCTTCGATCACCCGCGCCCGGCACGTGCCGCACACCCCTCCCGCGCACGCGAACGGCACGTCGGGGCGCACCCGCAGGGCCGCCGCGAGGATCGTCTCGTTCGCTTCGACCGGGCTGTCGACGGATGCCGACTGACCGTCGAGCGTGAAGTCGATGCGCCGCACCGGCTCGTCGGCCCGCACGCGCACCGGGCGGGCTCTCCCGCTCTGCGCGGGAGCGTCGCCCTCTCCCGCGGTGAACAGCTCGAACCGCACGCGCTCCCGGGCGATGCCCACCTCGGCGAGCGTCTCGCGGCAGAGGTCGACGAGGGCGAAGGGGCCGCAGAGGAACCACTCGTCGACGGATGCCGGATCGATCAGCCGCGACAGGATGAGGCGCAGACGCTCCTCGTCGATGCGGCCCGAGAACACCGGCGCCGCGCGCTGCTCGCGCGAGAGCACGTGGTGCAGGGTGAACCGCGAGGGATAACGGTCCTTCAGGTCGGCGAGTTCGTCGACGAACATGACGTCGGTCGAGGAGCGGTTGGCGTACACGATCGTCAGGCGCGCATCGGCCGAGCGCTCGAGGAGGTCGGCGGCGAGCGCCATGATGGGCGTGATCCCCGAGCCGGCGGCGATCGCGACGACGTGTCCCGTCGAGGTCGACGCCTTCGACACGAAGGTGCCCGCCGGGCTCATCACCTCGACCTCGTCGCCCGGACGGAGTCCCTCGTGCGCCCAGGTCGAGAAGCGCCCGTCGGGGTCGCGCTTGATGCCCACGCTGATCGCGCCGCGTCGGGGCGGACGGCACAGCGAGTACGAGCGGCGCAGGTCCTCGCCGTCGACGGAGGCGCGCAGGGCGACGTACTGTCCGGGCGCGTAGTCGAAGGCGTCGGCGAGCGCGTCGGGGACGGCGAAGGTCACCTCGATCGCCGTGGGGGTGAGGGGCCGCACGTCGGCGACGCGCAGGGTGTGGAACCGGGCGCGAGCGCGACCGCCCGTCTCGCGGACCGCGCCGAGCGTCGAGGCCGGGCCGCTCGCTGCGGCCGGGGTCGTGGCATCCGTCATCGTCATCAGAGGGCCTTGAAGTGGTCGAAGGGTTCGAGGCAGGCGCGGCACTCCCACAGCGACTTGCACGAGGTGGAGCCGAAGCGCGAGACCTCGCGGGTGTCGAGCGAGCCGCAGCGGGGGCACGCGACGCTGAGCTTCAGGCGGATGGGACCCGCGGGAGCGCGCCCGGTGGGCGGAGCGATGCCGTACTCGGTGAGCTTGCGGCGGCCGTCGTCGCTCATCCAGTCGGTCGTCCACGCGGGCGTGAGGGTGGTGTTCACCACGGCGTCGTCGAAGCCGGCCGAGGTGAGAGCGAGCACGATGTCGTCGCGGATCGCCTCGACCGCGGGGCACCCCGAATACGTGGGGGTGATCGTGACGATCACGGTGTCACCCTCGACCCGCACGTCGCGGAGCACGCCGAGGTCGTCGATCGTCAGCACGGGCACCTCGGGGTCGACCACGGCGGCGGCGACCTCGCGGGCGTGCTCGACGCTCACCATGTCGCTCCCGGGTGCCGGCGGGCCAGCACCTGCATCTCGGCGAGCAGAGGCCCGAACGACGGGTGATGGATGCCGCGGCGTCCGCCGGCGGACGATGCGGGGATCGTCGGAACGGGCACGTCCTCCTCCCCCAGCACCGCGGTGAGCACGTCGTCGACGCGGGAGCGCAGGGTCGACGGCCGGACCACGATCCCGTCGAGACGGTCGTGCAGGGGCTCGTCGCGGAACAGCTCGTCGAGGTACGGCCACGTGTCGTCGAGAGCGACGAGGAACCGCCGTCGGGACTCCTCGGTGCCGCCGGCGAGACGCAGCGTCCACTGCACGGCGTGGTCGCGGTGGTAGTCGACCTCCTTCTCGGCCTTCGCCGCGACCGCGGCCAGAACGGGGTCCGTGGATGTCACGAGGTCGCGGTACAGCTCGAGGAGGTACGCGGAGGCCAGGAGCTGACGCGCGATCGTGTGGGCGAAGTCGCCGTTCGGCAGCTCGAACAGCCAGGCGCTGCGGAACTCGTTCTCGTCGCGCCAGTAGGCGAGGTCGTCTTCGCTCCGATCGTCGTGCGACCCCGCGTAGCGCAGGAGCGAGCGGGCGTGGCCGAGCAGATCGAGGGCGATGTTGCCGAGGGCCACGTCCTCTTCGAGCTCGGGGGCGCGGGCGATCCACCCGCAGAGGTTCTGCGCGAGCATCAGCGCGTCGTCGCCGAGCCGCATCGCGTAGGCGGCGACGTCGGGGTCGGTGGCACGGTCCTCTCCCCCGGCGAGCTCGGCGGCGAGCTCGCGCGCGTCGAGCGAGACGTCGCCGTGCGGGTCGGCGCCGTGCGGATCGGCGCCGTGCGGATCAGCGCGGTGCGGGTCGGCGGCTTCGACAGGCTCAGCCACCGACGCCGCGCCAGGTCCCTGAGCCTGTCGAAGGGACCGGTCCCCGTGATCGGTCGAGATGCTCACAGGTGCGGCACCCCCTCGGAGGCGGTGTAGTACACCGCGTGCCGGTAGTTCTTGCCCGCGGGCGACTCGAAGAAGGCGCCCTTCGCTCCCGGATCGCTCGTCGTCACGGCATCCGAGGGAACGACCCAGACCGACACGCCCTCACCGCGACGGGTGTAGAGGTCGCGGGCGTTGCGGACGGCGAGTTCGGCGTCGGGCGCGTGCAGCGAACCGACGTGCACGTGGCTGAGGCCCCGGTTCGCGCGGACGAAGACCTCCCACAGGGGCCAGGTCTCGGCGGGGCTGCCTCCGGGCGTGGCCATCAGGCGGCCGCCGTCTCGGTGCGGGCGGCGCTCTTCTTCGCGGCGTAGGCCGCGGCGGCTTCGCGCACCCAGGCTCCCTCTTCGTGCGCGTCACGACGGTGCTGACGGCGCATCGTGTTGAGCGGACCGCGGCCCGCGAGCACCTCGTGGAACTCCGTCCAGTCGATCTCGCCCATGACGTACTCGCCGGTCTCGTCGTCGTAGCGCAGCTCGGGGTCGGGCAGGGTCACTCCCAGTACGGCCGCCTGCGGCACGAGCATCGAGACGAATCGCTGCCGCAGTTCGTCGTTGCTGAAGCGCTTGATGTTCCACGCCATCGACTGCGCCGAGTTGGGCGAGTCGTCATCCGGGGGCCCGAACATCATCAGGCTCGGCCAGTACCAGCGGTTCACGGCATCCTGAGCCATCTCGCGCTGCTCCTCGGTGCCCTGCATGAGGGTGAGGAGGATCTCGAAGCCCTGTCGCTGGTGGAACGACTCCTCTTTGCAGATGCGCACCATCGCCCGACCGTAGGGTCCGTACGACGCGCGGCACAGCGGCACCTGGTTGCAGATCGCGGCACCGTCGACGAGCCACCCGATGGCGCCCATGTCGGCCCACGTCGGGGTCGGGTAGTTGAAGATCGACGAGTACCGCGCCTTGCCGTCGACGAGCTGCTGGGTCATCTCGTCGCGCGTGATGCCGAGCGTCTGCGCCGCGGAGTAGAGGTACAGACCGTGCCCCGCCTCGTCCTGCACCTTGGCGAGCAGGATCGACTTGCGCTTGAGGCTCGGCGCACGGGTGATCCACGCCCCCTCGGGCTGCATGCCGATGATCTCGGAGTGCGCGTGCTGCGAGATCTGGCGGATGAGCGTGCGGCGGTAGGCCTCGGGCATCCAGTCGCGCGGCTCGATGCGGCCGTCCGCCTCGATGAGGGCGTGGAACATCTCCTCGCCGTCCCGGACGTCGCTGGGGGGTGCGGTCATCGTCATCGTCGACTCCTTTTACAGACCGATCGTTCAGTAAAGTGTATCCGCGGGCGCGGTGGTCCGCAACGGCTCCGCCGCTCCGACTCCCGCGAGGTCGCCCTCGAGCAGCAGGACGCAACGCAGGAAGAAGACGCGGCGGCGAGCGCGGTGCGGCGGAATCCAGCGGGTCGTCGACCGCCCCCCTCTCGCATCTCCTGCGTTGTGGACGCGAGACGTTCGCGCACGACCCGAGCCCGCTCCGCGACCCGAGCCCGCTCCGCGACCCGTGCCCGCGGGTCAGCGCAGGTCGTAGACGCGCTTGTACTTGCCCTCGCTGCGGGGCAGGACGCCCGGCTCCTCGACGCGCACGTCGACGCTCGTCCCGATGAGCACCTTGATGCGCTGGCGCAGCACCACGCCCGCGGCCTCGCACACCTCGCGCTCCAGGGCCGGATGCCGCTCGATGCGCACGGTCATGGCATCCATCCGCCCCTCCCGACGCAGTTCGAGGACGAAGTGCGGGGTGAGGGTCTCGATGCCCATCACGATCTCCTCGATCTGCGTCGGGAAGAGGTTCACGCCGCGCAGGATGATCATGTCGTCGTTGCGGCCGGTGATCTTCTCGATGCGCCGCATCGCGGGGAACGCCGTGCCGGGGCGCAGCCGGGTGAGGTCGCGGGTGCGGTAGCGGATGACCGGGAAGGCCTCCTTCGTGAGCGAGGTGAACACCAGCTCGCCGAGCTCCCCGTCCGCGACCGGTGCCCCCGTGTCGCCGTCGATCGTCTCGGGGAGGAAGTGGTCCTCCCACACGTGCGGTCCGTCCTTTGTGAGGGCACTCTCGGATGCCACGCCCGGACCCATCACCTCGCTCAGGCCGTAGATGTCGACGGCCACGATGTCGAGGCGGCGCTCGATCTCGCGCCGCATCTCGTTGGTCCAGGGCTCCGCCCCCAGCACGGCCATCTTGAGCGAGGTGGAGCGCGGATCCACGCCGGCGGCCTCCAGCGCGTCGGCGATCGTCAGCAGGTAACTGGGCGTGCAGAGGATGGCATCCGGTTCGAAATCCTGGATGAGCTGCGCCTGACGCGCGGTCTGCCCGCCCGACATCGGGATCACGGTCGCGCCGAGGCGCTCGATGCCCGCGTGCGCGCCGAGGCCCCCGGTGAACAGACCGTAGCCGTAGGCGTTGTGCACGCGATCCCCGGGGCGGATGCCGGCGGCGCTCAGCGAGCGTGCGACGAGGTCGGCCCACCGGTCGAGGTCTCCGGCGGTGTATCCGACCACCGTGGGACGCCCTGTCGTGCCGGACGAGGCGTGGATGCGGCGGACGTCGGCCATCGGCACCGCGAACATGCCGAAGGGGTAGGTCTCGCGCAGATCGGCCTTCGTCGTGAAGGGCAGCAGGCGGATGTCCTCGAGGGTGCGGATGTGGTCGGGGTGCACGCCCGCCTCGTCGAACTTCCGGCGGTACAGCGCCACGTTGTCGTACGCGTGGCGCACGGTCCACTGCAGGCGCTTGAGCTGCAGGGCGCGCAGGCGGTCGAGCGGGATGCCGGTGGGATCGACGGATGCCAGGAAGTCCGGGCGCGATGCGGTGGTCAGGGTCATCGGGACACCTCCGTGGTGGGGAGCGCGGCGCTGCGCTGGTGGTCGGGTGAGAGTCGGGGGCCGGAGGCTTCGACAGGCTCAGCCACCGGCGCATCAGAGGTCCCTGAGCTCGTCGAAGGGACCGGAACCGGCGCGGGTCGGGGGCCGGCGGCTCCCACAGGCTCAGCCACCGGCGGATTCGTCTCAACCGCGGGCGCAGCGCCAGAGGTCCCTGAGCCCGTCGAAGGGACCGGAACCGGGGGGCGGCGATCCGTCGTGATGCTGCGGCCGCGCACCTCGGCGACGAGGTCGCCGGTCTCGTCCGTCACGCGGATGTCGTACAGGCCGGTCCGGCCGCTGCGCGCGCGGCGCACGGCGGACGCGGTGAGGGTCTGCCCGGCCGTCGTGGACTTCAGGAACGTGATGTCGGCGCCCCCGGCGACCGTCACCCGCTCGTCCTCGTTGCACGCGATCGCGAACGCCGTGTCGGCGAGGGTGAAGACGAGCCCGCCGTGCGTGATGGCGAAGCCGTTGAGCATGTCCTCGCGCACGGTCATCGACACGCGGGACTCCCCCGGCGCGTCGTGCTCGACGACCATGCCGAGCATCGCCGACGCCCGGTCGTTGCGCATCATCGGCCGCAGGCTCATGCGGGCACCGCCGCGGGAGCCGGTGCCCACGTCTTGGCCACGAGCGTGAGCACGTCGTACTGCGCGACGATCTCGTCATCCTGGTTGCGGATGACGGCATCCCACCGCACCTCGCCGTACTCGTCGGTCTCGCGCGGGGTGATCTGCTTGGCCGTCAGGGCGACGCGGATGCGGTCGCCGGGTGAGACGGGGGTCAGGAAGCGGAGGTTCTCGAGCCCCGAGTTCGCCAGCACGGGACCGGGCGCCGGGTCGACGAACAGTCCCGCCGCCCACGACACGAGCAGGTATCCGTGCGCGACACGCCCCGGGAAGAAGGGGTTGGCCGCCGCGGATTCCTCGTCCATGTGGGCGTAGAACGTATCGCCGGTGAAGGTCGCGAACACCTCGATGTCGTCCAGGGTGACCTCGCGTTCGGCCGACTCGACGGCATCCCCGATCCGCAGCTCCGAGAGCGGTTTGCGGAACGGGTGCGTGCCGGCGGAGTCGGTCTCGGCTCCCGGATGCCACACCCCGGTCAGCGCGGTCAGCATGCGCGGCGAGCCCTGGATCGCGGTGCGTTGCATGTAGTGCAGGACGGACCGGATGCCGCCGAGCTCCTCGCCGCCGCCGGCGCGGCCGGGTCCACCGTGCACGAGGTGGGGAACCGGGGCGCCGTGTCCGGTGGAGGTGCGGGCGTCGTCGCGGTCGAGGAAGAGGACGCGACCGTTCATCGCGCCCATGCGGGTGAGCAGCTCGGTCGCGACGTCGGGGTCGTGGGTGGCGACGCTCGTGACGAGCGAGCCGCCGCCCCGCGCCACGATGGTCGCCGCCTCCGCCACGTCGGCGTATTCGACGATGCTCGCGACCGGCCCGAACGCCTCGATCTCGTTGACGGCCGGGGTCGCGGCATCCGCGAACGACAGGAGCATCGGCTGCAGGAAAGCACCCTCCGAGGGCGCACCCTCGGGCGCCTCGGTCGAACCGACGACGAAGCGCCCACCGGCGTCGGTGAGGGCCCGAACCTGCCGCAGCACCTCGTCGCGCTGCTCGAGGGACACGACAGGCCCCATCGTCACACCCGCGGTGCGCGGGTCTCCGATGACCACGCGCTCGCTGATCTTGTCGCGAAGGGCCTGGGCCACGGCATCCGTCGTTCCGGCCGGCACGATCGCGCGGCGGATCGCGGTGCACTTCTGTCCCGCCTTCGTGGTCATCTCGACGAGCAGCTGCTTGATGTACGCGTCGAACTCGGGGGTGCCGGGCACCGCGTCGGGGCCGAGGATCGAGGCGTTGATCGAGTCGGTCTCGCTCGTGAACCGCACGCCCGGCTTCGCCTGCGCGCGTAGGCGCTCGGCGGTCGCGGCGCTGCCGGTGAAACCGACCGTGTCGCCGAGGTCGAGCAGGTCGAACAGGCCGGGGACGCTGCCGCTGACCAGCTGCAGGGATCCCTCGGGGAGCAGTCCGGTCTCGACGACCATCCGCACCCACGCCTCGGCGATGTACGCCGTCGGGGTCGCGGGCTTGACGATCGTGGGGAGCCCGGCGAGGAACGCGGGGGCGAACTTCTCGAGCGCGCCCCACATCGGGAAGTTGAAGGCGTTGATCTGCACCGCGACACCGGGCAGGCGCGTGTAGACGTGGCGTCCGAGGAACGAGCCGTCCTTCGACAGGGGCTCGATCGGTCCGTCGAGCACGACCTTTCCGGCGGGGAGTTCGCGCCGCGCCTTCGACGAGAAGGTGAACAGCACGCCGATGCCGCCGTCGACGTCGCTGAGCGAGTCGCGGCGGGTCGAACCGGAGCGCTCCGAGAGGGCGTAGAGCTCTTCGCGGCGGTCGTTGAGGGCGATCGCGAGGTTCTTCAGCACCATCGCGCGCTGGGGGAAGGTGAGGGCGCCGATGCTCCTCTGCCCCTCGCGGCGCGCGAAGGCGACGGCGCCCGCGAGGTCGAGCCCCTTCGTGCTGACCCGCACGATCTCCTCCCCCGTCGAGGCATCGCGCACGATCGCCGCGTCGGGGTCATCGGCGGGCGTCCACCACGCGCCGTTCACGTAGCTCGGCAGAAACGTCATCGTTCGCTCCATTCGTAGAATCCGCGGCCGGTCTTGCGGCCCAGGTGCCCCTGGGCGACGAGCTCTCGCAGCAGCGCGGGCGGGGTGAAGCGCGCACCGAACGCGCGCTCGAGTTCTTCGGCGATGCCCAGGCGCACGTCGAGACCGACGATGTCGGTCGTGCGGAGGGGCCCCATCGGATGCCGGTATCCCAGCTCCATCGCCGTGTCGATGTCGTGCGCACTCGCCACTCCCTCTTCGAGCATGCGGATGGCT
The DNA here is from genome assembly GCA_913774845.1 of uncultured Microbacterium sp. Classification (GTDB taxonomy): domain Bacteria; phylum Actinomycetota; class Actinomycetes; order Actinomycetales; family Microbacteriaceae; genus Microbacterium. The sequence continues at coordinate 14,821 of CAJYJO010000046.1, read as the reverse complement.
TCGAGCCCGATGGCGACGCCGAGGCGGCTGGAGGCGAAGCCCGGGGCATCGCGCACGACGACGGCGGTCTTGCCGATGGCCTCGACCCAGCGCACGGCGTCCTCGACGACCTGCGGGGCCGTGCCCGCCCCGGTGACGACCTCGACCAGCACCGACGCCGGCACGGGGTTGAAGAAATGCAGGCCGAGGAAGCGCGCGGGCCGGGCAAGGGATGCGGCGAGCGCGTCGATCGAGATGGAGGACGTATTGGATGCCAGGACCGCATCGCCCGGAACGGCCCCCTCGATCCGCGCGAGGGCGTCGAGCTTCAGCGCGCGATCCTCGGGGACGGCCTCGATCACGAGGCCCGCGCCGGCGAACGCGGCGGTGTCGGTGCCGACGGTGAGGGTGCCGGCATCCGGGATCGTGGCGCCCTTCTGCGCCGAACGGGTCAGCGCCGTCTCAACGCGAGCGCGTGCGGCGGCCGCGGACTCCGCGTCGCGCTCGATCACGTGCACGCGGGCACCGGCGAGCAGGAACGCGTGCGCGATCCCGGCGCCCATGCGGCCGCCGCCGAGCACACCGACAGTGGCGGGAAGGGATGCCATGCGCCCGGCCGACGCGGTGTCGGGGACGGCCGTGGTGTCGGTTCCGGGTGCGGCCTTCGCGCGGAAGAGAGACGTGGTGTCGAGATGGGTCACTTCTTCTTCCTCTCGAGGAACGCGGTCATGCGCGCGCGTTTGTCGGCGCTGTCGAACAGCTCGGCCTGGAGTTCGCCGTCGATCGCGGGGTGGTCTCCCCGGGGCGCGAGCAACGCGCGCTTGGTGAGGATCGTCGCGCGGGTGGAGTTCGCCGCGATCCGGTCGGCGATCGCGTGGGCGGCGCCGAGCATCTCGTCGGACTCGTGCACGCTCGACAGCAGCCCCCACGCGAGAGCCTCCTCGGCGTCGATCACGCGCGCGGTCAGCAGCAGCTCGCTCGCTCGCGCGTGGCCGACGATCTCGGGCAGTCGCCATGACGCGCCCGCCGCGGCGATGATGCCGAGGCCGGGTTCCGGGTTGCCGAAGCGCACGCGCGGCGTCCCGATACGGATGTCGGCCGCGTACGCGAGCTCCGCTCCCCCGCCGAGCGCGAAGCCGTCGACGGCCGCGATGACCGGCATCGGGAGGTGGCGGATGCGGTCGAAGACGGTGGCGTTGATGCCACGGCGGGCGTCGTCGCCGGTGCGGTCGCGTAGTTGAGCGATGTCGGCGCCCGCCGCGAAGATCCCGCCGGCCCCGGTGAGGATCAGGGTGCGCGGGCGCTCCTCGAGCTCGGCGCACAGCGCGTGCAGGTCGTCGACCATGGCCTGGTCGATCGCGTTACGGCGGTCGGGGCGGTCGAGGGTCGCGACGACGCGATCGTCACGGGCGTCGATGCGGAGGGTCGGCGCCGACGCCGACGCACCATCGGCCGGTCGGGCAGCGACGGCGGCTGAGCCTGAGGCGCCGGAGGCTTCGACAAGCTCAGGGACCTCGACAAGCTCAGGGACCTCGACCGGCTCAGGGACCTCGACAAGCTCAGGGACCTCGACAAGCTCAGGGACCTGGCCCGCAGAGGTGGCTGAGCCCGTCGAAGCCCCCGGGACCCCCGAAACCTCAGCCATCGACCCGCTCCACGATCATCGCCGCGCCCTGCCCCACGCCGACGCACATCGTCGCGAGCCCGTACCGGGCTCCCTCGCGCTCCAGGCGACCCAGCAGCGTCACGATCAACCGCGACCCGCTCGACCCCAGCGGGTGGCCGAGCGCGATCGCCCCTCCGTCGGCGTTGACGATCTCGGCATCGAGACCGAGCCGGCGGATGCACGCGAGCGACTGCGAAGCAAAGGCCTCGTTCAGCTCGACGGCGCCGAGATCGGATGCCGAGAGCCCCGCCCTCGCGAGAGCCTTCTCGGTCGCGGGCACGGGGCCGAGCCCCATGACCTCCGGCGCGACGCCCGCCGAGGCCTGCGCGACGATGCGCGCGCGAGGACGCAGACCGTATCGTTCGACCGCCTCCGCACTGGCGACGACGATGGCCGATGCTCCATCGTTCAGCGAGCTCGCGTTGCCCGCCGTGACCACCTCGCCGCCCCGGACGACGGGTCGCAGCCCCGCGAGCACGGCGAGGGAGGTGTCGCGGCGGGGGCCCTCATCGGCGTCGACGAGACCTCGGCCGGTGTCGACGGCGACGATCTCGTCGGCGAAGTGTCCGGCATCCTGAGCCCGCACCGCGCGCTCGTGGCTGCGCAGGGCGAAGGCGTCGGCGTCGGCGCGTGAGATACCGTCGACGCGCGCGACCTCCTCCGCCGTCTCGGGCATGGTGAAGGTCGCCTTGTCCCGCGCGGCGAGACGCGGGTTGGTGAAGCGCCAGCCGATCGAGGTGTCGAACGCCGCGCCGGGTTTCGCCCACGCCTTCTCGGGCTTCGCCTGCACCCAGGGGGCGCGCGTCATCGATTCGACGCCCCCGGCGACGACGACGTCGGCATCGCCCGCGCGGATCGCCTGAGCGGCGAGCGCGACCGCACTCATGCCCGAGGCGCAGAGGCGGTTGACGGTGAGGCCGGGGATGCCGTCGGGGAGCCCCGCCAGCAGCACCGCCATGCGGGCGACGTTGCGGTTGTCCTCGCCCGCCTGATTCGCCGCGCCGAGGATGACCTCGTCGATCGCGTCGGCCGGAACGCCCGCGCGAGCGACCGCCTCACCCACCACGAGCGCCGCCAGATCATCGGGACGAACGGATGCCAAGGCCCCGCCGTACCGCCCGACCGGGGTGCGCGCACCGCCGATGAGAAACGCGTCCGCCATCGTCATCCTCTCCCCCGCCGACTCTGGCGGGGCCCGTCCACCTCGACTTCGAGGTTTTCCGACCGATCGTTCAGTAATCATGCCACGGTCGAGGCGGCGGGGGCAACGGGTGGGTCCGGACGGCCCGGACGGGTGGCGCGACCGCGGTCGGGTGGCCGCGACCGGGGTCGAACGGCGCGACCGGGGTCGGGGGGGGCACTACGAGGTCGGGGGGGCGCCGAGATCGCACGATCCGGCCGAGAGCACCCGCCGCGATGTGTGCGCTCGCGCAGGTCACGTGATCTCGCGGCGCGACCCGAGGAACGGCACACACGACAGGCGCGGGAAGAACGGCGGAGCACCGCCGCCCCGATGGGCAGCGGACCGAACCGCGAAACGGTGCCCCCGACAGGATTCGAACCTGCGACGCCCGCGTTAGGAGTGCGGCGCTCTATCCCCTGAGCTACGGAGGCGGGATCGCTCCAGCCTACTGCGGCGTCGCGTGCGAGTCGGCGCGCAGCGGCAGGGGGCGACGCAACCCCTCCGCCAGACCCGCGTCCCATCGCCCCGGCTCGGCGAGGGTCGCCTCGCGCACGTCGACGCCCTCGGGTCCGATGCTCGCCGCGCACACCAGGAGCGACTCGAGCACGAGACCGTCGTGGGCGTCCCGGCGCAGGACCGACGCCTCGGGATCGTGCGTCGCCTCTTCGACGACGTCGAGCCACGGCATCCACCACTCGAACCCCTCGGCGAGTCCCGCCTCGCGGAAAGCGCCGAGCCACCGAGCGATGCGCGGGGTGCCGGGGTCGTCGACCGCGTGGTGGGCGACCATGTGGGTGCCGGGAGTCAGCCGCGTGCGGCGGGAGACGAGGCCGTCCCATTCCACGAGGTGCGCTCCCGCGGCATCCACTTCGACGAGATTGAAGCCGCGCGTGGCGGGACGATCCGGGATGCCGGCGCCCACCGCGTCGAGAGGGACACCGCCGCGACTGACGACCTCGTCGTCACCGCGGTCGGAGAGGTCTTCGCGGTTGAGCAGCACCGCCAGACGACGCGCGGCAGGGTCGATCGCGAGCCAGGCGCCGCCCGCGCGGTCGTCGCGAATGCCGAACACGTCGCCGCGCTCGGGCCACCACCGGCCGATACCGCGCCACGGGCGGTCGCGGTCCTCGTCGCGGACGGCGAGCACCCGCACCGGTTCGCCGGGGTTCGCGGGGACGTCGATCACGACCGTGCACATTGCGACAACGCTACCCGCGCCGCGCCGGCCCCGGGTCGGCCCGCGGTCGTCACGAGAACGGGCGTCGGCGCGGGAACAGGCCGACCGGGGTCGACGCGTCCTGTTCCCCCGTTTCGATGACGGATCGCCGCTGCGACGCCGTCGACCTGGAAGACTGGCGAGATGTTCGTCGTCGTGGGAGTCACCGGGGGCATCGCCGCCTACAAGACCGTCGGCCTCGTGCGGCTGCTGGTGAAGGCCGGGCACGACGTGCACGTCGTTCCCACCGACGACGCGTTGCGCTTCGTCGGCCTCCCCACCTGGGAGGCGCTCAGCCGCAACCCGGTCACCACCTCGGTGCACGACGACGTCGCCAAGGTCCGGCACGTCGCGCTCGGGCAGGCCGCCGATCTCGTGATCGTCGCCCCCGCCACCGCAAACACGCTCGCGGCGATGACCGCCGGGCTCGCCTCCGACCTGCTCGGCACGACCCTGCTCGCGACGACCGCACCGGTGGTCGTCGCCCCCGCGATGCACACCGAGATGTGGCGGCACCCGGCCACGGTCCACAACATGGACGTTCTCCGAACCCGGGGCGTGCACGTGGTCGGGCCGGAGGACGGCGTCCTCACCGGCGGCGACTCGGGACCGGGCCGCATGTCGGAGCCGGAGGACATCGTCGCCGCCGCCCTCGCCCTCGTCGAACGGCCGCGCGACCTCGAGGGTGTCTCGATCGTCGTGAGCGCCGGGGGTACGCGCGAGCCCATCGACCCGGTGCGCTACCTCGGCAATCGCTCGAGCGGTCGGCAGGGGGTGGCGATCGCACGGGCCGCCGCGGACCGCGGGGCGCGCGTGACCCTGGTCGCCGCGCATCTCGACGCCGATGTCCGCCCCGACCCGCGCGTCGAGGTCCTGACCGTCGCGACCGCCGACGAGCTCGGCAGGACGATGGATGCCGTGGCCCCCGACGCCGACGTGATCGTCATGGCCGCGGCGGTCGCCGACTACTCCGTGGCGGCGGCGTCGGAGCACAAGCTCCGCAAGCAGGACTCCCCCGGCGCACTGACGCTCGAGCTGCGGGAGAACCGCGACATCGTCGCCGGTCTCGTGGCGGATCGCCGCCCGGGGCAGACGATCGTCGCCTTCGCCGCCGAGACCGTGGCCGACGACGCCGAGCTGCTCGAGCGCGCCCGCGCGAAGGCGGCGCGCAAGGGCGTCGACCTGCTGGCCGCCAACGCCGTGGGCTGGACGCGCGGCTTCGAGTCGGCGGCCAACGCCCTCACGATCGTGGATGCCGCGGGCGCGGTCGTGGCTTCGGCATCCGGGACGAAGGACGAGACGGCGCACGCCCTGCTCGACGCCGTCGTCTCGCTCCGCTCGTTCTGAGCGGAGAACCCCGCACACGGGCACCGAACACGATGGCCGAGGGCCGGTGGTCGACGCCCGTCGGCGGGGTACGAGGTCAGCTCTCGCCGAGAGCGCGGACCGCGTCGAGGATGTCGGCGACCTCGGTGCGCGTCGTGTAGTCGACGTGGATGTCGGCGAAGCGGATACGACCGGCCCCGTCGATGACGTAGACGGACGGGAAGGGCACGCGAGCGGTGGCGTCGACGTTGCTGTCGGCGACGTCGAATCCGAGTTCGGTGTGCGCCTCGCGGGCGGAAGCGCTGGGCTCGGTGACGATCCCGAAGCGGTCGGCGAGGGTGTTGGAGGGGTCGGAGAGGACGACGAAGTCCAGGTCGCCGTTGGCGACGCTCTGGGCGGAGCCGTCCGGCGTCTGCGGCGACACGGCGACCAGCTGGGCACCCTGCTCCCGCAGGGCCGGGAGCAGCTGCTCCTGGTAGGTGCGGAGGGTGATGTTGCAGTACGGGCACCACGCACCGCGGTAGAAGACGACCACCGTGACGGCGTCGGCGAGCACCGCCGAGAAGGTGGTCTCCGCGCTGTCCGCGGTGAGCAGCTCGGCGTCGGGTGCCGCGTCGCCGACGCTCAGGGCCCCGGCCGGCACTCCTGCGGCGCGGAGATCGTCCTGCTCCCCGGAGAAGACGGCGGCGAGGCGATCGCCGATCTGAGACTCGAAGCCGACGTTGAAGTCGTCGACCTGCTGAGCGATGGACGGTGTGGACATGGTGGCCTCCCCGGCGTAGCCGACATCGGGCGTCGGTGTCAGGAGCGTATGTCGGCCGCCGGATGCCGAGGGCATCGCTGTCGCAGAACGGAACACAACGTCATGCGGCGTCATCGTCGGCCCCGGGAGGGGGCGCGCCGACGGCGTCGACGGCCCCCTCCGGGTCAGTACCCGTAGGTGCCGGCGAACTCATTGATGAGCGAGAACAGCTGCGACAGCAGCACCACGACCCAGATCGACAGGGCGACGACGGCGACGATGTTGACGGCGATCGAGGCCCAGATCGGGGCAAGGCCCGAGCCGGTGCGGCGGCGCAGGACGATGCCCCGCCCGATGACATAGACCAGGCCCGAGCCGATCATCAGCACGAAGAAGCTCCAGGCCCAGTGGAACGGTCGCTCGACGCCGCGCGCGCGCAGCTGACGCCAGTCGAGGAAGGAGAACAGCACCGTGAGCGCCGTGATCACGAGGGTGACCACCGACGCCACGAGCGTGATGAGCGTTCCTGCGGCGGAAGAGGTAGCCATCGAGGTGTCGCCGGACTCGTAGGCGTACACCCCGGCGTAGAAGGAATCGCGGATGTACGACGTCCAGTCGAACATCACCAGGCCGAGCACGCCGACCAGCGGCAGGAGGACCACCAGCCAGATCCACACGGTGTTCGTCTTGATGTCGCGGCGCCCCTCCGTGTCGGCGACCGGGGGCGCGCCGGCGTAGGCCGAGGCGGGGTAGGCGGAAGCGCCGTACCCGGCCGCGGCGGCGCCCGCGCCGGCGTAGGCCGGCGACGGGTCGCGAGGGAACGCGGGCGCCGAGGAGTAGGCCGGGGCGGCGGGCGGGACGACCGGGGCAGCGGGCGGGGCCTGCGGAGCGGCGGCGGCCGGGGCGGCGGCGGGCGCGGCCGGTGAGGCGTCGGTCGGGGCAGCCTGCGAGGTGTCGGTGAGCGGGGCCGACGGGGTGGCCGGCGCGGGCTCGGCGGGCGCGGCGCTCGGGATGTCGCTCGTCGCCGCAGGCTCGACGATCCGGGGGGCCTCGGTCGGGCCCGCGGTCGCGGCCGGCGTCGACACGCTCTCGGGCGCCGTCGAGCCGGTGCCGGCGAGCCCGTCGCCGGTGCGGGCGGCGTCGTGCGATGCGGGCGCGTCGTGGGAAGCGGCAGCGTCATGCGAAGCGGGGGCGTCGTGCGAAGCGGGGGCTGCCGACTCGGTCGGCTCGGACGCGGTGAACGCGACGGCGGGGTCCTGACCGCGATCGCCGACGGGGCCGTATGCGCCGACGGCGGAGTCGTGAGCGACGGCGGAGTCGTGGTCGACGGCGGAGTCGTGGTCGACGCTGTCGCGCGAGGGCTCGGCAGGCGTCAGCGCGGAACCGTCGGCCGCGCGCAGCTCGTCGGTCCAGCGGGCGCCGTCCCACCGGCGCAGGCCACCGCCTCCCGCGGGGTCGGGATACCAGCCGTCGGGCGGGATGGGAGTGTCAGTCATGTCGTTTCCCCTGTCAGGTGCGGAACCGGGCGAGATGGCCCGAGTCTAGTGATGGCGTCCGCCGTCACCGGAAGTCTCGGGACGCGTGGGCGACTCCCACGCGCAGATCGGTGAACCCGTCGGCGACGACGTTGGTCACGCCTTCGACGGACCGCTCGAGCATCCCCCGCACGATGAGCGCGGGCGATTCGCGGGCGACTCGTCGATATCTGTTCCACACGCCCACCGAGCAGATGACGTTCATCAGACCGTGTTCGTCTTCGAGGTTGAGGAACGTGATCCCGGAGGCCGTGGCCGGCCGTTGCCGATGCGTGACGAGGCCCGCCACCTCGATGCGCCGGTCCGTCTCGAACGTACGCAGCTCTCGAGAGGTGAGCACCCCGCGGGCGTCGAGCGCGGCGCGGAAGTGGGTCAGCGGGTGGTCGTCGGCCGAGAGACCCGTCGCCCACAGGTCGGAGGCGAGGATCTCGTAGCTCGAGGGGTCGGTGAACAGCGGCGGCTGCACGGCCACGAGGGAGTCGGGGAGGAACTCCGGGCGGTCCAGGGCGGCCGAGCCCGACAACCAGATCGCCTCGCGGCGCGTGTGCCCGAGGCAGTCGAACGCTCCGGCCGTGGCGAGGGCCTCGAGCTGCGCGGTGACGAGTCCGGTGCGGCGCACGAGGTCGCGCAGGTCCCGATAGGCGCCGCCCTCCTCGCGCTCGGCGACGATGCGCTCGGCGACCCTGGTTCCGATCCCGGTGACCCCGGCGAGCCCGAGTCGCACGGCGAACCCCCCGTCCCGGCGATGGGCGAGCGTCTCGTCGGGCTCGGAGGGGTCGAACTCCCCCGTCGGCGGCTGGGCCGAATGCGCGCACGCGTCGAGTCCGGTCGGCGCGCCGCGCCCGGTGGCATCCCCCCGCTCCGCTCCCGCCCGATCCGGCGCAGCATCCCCCCGCTCCGCTCCCGCTCGATTCGGCGCGGCATCCCCCCGCTCCGCTCCTTCCCGATCCGGCGCGTCGTCCACCGCTTCGAGCGTCGCCTCGATCCCCGAACGCAGCAGATCGGGCCGGCGCACGACGACCCCGTGGCGGCGGGCATCGGCGGTGAGGGTGGCGGGCGAGTAGAACCCCATGGGCTGCGCGCGCAGGAGACCGGCGAGAAATGCCGCGGGATAGTGCAGTTTGATCCACGAACTCGCGTACACGAGCAGCGCGAACGACAGCGAGTGCGATTCCGCGAACCCGAAGTTCGCGAACGCCTGGATCTTGGCGTACAGCTCGTCGGCGACACGGCCGACCAGCCCGTTCTCGGCCATCCCCTCGTACAGCGTCTCGCGCAGCGAGTCGATGCGTTCCAGTCCGCGCTTCGACCCCATGGCGCGGCGCAGCAGGTCGGCGTCTTCGGCGGAGCAGTTGCCGACGGCGACGGCCATCTGCATGAGCTGCTCCTGGAACACCGGCACGCCCATCGTGCGCTCCAGCACCGGGCGCAGCTTCTCGTGGACGTAGGTGATCTCCTCCTGCCCGAGCTTGCGCCGCACGAACGGGTGCACCGCGCCCCCCTGGATGGGCCCGGGCCGGATGAGGGCGATCTGCACGACGAGGTCGTAGAACTTCCGCGGCTGCAGCCGCGGGAGCAGTCCCATCTGCGCGCGCGACTCGACCTGGAACACCCCGATCGAGTCGGCGCGGCACAGCATGTCGTAGACCGCCTTCTCTTCTTTGGGCAGGGTCGACAGCTCCCAGTCCTCACCCGTCGCATCGCGGATCAGGTCGAAGCAGTACTGCAGCGCCGCCAGCATGCCGAGGCCCAGCAGGTCGAACTTGACCAGTCCCATCCACGCCGCGTCGTCTTTGTCCCACTGGATGACCGTGCGGTTCTCCATGCGCGCGTGCTCGATGGGCACGACCTCGCCCACCGGGCGATCCGTGAGCACCATGCCCCCGGAGTGGATGCCGAGATGCCGCGGTGCCTTCAAGAGCTCGGACGCGAACTCGATGACCTGATCGGGGATGTCATGATCGGCTCCCGTCTCGAGCGTCGCTCCCCACCGCTCGACCTGTTTCGACCAGGCGTCTTGCTGACCCGGCGAGTGCCCGAGTGCGCGGGCCATGTCGCGCACCGCGTTCTTCGGGCGGTATTGGATGACGTTCGCCACTTGCGCCGCCCGCTCGCGCCCGTACTCCTGGTAGACCCACTGGATGATCTCTTCGCGGCGGTCCGAGTCGAAGTCGACGTCGATGTCGGGCTCCTCGTCGCGCAGGCTCGACAGGAACCGCTCGAACGGCAGCTTGTAGAAGATCGAGTCGACCGCCGTGATGTCGAGCAGGTAGCAGACCGCGCTGTTGGCGGCCGATCCACGCCCCTGGCACAGGATGCCGCGGCGACGCGCCTCCGCGACGATGCCGTAGACGATGAGGAAGTACCCCGGGAAGTCCTTCATCTCGATGACGCCGAGTTCGCGTTCGATCCGCCGCCGGTCGTCGTCGGACAGGTTCGGGTACTTGCGCGGGACGGCCTCCCACACCAGGTGCCGCAGCCACGACATGGGGGTGTGCCCCTCGGGGACCTTCTGCCTCGGCAGAGCGGGTTTGGCCCGACGCAAGGGGAAGGCGATCTCGTCGGCCAGCTGCACCGTGCGGGCCACCGCTCCGGGATAGCGCCGGAACCGCGCCGCCATCTCGACGCCGGAGCGCAGGTGCGCCCCGGCGTGGGCGGGGAGCCACCCGTCGAGCTCGTCGAGACCGCGGTTCGCCCGCACGGCGGCGACCGCGGCCGCCAGCAGCTCTTTCTGCGGTGCGGCGTAGTGCACGTTGTTGGTGGCGAGGATCGGAAGGCCCCGCTCGGCGGCGAGACCGGCGAGCACGTCGTTGCGGCGGGAGTCGAGGGGGTCGCCCTGGTCCATGAGCTCGACGTAGACGGCCTCCGCGCCGAACAGGTCGACGAGGGTGTCGAGCTCTCGCGCGGCCCCGGCCGGCCCCTCGAAGGCGAGGGCCTGACGCACCGCCCCCTTCCGGCATCCGGTCAGCACCGCCCACTGCGGGTCGCGCGGTCCGCCGGCGCGCTCGGCGAGGTCTTCGAGGTCGTAGACCGGTCGCCCCTTCTCGGCGCCGGTGAGCTGCGCGTGGGTGATGGCCGCCGCGAGACGGTGATAGCCCTCTTCTCGTCGGGCGAGGACGAGCAGGTGGGAGCCGCCCGGGTCGGCTTCTCCGTTCTGGGGGGCGGTGAGCCCGAGCGAGAGCTCCGCCCCGAAGACGGTATTCACCGCGCGCTGCTCGGCCGCCTCGGCGAACCGCACGATTCCGTAGAAGCCATCGTGGTCGGTGAGGGCGAGAGCGTGCAGCCCCAGTCGTTCGGCCTCTTCGACGAGTTCTTCGGGAGAGGACGCACCGTCGAGGAACGAGTACGACGAGTGCGCGTGCAGTTCGGCGTACGGCACGGTGTCGGACGGCCGCTCGATCGAGGGCGGCACGTAGGCGCCGCGCTTGTGCGACCAGGCGGGGCTGTCGCCGCCGTCGCCGTTCGGCGGGGCGCCGGTGGGACGACGGGCGTCGCTGAGCAGGCGCTCGAGCTCCGACCATTTGACGGGAGGGTTGGTCCAGCCCATCAGCGCTCCCTCGATTCGGGGCGGGATCCGTCGTCAGTCATAACGCCCCTCCGCTCGCCACTCGCCCTCTTCGACCACCAGCAGCCATGCGCCTCCGTCGGCGTCGACCACCTGGAACCGGTGGGCCTTGCGCGCACGCAGGGCATCCCATCCCCGTTCGCTGATCGGCCAGGGTCCCGCCCATTCGCTGATGCGCCGCCGCTGTCCCGCCGTCTCGAGCACGGCGGGCGGAGCACTGAGCACGTCGCGTTCCCCGACCGTGACCGGCGCCCCCGCGATGTCGGTGACGCCCACCAGACGGGGTTCGGGGTAGACGGTGGCGGGCAGGGGATCGGGGAGACTGCCCGGCCACGGTCGCGTCCGCACCTTCTCGGTGACCGCACGATCGCCCCACGGCACGAGCACCTGGCGCTCGGCGAGCCAGCGCCCGCCCCCGATCGTGGGGGTCACGACCCCGCGGTGCCCCAGCATGGCCTGCACGCGCGAGAGGGCGTGGTGCACGCGCTCATCGGGTCCGGCGCCGAACAGCCCCTTGGCGTGGTGCGCCGCGACGTCGACGGCCTCGGGCTCGATGTGCACGCCCGCGACACCGCTGCCGAAGATGCCCTGGGCGTCTTCGGCCAGCTGCCAGCGCACGCGGTCGACCACCCCCGCGGCGTCGAACGATCCGGGGTGCAACCACACGCGCTCGCTGCGTTCGCCCCGCTCCCCCGTGAGCACGACCCGCAGCTCGGTGCAGACGAGGTCGTGCGCGCCGAGCTGGGCGATGAACTCCTCGGCCGCGACGCGCATGCCGAACGCGATCTGGTCGGCGAGCTCGAGCGGGGGCTCGAACGCGACGTCGCGGTGCAGCTCGGGCGGAGGCGTGCGCGGCTGGACCGGTTGCGAGTCCAGGCCCCCGGCGAGGGCGTGCAGACGCACCCCCCTCTCGCCGAACCGCTCCCGCATCCGCTCGACCTGGAGTTTCGCCAGCTCGCCCAGGGTGTGCACGCCCAATCGCGACAGCAGGCTGCCGAACTCGTCGTCGTCGAGGGTGGCGATCGACAGGGGGGCGAGGAAGGCGGCCGCTCCACCCGGCTCGACGATGCGTACGGGGTCGTCGAGCCGCGCCGTCCGTGCCGCCTGCTCGGCGGTGAACACCCCGTCGGCGACGCTCGCGCGCACACCCGGGAATCCGTCGTCGTCGAGCTGGCGGATCAACATGCGAGCCGCCTCGAGCTCGCCGCCGTAGTAGCGAGCCGGTCCCCGCGCACGGAGGGCGCACAGCCCCGGCCGCACGACCTGCACCCCGGGGGCGCGATCCTCGATCCGGGCGACGACCGGGGCGAACGCGCGCGCGTCGCGCACCGGGTCGGCCGGGACCACCTGCAGCCCGGGACACAGCGCCTGCGCATCACGGCGCTTCTGCCCGCGGCGCACCCCGTGCTCTCGCGCCGCCCACGAACACGCGACGACGACGTTGTTCGCGAACACCGCCACCGCGGCATCCGGTCGAGGCGGGCTCACGGCCTCGATGAGGAACGCCGTGATCGGCCAATCGGGGAACCACAGCACGAGGCTGCGCGTGGGAGCGTGCATCACCCCACCGCCCGTACGGGGAAGGCGTCGCGTTCGCGCGGCACCAGGCGCTCGGCGGGAGCGCCCAGCAGCTCGATGGAGCCGTCGGCGGCGGGCAGCAGCATGCGGGCGCGCCGGGCGTTCGGCGAACGGCGGCTGGTCACCGAGACCGTCAGCTCGCGACCGGCGAGATACCCGTGCCCCTGCCCGATGCCTGACCACCGGGGGTCGGCCACGTCGATCACCGCCTCGGCCTGCGGCCACGCGCCCTGGACGAGCAGCACCGACCCGCGATCGCGCAGGCGCGCGGCCAGTCGCGTGGTCTCGGCGCCCCCGCGCGCGGCGGACGATCCGGCGGGAGGTCGCACGGCCACGACCGGCAGTACCTCGGTGATCGTCGCCGTGACCGCCAACCACCGGGGACCCGGGTCGGGGATGAACACGAGTCGGTCGAGGTCGAGACCGTATTTCTCGGCGGCTTCGGCTCCGAGCTCGGGCATGCCGATCACCCCGCACCAGGCTCCGTCTTGGGAGGGTCGGGCCATGAGCGCCAGCAGGAGCGAGGCGGAGCGGGCCAGTGCGTACGCCGACCCCGACCGCAGACCCCCACCGGGCAGCAGCGGCGAGAACGCCGGATGCGCCGGGAGGATGGGCGCGTCCATGCGCCGCCCCTGCATGCGCTCGAGGCGATCGCGCAACGCATGGATGTCGGGTACGGCCTGTACCTGGTCTCTCACGATCGCCCTCACTCCCACAGGTTAGAACATCTGTTCGATGACCTCAATCCCTGTGTGTCGAAGATACGATCGACCTCCGACATCGCGCGGAAAGCCCCGATCGCGCGGCAGAACGGGCACGCTCCGCCCGAAGCTCCCGTCTCAGATCAGATCGGCCGTCGCGGCGATCCGCGCGAAACCTCCCTGCTGCAGCACCAGAGCGGTGCTCGCCATCAGCTCGGCGGCCGTACGCGTGACGGTACCCAGCCCCGCGATCTCTCCGTTCAGATCGAAGGTGCGCGTGGCATCCAGGACCACCGTCACCTCGTAGCCGAGGTTGCCGGCCATGCGCGCGGTCGTCTCGACGCACATGTTCGTCTGGATGCCGCAGATCACCAGCTCCCGGATGCCGTTCCCCTGCAACCAGGCGTGCAGGTCGGGATCGCCGTAGAACGCCGAGTTGACGTTCTTGGACACGACGAGATCGGCCGGGGCTGCGGCCACCGCCGCGACGAGGCCATTGCCCTCGGCGTCCGGATGGAGCGGGGAGGCGGGAGACGCCGAATCGTGGCGCACGACCACGATCGGCTCTCCGTCACGGCGCCAGGCGTCGATCAGGGCGCCGACGTGGCGCTCGCACTCCGGGTTCGCGGTCGGACCCCAGAAGGCGAGGTCGTCGAAGCCGCGCTGCATGTCGATGACGAGGAGGGCACGTGTCATGCCCCCATCCCATCACTCACGCGACGCGACGCGGCCCGAGAAGACGAACCTTCTCGCTTCCACACATTTCACGGACGGCCATCGGTCGAGATCAGGCTGCCAGCGCCAGGTACGGCTCCCACCGCGGATCGCTCTTGTCGACACCGCGCACCGTCCACGACGAACCGTGCGGGGGCGCCGGCACGAGCCGCAGCTCCCAACGCATCTCCTGCGGAGTGCGGTCGCCCTTGACGTTGTTGCAGTGCAGGCAGCACGCGACGAGGTTCTCCCACGTGTCCTTGCCCCCGCGCGAGCGTGGCAGGACGTGGTCGATCGTCGACGCGGCCTTGCCGCAGTACCCGCAGCGGTGGGCGTCGCGGCGCAGGACGCCACGGCGGGTGACCGGCACCCGGCGCGCACCCGGCACGCGCACGTACCGCGTCAGGATGATCACCGCCGGACGGTCGTACGTCCCCGCGGCGGCCCAGACGGGATCCTCCTCGATGCGTTCGACGACGACGGCTTTCTCGTTCATCACGAGCACGAGGGCTCGCTTGAACGACACGACCGCGAGGGGCTCGTAGCCCGCGTTCAGCACCAGTGTGCGCATTCCGTTTCCTCTCGAATGGCCGAGACGGCTTCTCGGATGTTCGAC
>CAJYJO010000045.1 GCA_913774845.1 uncultured Microbacterium sp. | reverse complement strand
TGCCGTTCACGACGGCGCCGTTGGTGGCGTCGTTGTTGTAGGTCGCGTCATCGGTCACCTTCGACAGGTCGTCGGTGAAGGATGCCGGCTTCTCGGCGGTGTAGTCCGCCTCTCCCGTGTTGGTGACGGTGATCGTGTACGTGACCGTGTCGCCCGGGGTCACCGACGACTTGTCGGCGGTCTTCTCGGTCTTGTACGTCTGCACCGGGACCACGGTCGGCGGCGGCGGACCCTCGTTGCCGGGGCCGTCGGGGACGACCGCGTTCTCGAGCACCTTGTCACCCGTGTCGGGGGTGTTGACGGTGAACGAGTACACGATTGTCTTCGACTCGCCCTTCGCCAGGGCGCCCGACCACGACAGCGTGTTGCCGTTCACGACGGCACCGTTGGTGGCGTCGTCGTTGTACGTCGCGTCGTCGGTCACCTTGGACAGGTCATCGGTGAAGGATGCCGGCTTGTCGGCGGTGTAGTCCGCCTCTCCCGTGTTGGTGACGGTGATCGTGTACGTGACCTTGTCGCCCGGGTTGACCGGAGATTTGTCGGCCGACTTCTCGACCTTGTACGTCTGCACGTCCGTGGTGAACGTCTTCGGCGTGGGGTCGTCGGGTCCGGGGCCGGTGGGGACCACGGAGTTGGTCAGCACCTTGTCGCCGGTGTCGGGGTTGTTCACCGTGACGGAGTAGACGATGGTCTTCGTCTCCCCGATGGCGAGCGTTCCCGCCCACGACAGGGTGTTGCCCGAGACGGTCGCACCGTTGGTGGCGTCGTTGTTGTACGTCGCGTCGTCGGTGACCTTCGACAGGTCGTCGGTGAACGACGCCGGCTCCTGGTCGGTGTACGCGACGTTGCCCGTATTCTTCACGGTGACCGTGTAGGTGACGACGTCGCCGGGGTTGGCCACGGTCTTGTCACCGGTCTTCTCGACGTCGTACGTCTGCACCGGAGTCGACGTGGTGCACGACCCCACGCAGTCGCCCGCGGGGTTGGTCGGGGTCACGGCGTTGTCGAGCTTCTTGTCGCCGGTGTCGGGCGTGTTCACGGTGAACGAGTAGACGATCGTCTTCGTCTCACCGATGGCCAGGGCCCCCGACCACGACAACGTGTTGCCCGAGACGGTCGCGCCGTTGGTGGCGTCGTTGTTGTACGTCGCGTCGTCGGTCACCTTCGACAAGTCGTCGGTGAACGAGGCCGGGTTCTGCGCGGTGAAGGCGACCTTGCCGGTGTTGCGCACCGTGACCGTGTACGTCACCGTGTCGCCAGGACGCGCAGAGGTCTTGTCGACGCTCTTGGCGACCGTGTAGCCCTCGTTCGGAACGGTCGTCGTGCACTTGCCCTGACACGCGGACGGGTCGTTCGGCGTGACCGCGTTGGTCAGCTGCTGATCTCCCGTGTCGGGGTCGTTGACGGTGAACGAGTACGTGATGGTCTGCGTCGCCCCCTGCGCGAGAGCGCCCGACCACGACAGCGTGTTGCCGTTCACGACGGCGCCGTTGGTGGCGTCGTTGTTGTACGTCGCGTCGTCGGTCACGGCCGAGAGGTCGTCGGTGAACGCGGCCGGATTCTGCGCCGTGTAGTCGACCTTGCCCGTGTTGGTCAGCTTCACCGTGTAGGTGACCTTCTGCCCGGGGATGACCTTGGTGCGGTCCACGCTCTTCTCGATCGTGTAGGACTGCACGGGGGTCGAGGTGGCGCAGGTGCCGTTGGGGTCGCAGGACCCGTTCTGTCCGGTGGGTGTGACCTTGTTGGTGAGAACCTTGTCGCCGTTGTCGGGGTTGTTCACCTTCACCGAATATGTGATTGTCTGCGTCTGCCCGGCCGCAAGCGGACCGGACCACGACAGAGTGTTCCCGGAAACCGTCGCGCCATTCGATGCGTCGTTGTTGTACGTCGCGTCATCGAGCACCGCGGAGAGGTCGTCGGTGAACGACGCCGGGTTCGCCGAGGTGTAATCAAGACCGCCGGTGTTCTTCACGGTGACGGTGTAGGTCACGTTGTCGCCCTGCTTCGCCGTCGCCTTGTCCGACGTCTTGGAAACCGTGTAAGAGCGAGGAGCGACCTTCAACGACGTGTTGGCGTTAGGGATGAGGTTCGCGACGGAGGTGGACAGGTTCGAGTTGTCGTTGACGTAGGTGCCGGGAGTGATCGCGGTCACGTTGACCGTGATCTGGCACGTCGCCCCGGCGGCGACCGTGATGTTCCCCGCCTGGATCGTCGATCCCCCGGCGGCGAGACCCGAATAGGTCGGCGATCCGCACTGACCGTTGTTCGTCGTCGCGGTGTCCTTGAGCGTGACGCCGCTGGGCAGGTTGTCGGTGAAGTCGAGCGGCGTGAGTGTCGGCTGCGCTTCGTTCGCGGGGTTCGCGATCGTGAAGGTCAGCGTGCTCGTCTGGCCGGGCTCGATCTGGTTCGGGGAGAACTGCTTCGTCAGCGGGGCAGTCGGGTAGGACATCGTCCACGCCCACCCGTCGCCGTTGAAGGCGCCTTCGTTGTACATCTCGAACGTCTTGATGACGCCGGACCCGAGGGAGACGGATCCGCAGGCGCCCGACGGGTTGGATCCGTCGTTGTTCTGGCAGCCGTTGTTCGCGGCCACGCGGCGATCGGCATTGATGACGCCGTTTCCGTTGATGGTGAAAATGTTGTTGCCGGAGACACGCGTGACCGAGATCGGGGCGCCCGCGGTGTTGTTGCCGTAGATGCGGATGGCGCTGGCATCCACATTCACCATGTGGACCTTCGGCGCGATGACCGGTTTCGCGAAGGTGATCTGCGATGTCCACGTTTGGCCACTGCCCACCTGCTGGGTGAAGCCGGGCGTGCCCTGCGGCGCGTCCGGTGACCAGAATGCGTTGGCTCCTGTGGCGGTGAGATCCCCGGCGAAGATCTGAGGGGCCAGCCCGCCGTTCCCTGACGCACGGACGTCGACGGAGTTCACATTGCCGAAGCTCGCTTGCGCCGTCCCGCCATTCGCGGTCGAGCCGCGAGAGCCGGTGATCCACACCTCCGACGGCGACTGCGCCGCGCTTGCCGCCAGCGGGGTGACGAGGCTCGCCGACAGCGGTGCTGCGACGAGCCCGAAGGCGAGCAGGGTCGAGAGAACGGCCCTCTTTATGGGGGGCGCGCCGTCTGGGCGGCGCGGCGTGAATGGACGCACGAGGGCTCCTTTTGCTGTCGGAACAGGCAGTGATGACCAGGGGCCGGGTAGAACCCCCGCGAACCGTCGGGGACGGGTGCGAGAGTCAGAAAACACCGCGACACTCCGCAGCAACGAGCCGATTCGGGAATATCACCCCAAACATCACCCGCTTTCTCGTCCGCTGTGACCTCCGGTGCACAAGCCGCCGCAGAGCGTTGTCACCACCGCTGCCCGTGATTCCGAATGAGAGCGGCCAGCAGGTCGGCAGCCGGGTAGACGACCCGTCCTGACAGGTCGAAGGTGGGAGCTGGGAGGTCGCCACGATGTCGCCACTCTTCGACCACAGCGACGTCTACGCCGGCCAAGCGGGCGAACGTCCCGACGTGGATGTCGCCCTCGACACTGCTCCGGGACGAAATGGTGTCCATACGCACCCCGAGAAGCTCGGCGATCGACGACCTCGGTTGACCGAGAAGTCGGCATCCAGCCAGCAGGAAGCGCGCCGTGCGGAAGGCCTCGCGTCGCCGCGCACCGCGGGCCGTGACCGAGTCCTGAGCCGCGGCCAGTAGAACGGCCCCGACAGCGGGATGCAGCTCTTCCGCGGGCTGAATGTTCGCGTCGTGTGTTCGAGGAGTACGCCGCTCGGACGATTCGGCGGGGATGTCATTCATGGTCGCCTCGCGGAAGTCTTCTCGGTGGTCCGAGAACCGGGCGGAGGCGAGCCTCCACACCCGCCGGGGCGGGGCTGTCCGGGCGGTCGCCACGGGTTGGGCCTCTGTCGTCACTTGTCATTCCTCGAAGGCAGAAGTCGTGAGCGCGGGGCCGGTCTGGCGCGACCGGCCCCGCCTGGTGCCGCCGGTTCGCACGCAGCGGCACCGTCCCTCGTCCGGGGGCTGAGGTCAAACGAGGGAGGGGGGTGGGAGCGACCGTCGGTCGCTCCCACCCTCTCGGCGTCAGCCCTGCGAGCCGTCGTCCAGGTGGACGCGGCGCACCCGGGCCACACCGAGAGCGATCAGCACAGCGAACCCGAGCGCTCCCAGCCCGATCCACGGCCACGCGGGAGCGGTGGCGAGGATCATTCCGCCGGTCGCGGCCAGCGGGCCCGGCGGCGGGGTGGTGTTCTTCGTGGTCGTCTCGCAGACGCCGCCGCAGTCGCCACCGGGTCCCGTCGGAGTCACCACGTTGTGCAGCACGCGGTCGCCGAGATCCGGGTTGTTGATGGTGAAGGAGTAGACGATGGTCTTCGTCTCGCCCTTCGCTAGGGCACCCGACCACGACAGCGTGTTGCCGTCGACCGTCGCGCCGTTCGTGGCGTCCTTGTTGTACGTCGCGTCGTCGGTGACCTTCGACAGATCGTCGGTGAAGGACGCGGGCTCATCGGTCGTGTAGTCCGTCTGACCGGTGTTCTTCACCGTGACCGTGTACGTCACCTTGTCGCCCGACTTGGCCGTCGTCTTGTCGACGGCCTTCTCGACCGTGTACGTGCCGACCTTGGTGATGATCGGCGGCGGGGGCGGGGTGGGCCCGGGGCCCGTCAGCACAACGGCGTTCTCAAGCACCTTGTCGCCCGTATCGGGCTTGTTGACCGTGACCGAGTAGACGATCGTCTTGGTCTCGCCGACGGCGAGTGTTCCCGCCCACGACAGCGTGTTACCCGAGACGGTCGCACCGTTGGTGGCGTCGTTGTTGTAGGTCGCGTCGTCGGTCACCTTCGAGAGGTCGTCGTCGAACGACGCCGGCTCCTTCTCGGAATAGGCGACCTTGCCGGTGTTGGTGACGGTGATCGTGTAAGTCACCGTGTCGCCGGGGGAGACCGTCGACTTGTCGGACGTCTTGTCGACCTTGTACGTCTGCACCGGAGTCGATGTCTTGCAGTCGCCCTCGGGGTCGCAGGTGCCGCCGTCACCCTTCGGCGTCACGACGTTGTCGAGCACCTTGTCGCCCTTGTCGGGGTCGTTGACCGTGACCGAATACGTGATCGTCTTCGTCTCGCCGACCGCCAACGCACTCGACCACGAGAGCGTGTCACCGGACACGACAGCCCCGTTCGAGGCGTCATCGTTGTAGGTGGCGTCATCGAGGACCTTCGACAGGTCGTCGGTCAAGGCAGCCGGGCGCTGTTCGCTGTACGGCACGCGCCCCGTGTTCTTCACCGTGATGGTGTACGTGACGACGTCGCCCGGGCGCGCGAATTCCTTGTCGACCGTCTTGGAGGTCGTGAAGGTCGGGTCGCTGAATTCGATGCGCGCGCAGTCGGGCTGATTGAGACCGTTCGTTGTGACGTTGGTCGTCGGACAGTTGTCGTACGTGCCCGCCTGCGTCGAGGTGACCTCGACGGTGATGGTGCAGGACGATTCTCCCTTGGAGAGGTTGCCGTCGGCGACGCGGATGGTGCGTCCACCGGCAGGTGCCGAGGTGACCGCGTCACACGTGCCGCCCACGTTGCCGTTGGCGAGCACGAGCCCGTTGGGCAGGTTGTCGGTGAACCCCCACCCGCCCTTGGCTCCGAGCTCACTGGTGTTCGTCACCGTGAAGGTGAGGGTCGCCACGTCGCCCGTGCGCTGCAGCGCGGGGCTGAATGACTTGTCCATCTGCGGCGTGACGTCGAGGATCTTGAGGTTGTCGAACGCGGCGTCGTTCCCCAGACCGCTGCCGTTGGAGTTGCGCATGATCAGACCGAGACTGTTCCCGGTGACTTTCACAGCACCGTCGGACGTGTACGTGCCGACGCTGACATCGGATCGCGCACGTCCACCATCGATTGCGGGCACGCTGGTCGTCCTACCTGAGGTGCATGCGTTTGCTGAACCCGCAAACACTTGCGTACCGTCCGACTGCACGAGGTAGAAGTCGTAGGAGGGCGCCGAGTACTCGCAGTTGAATGCGGCCGTGTCAACGCTGAAAGACACGTAACGACCCGATGCATTGAGGGGAATCGTATTTACCGTTTGGATCTCAACCCGATTCGGGCCCGGGTTGCCGTTCGTGTAAGCAGCCACGGCGTGGTTCGTCGCTGGGTCCGTGCCCGCGTACGACCCGAGGGCATAAGCCAACTGTCTGATCGCCCCGTAGCTGATTCGCGGGTCGTCCCCTGATGAGTTCGGGCGACAACGGTTGACAGCGGGCGAGTCGATCCCGGAATCCGGACTGTTGAACTCGACGATGGCACCGTTGCAGTTCTCGAGCCACGCTTGATCCGCCGTGTAGCGGGTGCCCGTCGCGCCGGTGTAATCGGTGAGCAGGATCGGATCGGCCCCCACCCCGTTCTCGAACGTCTCGTTGTAAAGCGTGCTCGGCGCTGACGGCGTACCCGGGTTCCCCGGCGCAGCCACGGCCGGCGATACGTCCGCCGAAACGAGGCCCGCCGACAGCGTTGCCGCGACGAGGCCGAAGGCGAGCAGGCTCGAGAGCAACGCTCTCTTTCTGGGTGGTGCGCCGTCTTGTCGGCGCGCGGAAGTGGGACGCACGAGGGCTCCTTCTTGCTGTCGAACGTGCAGAGATGAGCAGGGATCCGGGGGTACCCCCGCAGCCCGTCTGAGACGGTTGCCAGAGCCACGAAACACGTACGCATGCCCGATTGACGAGCCGATCCAGGAATCTCACCTCCGAAGTCGTTCGCTCTCTCACCCGTTCGCCTCACCCCTGCGCTGACATCGACAGGGAACCTCCGGCGAACTCGGCCGCGGAGCCGGCATCCATCACCGACAGCGTCGGAAGGGTGCGCCCGGCACGGTCGACGGCCGCCGGAACAAGACGGCCTCACCCGAATGCTCACCCCTCGCGTCATATCCGAGGCGTTCGCGCATCTGGGTGGTCGAGAGCCGCGGCGGCGAGCGCGCGGAGCCCGCGAGCGACGCATCGTCCCGATGCCTCGAACGGGTGCCGCTCCCTCGCGCCGCGGGCGTCTCAGCGGGTGATGTTTCGGGTGATATTGCGTGTGGCGTTTTCGCTTCGCGTCCACCCCGGCATCGAATGACTGATGACCAGCTTCGTCGTCCGCGCGCCCGACGCGGCGGGGAATCCGATCCGAGGAGTACCGATGCACCGCACGCGCGCCCTCCAGCATGCGCTCGACCACGAAGAGTGGGAGCGTGTCGACGAACTCCTCGATGCCAATTTCTACCGCTACCTCGCCACGGAGCCCGCCGTGCTCAACCGGGTCTTCGACGCCCTGCCGGAGGAGTGGTTCGACGCGCATCCCCGGCACGCGATGTCGGCGGCGATCGCCGCCGCGGTCGACCGGCCGGGGATGGTGCTGAAACGCGAGAGCGTCACGGCGTTCCGGCGCTGGGTCGAGAGCCAGCCGACCCCGGCCGCCCGCGATGTGCTCGGCGTGCAGCAGGCCGAACTGCGCGAGCTGCTCGCCCACGGCTGGTACCAGAACGCCTCGCGCCTGGTCGACGGCATCCTCCACACCATCCGCACCGGTCCGCAGTGCCCGCAGGGGCTCGGCGACGTCATGCCGTCCGTGCTGCTGCGATGCGGTCTCGCGAAGCTGCTCGCGGCAAACCTCACGGCCGCGGCCGAGTGCTTCGCCGACGCGGTCCGCTGGGGAACGCTCACCGAGGAGCACCCGCTCGCCCCCTACGCCCGCGAGCACCTCGCGCTCGTCCACGCGCTCGAGGAGCGCTACACCGACGCGGTCGCGCTGCTCTCTCCCGAGACTCCCGCCCTGCGCCGTCCCGGCACCCTGCAGTACCACTACGAACCGGCCGGCATCCTGGCGCGCGTGCTCATCAGCACCGCCGCCCTCGACGTGGATGCCGCCGCTGAACAGCTCCAGCACATCGACGACGCGATCGTCGAGGGCGACCTCGGCTGGGTGGCCATGCACACCCGCACCCGCGTGGCACTCATGCGCGGAGGGCAGTGGGACCTCATCCATCGCATCAACACGCTGCTCGCGACCGGCTCGAACCGCACCTCCCCCGAGACGATCGCCGGGTCGGTCCTTCGCGCCGACCTCGCGGGGCTGTACCAATCGGTCGACGATCTTCGTGCGGCCGACAGCGTGCTCGGCTCGGCCGGTCTGCTCGATCGGCCCGGAAGCCTCGTCATCCCCCTGGCGCGGCAGGCGCTTCTTCGCGGAAAGCCCAAGCAGGCGCTGTCGCTCCTGCGCCAGAACGAGCACACGCGCCCCGAGACCACGCCGTCACGCCACCTCCCCACGGGCGCCGTGCTCTACGCGACGGCCGAGCTCGCGGCATCCGGAGACGTCTCGCCCACCACGCTGCAGCTCGCCGCCACCGCCGTCAACCACCACGGTGCGTACAGCGCGCTCACCCACGCGTCGCGAGGGCTGCGCGAGCGCATCCTGCCGTTGACGTCACTCGATTCCGCCGCGATCCCCGAGCCGTGGTCGTACCGCGACCGCGCGAAGCTCACCCCGCGCGAGCGCGAGGTGCTCGCGGCGCTGCACGCGCACGCGACGATCAACGACGTCGCGGCTGCGCTGCACGTCTCCCCCAACACCGCCAAGACGCACGTGCGCGCGCTTTATCGCAAGCTCGGCGCACACAGTCGCGAGGAGGTGCTGTGGCTCGGGCAGTTGTGAGTCGCGGCCGGGGCCGGACGGCCGGATAACGGGAACCGGCCACCGACGCGACGGGTTCCGGCCGCATCCGGGCGAATTCGAATGGCCGGATCGCGCCGAGCCGTAAAACGAAAGGACACCCGTCCCGAGGAGTCCCCGTGGCCCGACCGCCCCGCCCCACGCCCCCCGCGTCAGCCGACGCGTCGCAGGGCCTCGCGCGCCAGACGCGCGCTGGCGAAACCGGACATCTCGCACAGCGTCTCAAAGGCGATCGTGGAGCCGTGGGTCTCGAGCAGGGCGCGCAGCTCGCGCGTGCGTCGGAGCTCGATCTCGCGACGCGGCGTGGTGCCCATCAGGGCGAACGCCCGGCGCAGCGTCCGCTCCGAGACGCAGACATCGGATGCCACCGTCGCCGGCCGCGTGTCCACGGTGCGGAACGTGGCCTCGATGACGGCGACCGCCTCGCCGAAGACCTGGTCGGGGCGCGTCGAGGTCTTCACCCGGGCCACCCCGTCGCTCTCTTCGAACAGGGCGGCCAGGAGCAGTTCCGAGGCTCGCAGCAGGTAGGGCGACTGCGCGACTCCCGGCGGCGCCTTGAGGGCGCTGTTCGTCAGCGCGGCCACGACCTGCCACGCGTCGCGCGCGACCGGGATCGGCTCGCCCATGCGCTCGCGCACGAGCGGGTTCGCCAGAGCTGTCGGGCGGAGCTTCCACAGGTAGCGGGCCGTCGCGGCCGTGAGCTGCACGTCGATCTCGGCCTCGGAATCGAGGAACACCAGATGGTCGGGCCGAAGGTCGAGCGTCTCGCCCCCGTACGAGACGTCGGCGCCGCCCTCCACGCCGAGAAGGACGTACATCCCGCCGGGCGAAGACACACCGCGGTACGTCCCCGTCGGCGACCATAACCGCCCCACGTAGTTGTCGAACGACCCGACGCCCTCCATCCGGAGGCCCCGGGTATCACCGAGGTTCTGACATCCCAGCGCGCGCAGTTCTTCGTCCACGCGCCCCCCTCCCCGCATCGCGGACCACCCCCTCAGCCGAGACGACTCGCCCGTCGCTCGCCGCCCAGCTCTGGGTGCGCTCCCCCTCCCGAAGGAGCACTATGTCGGTCATCCTACGTCTCACCCGCGATCTCACCCGCGGATCGTGGAACAACATCGCCGATACCCTCGACGACCACTTCTTCCGATGCCTCATCGCGGCGCCGGACCTGCTCAAGAAGCTGTTCGCCGCGGCTCCCGCCGACTGGTATCGGCAGCACCCGCGCCACGAGATGTGGCGCGCGCTCTTCCACGCCGCCCGGCGCCCCCACGACCTCGTCGACGCGAACGCCCGCGGCCGGTTCCGCGCCTGGGTGGAAGCGCAGCCGGCACCGCATCCGCGGGATTTCCTGCTGCTGCAGGACGCCCGGCTGCGGGACCTGCTCGCGCACGGGTGGTACGAGGAGGCGTCGAGCCTGAGCGACCGGGTCCTGGCATCCCTTCGCTCTCCGCGCGCACTCGAGATGGCCGACGCGGTGCCCTCGGCGGCGATCCGCTGCGGGATCGCGAAGCTGCTGGTCGGCGACGTGGACGCCGCGGCGATCCTCTTCGCGGAAGCGCTGCACTGGGCCACCCGCACCGACGAGCACCCCTCCGCGAGGGATGCCGCGGAGCACCTCGCCCTGGCACACGCCCTCGCCGATCGCTTCGCGGAGGCGCGCGCCGTGCTCGACAGCGAGCCGGGGCCGCCGACGCGCACAGGCGCGCGGGCCGGGGCCTTCGCGCGAGCGCTCGTCGCCCTGAACGCGCTCGACCTCAGGGGCGCCCGGGCGGCGCTGAGCAGCATCGACCGCTCGCCGACGGGCGAGGCGCTGTCGTGGATCGAGCTGCACATCCGGGCCCGGGCCGCGCTCGTCGACGGGACGGCCTGCGAGATGATCCACCGTCTCACCGGCGCCCTCGTCACCCAGGCGGCACTGTTCTCGCCGACCTCCGCCCCCGGGGCGGTGCTGCGCGGCGACCTCGTCAGCCTGTACCACGGCGTCGACGACCTGCGCGCAGCGCAGGACGTACTCGCGGCCCCGGGACTGCGCGAGGAGGATCCCGCGCTGCTCCTCCCCCGCGCGCGCCACGCGTTCCTGCTCGGTCGCCCCGACCGCGCGCTCGCCCTCCTCCGGTGCGAGGAACCGACGCGCTCCTCGGTCCCCGCGCGGCTGACCGCCTCGGGCGCCGTGCTCGCCGCGGCGGCGGAGCTCGCGGCATCCGGGACGCTCTCCGCCCCGACGCTGCACCAGGCGGCGTCGATCGTCGCGCACCACGGCTCGACCTGGGCGCTGATCGAGGCCACACCCGCATTGCGCGCGCTCCTGCCCGCCAAGGCGGAGGCCCCCACCCCGTGGGTGTACCGCGAGAACGCCCAGCTCACCCGGCGGGAACGCCAGGTGCTCGACGCGCTGGCGATGCACGACACCCTCGGCGACGTCGCGGCCGCCCTGCACGTCTCGGTCAACACGGCGAAGTCGCACGTGCGCGCGCTGTACCGCAAGCTCGGCGCCCACTCCCGCGAGGAGGCACTGCGTCTCTCGGGGAGCGTCGGCACCGCCGGGGCGAACGCCGAAGCGGGTGGGATCGCGCAGCTCGCGTGATCCCACCCGCTTCGGGAGCGAGGAGCGTCGGAACGCTCCCCGCTCCCGACTCAGGCGGTCCGACGGCGGCGGACGGCGATGATGAGCCCGCCGAGCACGACCATCAGCGCACCCAGCACACCGGCCAGGAGGGCGACCGTTCCACCGGTCACCGCGAGCGGCGGCGGAATGACCACCAGGCCCGCGTCGATGGTCGGGTCGATGCCGCCCGTGGCCTTCACGGTCTGCAGGTCGTACGCGGTGGTCACCGAGGCCGACCCTCCACCGAGCGTGAACGTGCGGGTCAGGCCCGACGCCGTCGCATCCGAGTCCACTGCCGCGTCGCCGCCGCGCAGGGGCTGCGTGAAGCGGTGCGTGGCCGCGACATCGGCGGGGAGCACGAACTGCACCGCGTAGTCGCCCGCGGGCAGCACGTCGAACAGGTAGCGTCCGTCGGCATCCGTCGTCGTGCGACGCAGCTCCAGGCCCGCGGCATCCCGGAGGATGACACCGATCCCGGGCGCCGGACGCTCGCCGGCATCGCGCACACCGTCGTTGTCGGTGTCGTACCAGACCTGGTCGCCGATCGCGTAGGTCAAGGCCACCAGGCCGATGTCCCACGTCGGGTCGACGCCCTCGGAGGCTCCGAACGGCTGGTCGGCGTACTTCCCGTCGACCGCGGTGTTCCCGGTGCCCAGCTCGAATACGGGCGAGCGGCCGTCGGTCACCGAGACGCTGGAGTCGCGCGCGGGATCGGTCGTGCCCTGGGGGCTGAGCTGGTACCCGGCCGGAACGTCCACGCCGACCTGGTAGCGGCCCGGCGCGAGGTCGTCGAACAGGTAGCGTCCGGCCGCGTCGGTTGTCGTCGTCTTCACGACCTTGCCGTCGGCGTCGTACAGGGTCACGGTCACGCCGGGCCGGGCCGGCTCTCCCGCGTCCTGCACGCCGTTGCCGTTGAGGTCGTTCCACACGAGGTCGCCGATCGCGTACGTCCGGGCGATGACGCCCGCGTCGCGCGTCGGGTCGATGCCCTCGGTGGCGCGGACCTTCTGCGCCTCGTACTGCGTGGTGACGGTGCCGCGGCCGAGCGTGAACACGTCGGTCGTCCCGGTGGTCGGGTCGACGTCGGAGTCGGAGCCGTCGTTGCCGGCGTCGCGCACCGTGAAGCGGTACAGCGCCTGCTGGGCCTCGGACAGCTCCACCCGCACGCGGTACTCGCCCGCGGGCAGCTCGTCGAACAGGTAGCGGCCGTCGGCGTCGGTGCGGGTGCCCGCGATGCGGGTCCCGTCGGCCTTCAGCAGCGACACGGCGACTCCGGCGAGCGGGGTGTCGCCCGCTCCCTGGATGCCGTCGCGGTCGGCGTCGACGAAGACGAGGTCACCCACGGCGTAGGTGCGCGGACGCCATCCGAAGTCGAGACTCGTGTCGCTGTCGCCCTGGTTGCGCAGAGCGCCCGACGTCGCCGAGCCCGTCGACGAGTCCTTCGCGCGATCGTCGCCCGCGCCGGCCGTCGTCGGGAAGTAGGGCGCGAGCACGTCGGCCGAACGGGTCGTGTCGATGCGCACGGTGTAGCCCTCGCCGGCGCCGAGCACCGGGAGCGAGCCGAAGCTGTACGCGCCGTTCGCGTCCGTCTGCACGGGACCCACGGTCTTGCCGAACACGTCGGTCACCGCCGCGCCGTTCGGGCCCTCGAGGGTCACCCACACACCCGGGAGGCCGGGCTCACCGGCATCCTGGATGCCGTCGCCGTCGGTGTCGACCCACACGAAGTCGCCCACCGAGACGCGCGGCGCGCTGGTCGCACGATACTCGTCGGTCGCCTTCACCGGGGTGCCCGTGAAGCGGCCCTGGGCCGTCACGGTGACGACGTCGCGGTGCGACTGGCCGGGCTCGACACCCGTGAGGGTGGCGGTGCACTCGACGCTCGCTCCGGCCGCGAGCGGACCGGACCACGAGCTGCCCCCGCTTCCGCCGGGGAAGGCGCAGTCGATCGCGCCGACCGTGGCGGAACCGGTGACGACGTCGCTGAGGCTGATGTTCGTCAGCGGCTCGTTGCCGGTGTTGCGGACGGTGAAGACCAGGGTGGTCTTGCCGTTCGCGGTCGTGAGGTCGGCGGCCGTGTCGGCGGTGTTCGCGTCGCGGCCCTCCTCGTCGGCCTTGACCACGGTGATCGCCGGACCGAAGGGGGTGAACCCGAAGTCGATGCTCTTGTCGGACGCACCGTCGGTCGTGAGGTCGCCGGTCTTCGCCGAACCCGTGGACGAGTCGACTCCGCGGTCGTCGCCGACTCCGGCAGGGCTCGGGGTGTAGACCGTCAGCACCTCGGCGGAACGCGTCGTGTCGATCGCGACCGTGTAGGACTTCCCGGCCGGCAGCGGCGGCAGGTTCTCGAAGAGGTAGGCGCCGTTGCCGTCGGTGCGCACCGCGCCAACGGGCGAACCGAACACGTCGGTGACGGCGGCCCCGTCGGGACCGGTGATCGTCAGCCAGACACCGGGCAGGCCCTTTTCGCCCTCGTCCTGGATGCCGTCGCCGTCGGTGTCGACCCACACGTAGTCGCCCACCGAGACCTTCAGCGGCACGACACCGGCGTCCCACGTCGGGTCGATGCCCTGGGTCGCGGAGAGGCCGTCGCGGGCCACCAGCGGCGAGGAGTCGCCCAGCGTGATCGCGCGGGTGCGACCGCCGGTCGCCGCGTCCGAGTCGGAGCCGTCAGCCGAACCCTGCTGCACAGCGGTGAACTTGTAACCGGTGGGCAGCGTGAACACGACGCGGTAGTCGCCCGCGGGGAGGGCGTCGAAGACGTACGCGCCGTCCTCGTCGGTGGTGACCGAGGCGACGGTGGCGCCGTTCACGTCGGTGACATCGCCGCCGGTCGCCTTCTGCAGCGAGACGGTGACGTCGGCGAGGCTGCGCTCGCCGGCATCCTGGATGCCGTTCTCGTTGCGGTCGATCCACACCCGGTCGCCCAGCGCGTAGCTGCGCGTGACGAAACCGAAGTCGAGGGTGTCGTCGCGGTCGCCGTCGGTGGTGAGGTCGCCGCTCTTCGCGGATCCCGTCGAGGAATCGGTCGCGGCATCGCCCGCACCGGTCTTCGTCGGCGTGTAGCCGGCGAGCGCCGCCTTCGACGCCTCGGTGTCGACCGTGACCGTGTAGCTCTGCCCGGCGGGCAGCGGCGGGAGGTTCTCGAAGGAGTACGCGCCGTCGGCGTTCGAGGTGGCGGGGCCGACCGGGGCGCCGAAGACGTCGGTCACGGCCGCACCGTTCGGTCCGGTCAGGGTCACCACGACGCCGGGGAGGCCGCGGTCGCGGTCGCCCTGGACACCGTCACGGTCGACGTCCTCGAACACGCGGTCGCCCACGCTGACGCTCTTCGCGATGAAACCGAAGTCGAGCGTGTCGTCGCTCGCGCCGTTGGTGTCGAGCGGCTTCTGCGAGACGGCCGAGCCGTCCGAGGAGTCGTTCGCCCCGGTGCCGCCGCCGACCACGGGCGACGGGCGGTAGCCCGCGAGCGCCGCGATGGTGCGGGGGTCCTCGGTGTCGATGCGCACGGTGTACGACTGGCCCTGGGCCAGCGTCGGCAGACCGGTGAAGGAGTACGCGCCCTCGGCGTTCGTCACCACGGGAGCGACGGTGGCGCCGCGCACGTCGGTGACGGGCTTGCCGTCGGGACCCTCGATCGTGAGGACCACGCCGCCCAGGCCGGGCTCGCCGGCATCCTGGATGCCGTCCTCGTCCTTGTCGACCCACACGAAGTCGCCCACCGTCACGGCGTTGGCGATCACACCGGCGTCGACCGTCGGGTCGATGCCCTGCGACGCGGCGACCGCGGGCTGGTAGGTGGTCGTGAGCGCGGTGTTCGCGTCCGAGAGCGTGATCACACCGGTGCGACCGTTCGCCGAGACGTCGGAGTCGCGGTCGTCGGCGTCGCCGGCGTCGCGCACGGTGAAGCGGTACTGCAGCTTCTGCGCGTCCGACAGCGTGAACTGCACGATGTACTGACCCGCGGGCAGCTGGTCGAACACGTAACGGCCGTCCGCGCCCGTCGTACGAGGCTGCACCTCGGAGCCGAGAGCGTCCTTCACGGGTGCGCCGCCGGCGTCGGTCAGCGAGACGGTGACTCCGGGGAGCGTCTGCTCTCCGGCACCGAACAGGCCGTCGCCGTCACGGTCGATCCAGACCACGTCGCCGATCGCGTAGGTCTTCACCATGAAGCCGAAGTCGAGGGTGCGATCGCTCGCGCCGTCGGTCGTCAGGTCGCCCGACTCGGCCGAGCCGGTGCTCGAGTCCGCACCGCGGTCTCCGCCCTGCCCGCTCGGCGCGGGGACGAACCCGGCGAGCACGGTCGCCGAGGCCTTCTCGTCGACGCGCACCGTGTAGTGCGAGCCGGCGGGGAGGGCGGCGAGACCGTCGAACAGGTAGGCGCCGTCCGCGTCGGTCGTGCGGGTGAGGGGGGCACCGTCGGCGCCGAGGACGGGCTGGCCGTCGGCACCGAGCAGCTCGATCACGACGCCCTGGATGCCGGGCTCACCGGCATCCTGGATGCCGTCGCGGTCGTCGTCGCGCCAGACGCGGTCGCCCACCGACACGCTCTTGACGATCACACCGGCGTCCCACGTGGGGTCGATGCCCTCGGTCGCCGACACCGCGGGGGTGTAGGCGGTCGTGATCGCGGTGTTGCTGTCGTTCAGCGTGATCGGCGCGGTCTCGGCGATGGCCGGGTTGGTCCCGACCCGCGCGTCGGAGTCGACCGATGCGTCCGATCCGGCGACCGCGCGAGTGAACTGCGAGGTCACGGCGTCGGCCGCCGACAACTCGAAGCGCACCGCGTAGGTGCCCGCGGGCAGGTTGTCGAACAGGTAGCGACCGTCGGTCCCGGTGACCTGGGGGTCGACGCCCGTCACCGGCTCGCCGTCCGCGTCGAGCAGCGTGACGGTCACGCCGGCGAGCGGCAACTCGTCGGCATCCCGGATGCCGTCCTTGTCGGCGTCACGCCACACCTCGTCGCCCAGGGCGTAGGTGCGCCCCACGAAACCGAAGTCGAGGGTGAGGTCGCTCGCGCCGTCCGTGGTGAGCGGTGCGATGGTCTTCGCCGAACCCGTCGAGGAGTCGACGTCGGCGTCACCGCGGCCGCTGGCCGTCGGACGGTAGCCGGCGAGCGCGGTCTGCCCCGAGGCGTCGAGGCGGACCGTGTAGCTCTGACCGTCCGCGAGCAGGGGGAGGCGCTCGAAGAGGTACTTGCCGCTGCCGTCGGTCGTCGCGGGACCGACGGGCTCACCGTTCGTCCCGGTGACGGCCGCGCCGTTCGGCCCGACGATCGTCAGCTGCACGCCCGGGATGCCGAGCTCTCCGGCATCCTGGATGCCGTTGCGGTTGGCGTCGAGCCAGACGAAGTCTCCGACCGAGACGCTGTCGGCGATCACGCCCGCGTCCCACGTCCCGTCCACGCCCTCGGAGGCGGTGGCCGGGAGACCCGTGTAGTCACCGCTCGGGGTGAGCGTCGACGAGGAGTCGAGGCGGAACTGCTTCGTGAGACCGACGAGACGGTTCTGCGCGTCGCGGACCGCGTCGCTGTTGCGGTCGGTCTCGACGCCGTTCGCGTCGGCGGTGGTGAAGGTCATACCCGCGGGCAGCGTGAAGCGCACGCGGTAGTCGCCGGCCGGGAGACCGTCGAACAGGTAGCGGCCGTCCGCGTCGGTCGTCGTCTGAGCGATCTGTGCGCCGTTGGCGCCCAGCAGGGTCACGGTCGCACCCGCGACGCCCGACTCGGCTGCGGCGTCGTCCTGACGGCCGTTGCCGTTGACATCGCGCCAGACACGGTCACCGACGGCGTAGGTGCGCGAGGTCGCGTTGAACGGGTCGTCGTCCGAGACCTTCTTGCCCGAGACCGCTCCGGTCGCGGTGACCGTGACGGTGTCGAGGTGCGCCGAGCCGGGGGTCACGCCGCTCAGGGTCGCGACGCAGTCGACGGTCGCACCGGGAGCCAGCGGACCGGCCCAGGGCAGGGTCACGGCGGAGCCACCGGTCGGGGTGCAGGTGAAGGCGGTCACCGTCCCGCTCGAGTTCTGGCCCTGCGCGTCGGTCAGACGGATGTCGACGAGCGGCTCGTCGCCGGTGTTCGTCAGCGTCGCGCGGATCTGCGTGGAGCCGTTCGAGGCGGCGAGGTCGACGGCCGTGTCAGCGGTGTCGGCGTCGGCGCCCGCGGCATCCGTCTTCTTCACCGTCAGCGACGGCGTGTAGGTGACGAAGCCGGCGTCCCAGCGGGGGTCGATGCCCTGCGTCGCCGTGAAGCTCACGCCCGGGGTGTAGGAGGCGTCGACCGAGCCGTCGCCGAGGACGATGGTCGTCGTGCGACCCGGGTTCGCGCCGGAGGTCGCCGCGTCGGAGTCCGTGGTGTCGGAGCCGTTGTTGCCGGCGTCCGCGGTCGTGCGGTAGTACCCGTTGGGGGTCGCGAACTCGAGGGTGTAGCTGCCGGCGGGGAGCTCGTCGAAGACGTAGAGCCCGTTGGCATCCGTCGTCCGCGTGCCCACGACCGTGCCCGAAGCGTTGCGCAGCGTGACCGTCACCCCCGCGAGTCCCGGCTCGCCCGGGTCCTGGATGCCGTTCTTGTCGGTGGACTGGATGCCGGGGACGGAGGGGTTCTCGTCGAGCCAGACCCGGTCGCCGAGGGCGTAGGTCTTGCGGATGAAGCCGGCGTCGATGGAGTGGTCGTTCACACCGGCGGCGCCCGTGCGGATCGACGTGCGGGCGGAGGAGCCGCCGTTGGTCGCCGTCACATCGGAGTCGACGAGGTCCGAGGAGCCCGAGACGTTCGGCTTCGTGAAGAGCAGTTCGGCGCCCTGGATGCCGGGGAAGGCGTTCGCGCCATTGCCCGCGAGGGTCAGCGCACCGCTCGGGCGGACCACCTCGATCACGTAGTCGGTGTTCGGCGCCAGCGCCGACGTCGTGGTCGAGCTGAAGTACCACTCGCCCGCGGCGTTGGTGGTCGTGGTCGCGAGGACCGTGTTGCCGGCCGCGTTGAGCAGCCGCACCGTCACGCCCGCGATGGCGGGCTCGTTGGCATCCTGGATGCCGTCGCGGTCGGCGTCGAGCCAGACACGGTTACCGATCTGCACCGGCGGGTCTGGCAGTACGGCGGCCACCGAGCCGATGCCACCGGCCTTCTCGAAGTAGGTGGCGCTGAAGGCCGGGTACTGGTTGAAGCCGTCGAGGCTCTCACCCGTGCTCAGACGGGAGAAGCGGTTACCGCCGACGTTGTACTGGGTGGCCGGGTCGTACGCGACGCTCGCGAGCAGGTTCTGACCGGGCAGCGACACCGCCGCACCGAGGGAGGTCTCGTCGTGCACGACGCCCTCACCGCTCTGGAGGCCGCCGCGGCCGTCCCAGCCGACGGAGTCCTCGAAGAACTCGCGTCCGCCGGGGCCCTGGGTGTTCTCGCGCGCGGTCTGACCCGCGGCGACCGTGGAGCCGAGGCTGCGCACGCGGGTGACGGCGTTGTTGCCGGCGTCGCGCAGCTGCACGGTGCCGTTGGACTCGAGCACGAACCGGCCGTCGTCGCCGCGGCCGGCGTACAGCGTGTCGCCCGCCGAGATCGCCGTGATGCGGTCGCTGGTCGGGCGTCCCTGCCAGAGGTTGTTCTGCCCGCCCTGGATGCTGAGACGGTCGGTCAGGCTGAGGACGACGTTCCCGCCGTCGTCGAACGCGAGCGAACTCAGGATCGGCTGCGCCCACGCGCGGAACGACGCGATGCGGAAACCGGTCGCCTGCTCCGAGGTGAAGTCACCCGAGTTGTAGACCACGGTGGGGTCGTCGGTCCACGCGTGCCACTTGGTGACGGCCTGACCGGCCGTGGCCACCGGGTTGTCCCGGTGCCACGCGACGCCGCGGTTGTAGGTCAGCGGAACCTGCAGCACCTCGGCGAAGGCCGGGGTGGAGGTGCCGAGAGCGGCGCGCAGCACGCGCGCACCCTTGCTCACGTCGGTGGTGTCGGTCACGCCGACGTACAGGGCGCCGTCGCGAGCGGTCACGGCCCACGGACGCTCGTTCGCGCCGAGACCCGTGATGTCGATCGCCGTGGGCGCCGCCGCGAGGTTCGCCGTGTCGTACGAGTAGATCTTCCGGTCCTGCAGGTTGACGACGTACAGGCGCCCGTCGACCAGCGCGATACCGCCGATGCCCGCCTTGCCCGCGGCGGCGTAGGCCGCGTAGTCGGCCGTGCCGGTGTCGTTGGCACCCTGCTCGGCGAGGTCGCGCGTGACCGAGCCGAACGAGACGCCGGTGCTC
Source organism: uncultured Microbacterium sp. (assembly GCA_913774845.1). GTDB lineage: Bacteria > Actinomycetota > Actinomycetes > Actinomycetales > Microbacteriaceae > Microbacterium. The sequence continues at coordinate 38,032 of CAJYJO010000045.1, read as the reverse complement.
GCCAGGTCGTACGACTGGAAGCTGTTCGCCTCACGGGTGACCTGGCCGGCGTTGTTCGTGGTCACCACGACCGAGTACAGACCGGCAATACCGCGCGGTCCGAAGCCCGAGTGGCGCTTGACCGTGGCCGCGGCGTAGATGCGGAAGCGGTTGTTGCCGAGGTCGTCGATCGCGGTTGCCCAGAGGGCGCCGGTCTCGTTGAACGTCGTGATGGTCGTCGCCACCGTCGGCGGCTGCGTGTGGAGCGCGTTGGTCGTGCTCGGCAGCACGGCGGAGAGCGACCTCGCGGTGCTCGCGCGCGACGTGGTCGACGCGCCGTTCGCCATCACCGCGGTGACGACCGGCGTCGCGGTGCCGCGGGAGAAGTCGTTCAGGGTGTGCAGACCGACGTTGACGTTCTCGGCGCCGACCGTCGTGAACTGCACCGAGGAGCCGTTCGCGCCGGCGGTGCTCAGCGCGAACGAGTCGAAGAAGCCCGTCGGGAACTGATCGAACTGCACGCGCACGGGGCTGCCGTCGGCGAGGGATGCCGAGATCGGAATGCTGTAGGCGCCCGTCGCGCTCGTGGTCGCCGTACCGACCAGCGTGCCGTCGGCGGCGAAGGCCTGCGCGCGCACGCCGACCACGCCGACGTCGGAGAGCCCGTCCGTGCCGGTCGGGTCGAACTGACCGTTCTGGTTGTAATCGCGGAACGCGACACCGTTCACCTTGCCGCTCTGCGCGTTGGCGGCGGTGACGACGCCACCGGCGACCAGCAGCCCCGCGGCCAGCGCCGAGACGGTCGCGATCGCGATCCCCCGGCGACGGGCGTTCTTCGTGTGTTCAGCACGTGCCCGACGCGTGAGCGCAGGGGCAGGAGTGTTCGACGACAATGTGATTCCTTCGGGGTGTGCGCGCCGGAAGAATCGCGGTTTCCGCGAGATCTCACTGGACGGCAGGACGCAGGCGCGGAAACGAAACCGCGGAGCAAACATATGGCCTTCACACGCAATGTTCAGGCGCATTGCGTAAATCTTGCGGTCCCGTTGAGGAAACACTGCGTCACAATCTGGCTAGGGAGGGCGGCGGTTACGATGTCCCGGTGCCCGTTCCCCGTCGCCTGATCGCCGCGCTCGTCGCGGTTTCCACGCTGCTCGCGCTCAGCGCGTGCGCGCCCGCCGGAAACGACTCGATATCCACCGGATCCGACCTGGTGCGCGTGCCCGAAGACGCCTCCACGATCGGCGAAGCGATCGATCGCGTCGCCCCCGGCGGCCTCGTGATCGTCGGCGCCGGCGTGTACGAGGAGCAGATCATCATCGACAAGCCGGACGTCACCCTGCGCGGCGCGGCGCGCAACGACACGGTCATCGACGGCGGCGGCGTGCGCCCGTTCGGCGTCGTCTCGATCGCCGACGGCGTGCGGGTCGAGAACCTCACCGTGACGGGGGCGACGTTCTACGGCGTCCTCTTCACGGGTCTGCACGACGAGAACGGGCCCTCGGCCCCCACCGTCGACGGCTACGAGAAGTGGGACCCGGAGAAGTTCCCCCCGCTGCAGCGCTTTCTCGTCGATCACGTCACCGCGTACGACAACGGCCTATACGGCATCTACGCCTTCAACTCGCAGAATGGCGTGATCCGCGATTCCTACGCATCCGGGTCGGCGGACAGCGGCTTTTACGTGGGGCAATGCCAGAACTGCGGCATCCTCGTCACCGGGAATGTCGGAGAACGCAGCGCGGTGGGTTTCGAGAATGCGAACGCGAGCGATTCCGTCGTGATTACCGGCAACCGTTTCTCGGGCAACCGCATCGGGATGACTCTGCTCTCCAGCTACCAGGAGGCGTTCACGCCGCAGCGCTCGAACACGGTCGTCGGGAACGTCATCGTCGACAACGCCGGGGAGCAGACGCCCGCCCAGGCCGACGGCGCGTTCGCGACCGGCGTCGGCATCAGCGGCGGCGTCGACAACCTGCTCCAGCGCAACCTCATCTCGGGCCATGCCCGGGCGGGTGTCCTCCTGAGCAACACGGAAGACCTCCCCACGCGCGGGACGCGTCTGCTCGACAACTCCTTCGTCGGCAACGGCGTCGACGTCGCCAACCTCTCGGCATCCCGCACCCCCGCCGCGGGCAACTGCGCCTCGGACGGCCTGTCGACCGTGCCCGCCGACCTGGCGGCGCAGCTGTCGGCGGCCTGCGCGGGCGGCTCCGACCCGCAGGCCGCGGCGACCGAGGTGAGCGGACCGACGGCGCCCCCGGGCCTGAGCTACCTGCGCGTGCCCGCGCCGCGGGCGCAGCCCGACCTGCCGCAGCGGTCGAGCTACCCCCGTCTCCCCGACACGGTGGAGATGCCCGACGTGGCATCCATCCCCCTCCCCGACGCGCAGCTCCTCGCCGAGTGGACCGGCATCCGGTGACCCGGCTCCGTCGTCTCGGCGTCGCCGGACTCGCCCTCGCTCTGCTCCTCTCGGGCTGCACCGCGGCCCCGGAACCCGAGCCGACCTGGCGTCCGGTGACGGGCGAAGAGGCGCAGATCCTCGCCGTCGCGCGCTTCAACAACTTCGACGCCGGCTCGCGCCCCTTCGTCACGGAGGTCGGCGAGGGCGACAAGATGCAGCACGTGCAGGGGTGGGTCGACTACTCGTCCCAGGTCGGGTACGCGGCCGCGTCCGACCCCGAGCAGCCGCAGGCGGTGCTGTGGACGGCCGACAGCGTGGGCTTCCTCCCGGCCGACCCCGACGCCGACGGCAACCCGGTGCTGCCGATCCCCCCGTTCGACGACACCTGGCAGACCGCGGCCCTCGCGCCCTCCGACTACGCGCTCGACGCCGTGCTCGCCGTGCTCAGCGGCCTCGGCTCGGACCGCCCCGACAACCCGCTGCTCGTGCAGCAGAGCGGGACGCTGTGGCTCGGGCGCGACGAGGTGGACGGGGTGGCCGTGACGCTCTTCGCCGCTCCCCCGACCGACGAGGCGCGCTCCCCCGCCGACCCGCCGCTGACCCCCGACTCCGCCAAGCTCCGTCTCGCCGTCGACGACAAGGGACTGCTGCGTCGCGCCGACGTGCAGTTCCGCGGCGACTGGATCACCATCGACCTCCCGGACGCACCCGCGCCGGCTCTCACCCTCCCGACGCCGTGACCGACGGCGGCCGGACGACCCCGGACGCACCCGCATGACCAACGACTCCCCCTCCCGTCCCGGCGTCACCCGCCGCGCCCTCCTCGTCGGCACCGGCCTGTCGGCGGGGGCCGCCGGCGCGCTGGGCGGCCTCCTCGGCGGTCGCCTGCTCGACCAGCCCGAGGAGGCGGGACTCTCCGCCGCAGTACCCCCGAACGGCTCGACGATCGTCGCCGAGGGCACCACGCAGGCCGGCGTCGATCGCCCCGCCATCGCCCCCGGGCACGCGTTCCTGCTGATCGGCGACATCGACCCCCAGCGCGCCGCGGAGACCCTGACGACCCTCGGCGAGACGATCCTGCGCCTCACCCGGGGAGAGGCGCCCGAGATCACCCCCGACGGCCCCGGCGACCTGACCGTCACCGTCGGGGTCGGCGAGCGCGTGCTCGCCGCGAGTCGCTCCCCCGAGACGGCGGCCCTCGTGTCGCTTCCGGAATTCCTGGGGGATGCCGAGCTCCCGGCGGCGCGGCGCGGCGGCGACCTGCTGATCAACGTCAACGCGTCCGACCCGTCGATCCTGGAGCCGGTGGCCGCCGCCCTCACGGCGACGCTGACCGACTGGCAGCCGCGGTGGAACCAATACGCGTTCCGCGGGCCGAGCACCGACGGGGTGATCCGCAACCCGTTCGGCTACCACGACGGCATCATCGTCCCGCGCTCCGCCGACGAGCTGGCCGAGAACACCTGGATCGCCGACGGCCCCCTCGCCGGCGGAACGATCTGCGTTCTGCGGCGCTTCCGGCTCGACACCTCCGCCTTCCGCGCCCTGCCCGCCGAACGTCGCGACGCCGTCATCGGTCGGCGCCAGGCCGACGGCATCCCCCTCTCGGGAGGGACGCGCGACAGCAACATCGATCTGCGGGCCAAGACCGAGGCGGGTGAGCTCAAGGTGCCGAGCGACGCGCACGCGCGCGCGGCGCACCCGTCGTTCACCGGCAGCGCGCTCATGCTGCGGCGCAGCTTCTCGTACCACGACTCCGTCGACGACCACGGACACGTGTTCATCAGCTACCAGCGCGAGGTCGAGACCTTCTCCCGCACGCAGCTGCGTCTCGACGAGGTCGACGCGATGAGAACGTTCGTCACCCCCACCGCCACCGCGGCCTTCGCGATCCTCCCCGGACACTCCGCGGCGTCGGGGTTGGGAGCGGGCCTGTTCTGATGGCAGACATCGCCGAGCCAGTCGTACCGTGGGCGGGAGCGATCCCACACGGGCAGGTGAGCGTCGTCGATCACGGGCGCTCCTCTACCATTGGGGAATGATTCCGCTCGATCCTCCATCGGATCCGACGGTCCCGCCGCCGCGTCGATCGCAGACCGACATCGTCGTCGCGTCCATCCTGTCGATGGTCGAAGCGGGCCGCTTGAGCCCCGGCGACCGCCTCCCGATCGAGAAGGATCTGGCCGAGCAGCTCGGGGTGTCCCGCGGCTCGCTGCGCGAAGGAATCCGTGCCCTTGCCGTCCTCGGCGTCGTCGAGACCCGACAGGGCGACGGAACGTACGTCACGGCGCTCGATGCCACCAAGCTCCTGGGTCCGCTGACGCTCTTCGCCGACCGGCAGATGAATGCCGAGCCGGCACAGCTGCTGCACGTGCGCCGCGTCCTCGAGGCCGAGAGCGCCGCTCTGGCGGCACGGCTGGCCACCGACGAGCAGATCGCCGCGATGACCGCCCTGCTCGACCGGCTGGACGCCCTCCTCGAAGCGGGCGCCGAGCAGAGCGACATCAGCGCGATCATCGACGTCGACACCGAGTTCCACGGCCGGATCGCGCAGGCCGGGGGCAACCCCCTGCTCGCCGCGCTGGTCGACTCGCTCGCCGGACGCACGTACCGCAGCCGCGTCTGGCGCGCTCTCGAGGAGCGTGGCGTCACGGCCGCGACCCAGGGCGAGCACCGCGGTATCCTCGCCGAGATCGAGCGACGCGACCCCGACCGCGCGCGGATGCGCATGCACCTGCACCTGCTCGCGGTCGAGGACTTCGCCGCGACTCACCGGCTCGACACCACCCCGTCCGAGACGGACGCCGAAGACGCCGACGCCCCGATCCAGGAGGAACCGTCGGGAAACGAGTACTCGGCGAGCGTGGACGCGAACACCTCTGCGCTGTAATCCGGGCGGGTCGGCAGCACGTACGTGCCGTCGACGACGATGCACGGGTCGACGAAGTGCTCGTGGAGGTGGGCGACGAAGAGGCTGCACCGAAAGGGCCCGTACCGCTCGAACGGCACGGGCCCTTCCCCGGGGGCTGGTCCTCGAGGACTCAGTCTCGCAATGCCCGGCGGCGGCGAATGCTCCAGGCCCCCGCGGCGATCAGGCCCGCACCGAGCAGCAGGGCGCCCACGGGGAGGACGCTACCGGTGCTGGCCAGCGCTCCGCCGGGCTGCCGGATCTCGATGGGTTCCCACCCGATCAGGACGCCTGCCGCGTCGGTCACGGCGATCCGATGCGATCCCGCCGGCGCGTCCGCCGGAATCGTCAGACGGATGTCTCCGTTTGCGGCCACCGTCGCTGTGCCGAGCGTGCGCGGCTGGGAGAACAGCCACCCGGTCACGCTCTGACCCGACCGCGCCGGGCCCACCTTGACGGTGATCGTCGACCCGGCATCGGCCACGTCCGGCGCGGTGATACCGCCGCGCAGGGCGTCGGTCAGCGCACTTTCGGTGGGGGCCGGCGCGATCGTCGGCGACGTCGTCGGGGCGGGAGTGAGCGTCGGGTCCGGCGACGCGGTCGGCTCCGGCGTGACCGTCGGGGACGGGGTCGTGGTCGGGTCCGGCGTGACCGTCGGGGACGGGGTCGTGGTCGGCCCCGGCGTGACCGTCGGGGACGGGGTCGGCGTCGGGGTCGGGGTCGTCGCCTTCGTGATCGTGACGCGCTTCGCGGTGATCACATCGCTGTACGGCGCGTCGGCGTCATACTGCACACGCAAGGAATGGCTGCCCACGGGTAGAGCATCCCCGGCGAGGGTGAGCGTGGCCGCTCCGCCGGCAAGGGCGACCGGGCCGGCCAGACGTGCGTCCCCGTTCCAGACCGACACCGAACCCGACGGGGTGCCGTCGGTACCGGCGACGGTGACCTTCACCGATCCGGCGGTGCCGAACGCGCGCTCGGCGGGGGTCTCGACCGTGAGATCCACCTGCGCGGTGACCTCTGTCAGCGAGAAGCGGAAATTGGTACTGCCGTTGTCGTTCCACTGCTTCAACGGGGAGCCGGAGGGCACCGACCCGCCGCTGTCGAGCACGATCGAGGCGTCAGTACGGTTCTGGAAGACCCAGCTCGAACCCACCGGGACCGGCTTCCACTGCTGCGAGGCCGTGTCGGAGACGTCCTTGAGCTGAACCGCGGAACCAGCCTGAGTGGTCACGCTCTCGATGACGCGGCCCGAGGCCGCGTTGACGAGGCGGTAGTAACCGTCGCTGGTCGCCTGGAACGTCCATTCCTGAGCATCGTCCAGGGACGCCGTGTTCTGCAGGACATCGGTACCCGAGGTGGTCGAGCCGTTGGAATCCCAGGCCAGCCCGTTGGCATCGGCGGTGATCCGCCAGGTGCCCGCGAGCGGGTTCCCGGCGGGGACGGTGCTGAAGGCCAGGTTGGGATGACCGGTGTTGTCCCACTGCTTCAGGTTCGAGCCCGACGGGACGTTTCCGCCGCTGTCGAGCGCCTTCGTGTCGTGCGCGCGGTTGACGAAGATGAGCGACGTGTTCGAGCCGGTCGGCATCCATTCCTGTGCGGGGTCGTCGGCGTCGACCTCGGCGAGGGTGACGGCGATGTCGCGCTGATCCTGGGGGCTCGTGATCGCGAGTCCCGTGGCGGGGTTGACCAGTCGGACGTAACCGTCGGAGGTGGGGACGAACTCCCACGTCTGCTCGGCTGAGCCCGAGGCGGTCTTCTGCACGACCGGGGAGCCGGGAGTGGTAGCGCCGTTGGTGTCCCAGCGCAGGCCGTTCGCGTTGGCCGAGACGGCATTGACCGTGGTGGTCGCCACCTTCTCGACGCGGATCGAGCCGATCGGAGCCTTCGGGGTCACGACCCCGTCGACGCCCTCGTACACCGTCGCCTCGCCGGTCATGTCGTCGGAGGCGAAGGTCGAGACCTTCACGCCCGCACCGATGCGCAGCGACTCGATGGCGGAGCCCTCCAGGCCGCGGTCCTTCAGGATGCGACCCTCCTGGTCACCCGTGGGGATGGAGATGCCCGAGCCCTTGCCGTTCTCAGCGGAGTACAGGGCGACGCGGTCGTCGCCGTTCACGACCGGCACGCCGTCGGCGAAGCCGAGCTCGATCACATACGCCTGCTCCTGCGCGGGCGCCGACGACGGCATCTGCACGCGAAGAGCGCCCTGATCCTGCGACCAGTCGAGGGGGATGCGATCGCCCGCGTTCTCGCCGAACAGCGTGACGTCGGTCAGACCCGACAGGTCGACGGAGGAGCCGCCGAGCGAGGTCAGCGCGACGGTGCTGTCGTCCCCGGGCCAGCCGAGGACGGTCGCGTAGAGCTTCGAGTCGTCCTTGGACGCGGTGTAGCGGATGTCTTTCGCGTTACCCGCGACCGGGCGGACGAAGGAGCCGCCGCCCATCTTGGTCGGCCCCTCTCCGTAGACGTCCCACGCGCGGGTGTTGTACACGGCTTCACCGTTGCGCTCGAGGTACTGGCCCATGTCGAGCAGGATCTGCTGCTGCTCGGCCGGGATCGTACCGTCCAGACGGGGAGCGATGTTGAGCAGCATGTTGCCGTTCTTGCTCACGCGGTCGAGCAGCGAGTGGATCATCTGGGTGGAGTTGTAGTACCCCATGCCCTGCTCCCACGACCAGCTCCCCGTGCCGACGGAGTCGTCGGTGAGCCAGTACGGGTAGGTGAGGTCGGCGGGGCCACCGCGCTCGAAGTCCGCGACCTCGCCGAGATCGTTCGCACCCCGGTCGAAGTGCTTGTAGGTGGTGACGACCTCCTTGTTCAGCTTCTCCGCCTGATTGAAGTAGTACGAGAAGAAGTTGAGGCGCTGCTGTTCGTCGACCTCGCACCGGGGACGACCCAGGTAGACGTTGCAGTTCGGGTCGTCGAGCGCGAGGCCGAAGTCCTGCCACACGATGTCGGGCTCGGACTGGTCGACCACCTCACGGAGCTTGTCGTACCAGAGCTGGTTCTCCTCGTCGCGCGGGAGCTGCCCGAACAGCTTCTTGCGCGAGTCGTCGGGCATCGTGGGGGCTCCGCTGAAGAAGCCGTTCATGTTGAAGGCGTGGTGCATCGCCACGAGGTACTTCATGTCGTGGCTGCGGACCTCGTCGCCCCAGATCTTCACCAGGTCGAGCTTCGGACCCATGTCGACCGAGTTCCACTCGTTCACCTGGCTGTCCCACATGGAGAACCCGTCGTGGTGCTCCGCCACGGGACCGGCGAACTTCGCGCCCGACTTCGCGACGACGTCCATCCACGCCTTCGGGTCGAACTGTCCACCCTCCGAAGTCAGCTTGGGAGCGAACTGACGCCAGTTGCCGTTCTTGTCCGTGCCGCCGGTGATGAACTTCTCGTAGCCGTATCCGTCGGGACCCGTGTCGCGCAGGTTGCCGAAGGTACGGTTGTGGAAATCTTCGAGCCCTCCACCGAGATAGGCGTAACGCCCGTACCACTCGCTGCCCGTCTCGGGCACACCGAACGCACCCCAGTGCCAGTAGACGCCGAACTTCGCATCCTTGAACCACTCGGGCGACGGCGTGTGCTGGTCGACCGAGTCCCAGCTGGCCTCGTACGGGCCGTCACCTGCCGGGTCGCCCGGGTAGGTCTGGCCGGGCAGGACGTCGGAGTCGGCTGCGGCAGCCGGAGCGACCGACCCCAACAGCATCGCCACGATGGCGGCACCCGCGGCGCCGACGGCACCTGCTCGAGACCACCCGCTCCGGCGGACGGCGAGCGAGCGAGCCGGCGGGGAGTCGCAGCCCTCTCGCGCCGACCGGGTTGCTTCGTTGCTCATGAATGTATCCCTCTCGAACCGCGCGCACGCGGGAGGCCGTCATGCCTGAGGCCTGCGCAGGGGAACCGAGAAGTCACGACGTCGTGACACGGGCGCAGCGGCGACCTCGATTCATCATAGGAATCGCGCCTGAAAAGCACTAGAGGTGGGTGACGATTGCGATTCATATGACTAGTCGCCAATGCTTGAACGAGTGACGGCGAAGCCCGCGGCCTCGGGCCACGATTCGCTCGGTCATCTTGTTAGCGCTCACACTTTCCCGCTAAGGTCGACTCGACCCCTCGGCAGCCGCGTCGACGGCGTCATGCCATCTCGAGGAGGAGATGAATGCGTTCACTGTGGAAAGTTCTCGGTGCGAGCGCCGTCGCCATCGGTCTCATCGCGTCCGGAACGGTCGCGGCATCCGTTGCCCCCGCCCAGGCCGCGGCGGACAGCCCCGCGCTGACCCCACCGATGGGGTGGAACAGCTGGAACACCTTCTACTGCAACATCGACGAGAACAAGATCAAGGGCGCCGCCGACGCCATGGTCTCGTCCGGCATGAAGGACGCCGGCTACCAGTACGTCGTCGTCGACGACTGCTGGCAGGCCCCGCAACGAGCCTCCGACGGCAGCCTGCAGGCCGACCCCGACCGCTTTCCCAGCGGCATGAAGGCTCTCGGTGACTACATCCACTCCAAGGGACTGAAGTTCGGCATCTATCAGGCGCCGCGCGCCAAGACCTGCGCCCAGTTCTTCGGCGCGACCACGGGAGCCACCGGTGCACAGGGCCACGAGATCCAGGATGCCGACACCTTCGCGTCGTGGGGCGTCGACTACCTCAAGTACGACTGGTGCTCCGATGAGGGCACGCTGCAGGAGCAGATCGACGCCTTCACTCTGATGCGCGACGCCCTGCGCGACACCGGTCGCGACATCGTCTACTCGATCAACCCGAACAGCATCCGCCCCAACCGCGGAGCCGAGTACGACTGGGGCGACATCGCCGACATGTGGCGCACCACGGAGGACATCACCGCCGCCTGGTCGTCGGGCTGCACCGCCGACTGCTTCATGGGCGTCACCGAGATCCTCGACGTGCAGGCCGGGCTGACCGCGTGGAACGGCCCCGGCCACTGGAACGATCCCGACATGCTCGAGGTCGGCAAGAACAACATCCTCAACGCCACCGAGAACCGCGCGCACTTCGGCATGTGGGCCCTCATGGCCTCGCCGCTCATCGCCGGGAACGACATCACGAGCATGACGCCCGACACCCGGTCGATCCTCACCAATCGCGACCTCATCGCGGTGAATCAGGATGCCAACGGCATCCAGGCCTCCCGCGTGCGCGACGACGGCGACATCGAGGTGTGGGCCAAGCCACTGTCGGACGGTTCGGTCGCGGTCGGACTCCTCAACCGTGGGGAGACGCCCGCCGCCACGATCTCGACCACCGCGGCCGAGATCGGCCTGCCCGCGGCGGCGAACTACACGGCGAAGGAGCTCTATTCCACGGCGGTGTCGAACACGACCGGTGTGATCACGGCCTCGGTGCCGCGGCACGGCCTCGCGGTGTTCCGTGTCACGCCCGGAGTCGCACAGAACACCGGGTTCGTGCTGCGGGGCGAGCAGTCGCAGAGGTGTCTCGACGTCGACGGGGGGCTCGATTACGGAGCCCTCGCCGTGATCGCCGACTGCGACCCGCAGAAGCTCAGCCAGCAGTTCGCCGAGAACGACGATGCGCTCATCGTCGGCGGCAAGTGCCTCGACGTCGACCGCAACGGCACCGCCAACGGAACGGCCGTCATCTACTGGGAGTGCAACGGTCAGCCGAACCAGAAGTGGCAGCAGCAGGACGACGGAAGCCTCAAGAGCGTCTCCTCGGGCAAGTGCCTCGACGTCGACCGCAACGGCACCGCCGCCGGCACCTCGCTGCTGATCTGGGAGTGCAACGGCCAGACCAATCAGCAGTGGACGCGGGTGATCGCCGCAGCCCCCGTGGTGCCGACCCCCACGGCCACGCCCACCGCCACGCCGACCACGACTCCCACCACTGAACCGACCGCGACCCCGACGGCGGAGCCGACCGTCGGCCCGACGTCTCAGCCGACGGCGACGGCGGAGCCGACCGCGGCGCCGACCGGGCAGCCCACCACGGGGCCGACGGCTGTCACCCCGACGGTCCAGCCCGCGACGGTCCGCGTCTCGGCCAGCGCTGCGCGGGTGGAGCAGGGCGGATCGTTCACCGTCACCGTCACGGGGTTGAACCCCCGGGAGCAGGTCACGGCGACGCTGAACAGCACGCCGACGGTCATCACCGGCATCCCGGCGGCTGACGCCTCGGGCACGGTGAGCTTCCGCGTCGCCGTTCCGGCGGCTCTTGCTCCCGGCACTCACACGGTGGTCGTCACGCGCGCCGACGGTTCGGTGCTGCCCGCCCTCGCGATCGAGGTGGAGCGCAAGGGCACCCTGGCGGCCACCGGCGCCCAAGGTCCGTGGGGCCTGGCCCTGGCGGCCGGCGTGCTGCTGGCCGGCGGCGGTCTCGTCTTCGCCCTCCGTCGCCGCACCGCATAACTCAGAGACGCGAACGGCCTCCACCCGACAGGGTGGGGGCCGTTCGCCGTGGGGCGAAACCACAGGGGGACCGGTCGCCGGTCGGGGGCGCTCCGCCGCGCGGAGTCCTCTCGGGGAATCGATCCGTCGCGGAACGCCAAGGACCCGTGACCGAGGGGGTTCCTCGATCACGGGTCCGGTCGTTCGCTCCGGCACCCCGGTCAGGGGTCTCCGGCGTCGACGCGGGGGAGGTCTTCCCGACCTCCCCCGCGCCCGATCACCCGACGCGGAAGGTCGCGTCCTGGCGGTCGGTGTCCGTGGAGATCGGGTCGATGCGCAGCGCGAAGGCCGAGTGCCGCAGGTACCGGTCGGGGAAGTTGAAGGACTGGAACGACGTCGCCGTCGAGTCCTTCAGCCCCGCGACCCGTCGGAAGGTCGCGTCACCGGCGAACGCCGCACTGCCGTCGTTCTTCTCGAGACGCACCTCGAATCCGTAGTGGCGGAGGAAATACCCGGGGTAGTTGACGGACTCGAACGAGACCGTTCCGCTCGAACCGTCGGCCAGGCCCGAACGCAGGACCCACTGCGAGTCCGCGTACGGCGCGACGCCCTGGTCGATACGAGCGGTGAAGTTCGTGTGCCGGACGAACCGATCCTCGAAGTTGTACGACTGGATGCGCTTGGCTGCCGAAGGCCACTTGGCGGAGAGCCGATCGAGTTCGGCAGAGGTGATCTGCAGCACGGAGCCGTGACGCTTCGTCGTCGCCCCCATGCTGTAGGTGCCCTGCGGACGGATCTTCCAGTTCGCGGCCGAGGTGATGTCGGTCGTGACGAGGGGAAGGTAGCCGCGACCCGTGGCGTACTGGTCGACGAACATGCCGAAGGTCTGGGTCGTGCCGTTGTAGCGGAAGAGGATGGGTCCCTCGACGTCCGAGCCGGTCAGACCCTGGCCGCGCAGGTCGCCCACGTAGGTCCACGAGCCGAGGATGGAGTTGCTGCCCTCAATCGTGATCTGTCCGTCACCGGAGGCGCGGTAGTACTTGAAGCCCCCGGTCGAGTTGTCGCGCTCGACGATCTGGGTGTCGATGATGCTCTGGCTCCCGCGATCGATGTACAGCTGCGGCGTCGAGATGGAGCGGAAGTCGTTCGTGTTCGCGCCCCAGATGCGGTGCGTCACCACGCCGTTGCGGTTGGAGTTGGTGGCCCAGTAGAGGAAGTACGAGTTGGTGGCGGGGTTCCAGATGGCCTCCGGCGCCCACGCGTTGCGACCGTCGGGGATGGCTCCGGCGACGTTCAGCAGCCACGGTGCCGACCAGTTGACGAGGTCGGTCGATTCCCAGACGACGATGTTGCGGCTGCCGTTGTCGATGGCGTTGCCCCACCCGCTCCCGCTCGCGATGCGGAGGTCGGTGGCGACGATCCAGAACTTGCTGCCGTCGGGCGACCGCACGATCGAAGGGTCGCGGACACCCTTCGTTCCGACGGTCGACAGCAGCGTGGGCTGGCCGTTGTTCAGGTCGTTCCAGTACTTCCCGTCGGTGCTGGCGGACAGGTAGATCTGCTCCCCCTGCGACGACTCGCCGGTGAAATGGACGAGCAGGTAGGCGGAGTACGGATCGGCGGCGGAGGCGGACTGCGCCCCGGCCAGAGTGAGGCCCGTGAGGGCGATGACGAAGGCGAGCGCGCTCGCCAGGACACGTCGGAGTGTGCTTCTCATGTCGACTCTCGATCGGAGACGACGTCGAGGTGAGCGGGGGAGGCTGCACCTCTCGTCCTCGACTCGCTGGAACGAGCACCGGGACGTCGTCGTCGGGTGTGTAAGGGGGACAAGGGAGCGACCGTGAGAGAAGCAATGGAACCCACGGCGGGGTGAGCCGTGAGTCGCCATGACCGGCGAGCGAGGCAGGGGTTCGACGTCGTCTTCGACGATCGAACGGATGCCGCGTTCTCCGCGTGTCACTCGACTTGCGGGACCAGTATCACCCACTGCGGAGGCGACATGTGAGGGTTCACATAACGATTACGGCACTGGTATGGGAGCGAGCGTCAATCGAGCAGCAGCGCCGGCTCCTCGAGCACGGAGGCCACGTCGGCGATGAAGCGGGAGATCCCGTCGCCGTCGACGACGCGGTGATCGAACGAGCCCGACACCGTCGTCACCCAGCGGGGGCGCACCTCACCGTCGACGACCCACGGCTTCTGCCGGATCGCGCCGAGGGCGATGATCCCGGCCTCGCCGGGGTTGATGATCGGGGTGCCTGCATCCACTCCGAACACGCCGATGTTCGTGATGGTGAACGTGCCGCCGGTCTGGTCGGCCGGGCTCGTCTTGCCCTCGCGCGCGGTCAGCGTGAGGCTCTCGAGCGCCTTGGCCAGCTCGCGCGTGTTCATGGTCTGCGCGTCCTTGATGTTCGGCACGAGCAGGCCACGGGGCGTCGCCGCGGCGATGCCGAGGTTGACGTAGTGGCGCACCGAGATCTGCGCGCCGTCGTCGGTGTCGACCCACGCGGCGTTGATCATCGGCGTGCGGCGCAGGGCCCAGATCACGGCGCGCGCCATGATCAGCAGCGGCGAGATCCTCACGTCGGCGAAGTCGGGCGATGCCTTGAGGCGCTTGACGAGCTCCATGGTGCGCGAGGCATCGACGTCGACCCACACCGACACGTGCGGGGCCGAGTACGCGCTCGAGGTCATCGCGTTGGCGGTGGCCTTGCGGACGCCGCGGACAGGGATCGACTCCTCGCGGGCGTCGGCGACCCGGGCCGGGGCGGCCGGGGCGGCGACCGGAATGGTCTCCTCGCGCACCTCGCCCCACGCGGGCGTCTCGATGTTGCGGAAGACGCTCGCCTGCTCCGCGTGCTTGACGACGTCGTCGCGGGTCACCTCGCCCGCGGGACCGCTCGGCGTCACGTCCGAGAGGTCGACGCCGAGATCGCGCGCGAGCTTGCGGATCGGGGGCTTCGCCACGACACCGACCGACGCCTTGACCGGGCGCTCCGCGGGCTTGCGGCGTCGCGACGACACCGCGCCGCCCGTGCCGTAGCCGACGAGCACCGCCCCGCCGGGGTCGCTGGGCTCGGGAACGGTGGCCGGCTGCGCGGGCGCGGGGGTGCCGGCATCCGTCGACCCGATCGTGATGATCGGCGCACCGACCTCGACCGTGGACCCCTCGGATGCCAGCAACTCGCCCACCGTGCCCGCGTACGGCGAGGGCAGCTCGACGAGCGACTTGGCCGTCTCGATCTCGACGATCACGTCGTTGACAGCGACGGTGTCACCCGGCGCGACGCGCCACTGCACGATCTCGGCCTCGGTGAGGCCTTCTCCGACATCGGGGAGGACGAACGTCTGATCGGTCACGATGGTGTCCTTTGCTCGCGAACAGCATCTCATCGACGCTGTCCGCCGTCACGGAAACGGTCAGTAGGCGAGAGACCGGTCGACGGCCTCGAGGATGCGATCGGCGTCGGGCAGGTAGGTGCCCTCGAGCTTCGCGGGCGGGAAGGGAACGTCGAAGCCCGACACCCGCAGCACGGGCGCCTCGAGCGCGAAGAACGCCTTCTCCATGACGGTCGCGGCGATCTCGGAGCCGAGCGAGGTGAAGCCCGGCGCCTCCTGCGCGTAGACCATGCGGCCGGTGCGGCGCACCGAGTCCAGCAGCGGGCCGTAGTCCACCGGAGAGAGGGAACGCAGGTCGATGACCTCGCAGCTCGTCCCCTCGCTCTCGGCGAGGGCTGCGGCCTGGAGCAGGGTCGTGACCATCGCGCCGTGGCCGACGAGGGTCACGTCGGTACCGCGACGCACGATGCGGCTTGCGTGCAGCGGAAGGGCGGGGGCCTCGAGGTCGACCTCGCCCTTCTGCCAGTACTTGGCCTTGGGCTCGAGGAAGACCACCGGGTCGGGCGAGTCGATCGCCTGCTGGATCATCCAGTAGGCGTCGTTCGCGTTCGAGGGGCTCACCACGCGCAGGCCGGCCGTGTGCGTGAAGTACGCCTCGGGGCTCTCCTGGTGGTGCTCGACCGCACCGATGTGTCCGCCGTAGGGGATGCGGATGACGACGGGCATGCGCACCGCGCCCTCGTGGCGGTTCGTGATCTTCGCCAGCTGCGAGGTGATCTGGTCGAACGCCGGGAAGACGAAGCCGTCGAACTGGATCTCGAGCACGGGGCGGAACCCGCCCATCGCGAGTCCGATCGCGGTGCCGACGATGCCCGACTCGGCCAGCGGCGAGTCGATGACGCGCCGGGGACCGAATTCCTTCTGCAGGCCCTCGGTGACGCGGAAGACGCCGCCGAGCGGGCCGATGTCCTCACCCATGAGCAGGACGCGGTCGTTCGTCCCGAGCGCGCGACGCAGGCCGGCGTTGAGAGCCCGGCTGATCGGGAGATTCTCGGTCACTGCGCGCTCCCTTCCATCGACGCCTCGTAGTCGTCGAGCCAGCGCTGCTCCTCGGCGATCAGCGCGTGGGCCTCGGAGTAGACGCTCTCGAACATGTGCGCGCGCGGGATCGCGCCGAGCTCGTTCGTGCGCACACGGACGTCGTCGGCGAGGGCCGCACCCTCGGCATCCGCGTCGTCGAAGAACTGCTGCGAAGCGCCGCGTGCCTCGAGGAACGCACGCATGCGGGCGATCGGGTCGCGCCCGGCCCACGCCTTCTCTTCGTCGGACGTGCGGTACTTCGTGGGGTCGTCGCTCGTGGTGTGCGCACCCATGCGGTACGTCATCGCCTCGATCGCGCGCGGGCCGAGGCCTGCACGCGCCTCGTCGAGGGCGGTCTTCGACACGGCGTAGCTGGCGAGCACGTCGTTGCCGTCGACCTGAAGGCTCGGGATGCCGTAGCCCTCACCGCGCTTGTACAGCGGCGAGCGCGACTGCGTGGCGACGGGGACGGAGATGGCCCACTGGTTGTTCTGCAGGAAGAAGACCTCGGGGGTCTGGAAGCTCGCGGCGAAGACCATGGCCTCGTGCACGTCGCCCTGGCTGGAGGCGCCGTCGCCGTAGTAGACGATCACGGCCTCGTCGCGCTCGGGGTCGCCGGTGCCGCACTTGCCGTCGAACACGAGACCCATGCCCAGGCCCGTGGCGTGCAGCGTCTGCGCGCCGAGCACGAGCGTGTAGATGTGGGTGTTGCCGTTCTTCGGGTCGGTCGGATCCCAGCCGCCGTGGGTGAGTCCGCGCATGAGCCGGATGATGTCGAGCGGGTCGACGCCGCGGATGCGGGTCACGACGTGCTCGCGATACGAGGGGAAGATGTGGTCCTGCGCGCGGGCGGCGCGGGCCGAGCCGACCTGGGCGGCCTCCTGCCCGAAGGACGGTGGCCACAGGGCGAGCTGACCCTGGCGCTGGAGGTTGGTCGCCTGCACGTCGAACGCGCGGATCGAGACCATGTCGCGGTAGAACGTCTCGAGTTCGGCGTCGGTGAGGGCGTCGATGAGCGGCAGGTAGCGCTCGGCCGCGGGCGTGGGCGCCATCGTGCCGTCGGCTGCCAGAACGCGCACGAGAGCGGGGTCGTCGAGCGGGGTCATGCGTCCACGCTAACGCGCGGCCCATGCGCGAGACCGCATGAGGTACACAACGGATGCCGGGATCCGGCGTCGATGTGCGACAAACGCCGTGGCGGTACCGGTCCCTTCGACAGGCTCAGGGACCTCGGGAGGCGACGTGATGCTCCCGGCGGAGGTGGCTGAGCCCGTCGAAGCCACCGGGATGCGTTGCAGCCGCGCCCGGTCGAGCGCGGACGGAGGTGGCTGAGCCCGTCGAAGCCACCGGGACCCGGCGGACCGTCGAAAGGGTCCGCGGGCTCAGCGGGCGGCGGCCTCCACGGCAGCGGCCAGCTGAGCGCGGAAGGAGGTGGCTGAGCCCGTCGAAGCCACCGGGACCCGGCGGAACGTCGACGGGGTCAGCGGGCGGCGGTCGCCGCGGCGACCTCGACGATGCGGTCGAGCGACTCCTCTTCACCGATGGAGATGCGGATGCCGTCGCCCGGGAACGGACGCACGATGAGCCCGGCCTCCTCGAAAGCGGTGGCGACCTCGACCGTGCGATCGCCCGCGGCGAGCCACACGAAGTTGCCCTGGGCATCGGGGACGTCCCACCCGGCCTCGCGGAGGCGGTCGACGAGGCGGTCGCGGCGCTCGGCGATGACCCTCACCCGCTGCAGCAGCTCGCTCTCGGCATCGAGGCTCGCGATCGCCGCGGACTCCCCGGCCGCCGTAACCGACAGCGGGATGGCGGTGCTGCGAGCCGCGTCGAGCACCCCGGTGTGACCGATCGCGTAGCCGATGCGCAGACCCGCGAGACCGTACGCCTTCGAGAAGGTGCGGAGCACCACGACGTTCGGACGCGCGAGCACGGCGCGCACGCGGCCTCCCTCGACCGAGCTCGGGTCGGTGACGAATTCGGCGTAGGCCTCGTCGAGGACGATGAGGACGTCGCGCGGCACGGCGTCGACGAAGGCGGCGAACTCGTCGTAGCCGACGGTCGGGCCGGTGGGGTTGTTGGGGCTGCAGACGATCACCAGGCGCGTGCGCTCGGTGATGGCCGCGGCCATCGCCGGCAGATCGTGTCGCGCCTCGGCGGTCAGCGGCACCTGCACGCTCGTGGCTCCCGCGACGGCCACCAGGGAGGGATACGCCTCGAACGAACGCCACGCGTAGACGACCTCGTCGCCGGGGCCCGAGGTCGCCAACAGGAGCTGCGCCAGCACCGAGACGCTGCCCGCGCCGACGTGCACCTCGTCGGGCGAGACGCCGTACCGCGCGGCCAGGCGTTCGCGCAGGCGGGCGGCCGTGGCATCCGGGTATCTGTTGAAGGCTCCCGCCGCGGCGACCGCGTCGAGGACGCCGGGGAGCGGCTCGAAGGGGTTCTCGTTGCTCGAGAGCTTGAAAGCGTCGGGGCTGGCCTGTCGTCCCTGCCGGTACGCGGGCAGCGCGGCGATCTCGGGGCGGATACGGGGCAGGACCGGGTCTTCACTCACCCCGCGAGCCTAACCGGGGGCGGGTGCGCGCGTCAGTCCTTGTTCGTGACGGGTCCTCCCCAGCCGTGCGCGGCGGGCACGAGCTCGTCGCGCGGTGCGCGGATGCGGAGCCGCGCACCAGAATCGGACCGACGAGCCACCGGCATCCGAATCCGTTGCGCCGATCCGATTCCGGTGACCGGGACCACCGCGCTATCCCTGCACGGGCCCGACTTCGGCGATCGGAGCCACGGCTTCTCCCCAGCCGTGCGCGAGTCCACAGCCGACCGCAACCCCGTGGCGCGCAAGCAGACGGATGCCACGATGGGCGCATGCGCTTCATCGTCCGCGTGGCCGTCAACGCCTTCGCCATCTGGATCGTGACCCTGCTGCCCGCCCTGCAGGTACGACTCATCCCGTTCGCACCCGGCGAGCCGCTGCAGGTGCTGCTCACGCTGCTTCTCGTGGGGCTCATCTTCGCCCTCGTGAACACGATCATCGGTACCGTCGTGAAGATCGTCGCGATCCCGCTGTACATCCTCACGCTGGGGCTCATCTCGCTCGTCATCAACGGGTTCCTGCTATGGCTGACGGCGATCATCACCGAGAACGGGGACTGGGGTCTGCGCACCGGCGAGTTCTGGCTGACGGTGGTCGCCGCTCTGCTCATCGCGGTCATCAACGCCGTGCTCGGCGGCATCCTGCGCCCGCGCCGCGAGGAGACGCGACGCCGCTGATGCGCCGACGGCGCTTCCCCGCCATGATGGAGGGATGACCGCGAGTGCCGACGCGCCCTTCCGCGTCGTGTTCGTCTGCAGCGGCAACATCTGCCGGTCGCCGATGGCCGATGTGGTGTTCCGGCGTATGGCGGAGCAGGCGGGCCTCGGCGCGCACGTCGCCTCGTCGTCGGCGGGCACGGGCGACTGGCACGTGGGCGAACGGGCCGACCATCGCACCCTCGCCGCCCTCGACCGGCTCGGCTACGACGGCGCCGCGCATCGTGCCCGCCAGTTCCAGTACGCCGACTTCGAACGCAACGACCTCGTCGTCGCCCTCGACCGCAGCCACGAACGGGTTCTGCGCGGCTGGGCCCGTGACGACGACGACGCCGACAAGATCGCCCTGCTGCAGTCGTTCCTCCCGGATGCCGAGACCCTCGACGTCCCCGACCCGTACTACGCCGGCCCCCCGATGTTCGACGAGGTGCTCGGTATGATCGAACGGGCCAGCCGCGCCCTGTTCCGGCAGCTCGAGCCCGCCATCCGATCCGCGGGCTGACCCGTCCGCGCGACCCCCGGGAGACCCGTGTCCTCTCTGCCTCCGCAGCCCCTCAGCCCGCTCGACGGCCGCTACTTCGCCGCCGTCGCCGAACTCGGCGACTACCTGTCGGAGGCGGGCCTGAACCGGGCTCGCGTCGAGGTCGAGGTCGAGTGGCTCCTGGCCCTCACCGACCGCTCGCTGTTCGGCACCTCGCCGGTGTCCGACGCCGACCGGGCGAAGCTGCGGGCGCTCTACGAGGACTTCGGGGCCGACGAGATCGCCTGGCTCAAACAGAAGGAGGCCGTCACCCGCCACGACGTCAAGGCCGTCGAGTACCTCGTGCGCGACCGCCTCGACAGCCTGGGGCTGACCACTCTGGCCGAACTCACCCACTTCGCCTGCACGAGCGAGGACATCAACTCCACCGCCTACGCCCTCACCGTGCAGCGCGCGGTCGAGCGGGTCTGGCTGCCGAAGCTCCGCGCCGTCACCGCGGCCCTCGCCGAGCTCGCCGTGCAGCACCGCGACGCCGCGATGCTCTCGCGCACCCACGGCCAGCCCGCCACGCCCACCACGATGGGCAAGGAGATCGGTGTGTTCGCGTGGCGCCTCCAGCGCGTCATCCGTCAGCTGGATGCCGGGGAGTACCTCGCGAAGTTCTCGGGAGCGACCGGCACCTGGTCGGCGCACGTCGCGGCCGAGCCCGACGTCGACTGGCCCGCCCTGACGCGGGCGTTCGTCGAATCCCTCGGCCTCGGCTTCAACGAGGTGACGACGCAGATCGAGTCGCACGACTGGCAGGTCGAGCTGTACGACCGCGCGCGCCACGCGGGCGGCATCCTGCACAACCTCGCCACCGACATCTGGACGTACATCTCCCTCGGGTACTTCACGCAGATCCCCGTCGCCGGAGCCACCGGCTCGTCGACCATGCCGCACAAGATCAACCCGATCCGGTTCGAGAACGCCGAGGCGAACCTCGAGATCGCCGCGGGGCTCTTCGGCACCCTGGCATCCACTCTCGTGACGAGCCGTCTGCAGCGCGACCTGACCGACTCCACGACGCAGCGCAACATCGGCGTCGCTTTCGGGCACTCGCTCCTCGCGCTCGACAACCTGCAGCGCGGGCTCACCGAGATCTCGCTCGCCGAAGACGTGCTGCTCGCCGACCTCGACGGCAACTGGGAGGTGCTCGCCGAGGCGATCCAGACCGTGGTGCGCGCCGAGATCGCCGCGGGTCGCTCGCGGATCACCGACCCGTACGCCCTGCTGAAGGACCTCACGCGCGGTCGCCGCGTCGGCGGCCCCGAGCTGGCCGAGTTCGTGCGCGGCCTCGACATCGGCGACGCCGCGAAGGAGCGCCTGCTCGCGCTGACCCCCGCCGCGTACGCCGGCCTGGCGTCGCGGGTGGTCGACGCGCTGTAAGCCGCGGGGCGTCCGCGTCGTTCGGCCGGCGCGAGAAAACCCTGGACGCCGCCTCGGCCGCGTCCTAGTGTTGACGTCAACATCTCCCCACCCCGTGCGCCGCATCGTCGCGGCGCGGATCGGAACAGACGCGATGACGCCTCGACGCCCCTCGCCCCGACGCCGCCTGCTCGCGGCGGCGACGGCTGCCGTGCTCGCCGGAGCACTGGCATCCCCCCTCTCCGCCGTAGCGGGCGCCCCCGTCGATGCGGCCGCGGCTGCGACGGGCGTGCCGACCGATCCGGGCGACGGCGTCCCCCGCGTCGACCCGCCGGTCACCTACACGAACTACCAGCCGCTCGCCGACCCGGGGCTGGGCGCGGCG
This sequence comes from uncultured Microbacterium sp., assembly GCA_913774845.1. Classification (GTDB taxonomy): domain Bacteria; phylum Actinomycetota; class Actinomycetes; order Actinomycetales; family Microbacteriaceae; genus Microbacterium. The sequence continues at coordinate 16,367 of CAJYJO010000045.1, read as the reverse complement.
GACTACTTCCAGCCGAAGTGGTTCGACACCGACGGGCGGCACATCCAGGCGCACGGCGGCCAGGTCGTCACGACCGAGGAGAACGGCCAGACCGTCTACTACTGGTACGGCGAAGACCGCACGAAGGGGTACTGGAACAGCCCCGGCGTCGCGGTGTACCGGTCGACGGATGCCATGAACTGGACGAACATGGGCGATGCGCTGCGCAGCATCTCCACGCGCGACGACCTGCTCACGCCCTACTTCGAGGAGCTGTACGACACGGTCGACGAGAACGGTCAGCCGCGCACCGAGAAGATCGACCAGCTGGCATACCACTTGAACTCCACGAGGGAGTCCGATTACACCGCGATCTTCGAGCGTCCCAAGGTGCTGCACAACGACAAGACCGGACAGTGGGTCATGTGGTGGCACGCCGACGGACGCATCGAGCCCGGCGGCAGCACCTACGCCCGCTCGATGGCGGCGGTGGCCGTGTCCGATTCGCCGACGGGGCCCTTCCGCATGACGGGCGCGTTCCGCATGCCGAACCGCAGCGACTACCAGGCCTGCACGCCCTACGCGGTTCCGGGCCAGGCGCGCGACATGACCGTCTTCCAGGACGACGACGGAACGGCCTACATCTCGTACTCGTCGGAGGAGAACTACAGCCTCTACGTCGCCGAGCTCGACGACAGCTACACGAACGTCACCCACACCACCGATCGCGACACCCTCGACGTCCGTCAGTACTCGGAGGACGGCCGCTTCCCGTACGTCTTCGCCGACGGCACCCCCGAGGCGCCCGTGCGCGGCGAGGACTTCCAGATCGTCAAGGAGTGCGGCCACCTCGAGGCCCCCGCGATCTTCGAGCGCGACGGCACGTACAGCGTCGTCACCTCGGGGGCGACCGGCTGGGCGCCGAACCCGCAGACGTACTACACGACGAAGGACCTGATGGGCACGTGGATCCGCGGGGTCCAGGCCGGTGACGAGCACGAGAACACGTACTACAGCAGCATCCCCGACGGGGGCGACGGCCTGCTCTCCGTCGGCGACGCGCGTCGCTCGACGTTCGGCTCCCAGACCACGAACGTGTTCGAGCTCGAGCCGGGCAAGTTCGTCTACATGGGCGACCGCTGGAACGAGGGCGAAGCGAACTCGACGTACGTCTGGCTGCCGCTCACCGTCGGTGAGAACGGTCGTCTCGAGATGCACAACCCGGCCGCCGAAGACCCGGAGCGCTACGGCGACGGGTGGGACCGGTCGTACTGGGACGACAAGGGCTTCGGTCACGGCACGTGGTCGCTGACGCCGAACGCCGTGCCCGCCACGGTCCTCCGCGGCTCCGCCCCGGCTCTGCCCTCGACCGTGGGCGTCGAGTCGAACGGCACCGTCTCGCAGGTCGGCGTGACGTGGTCGAGCATCGACACCACCGTCCTCGGACCGCAGACCCTCGTCGGCACGCTCGCGGCCGACGCCGACTTCACCGAGGGGCGGACGTTCCGCCGCACGATCGAGGTCACCGCGCCCGGCATCGTCGACATCGCGCCCGAGGCGACGGTCACCGTCTCGAGCCGGTCGAACCTCGCGGGCACGCTCATTGACGGCAACGCCAGCGGCAAGGGCTGGGACGACTGGACCGGCAACGGCTACCCGCGCGACAGCTGGCTGCAGTTCGAGTGGAGCGCGGAGCGCACCTTCGACTCGATCGTCGTGCACACCTACAGGGACGGCCCCACCGCCACCTGGCCGTCGCGGATCCAGGTGCAGACCCGCAACGCCTCCGGCGCGTGGGTCGACGCGGATGCCGCGGCCACGCTCGAGCAGGATGCCTCGGCGTCGGCGCCGGTCGCCGTGATCGACGCGACGAAGGTCCCCGCGGCGAGCGCGCTGCGTCTACGCCTGACCAGCGAGGCGAACACCTGGCAGTCGATCGCCGAGGTCGACGTCTGGGGCACCTCGTCGGGGACGAACGTGTGCCGTGCCACGGGCACGACGGTCTCGGCATCCTTCCACCAGACGAAGTGGGCCACGATGCCCGCCGCGAACGCGTGCGACGGCCGCGTCGACACCGCGTGGTCGACCTGGACCGATGCCGGGTTCAAGGACTCCGCGACCTTCACGATGGAACTGCTCGAGCAGCACCGTCTGAACGAGGTGCGGTTCACGAACATCGAGGGCACGATCGCGGGAGTCACCGCCGAGTACCGCACTCCCGCCGGCGAGTGGTTGCCCGTCATCGCGACCGGCACCGCTCCCGCGGTGACGAACGGCACGCAGGCGACGCTGTCGTTCGAGACGGTGATCGCGACGGGTCTGCGGCTGACGTTCGCGACGCCGGGTTCGTACCTGAAGATCCCCGAGATCTTCGTCCCCGAGGCCGGGGGGATCGCCGCCATCACGCCGTCGATCGAGGGCGAGGCGAATGCCGCCGGCTGGTACCGCTCGGCTCCCGTGCGGGTGTCGCTGTCTCACGACGGCGGTGCCGACGTCGAGGTGCAGTACCGCATCGACGACCAGCCGTGGCAGGAGGGCACCGAGATCGACGTGACCGCCGACGGCGCCCACACGGTGTCGTACCGCGCGCTGTGGAACGGCGCCGAGGTGCCCGAGGTCGCCGGTTCGCTGCCGGTGCGTCTCGACACCGTCGCCCCGGTGACCGAGGCCTCGACCACGGCCCCGGCGACCCTGCAGCGCCTGATGGCCCCCGCCGCGGTGTTCGACGCCCTCGCGCCGGCGCCGGCCACGGTGGTCTTCGAGGCGATGGATGCCACCTCCGGCGTCGCCGAGACCGGCTACTCGCTCGACGGCGGGACGACGTGGACCGTCGGCGACGACGTGACGATCACGGATGCCGGCGACCACACCGTGCAGTTCCGCTCGACCGACGTGGCGGGCAACGTCGAGCAGACCCGATCGATCAGCGTGACGGTTCCGACCGCGACCGACCCGGGCACGGGCGGCGGCACCCCCGGCACCGGCACCCCCGGCACGGACACCCCCGGCACCGGCACGCCGGGCACGGGCGGCGGCGATGCGGGTGCGGGTACCCCGGGCTCTGCGTCCGGCGCGGGCGCGGGCGGCTCCTCGGCCGGGGTGAGCGGCGGAAAGGGCGGCTCCGCGACCAACGGTGGCGGCCTGGCAGTGACCGGTGCCGAGGCGCCGTTCGCCCTCGGCATCCTGGCCCTCGTCCTGGGAGGCCTCGGCGCCGGCCTCCTGACGCTGCGCCGCCGCCGCGTCTGAGGCCGCGGGCGCGTCCGGCCCTGGGCGCGCCCGCCGGCCCCTCGAATGTCCACGACACCCGGACGGATCTGAACGACGTCCGGGTGTCGTGGACATTCACGTGAGCGATGGCGCCGAGCTCTCCCGCGCCGCGCCCCGCCGTGGGGCGCCACGACCCGCCGCCGCGCCGCGGGAGAATGGATGCCATGCGCGCGATGATCATGGACGCCCTGGCCGAACCGCTCGAGGTCCGCGAGGTCGACGCCCCGACCGCGCCGGTCGGCGGGGTCGTCGTGGAGGTGCACGCCACGGGGCTGTGCAAGAGCGACTGGCACGCGTGGGTGGGTCATGACGACGTCGCGCTGCCCCATGTCCCCGGGCACGAGCTCGCGGGGGTGATCGTCGAGGCCGGCGAGGGTGTGCGGCGCTGGAGCGTCGGCGACCGCGTCACCGTCCCGTTCGTCATGGGCTGCGGCGCGTGCGAATGGTGCCTCGACGGGAACGCGCAGGTCTGCCCGCAGCAGCGGCAGCCCGGCTTCACCCAGTGGGGCAGCTTCGCCGAGCGGGTCGTGCTCACGGCGGCCGACACCAACGCGGTGCGCATCCCCGACGGCGTCTCGTTCGAGGCGGCGGCGGCCCTCGGATGCCGATTCGCCACGGCGTACCGCGCACTCACCGGACGCGCACGGGTACAGGCCGGCGAGTGGGTCACCGTGGTCGGCGCCGGGGGCGTGGGACTCAGCGCCGTGATGATCGCGGCCGCGCTGGGCGCCCGCGTCATCGCCGTCGACCGTACGCCGGCGGCTCTCGACGCGGCACGGCGCCTCGGCGCGGAGCACACGGTCGTCGCCGACGGCTCCGACGTGCCGACCGCGGTGCACGAGATCACCGGCGGGAGCCACGTCTCGGTCGATGCGGTCGGCAGCCCGCAGACCGCGCGCGACGCCGTGCTGAGCCTGCGCCGCCGGGGCCGGCACGTGCAGATCGGGCTGCTTCCCACCGCCGACGGCATGACGTCGATGCCGATGGCGCGCGTGATCGCGTGGGAGCTCGACCTGCTCGGCAGCCACGGCATGGCCGCGGTCGACTACCCGGAGATGCTCTCGCTGATCGAGAGCGGCACCCTGCGCCCGCAGGAGCTCATCGAGCGGACGGTCGGCCTCGAGGAGGCGGCGACGCTGCTGCCGGGCATGGACTCGGCGTCGCCCGCGGGGATGACGATGATCGACCCGCGGCGGGCCTGAGCGGCGGGTTCCGGGATCCCTTCGACGGGCTCAGGGACCGCGCGCGTCGCCCGAGGGACACCTGGGCGGCAGGTTCCGGGGGTCCCTTCGACGGGCTCAGGGACCGCGCGGGGTCAGGACCGCTTCGCGCCCGGCTCGCCGTCGTCGGTGCGCGGAGCCTCCGGCGCGGTCGTGTCGCCGGGGGCGGCGGCATCCGGAGCGTCCTTCGGCAGGAGCAGCGGACGGTCGACCGTCGCGGTGACCTTCGAGGGATCGACGGCGAGGAGCATGAGCGAGACGCTGACGAGCACGACGATGAACGTCGCTCCCGCGGCGATGAGCGCGACGATGAGCGCGTGCTGGATCTGGTCGGCGGGTCGCGTCTGGAAGAAGCCCATCGACATGAGCGTGACGAAACCGGCGAACAGCGCGGCGATGAAGGCCAGACCGAGAAGCTGGACGGGCTTCATCAGGTCGCGGCGGGTGGTGGGCTTGTCGGTCATGACGCGGCCTCCTCGGAGGGTACGGCCGGAACGGGCTCGGGGCGACGCGGCGAGAAGCCGGCGATCGCGAGGAACACGGCGACGACCGCCGCGTATCCGCCGAAGAGTCCCACGGCGATGGTGATACCGGTCAGCGTGAACGAACCCGCCCCGGCGATGCTGTAGTCGAGCGCGTACTGCTGATTCGGGATGAACAGCACGACCCCGAGAACGAGACTCAGGATGCCGATGAGCACGCCGTCTCGCGAGCCCGCGGCCCCCACCGTCGTGCGTTGACGCAGCGCGCCGACCAGCTCGATCGCGCCCGTGATGAGGGCCCAGGCGATGACGACGCCGAAGAAGACGCCCGTCGTGCGCCACGCGCTGACGCTCGCGACGAGACCGGCGACGATGCTGACCGCGGCGAGCAGCAGCACGATGAGGCGCTGCCCGCGCGGGAAGACCAGCCACGCCGAGAGGGCGAAGGCGAGCCCGGTCGCCAGGGCGAATCCGCTGAACACGCCGAGCCCCAGGGGCGCGGAGTGGTCCGACGAGAACGTGACCATGGCGGCCGCGAGCGCTGCGAAGAGGGCGCGCGCCACCTGGAGATGGCGAACGTCGAAGGCGCGCTCGGAAGAAGGAGTGGTCACGGAGGGTCCCGGTGAGACGGTGTCGATGGCATCCAGTCTATTCCTCGGCACCTGAGCGGACCTCGGGGAACCTCGACGACGAGGGAGTCGCGCGCGGGCGCGGCGCCCCGCATCATGGATCCATGGCATCAGCGAAGACCGTCGCCGGCACCCTCGTGCACCGACTGCGGCGGTGGGGCACGGCATCCGTCGTCGTGGGCGGCGCTCTCGCGCTGTTCCCGCGCACTCGCGCCTTCGGCGCGCAGACGGCGATGTGGGGAGCGGTCGACGTCGGCTTGGCGATGCTCGCCGGCCGCCGGGGTGCCGCACCGAAGCGGCGGCCGCTGCGGCGCCTGCTGCTGATCAACACGGTCCTCGACGTCGGGTACGTCGCCGCCGGCGCGCATCTCGCCGTGCGCACCCCCTCGTTCGGAGGACGTCTGAGCCCCGACGCGGCGCGCGGGCACGGCGCGGCCGTCGTCATCCAGGGCGTCGCCCTCTTCGTCCTCGACCTGACCGCCGCGCAGCGCCTGCGCCGCTGAGCCGACCGCCGGGGTCACGCCGTCCGCACCGCCGCGCAGCGCGCCAGCGCCGCCGAGTCCCGCGCCGGCGCCGGGTCCGCGGGTCACTCGACCAGCTGACGCTCCTTCTCGGCGAGGGTGCGCTCGACCGCTGCGGCGACGCGCGCGTCCTCCGCCTGCTGGGCCCGGCGACGACGTTCGCGCAGCAGACGCGGGCCGAAGACCGCCGCCGCGACGATCAGCGCGAGCAGGAGCAGCAGCGACCACGGCACCGCCCACCCGAAGGTCGAGACTTCGAGGGGGTCGAGCGTCGAGATCGAGCCCGCGGCATCCGTGACGATCGGGGTCGCCGACACCGACGCGATCAGCACCCCCATCGCCGCCACCGCCGGTACCCGCACGTCGCGCTCCCAGCTCTCGCCGGGCAGCAGGATCGGGGCCGCATCGTCGGGCGCGGCCTCGACGCGCGCGAGACCGAACGGTCCGGTGACCGCGTCGGCCTCTTCGGCCGCGAGCGAGACGTTGCCGGTGTTGTGCAGGCGGTAGTGGACGGTGGCGTCGCCGAAGAGGAAGGGCAAGAAACCGCCGTCCCACCCCACCCGCAGGTCGTCGACGGCGAGCGCCGGGGCGAGGTCTCCTCCGACACGGATGCCGGTGCGGATGCCCAGGCGACGGTCGACGTTGACGTTCGCGGAGGCGTCGGCGACGGTGAGCGAGGTGACGACCCCGCCGGCGTAGTCGCCGGGGGTGGCGTTCGGGGGCACGTCGACGGCGAAGGGCACCTCGACGGTCTGGCCGGTGGGGACGGTGACGTGGCGCTGCGGCACGGTGACCCACGCACCGACGCCCACCGACTGCTCGGCCGCGACCCGCAGGTCGAGCGCGCCGGTCGAGGTCGTGTACCCGTCGGCCGCGTAGACGTCGAGCTCGACGGCCTCGGTCCCGCGGTTCGCGACCACGAGGGCGTCGTCGAGGTGGGCGCCGGGGTTCAGCGCGTAGCTGTAGTTCGTGCGATCGGCGCCGAGGGCGTTCGAGGCGGTGCGCACGGTCCAGGTCACGTCGTCGGTCGCGGCGAGGGCGGGGCTCGCGCTCAGCGCGCCCGCGGCGACCAGCGCGGTGGCGAGAACGAGACCGGCGGTCCGCGGGAGGGAGAGCAGTCGAATCATGGGGGGTCCTTCGGGACGGGCGCCGGCGGGGAGACACGCTCCCCGCCGGCGCTGTTCGCTCTGGTCAGCCGGCCAGGGCGGTGAGGGTCAGGGTCGCGCGGTAGCTTCCCTTGTCGATGGTGTTGGGGATCTTCAGGTCGAGGTCGGCGCCGACGACTCCGGCGCTGCGATCGTGACCGGTGGGAGCCGAGCCGAGCAGACGCGAGACCGACAGACCGTCGCCGCCGTCGTAGCCCGAGTTCACCGCGGCACCCGCGACGGCACCGGCACCCGGGGTGACGACCTTCGGCGCCCAGCCGAGGAACGACCCCTTGAAGGTCTTTCCGTCGTCGACGAAGTCGCTCACCGACGCCGAGACCGACCACGGCGACTTGCTCGCGCGGGTGTCGGTGACGGTGATCGGGTTGATCTGACCGATGGCCTCGAAGTACTGCAGGTTCTTCTCCTGCGCGGTCCCCATGTCGACCAGGCCGTTGTGGCCGTTGATCGTCCAGCCGAACTCACCGGGGGCGCCGCTGGGGACGTCCACCTGGATGTCCTGGCCGTCGCCGTGGTTGGGGTGGATGGTGACCTCGTCCTGGATCGTGCCCACGGCCTCGGCCGGCTTCGAGCCGTTCTCGGGGCCGCACCACAGAACCTTCTTCAGCTCGACGGCCGCGTTAGGCGCGTCGCAGGTTCCGGAGCGGATGTTCTGGACGATCAGCTGATCCTTCTTGACCTGCACCTTGACGTACGAGCGCACGTGCTCCTGGTTCTGCACGGAGTTGTACCAGTAGTTCGCCGGGTTGAGCGGGTCGGCGCCGTTCCCGGCTCCGCTGGTGCCGCTGTTGTCGGGAGCGGTGATGTCGTAGTACTTCGATCCGGATGCCGTGTTGGCGGTGACGTAGACGACGCCGCCGGGGCCCTCGAAGACCTCGTCCTGGCCGGGCTTCTCGTCGGCGTTCGCCTTGGCGCCGTTCTTGATCTCGTACGAGCGCGAGTAGCTGTGGTCGTGGCCCTGGAGCACCAGGTCGACGCCGAGCTTCGAGAACGCCGTCGGGAAGTCGGTGCGACGGACCTTGTTGTCGGAGTCCTTCGCGTGATCCGCCGGGGAGTAGATCGCGTGGTGGTACACGAGCACCGTGTACTTGGCATCCGCCCCATGCTTGTCGACGACGTCGGTGACGTACGAGATGTGCGCGGCGTCGCCGCCGCCGCCCTGCGAGGTGGCGTAGCTGTTGCTGTTCAGATCGATGTACAGCACGTCCTTGTAGATGAACCAGTAGTCACCGCCCGACTCGGTGCCGAGGCTGCCCGAGCCCTTGCGGTAGTAGGCGCCGGAGCGGTCGGTGTTGGGGGTGTAGAGGTGCTGCTCGTAGGCCTTGCCGCCCACGTCGTGGTTTCCGATGGTGGCCGCCCACGGGATCTGGCGCAGCGCATCGGGGGCGAGGAAGGCGTTCCACTGGTCCTCGCGGTTCGCGGAGTCGACCTGGTCGCCGCCCGAGACGAGCATCTCGGCGTTCGGGTTGGCCGAGACGGCGACGTTCATCGTGTCCTGCCAGCCGGCCTGGTCCTTCGCGATGTCGCCCGACGAACCGATCTGCGGGTCGCCGAAGAAGAGGAAGTCGTAGTCGCCCTCGAACGACTGCGTCTTGAAGGTGTAGGTGTTCGACCAGTTGCCGTCGGAGCCGACGCGGTACGAGTACGCCGTGTTCTCGCTGAGGCCCGTGATCGTGGCGTGACGGTTGAAGCCGCCGCTCGAGGCGATGTTCGCCGTTCCGGATGCCGAGAAGGTCGTCGCCGACGCCGGGAACTGGCCGCCCGTCAGTGCCGAGGTGGGGGCGAGCTGCACCGTCTGGGCGGTGTCGGCCGAGGAGTACCAGGTCACGATGCGCTGCGACTGGTCGGCACCGACGCCGAGGATGACGCCGGTGAGGGTGGCCGTGGTGTCGGCCATCGCCGCCGGGACGCTCGCCACGCCCGTGAGGACGAGGGAGGCGCCGACCGCGGCGGTTGCGATCCACGAGACACGGCGACGCGTGCGCGTCCCGTGCGACGTCGATGCGGTGAGGAACATGGTTGTCCGTTTCTTTCGAGGGGGTCTCTGGTGCGCACTCACCGATGGCGAGCGCATCCCACGCTCCGCCCGCCGGGTGTCGTCCGAGTGAATTGTTGACTCAGCACACGTATCGGCTGCGCCAACACCCGTCACTCGATGCCGAGGATGCGCTGCACGAACCACACCAGGCCCGCGACGGTGACGACCACCGCGATCGCCGCGCTCACCCACATGCCCACGCGCGGCGCCCGCCGGCGCAGCAGCACCAGCAGGGGGAAGACGATCACGATGATGCCGATCTGCACGGCCTCGATGCCCACGTTGAACACCAGCAGCGACCACAGCAGCGTCCACGACCAGGGTTCGTCGATCCCGAGCGCCGAGGCGAAGCCGAGACCGTGCACGAGACCGAAGACGAACACGACGGCGACGCGCAGCCAGCCGGCGCGGTCGAGACGCAGGAACCCGTGGGCCTGCGAAAGGTCCTGGCCGGCCCGGTCGCGACGGAACAGACGCCAGAGATACCAGGCCGCCACCACCGCGATCGAGAGGGCGATGGTCGGCTCGACCACCTCGGGCGGAGCCGCGATCACCCCGGTCGCGGCGAGGATGAAGGTCACCGAGTGCGCGATCGTGAACGTCGTCGCCGCGATCACGATCTCGCGCAGACGCCGCGAGCCGACGATGAGCGCGAGCAGGAACAGGATGTGATCGATCCCGGTCAGCAGGTGCTCGGCGCCGAGGCGGAAGAACTCCCAGAAGCGCTCCAGCGTCGTCTGAGCGGTCGTGAACGACGGGTGCTCGGCATCCAGGACCGTGCTGCCCTCGTGCAGATCCAGGGCGTACGTGAGGATCGTCTTGGTGTCGGTGACGAAGCCCTCCGCGTCGGGGAACAGCGATGCCGTGACCTCATGGCCGTTCTCCGACGGCGGGCAGGCGTCCTCCAGCGTGACCACGGCGTAGGGCACGCCGTCCTGCTGAGTCATCGAGATGTCGTCGTCCATGCGCGCGGTGCACGCGGCCCCGGCCGCCGTGATGCGGAAGCGATCGGTGACGTAGCGGGCGATCGTGTCGCGGTGCGCGGTCAGCACCGCCGCCTGCGCGCTGGCATCGCCGTCCTCGAACGCGGCCATCCCCGCCCGGTAGAGCGGGTCGTCCTTCTCGGCGTCGGCGGCCGAGACGACGAGCAGGTCGTACTCGAGCTGCAGCTCGGCGCGTACGACACCGGTGCCGCCGCTCTCGAGATTCGCGTAGACGACCGACAGGAGGCCGTGGGCCGAGGCCGGCGTCGCGAGCGACAGCACCGCCGCGATCCCCGCGGCCACGAGCAGGACGCGCGAGAGAACGCGTCGAATGAAGACAGACATGTGCACCTTTCCGGGATGAGATGGTGCGCCCCGCTCGTGAACGCCTGCCCGCGGTGGGGCGAACGGAAACGAAACGTGCGGGCGGCGTTCTCCTCCGGGTCACCTGCACCGTCCAGGGTGAGGGGGTGAAACGACGGGTCCTTACCGCGGTGGCGGCGACAGCGGTGGTGATGCTCCTGGCCGGATGCACGAGCGCCGAGGGCTGGTCGACGATGCGTCCCGCTCCCGAGGCGGTCGGCACTCCGTCCGCGGGCTTCTCCCCCGCCCCGGCGCCCGCCCCCGAGTCGACGTACGCGCCCGCCCCGGGTTCATGGAACAGCGTGAGCGCGCCCGCCGGCTACCGGGTCGTGCTGCTCACCGTGGGCGACGACGCCCCGACCGCGGCGCTCGTCGCCGCGGTGCAGGACTGGGCCGAGGAGACCCACGCGGATCTGCGGATCGTGCACGCCGATGACGACATGATCGACGGCGCCGTCCGCGCGATGGAGCTCAACCCCGACCTCATCATCAGCGCGGGAGACGCCCTCGTCGACCCGCTGGCGACGGTGACCGCGAACCACCTCGACCGGCAGTTCCTCATCGTCGGCGCCGAGCTCGCCGAGCCGACCGAGAACGTCACCGCCGCCGATTGGACCGGCGCCGCCTACCGCGGCGAGGGTCTGGGCAGCGCGGCCGCCTACGACCCCGCGACCTTCACGCCCGAGCGCACGGGGGCCGCGGTGCGGGCGGGGGTGGCGGCGGTACTCACGGGGCCGCGCGGCGTGGTGCTCTGGATCGACTGATCCAGGATGCCGGGTGCCCGGCGCGGCGGGAACGCGCGCGGGAGCGCGAGGGCGACAGGTGCGGCGGGTACGCGCGCGGCAGCGTCAGGCGCCGCGGCGGCGATCGTCAGGCGCGGCGACGACGGCGGCGCACGGCGACGATCCCCAGCCCCGCTGCGGCGACTCCGGCGCCCGCCGCGGCGACGAGCACGGTGGGGTCGACTCCGGTGACGGCGAGGGAGCCGGCGGCGGGCGGGCGGGCGGGGGTCGACGAAAGCGTCGGGGTGGTGGCCTCCGGCGTCGGGGTCACGGGAGGCGACGGGGCGACGGTCGTCCGCGAGGGGCTCGCGGTGGGGGTCGGCGACGCCGTGCGCCCCGGAACGGTGACGACGATGGTCTGCGCGTCGGATGCGTCGTCGGGGGGAATCGCCGAGGGTGCGAGAGCGAGCACGACTGCCATGACCACCGCGACGGACACGAGACACCACCTCCCCTGTGCACTGTCGTCGGAGTGAGTGGCCGCCCGCCCGACGCCGGACATCCGTCCGGGTAACGAGGGGCGAACGACAGAGGCAGTCAGAGGTCAGACCACTGAACAGGTCTTACCTAAGTGATATTTTCGGCGTTTCTTTCGCGGGAGAACGGCGTAATTCTCGCCTGCCGACCCCCTAGCGTCGGGTCATGGCCGGTTCTTCCCCTTCGTTCCCCGCGAGCGCTTCCGCTCTGCCGGGCCCCCGGCGCGCGGTGTTCTTCGTCTCGGACAGCACGGGCATCACCGCTGAGACCCTCGGCAGTGCCCTGCTGGCCAACTTCCCCGGCACAGCCTTCGAGCGGCGCACGGTGCCGTTCGTCGGAACGGTGACCCCGGTCGAGGCGGTGATCGAATCGCTTCGGAAGACCGCCCGGACGGGCGAGGGGCCCATCGTCTTCGCCACGATCAAGGACGCCGGCATCCGTCGACGCCTCGCCGAGGGCGCCGCGGTGGTCATCGATCTGCTCGCCGGCCACCTCACCGAGCTCGAGACCGCCCTCGACACGGCCGCCGAGACGCGCGCCGGGCAGTATCACGGCCTGGGCGACCTCGAGCAATACTTCGCCCGTATGCGCGCGGTCGAGTTCGCGATCGAGCACGACGACGGGCAGAGTCGCCGCGCCCTCGACAGCGCCGATGTCATCATCGTGGCGCCGTCTCGGTGCGGCAAGACGCCGACCACCATGTACCTCGCCCTGCACTACGGACTGCTGGTGGCGAACTATCCGCTGACCGACGACGACTTCCCCACCGACGCCCTGCCGCCGACCGTCGCCCCGCACGCCGAGCGGTGCTTCGGGCTCACCACCACCGCCCTGCGTCTCAGCCAGGTGCGGCACGAGCGCCGTCCGAACTCCACCTACGCCAGCCTCGCGCAGTGCACCCTCGAGATCCGCCGCGCCGAAGACCTCTACCGCCGCAACCGCATTCCCTTCCTCAGCTCCGCGACCCGGAGCGTCGAGGAGATGTCCGCCGTGATCCTGCAGTCGATGACGCTGCGGGACCGACCGAACGAAAGGCCCCTCACATGACCACCATCCTGCGCTTCGACGAGATCGGCATGAGCGATCTCGCCCGCGTCGGCGGCAAGAACGCCTCGCTCGGCGAGATGGTCTCGCACCTGGCATCCGCCGGCATCCGCGTTCCTCCGGGATTCGCGACCACCTCGGACGCCTTCGAACGCTTCCTCGCCGAGGGCGATCTCGCGGGCCGCATCCGCGCGGCCGTCGAGGGGATCGACGTCGACGACGTCACCGCCCTGACCCGGCTGGGCGCGCGCGTGCGCGCCTGGATCGAGCAGCAGCCCTTTCCCGCCGATCTGGAGTCCGACATCCGGTCGGCCTACGCCGCGCTCGTCGCCGGGGAGGAGGATCCGGATGCCGTGACCTGGGCCGTCCGCTCCAGCGCGACGGCCGAGGATCTCCCCGACGCGTCCTTCGCCGGGCAGCAGGAGACGTTCCTCAACATCGGCGGGATCGACAACATCCTGCAGGCGGTGCGCCGCGTCTTCGCCTCGCTCTACAACGATCGCGCGATCGCCTACCGCGCACACCACGGCTTCGACCACCACGAGGTCGCGCTCTCGGCGGGCGTCCAACGGATGGTGCGTTCCGACGTCGGCGCCTCGGGCGTCATGTTCACCCTCGACACCGAGTCGGGCTTCGAGGACGCGGTCTTCATCACCAGCTCGTACGGCCTGGGCGAAGCGGTCGTCCAGGGCGCGGTCAACCCCGACGAGTTCTACGCCTACAAGCCGGCCCTGCGCGCCGGTCGTCCCGCGATCCTCAAGCGGAGCGTGGGTGAGAAGGCCATCGCGATGCGGTACACCGACGGCCGCCAGGTGGACGCCAGCACGGCTTTCGTCGAAGTGGATGCCGCCGACCGCGGCCGGTTCTCGATCACCGACGCCGAGGTCGAGGAGTTGGGCCGTATCGCCCTCGTCATCGAAACGCACTACGGCCGCCCGATGGACATCGAGTGGGGCAAGGACGGCGTGGACGGCCGGCTGTACGTGCTGCAGGCGCGGCCCGAGACGGTGGTGTCACGTCGTTCGGTGAACGTGCTCAGCCGGTTCGTCCTCGCCGAACGCGGTCCGGTGCTCGTCGAGGGCCGCGCGATCGGTCAGCGGATCGGAGCGGGACGCGTGCGCGTGCTCACCTCGATCGAGCAGATGGCGGACTTCTCCCCCGGCGACGTCCTGGTGGCCGACATGACCGATCCGGACTGGGAACCGATCATGAAGCGGGCGTCCGCGATCGTCACCGACCGCGGCGGCCGCACGTGCCACGCGGCGATCATCGCCCGCGAGCTCGGCATCCCCGCCGTCGTCGGCACCGGTGTCGCCACCACGGTGCTCGAGGACGGTCGAGAAGTGACCGTCTCGTGCGCCGAGGGCGACGACGGCGTCGTCTACGACGGCATCCTGAGCTTCGCCGAGGAGACGACCGAGCTCGACCGGATGCCGTCGGCACCGGTCAAGGTCATGATGAACGTCGGCACCCCCGACCAGGCCTTCGCCTTCTCGCGACTTCCGAACGCGGGGGTCGGACTGGCGCGGCTGGAGTTCATCATCAACCGTCAGATCGGCATCCACCCGCGCGCCCTGCTCGAGCTCGACCGACTCGAGGACGACCTGACCGACGACATCCGCGCGCGGATCGCCGCCTACCCCTCCCCCGAGGAGTACTTCATCCAGCGCGTCGCCGAAGGGGTCTCGATGATCGCGGCGGCGTTCGCACCCGAGCCGGTGATCGTGCGCCTGTCGGATTTCAAGTCGAACGAGTACGCCAACCTCATCGGCGGCACGCTCTACGAACCCGACGAAGAGAACCCGATGCTCGGCTACCGCGGGGCCGCGCGCTACGTGTCGCCGGACTTCCGGGCGTGCTTCGACATGGAGTGCGAGGCGCTGCGCCGCGTGCGCGACGACATGGGTCTGACGAACGTGCAGGTCATGGTCCCGTTCGTGCGGACGGTCGGGGAGGCGGCGGCGGTCGTCGAGCTGCTCGCCGCGAACGGATTGCGCCGGGGAGACAACGGGCTCAAGGTCGTGATGATGTGCGAGCTGCCGGCCAACGCGATCCTCGCCGAGCGCTTCCTCGAGCACTTCGACGGATTCTCGATCGGGTCCAACGACATGACTCAGCTCACCCTGGGCCTCGATCGCGATTCGGCGCTCATGGCGGCATCCTTCGACGAACGCGATCCGGCGGTCCTGCACCTGCTCGGCATGGCGATCGACGCCTGCCAGCGGCAGGGCAAGTACGTCGGCATCTGCGGGCAGGGACCGAGCGATCACCCCGACTTCGCACAGTGGCTCGTGGCGCGCGGCATCCACTCGTTGTCCCTCAACCCCGACACGGTCGTCGAGACCTGGCTGGCCCTGGCCGCGAACGAACGCCCGAAGGCGCAGATCCTCGCGCAGGCGCACCTCTCCCGGCTGTGAGGCCGACGTCGGCCGGGTCGCCCCCACCGGCCCGGCCGACGTTCAGTCGACGAAGAGAACCGATGACGCCCGGCGGATGTGGGCCTCGGTCGCGGCGGCGGCCCGATCGCCGTCTCGCGCCACGATGGCGTCGAAGATCGCGCGATGCTCCTTCTGCAGCAGCGCCGACTGGTCTCCCCATGCGGCGTTGCGCTCGATCGCGTGCAGCAGCGGCACGCGCACGGCCTCGCGGATGGCGCCGGTCAGGGCGGCGGACAGGCTGCTGCCCGATGCATCCGCGATCGCGAGGTGGAAGCGGGTGTCCGCCTCGTTGAACGCCTGCCGGTCACCGATCGCGGCATCGCCCGCGGCGAGCGCCTCGGCGATGCGCGCACGTCCGGACTCGTCGAGCTGAGCGGCGGCCGACGCAGCGCTCGCGCGCTCCAGCACGACGCGCGCCTCGGTGACGTCCTGCACGGTGAAGTTCGAGAGGGCGACGTGCAGACGCAGGAAGCGGCTGAGCGCCTCGCGCGGCAGCGCGGCGACGAAGGTGCCGGCGGCGGCGCCGGCACCCGGCTGCGAGCGCAGGACGCCCTGGCTCTCGAGGACGCGCACCGCTTCGCGAACGCCCGCGCGACTCACTTCGAGACTGGCGGCCAGCTCCCGCTCCGGGGGCAGGGCATCGCCCACCTTGAGTGCTCCCGAGAGGATCCGGTCCTCGATCACCTCGATGACGAGCTCGTGCGCGCGCGCCCTTTTGACGGGGAGCCAGAGGCCGTCCGCGGCCTCGTCGGAGGGAGAGGGGGATGCCATGCGCTGCCGCCTTCGGAAGAGAGTGTTGACAGCGTACCGGTCGAGCCGTTACCGTGCGTTAGCGGTCTGACCTCTGAATGGTCGGACGCTTCGCAACAACGACGTTCGAAGGAAGGCCCGCATGTACACCCCCGAACTCGCGCCGATCGGCGCCAGCATCGTGACGTCGGCGCTCGTCGCGAGCCTGCCGTTCCTCACGGTTTTCGT
>CAJYJO010000044.1 GCA_913774845.1 uncultured Microbacterium sp. | reverse complement strand
CGCGCCGGATGCCGCGGCCCGCAGCGCCTCGGCGATCGGCGGCCGCGGGGTCAGCTGCCGCGAGAGCCCGCGCGCGTCGGCTGCGCCCAGGGCCCGACGGGCGTCGTCGCCGATCACGACCGGGAGGCCGGCGGCATCCGTGAACCGCTCGAAGAGCACCTCGAGGCCGCGGGCGGCCTCGCCGAGCTCGCCGATGACGTACACCCCGTCCCCCTCGCGGGCCCCGGAGCGCAGCACGGGGGCGCGGCCCTCGAGACCGCCGAGCGCGGTGACGGCGACGGTCAGCGTGTCGGACACGGTCAGGTCTCCCCCCTCGACCGCGCACCCCGGGGCGAGCTCGGCGCAGGCGGCGGCGAGGCCGTCGGCGAAGCCGCGGACGAACGACACGGGCGTGTCGTCCGGCATGGCCAGGGCCACCAGCAGGGCGAGGGGACGCGCCCCCATCGCGGCCACGTCGGCGAGATTCACCGCCGCCGACTTGAAGCCCAGGTCGAACGGCGACGACCACGCGAGACGGAAATCGGGACCGTGCACGAGCGTGTCGGTCGTGGCCACCACCCGCCCGTCGGGGACCGCGACCACGGCGGCGTCGTCGCCGGGGCCGACGAGGGCGTCAGAGGGCGGGAGTCGGTCCAGGATGCCGCGCAGGATCTGCCCCTCGGACAGCTCCCCCACGGTGGTCTCGGCGTCTGTCACCCTCCCACGCTATTAGCCTGGAGGGGTGCCCCGCTCATCTCGGACCCTCGCGCTCCTGGTTGCCCTCGTCCTGCTCCCGGGGCTCGCGGCGTGCAGCACGACCGTCGCGATGCAGCCGGCGAAGCTCGCGAACGACCCCGCGTGCGCCGAGGTCGTCTCCCGCCTGCCCAAGACCATCTCGGGCCAGGACCGACGCTGGACCGACGCGCAGTCGACCGGGGCATGGGGTTCCCCGACGGCGATCCTGATGACCTGCGGACTCGAGGCACCGGCTCCCACGACCCTGCCGTGCCGGACGTTCGACGGTGTCGACTGGATCGTCGACGAGTCGCAGGCCGCCGAGAACCGCTACACGCTCACGACGTTCGGGCGTCAGCCCGCCATCCAGGTGTTCCTCGACTACGACCTGGCCAGCAGCGGCGATGTCGCTCAGGCCCTCGGACCGCTCATCCGGTCCTACCTGCCGGCCACCGGCGCCGCCTGCACGACGGCCTCCGACGCGACGCCCGCGCCCTCCGCCACGCCCTGACTCTGCGGGCCGGGAGGCGCGGGCCGCCCCGGTTCCCGGGTGAGGCGCCGACACCGCGGCCCGGTTCGCGGGTGACGCGCCGACGCCGCCCCGGGTCAGGCGCGCGCGAGACCGGCGTCCAGCAGGTCGCTGATCAGATCGGGGTACGACAGACCCGAGGCGATCCAGCATGTGGGGAACATCGAGATCGGGGTGAACCCGGGCATGGTGTTGACCTCGTTCACGTAGAACTCGGTACCCGTGTAGAAGAAGTCGACGCGGGCGAGGCCCTGACCGCCGATGGCCTCGAACGCCTGGGCGGCGATGCGCTGCATCTCGGCGAGCTCGCCATCGCGCAGGTCGGCGGGGCACACGAGCTCGACGCCCGCGGCCCCGAGGTACTTCGCCTCGAAGTCGTAGAACTCGCGCCCCGTCACGACGATCTCGCCGGCGACGCTGACGCGCACCGGTCCGCCGTCGCGCCCGGGCAGCACACCGCACTCGACCTCGCGACCGACGATCGCCTTCTCGATCAGCACCAGGCCGTCTTCGGCGAACGCGGTGTCGAGCGCGGCGTCGAGGTCGTCCCACTGCGACACCTTCGTCACGCCGACGCTGGAGCCGGCCTCGTTCGGCTTGACGAACACGGGCAGGTCGAGCGCGCGGATGCGACGCTCCCAGAGCGAGCGGTCTCGCGCGAGGTCGGCGCGGGTCACCGCGACCCACGGCACCACGGGCACGTTCGCGGCGCGCAGCACCTGCTTGGTCACGTGCTTGTTCATGCCGATCGCCGACATCAGCACTCCGCCGCCCGCGTACGGGATGCCGAGCAGCTCGAGCAGCCCCTGCACGGTGCCGTCCTCACCGAAGCGGCCGTGCAGGATCGGCAGCACGACGTCGACGTCGCCGAGTGACCGAGTGCCCTCGGCATCCGTCACCGTCCACTCGCGCGAGAGCGTCGAGTCGGGCAGGCGGACGCGCGTACCGTTGTCGCGCACCTCGGGAAGTGCGTCGGGGATCAGCGCGAACTTGTCGGGGTCGTCGTCCTCGAGCACGAAGGCACCGTCGCGGGTGATACCGACCGGGATGACCCGGAAACGATCACGGTCGATCGCCCGCAGCACCCCGCCCGCCGTTGCGGAACTGATCGAGTGCTCGCTGGAGCGCCCGCCGAAGAGCACCACCACCACCGGTTTGGTCATTCTGCGTCCTCTCGCCCTGCGGCTGGTCGTCGTCTGTCGTCAGGTGCGGTGCGATGTCGCGCGGGTCCATGGTCCCGTCGAGCACCATCTTGACCTGCTGCACGATGGGCATGTCGACGCCGACCTGCTTCGCGAGGTGCAGGACGGGGGCGACGGATGCCAGGCCCTCCGCGGTCTGCTGCATCTGGGTCACGACCTCTTTGTAGCCGTAGCCCTGGCCGAGCAGGCGCCCGGCGGTGTTGTTGCGGCTGAGCGGCGACTGGCACGTCGCGATGAGGTCGCCGAGGCCGGCGAGGCCCTGCAGCGTCTCGGGCTGGGCGCCCTGCGCGACGGCGAAGTCGGTCATCTCGACGAGACCGCGCGTGATGATCGACGCCTTCGTGTTCTCGCCGTAGCCGACGCCGTCGACGATGCCGATCGCGACGGCGATGAGGTTCTTCAGCACACCGCCGAACTCGGTGCCGATCACGTCGGTGTTCACGAACGAGCGGAAGTAGGTGTTGCGCGCACGGCGGGCCACGGCCTCGGCCGTCTCGGGGCTCAGCGAGCTGATGACGGCCGCGGTGGGCTGCTCACGCGCGATCTCGAGGGCGAGGTTGGGACCGGATGCCACGGCGATGCGAGCCGGGTCGCACTGGAGCACCTGTTCGATGACCTGGCTCATGCGCAAGCCGGTCGACTTCTCGACGCCCTTCATGAGCGAGACGAGCGGCACGTCGGTGCGCTCGACGAGAGGCCGGATGGCCGCGAGGTTCTCGCGCAGCGACTGGCTCGGCACCGAGAGGAAGATCTGCTCCGCGCCGGTCAGCGCCTCGGCGAGGTCGGTGGTGGCGGTCATGGTCCGCGGCAGGTTGATGCCCGAGAGGTAGCGGCTGTTGCGCTTGGACTCGGTGATCTCTGCGGCCAGCTCGGGGCGGCGCGCCCACATGACGACCGAGGCTCCGCCGTCGGCGAGGATCTTCCCGAACGTGGTGCCCCAGCTCCCCGCGCCCACGACCGCGACCTTCGGGCCGACGGCGGGCACGACGTTCTTACGGCTCAAGGCGACCCGTCTCGTTCTGCCCGTGCTGCGACGGGTTCCAGCGCTCCGCGGGGGCCGGAAGACCCCGGATGCCGCTGAGCATCGCGGTGACGCGGTTCATCATCGCGTCGGTCGCCTTCGTCAGCGTCGCGGGCTGCGTGGGCGTCGCGGCGTAGGCGGTGAGATCCATCGCGGGACCGAACTCGACGATCACGTGCGAGCGGCGCGGGAACGTTAGCTTGCCGTAGCGCGGCAGGATCTGCTGCACGCCCCACTGCGCCAGGGGGATGAGCGGCAGGTCGCCGGCGAGGGCCAGGCGCACCGCGCCCGTCTTGCCGCGCATCGGCCACAGATCAGGGTCGCGGGTGAGCGTGCCCTCGGCGTAGACGATGACCCCGCGTCCGTCGCGGGCGATCTGCTGCGCCGCCTGCATCGACTGGTTGGCGCTGGTGGAGGTGCGGGGCACCGGGACCATTCCCGTCGCCTTCAGCGCCGCGCCGAGCACAGGGACGCGGAAGAGACTCTCCTTCGCCATGAACCGCGGCGCGCGCCCGAGGCGCCACACCGCGACGGCGACGATCAGCGGATCGAACTCCGAGTTGTGGTTCGGGGCGAGCACGTACGCGCCTTCGCGCGGGAGGTTCTCCGCACCGCGGATCTCGATCCGCGCGAACAGCCCCACCACGGGCACGATGATCGCCGCCAGCGGCCAGAAAGCGCTCGGCCGGCTCGTCTCCGGGGTCCCAGCCACGGGCGTCAGCCCACGACGTCGAAGTCGGCGTCGAGAGCGGTGAGCTTCTCGAGGAACTTCTCGTACCCGCGGCGGATGATGCCGATGTTGCGCACCGTCGACTCGCCCTCAGCGGCCAAGGCCGCGATGACGTAGCTGTAGCCGCCACGGAGGTCGGGTACCTCGACGTCCGCCCCGTGCAGAGGCGTGGGTCCGTTGATCACGGCCGCCTGCTCGAGATCGCGCCGGGGGACGCGGCGGTCGGGGCTGGCGATGCCCTTGGGGTGCACGACGATGTCGGCGCCCATCTTGTTGAGCGCCTCGGTGAAGCCCAGGCGGTTCTCGTACACCGTCTCGTGCACCGTCGACGTGCCAGGCGCCTGGGTGAGGGCGACGATGAGGGGCTGCTGCCAGTCGGTCATGAAGCCGGGGTGCACGTCGGTCTCGACCATGACGGGCTTGAGGGACTCGCCCCGACGGAACAGGATGCCGTCCTCGCGGACGTCGAACCAGCCGCCGGCCTTGCGGAAGACGTTGAGGAACGTCAGCATGTCCTGCTGGCGCGCGCCCTTGGCGAAGATCTCGCCGTCGGTGGCCAGGGCGGCGCACGCCCACGAAGCGGCTTCGTTCCGGTCGAAGATCGCGCGGTGGTCGTAGCCGACGAGCTTGTCGACGCCCTCGATGAAGATGACGCGGTTGGGCTCGTACGAGATGATGGCGCCCATCTTCTGCAGCACGGCGATGAGGTCCATGATCTCGGGCTCGATCGCGGCGTTGCGCAGCTCGGTCACGCCCTTCGCACGCACGGCGGTGAGCAGCACCTGCTCGGTCGCGCCCACGCTCGGGTAGGGCAGCGTGATGTTCGCACCGTGCAGGCCGTTGGGGGCCGTGATGCGGATGCCCTCGTAGCTCTTGTCGACGACGGCGCCGAACGCGCGCAGGGCGTCCATGTGGAAGTTGATCGGACGGTCGCCGATGCGGCATCCACCGAGGTCGGGGATGAGCGCTTCGCCGAGCAGGTGCAGGAGCGGCCCGCAGAAGAGGATCGGGATTCGCGAGGCGCCCGCGTGCGCGTCGATCTCCTCGAAGTGCGCGGCGACCGCGCCGGAGGGATCGAGGTGGAGGGTGCCCTCCTCGTCGCCTTCGGTCACGGTGACGCCGTGCACCTCGAGGAGCGAGCGCACGACCTTGACGTCGCTGATCATCGGCACGTCACGCAGGGTGCTCGTGGTCTCGCCCAGCAGGGCCGCCACCATCGCCTTGGTCACGAGGTTCTTCGCACCCTTGACCTCGACGGTCCCGCGGAGGGGTCGTCCGCCGCGGATCGAGAGCGTCTCGGCCGCCTCCCAGTCGGGCTGGCCGATGGGGTGTTCTCCGGTGTCGGGAACGAGTGTGCTCATAGGGGGGTGGACCTCACTTCGTGGACGAGGGGCGGCAGATCGACCCGATCGGGTCGATCGGGCTCAGCGGACCGGGAGGGTCCGCGGCCGCCATGCCTCGCGGCGCGCCTCGAACTGCGTGATCTTGTCTTCGTCACGCAGCGTGAGCCCGATGTCGTCGAGCCCTTCGAGAAGCCGCCACCTAGTGTAATCGTCGATCTCGAAGGAGACCTGGAGGTCGCCCACCGTGGCGGTCTTCGCGGTAAGGTCGACGGTCATCTCGATGCCGGGGTTCGCCTCGAGGACGGCCCAGATCTGCTCGACCTCGTCTTCGGTGATGACACCGGTCACGAGGCCCTGCTTGCCCGAGTTGCCGCGGAAGATGTCGGCGAACTTCGGACTCAGCACGACCTGGAAGCCGTAGTCGCGCAGCGCCCACACGGCGTGCTCGCGGCTGGAGCCGGTGCCGAAGTCGGGGCCGGCGACGAGGACGGATGCCGAGCGGTAGGCGTCCTGATTGAGGATGAACTCCGGGTCCTGGCGCCAGTTCGCGAACAGGGCGTCGTCGAAGCCCGTCTTGGTGACGCGCTTGAGGAAGACCGCCGGGATGATCTGGTCGGTGTCGACCGCCGAGCGTTTCAGGGGCGCGGCGATACCGGTGTGCGTGGTGAACTTCTCCATGTCAGGCCTCCGCCCCGGTCGAAACGGTCTCGGCTGAACCGGTCCCTGAGCCTGTCGAAGGGCCGAGATCGGCCGGGCTCGACAGCGTCCCGCGCACGGCCGTGGCCGCGGCGACCAGCGGCGACACGAGGTGCGTACGCCCGCCCTTGCCCTGGCGACCCTCGAAGTTGCGGTTCGAGGTCGACGCGCACCGCTCCCCCGGGGCGAGCTGGTCGGGGTTCATGCCCAGGCACATCGAGCAGCCCGCGAAACGCCATTCGGCGCCGAAGTCGGTGAACACCTTGTCGAGGCCCTCGGCCTCGGCCTCGAGACGCACACGCGCCGAGCCCGGGACCACCATGACGCGGACGTTCTCCGCCTTGGTGCGGCCCTGGATCACGGAGGCGAAGGCCCGGAGATCCTCGATCCGGCTGTTCGTGCACGAGCCCATGAACACGGCATCCACGGGGATGTCCTTCATCGGCGTGCCGGCGGCGAGGTCCATGTACTCGAGGGCCCGCTCAGCGGCGGCGCGCTCGTTCGGGTCTGCGATGTCGGACGGAGTCGGCACGACATCCGACAGCGACACACCCTGGCCGGGGTTCGTACCCCACGTGACGAAGGGCTCCAGCTCGTTCGCGTCGAGGAAGACCTCGGCGTCGTAGACGGCGCCCTCGTCGCTGGGCAGGGTGCGCCAGTAGGCGACCGCGTCGTTCCAGTCCTGTCCCTGCGGGGCGTGCGGCTTGTCCTTCACGTAGGCGAAGGTGGTCTCATCGGGGGCGATCATGCCGGCGCGGGCACCGGCCTCGATCGACATGTTGCACATCGTCATGCGCCCCTCCATGGAGAGGGAGCGGATGGCGCTGCCGCGGAACTCGAGCACGTAGCCCTGGCCGCCGTTGGCACCGATCTTGGCGATGATCGCGAGGATGATGTCTTTCGCGGTGACGCCGGGCTTCAGATCGCCCTCGACGGTGATCGCCATCGTCTTGAACGGCTTCAGCGGCAGGGTCTGCGTGGCGAGCACGTGCTCGACCTCGCTCGTGCCGATACCGAACGCCATCGCACCGAACGCGCCGTGGGTGGAGGTGTGCGAGTCGCCGCAGACGACGGTGATGCCGGGCATGGTCAGACCGAGCTGCGGGCCCACCACGTGGACGATCCCCTGCTCCTTGTCGCCCAGCGAGTGGATGCGGACGCCGAATTCGTCGGCGTTGCGGCGCAGGGTGTCGATCTGGGTACGGCTGGTGAGGTCGGCGATCGGTTTGTCGATGTCGAGCGTCGGGGTGTTGTGGTCTTCCGTCGCGATCGTCAGGTCGAGCCGGCGCACGGGGCGACCCTCGGCGCGCAGACCGTCGAAGGCCTGCGGGCTGGTGACCTCGTGCACGAGGTGCAGGTCGATGTAGATGAGATCGGGCTGGCCGTCCTCGCCCTTCACCACCAGGTGGTCGTCCCACACCTTCTCGGCCAGGGTGCGGGGGTTTTCGGGAATCGTGCTCATGTTGCGTTTCTCCTCGGGAGGGGTGTGAGGCCCGCGACGAACTCCGCGACGAGAGAGGCCTAGGACAAGGTCTCGTCGCGGCTGCTAAGGAGGAGGCGAGCGATCCGCACCCGGTCACGATACCACCGGCCACTGCCCGGGCCGCGTGTAACGCGGCGTCGCACGGTTCGCCGACGCGGACCGGGCCGTGCGAGCCTGGGCCGATCCCGA
>CAJYJO010000043.1 GCA_913774845.1 uncultured Microbacterium sp. | reverse complement strand
CGTGGGTTCTGTCATCAAGAAGCGCCGTAAGCGCATGGCGAAGAAGAAGCACCGCAAGCTGCTTCGCAAGACTCGTCACCAGCGCCGCAACAAGAAGTAAGCGGCCACCACACCGAGCGCCTGTCCGTTGCGACGGGCGCTTCGTGTATCCACCCCCGCCTTCCTCGGAGGAGAGCATGCAGTCCATCTCGGTCCACGATCTGCACGCGGGACGCCAGCGTCCCCTCATCGACGTGCGAGAGGAGCACGAGTTCGCCGCGGGTCACGTGCCCGGCGCGGTGAACCTGCCGATGTCGACCCTCGGCGAGCACCTCGACGACCTGCCCGCCGAACCCTTCGACGTCATCTGCCAGGTGGGCGGCCGTTCGGCGCGCGTCGTCGAGGCGCTCACCGCGCGCGGTCACGACGCGACGAACGTCGACGGCGGCACCGGGGAATGGATCGCCGCGGGGTACGACGTCGAGTCCTGAGCCCGCCCGCGCCTCCTAGGATGGAGGGGTGACGACCCTCACGCTGATCGGGAAGCCCGCGTGCCATCTGTGCGAGGTGGCGGAGCAGATCGTCGAGACGGTCGTCGCGGAGCTCCCCGCAGACGTCGCCGGACGTGTCGAGATCGAGCAGGCCTCGATCGCCGACGACGCCGATCTGTACGCCACATGGTGGGAGAAGATCCCGGTCGTCCTCATCGACGGCGAACTCCACGCGCACTGGCGGGTCTCCGCCGATCGACTGCGTTCCGCGCTTCTCGCGGCCGACACCGAAGGAGCCTCTTCGTGAGCATCCGCCACATCGTCCTGTGGAAGCTGGCCGCGGACGATGCCGACACTCGCGCCCTGCACGCCGAGCAGATCGCCGAGCGCCTGCTGTCGCTGCGCGGCGTCGTCCACGAGATCGACCACATCGAAGTCGGACGCAACGTCGCCAACCCGCAGTCCAACTGGGACGTCGCTCTGTTGAGCGAGTTCGCCGACGTCGAAGCCCTCGAGCGCTACCAGGTGCACCCCGCTCATCAGGAGGTGGCGGGCTTCATCCGCTCGCTCGTCGCCGAGCGCTCCTGCGTCGACTACCCCGCCTGACCGGTCGGAGGGCACGCCGGTGCCGACGGCCGACTAGGCTGCCGGATCGCTCAGCGGTCGCACCGACGCCGGGACCGCGGCCAGGGCGATGCGGACCGCGGCGTGATCGTCGAGACGCTGCTCGGGTGCGTGCTCGACCACCACGCGACTACCGTCGCTCGTGAGCACCGTCGAGCGGCGGACGCTGCCGAGGAAGGTCGACTCCTCCACCACTCCGTCGACGCCGGGGGACTCGGGACCGACGAGGAGGACGTTCTCGGGGCGCACGACGACCTCGCAGTGCCCGTCGTGCGCGGACTCCGCGAGCGGGAGTTCCTGACCCCACACCTCGACGGTGAGACCCTCGACGATTCCCGGAACGGCGCTGACCGGCCCGAGGACCTCGGCGACCGCCGCGTCCGACAGACGCGCATAGACCTCGTCCGGGCAACCCGCGGCGACGATGCGGCCGGCATCCATGATCACCAGTTCGTCGGCGACCGCCGCCGCTTCGGCGGTGTCCCGCGTCGCCCAGAGGGTGGTGACACCGCGATCGCGCAGCTCGCGCACCAGGCGGTCGCGCGTCTCTGCGCGGGCGGTGGTGTGCAGGGCGGCCAGGGCGTCATCGAGCACGATCGCGCGGGGCCGCGACGCGAGGGCGCGGGCGATCGCCCAGCGCTGACGGTCGCCGTGCGACAGGCGGTGCACGCTCTTGTCGGCGCCGGAGAGCCCCACCAGGGCGCACAGCCGATCGGCCTCCGCCTCGGCATCCGCGGATCCCGCCAGGCGGGCGGCCGCGACGATCCCGGTCCCCGCGCGACCGAAGCGCGCGACGGAGGCGCGATCGCGCACCTCGAGGACGCGGGGCGCGGCGGCGCCGAGGCGCCCCTCGATCTCGATCGTGCCCGTGTCGGGGCGCTCCGCGCCGCTCACCAGGCGGAGCAGCGTCGAGGCGCCGCATCCCGAGGGGCCGACGAAGGCCACGATGCGGCCCGGCGCGATCTCGAGGTCGATGTCTCGGAGGATCGGCGTTCCCGCCCGATCGCGGCCGACGCCACGCAGGGACACCGACCAGCCGCCGGGTCGTCGTGCGTCCGGAGACGACGGATCCACGGGTGTGACGGCGACCATGCCGCTGACGATAGATTCCGCCGATGACATGCGAACGCCCGGGGAGTGAACCCCGGGCGTCGCTCGTCGGAACCTTTTACGGCGCGAGACGCGTCGGTCCGCGGAAGAGGTAGGTGACCTCGCGGATCGACGACTCGCCCAGCAGCAGCATGAGCACGCGCGCCAGGCCCATGCCGAATCCGCCATGCGGGGGAGCGCCGAAGCGGAAGAAGTCGAGGTAGAAGTCGAGGTGCTCGGGGTCGAGACCCTTCTCCTTGGCCTGTTCGATCAGCACGTCGACGCGGTGCTCGCGCTGCGCTCCCGTGGTGATCTCGACGCCGTTGAACAGCAGGTCGTACGACTTGGTGAGCCCGGTCTCCTCATCGCGCATGTGGTAGAAAGCGCGGATCTCCGGGTGGTAGTCGGTGATGAAGACGAACTGGTGACCGAAGGTCTCGGCGACGTGCGCGGCGATCTGGCGCTCGCCCTCGGGGTCGAGGTCGCCGTCGGTGCGAGGGATGTCGTAGCCGCGGGCCGCGACGATCTCGCGCGCCTCGGCGAGGGGGATGCGCGGGAACGGCAGGGCCGGCACCTGCACCTCGATGCCGAACAGCTCCTGGATCTCGGCGCCGTGCTTGTCGGCCACCGCCTGGAATGCGGTGTGCAGCAGCTCCTCCTGCATACGGGCGACGTCTTCGTGCGAGTCGATCCAGCTGATCTCGGCGTCGATCGAGGTGAACTCGGTGGCGTGGCGGCTCGTGAAGGAGGGGTCGGCGCGGAACGCGGGCGCGATCTCGAAGATCTTGCCGAAGCCGGCGACCTGAGCCATCTGCTTGAAGAACTGCGGGCTCTGAGCGAGGTAGGCGGTCTTGTCCTCGAAGTAGGGCACCTCGAACAGCTCGGCGTTGCTCTCGGAGGGGGATGCCATGAGCTTGGGCGAGTGCACCTCGATGTAGTCGCGCTCGATCCAGTACGTGCGCATCGCGTGCTCGAGGGTGGTCTGCACGCGGAAGATGAGGTTGTTGCGACGCTGACGCAGGTCGAGGAAACGCCAGTCCATGCGCTTGTCGGGGCTGCTGTCGGCGGCGATCGGCGTCTCGGGGTTGGCGGCGGCCGCGATGACCAGCTCGCCGACCTTGATCTCGACGCCGCCGAGCTTCACACGCTCGTCGTGCTTGAGCTCTCCCCGCACGGTGAGGAACGTGCCGGTCGCGAGGGCCCCGATCGTCTCGGTGAGCGCGAGGGCCGCGGCGTCCGGCTCGCCGGCGTCTTCGGACGGACGCGTCGCCGGGTTCACCAGCTGCACCGCCCCCGTCTCGTCACGCAGGACGACGAACTGCACCTTCTTCTGGTCGCGCACGGTTTCGACCCATCCCGACACCTCGACGGGGCCGGCGGGGAGGGATTTCAGCTGGTTGACCAGGACGCGTTCGCTCACGATCGTCCAGTCTACGTGCGCCGTCGCCGCGCCCGTGGGCGCCACCTAGCATGGGGGCGTGACCTATTCGCTGCCGCCGGAGTCCTTCCGGACCCTGCGGCCCGAACCGGCGGCCCGGCAGGGGCGGACGTGGGACACCGTGCTCACCATCGTGCTGCTCGTGCTCCTTCCGCTGCTCGCGGTGGCCGCGACCTACGCCGGGGCGCTGCTGACCCTGGCCACCGACGCCTGCGTCAGCACGACGTGCGACCCGGGGCTCATGAACACCGGGTTCTGGATGGCGGTCGTCGCTCCGTGGGCCATCCTGCTGCTCGCGGTGGTCGTGGCCGTCGTGCGGCTCGTGCGCCGTCGCCTCGCCTTCTGGGTGCCGCTGGCGGCGACCGCGGCGATGGTCGTCTTCTGGTTCATCGCCGCCGCCCTCGTGGGCGCCGGGGTCTCGGCATCCTGATCCGCTCCGGGGCAACCCCCAGGAACCGGCCGTGACCGGGCCATAGCCTGGGGGCGGGCGTCCGTTCGGGCGGCCGATCACCGAGCGCGAAGGCACCCGATGACCGACACGACCCTCTCCCTCCCCCCGCTGCGGCAGGGCGCCTCCCCCGGGGAGGAGCAGTCCTGGCTGACCGCCCTGGCCGACTGGACCGTCTCGCTCATGGAGGTCATCGGCCCGGTGGGCGCCGGTGTCGCCATCGCGCTGGAGAACCTCTTCCCGCCGCTGCCGAGCGAGGTCGTGCTGCCGATGGCGGGGCTCACCGCGAGCCGCGGCTCGTTCACGCTGTTCGAGGCGCTGCTGTGGACGACCGTCGGCTCCGTCGTCGGCGCCTTCATGCTCTACGGCCTCGGCCGCTGGCTCGGGGCGGCGCGGCTGCGCTCGTTCGCCGCGAAGATGCCGCTGCTGCACCCCGAGGACGTCGACCGCACGGTGGCGTGGTTCGAGCGGCACGGCGGCAAGGCCGTGTTCTTCGGCCGCATGATCCCGATCTTCCGCAGCCTCATCTCGATCCCCGCGGGGGTGTCGAAGATGCCGTTGTGGCGATTCGGTCTCCTCACCGGTGCGGGCAGCCTGATCTGGAACACCATCTTCGTGCTGTCGGGCTACCTGCTGGGCGAGAACTGGCACATCGTCGAGGAGTACGCCTCGATCCTGCAGTACGTGGTCATCGCCGCCGTCGCGATCGGCGTGGCGTGGTTCCTGTACTCCCGGGTGCGGTCCCTGCTGGCGGCGCGCAAAGACGCCTGAACGGCGGTTGTCTCCACGTCGAAGCAACCGCCTCCCGGACTCAGTCAGACCACAGACCCCGCCCGTAGACTGGGCTCGTGCCCGCCGATCGCCTCCATCTCGTGCGCCACGGAGAGGTCCACAACCCCCGTCGCGTGCTCTACGGTCGGCTCCCCGGATTCGGCCTGAGTGTCGACGGGCGACGCATGGCCCGTCAGGCCGCCGAGTACGTGCGGGGTCTCGACCGTCCGGTCGGCGCCCTCGTGGTCTCGCCCCTGCAGCGCACCCGCGAGTCGGCCGAGCCCTTCGTCGAGCTGTTCGGCGTCGAGCCGTTCGTCGACGACCGGGTCATCGAGCCCACGAACGTGTTCGAGGGGCGCCGCATGAAGCAGGCCCTGGCCAATCCACTGAACTGGCGCCATCTGAGCCGTCCGGCCGTGCCCAGCTGGGGCGAGCCCTACGAGCGCATCGTGGCACGGATGACGGATGCCATGAACGACGCGTGGGAGCGCGTGCCCTCCGGCGACGTGGTCGTCGTCTCGCACCAGCTCCCCATCTGGGTCACCCATCTCGCCCTGTCCCACCAGCCCACCCGCCACGACCCGCGCCGGCGACGCTGCGCGCTGTCGAGTGTGACGAGCTTCGAGCGGCGAGACGGCGCCGACGGCACGACGCGCTTCGTGGAGGTGGCGTACGCCGAGCCGGCGAGCACCGCCGGAGCCGTCGATGTAGGAGCCGTCTGATGCGCCGAATCCTCACCGCCGCGGGGTCGATCCTCGCCGCGGCGACTCTGATCGCCGGGCTGTCCGCCTGCACCGCCGACCCCCTCGCCGACCAGTACCGGGCCGGCGACAACAAGGGCTACATCGCCGCGAACGGCTTCCAGACGCAAGAGATCGCGCCCGAGAACCGCACGGAACCCGTCGAGTTCGCCGGGACCCTCGACAACGGCTCCGCGGTGTCGAGCGACGACTTCGACGGCAAGGTCCTCGTGGTCAACTTCTGGTACGCCACGTGCGGGCCGTGCATCATCGAGGCCCCGCGCCTGGAGCAGGCCTACCAGACGTTCGAGGGCCAGGACGTGGCCTTCCTCGGCATCAACACGTACGACCAGCCGGCTACGGCCCTCTCGTTCGCGCGCGACCACGGGGTGTCCTACTCCAGCGCGATGGCCGTGAACGACGCCGAGCTGAAGCTCGCCTTCACCGGTGCGACGCCCCTCAACGCCACGCCCACGACCCTCGTGCTCGACAAGCAGGGCCGCGTCGCCGCCCGCATCGTCGGCGAACTGCCCGAGGCCTCGATCCTCGAGGCGATCGTGCGCACGCTGGTCGCGGAGAACGCGTGAACCCGGGCGCCCTCGTCTTCGACGGGGCGCTGTGGATCGCCGTCCCCATCGCCCTGGCCGCCGGTCTCATCTCGTTCCTGTCCCCCTGCGTCCTGCCGCTCGTGCCCGGATACCTGGGGTACATCGGCGGCGCCGTCGCCCCTCGCGGGGGCGCGGCATCCGGATCGGGCCGGGGGAGACTGCTCGGCGGGACGCTGCTGTTCATCGCGGGGTTCACCGTGGTGTTCATGGCGCTGAACGTGCTGGGCGGGGCCGCGGCGCAGTTCTTCACGCGCTACGCCGACCTGATCACGCGCGTCATGGGCGTCGTCATCATCCTCATGGGGCTCGTCTTCATCGGCCTGTTCGGTCTCGCGCAGCGCTCGGTGCGCATGCAGTCGCGCGGCAACCTCGGCCTCATCGGGGCGCCGCTGCTGGGCATCGCGCTCGGTATCGGCTGGACCCCGTGCATCGGCCCCACGCTCGCCGCGATCATCTCGGTGTCCTACAACCTGGGCGACCCGGGTCGGGCGGCGCTCCTGGGCCTGGCCTATTCGCTGGGTCTCGGCATCCCGTTCCTGCTCCTCGCGCTCGGCTTCGGGTGGGCGACGAAGTCGGTGGCGTTCGTGCGCAAGCACATCCGCGTGGTGAACCTCATCGGCGGCGCGCTCCTGATCGTCCTCGGCCTGCTGATGGTCACGGGGTTCTGGGGCCAATGGATGTCGACCCTGCAGGGGGTGATGGGCAATGTCCAGCTCCCGCTCTGATCGTCCCGACCGAGGAAACACCGTGACCGACCCGCTGCGCCCCTCCGACCACGCCGACGCGGCGTCCGACGACGTCACGCAGCCGCGACTGGGAGCGGTCGGGTGGCTGCGCTGGGGCTGGCGGCAGCTCACGAGCATGCGTACCGCGCTGGTGCTGCTGCTCCTGCTCGCGATCGCCGCGGTCCCCGGCTCCCTCGTGCCCCAGCGCAGTGCCGACCCGAACGGCGTGACGCAGTACTTCACCGACAACCCCGACCTCGCGCCGGTGCTCGACAAGCTGAGCCTGTTCGACGTGTACAGCTCGCCGTGGTTCTCGGCCATCTACCTGCTGCTGTTCATCTCGCTCATCGGCTGCGTGCTCCCGCGCACCACGCATCACTGGAAGGCCCTGCGCTCGCAGCCTCCCCGCACCCCTGCCCGCCTGTCGCGGCTCGACGACCACCGCACCCGGTCGATCGCGGTCGAGGGGGATCCGGATGCCGTCGCCGCGGCCGCCGTCGACAGCGCGGCCGCGCAGCTGCGCAAGAGCGGCTACCGCGTGGCCCGCTACGACTCTCGGGGCAGTTTCTCCGTCTCGGCCGAGCGTGGCTACCTCCGCGAGACCGGCAACCTGCTCTTCCACGGCGCGCTCGTCGGCGTGCTCATCGCCGTCGGCGTCGGCGGTGGCTTCACCTACACCGGGCAGCGGGTGCTCGTCGAAGGACAGGCGTTCAGCAACAGCCTCCTCGACTACTCCTCGTTCAACCCCGGACGCTTCGTCGGGGGAGACACCCTCACGCCCTACTCGATGACGCTCGACAAGTTCGACGTGACCTACGTCCCGCCCGGGCAGCCCGGGTCGGGACAGGCCGGCGACTTCGTCGCGCATGTGACGACCCAGGCGCCCGGCGGCGAGCCCCGGGACGGCGAGGTGCGCGTCAACCACCCCCTCGACGTGCAGGGGGACCGGGTCTACCTCCTCGGCAACGGATACGCCCCGACCGTCACGATTCGCGACGCCCAGGGCGAAGAGGTGTTCCACGACTCCGTCGCCTTCCTGCCCCAGGATGCCAACATGACCTCGCTCGGCGTGATCAAGGTCGCCGACGGACTGCCGCAGCAGCTCGGCCTGCTCGGCTTCTTCTACCCGACGATGGACGTGCTCGACTCGGGAGCCCTCACCTCGACCTACGGTGCGCTCGAATACCCGACGCTCACGCTCCGCGTGTACGAGGGCGACCTCGGGATCGACGACGGGACGCCGCGCTCCGTCTACACCCTCGACCCCTCGGGCATGACCCAGATCGCGGGAGGCGACAGCGGCACCCCCGCCATCCAGCTCATGCCGGGTCAGACCGAGGACCTCCCCAACGGTCTCGGCACGATCACCTTCGAGAACGAGGCCCCCGCCGGGACCACCGGCTACGAGCAGTCGGTGAAGCGCTTCGCCTCGCTCTCGATCCACCGCGACCTCGCCGGTCCCTGGGTGCTCGGCTTCGCCCTGCTCGCCCTGTTCGGCCTGCTCGCCGCCCTGTTCGTGCCGCGCCGACGCATGTGGGTCAAGGCGACCCCGCGAGATGGCGGCGTCGAGATCGAGTACGCCGGCCTCGCCCGCGGTGAGGACCCCACCCTCGCGGCGGCGGTCGATCAGCTCGCCGAGAAGCACGGCGCCACCCTCCCCGCCCAGAGCCACCCCGACACCGGAAAAGTAGACTGAGACCATGCCCGGAACCGACCCGCTTCTCCTCGACGAGATCTCCCTCCTCCTGGTGTGGACGGCGGTCGCCATCTACGTGCTGGCGTTCATCGCGTACGCCATCGACCTCGCGCGCCGCTCCGACCTCGCCCTGAAGGCCAAGGACGAGGTCGTCGCTCGCGAGCTCGTGACGGCGGGCGGCGGGGGAGTGATCTCCTCCGGCGCGGGGGGCTCGGCATCCACCCCTCCCGCGAAGCCGCGCTACCTGTGGGCCCGTCTCGGCACCGTGCTCACGGCGCTGGGCTTCGTGTTCCATCTCGTCGCCACCGCGCTGCGCGGGATCGCCGCCGAGCGCGTGCCGTGGTCGAACATGTACGAGTTCGCCCTGACCGGTCTGCTGCTGATCATCGCGGTCTACCTCGCCGTGCTGACGCGTTTCGACCTGCGGTTCCTCGGGGCGCTCATGACCGGTCTCGCGGTGTTGCTGCTGGGCGGAGCGACGCTGGCGTTCCACGTCGACGTCGTCCCGCTGGCCGACCCGCTGAAGTCGGTGTGGCTCGTCGTGCACGTGTTCGTCGCGAGCCTCGCGACGGCCCTGTTCGCGCTCGCCTTCGGGCTGTCGGTCGTGCAGCTGATCCAGACGCGACGGGAGCGCACGCTCGCCGAGGCCCCCGCGGATGCCGAACCGAAGCGCAGCTTCCTGCGCACGGTGCCGAACGCCGACGCCCTGGAGTCGCTGGCCTACCGCTTCGCGATCGTCGGGTTCATCTTCTGGACCTTCACCCTCATCGCCGGCTCCATCTGGGCGAACGACGCGTGGGGCCGCTTCTGGGGCTTCGACACCAAGGAAGTCTGGACCTTCGTCATCTGGGTGCTGTACGCCGGATACATCCACGCCCGTGCCACGCGCGGCTGGCGCGGCACCCGCTCGGCGTGGCTGTCGATCATCGGGTTCACCGCGGTGCTGTTCAACTTCACCATCGTCAACGTCTTCTTCAAGGGTCTGCACGCGTACAGCGGCCTGACGACGTAATCCCCCCTTCTCGTAGGACTCGGGCCCGTCCGGCTGTCGCCGGGCGGGCCTTTCTGCACGGTCGGCGGGGTGGGCGTGCCGGATTTCGAGGAAACGTGCGCGACGGGCCGACGCGCCGCGTCGGGGTGGGGCGCTCGTCGAGATCTCAGGAGTTCGGGGGCCGCATCGGACGGGGGTGCGTTTCCGCACACGGCGGGACGCGGCCGGGTGGGCGTGCGACGGGGGCGTTCCGAACTCCGGAGAAACCGCGCGCGCGGGACCGACGCTCCGCGCTGCGCGCCTTTCTCGGCGCGGTTCTCAGGAGTTTCGGCCCGCGGCCCGGTGGTGGTCTCGCGTCCGCGGAGGCGGGCGCCGCGGCGCGGCCCGGCCTTGACCCGCCCGCGCCCCTACGCGGGCTGGGCGGCGGTCTTCGCGGAGGTCGTGCGGCGGCGCACCACGATCAGCGTCGTGACGATCAGCGACAGCACGGCCCACACGACGAATCCGGCGACGCCGGCCCCGACTCCACCGGCCGACGACAGGGCGCCGAGCATCGCCTGGTACGCCGGGGCCGTCGGCAGGAGGGATGCCGCGGCGGCCAGCGCCGGAGGCACGGTCGAGACGATGCTCGCTCCCAGCGCCAGCGCGCCGATCACGGCGGCGATCCAGCGACCCGCGCCCCCGAACACCGCGACCAGGGCCTGGTGCACGGCCGCGAAGGCGATGCCGGCCGCGACGCACACGAGGGCGAACACCGCCCAGTCGCCCCAGTCGTACTTCGAGGCGATCTGCACCACCCCGGCCACCAACAGACCCTGCACCGCCCCGACGAGGGCCGCGGGGGCGAAGCCGCGCAGGGCCACGAGGGCCGACGGGCGACGACTGGTGAGGGCGCGCGCCGACACGGCCTGGAACGCCACGAACGAGGCGAGCCCGCCGAACCACAGCACGGCCATCGCCAACAGGGGGACGGCCGCGACGCCGAAGAGCGAGGAGCTGCCGCCCGTCGCCGACACGGGGTCGGCGACGACGTCGGCGAGGGTGGTCGCCTGCGCGTCGGTGTAGGTGGGGAGCTGCGCGACCGCGGTGTCGAGGCCGTCGGCGAGAGAGGTGGTGCCCGTGGCGACCTGATCGACGCCATCGGCGAGCTGGGCGGCTCCGTCCTCTGAGCCCGATGCTCCGGATGCCAGCTGCCCGGCGCCCGACGAGAGGGCGGCGGCGCCGGTACCGAACTGGCGCGCCCCGTCGGCGAGCTGGCCGGCTCCGCCCGCGACGCCGTCGATGCCGCCGGCGATGGTCTGCAGCCCCGACGAGGCGTCGCGCGCGCCGTCGGCCAGTCCCGCGGCCCCGTCGCCGAGCTGCTGGTTCACGGCGGCGATCTGACGCACGCCCGCGGGCAGCTGCGCGGCCTCACCGGCGAGGTCGCCGATCTTCGTGACCGTCTGCGTGGCCTGGGGCAGCGCCGCGTTCGCCTCGTCGGAGGCGGTGCGCAGGGCCTGGCATTGCTCGGGGGTTCCGGTGCACTCGTCGGCGGCCTTCTGCAGGGCCGCGGCGGCATCGATCAGGGCCTGGTTGACCCGGGGTGCCGCGTTCGAGAGGGCGGTGGCGTCTTCGGCGAAGCTCGGCGGGATCTGATCGGCCAGGGCGTTGATCCGCGTCGCGAGCGCGCGGTTGCCCTCGGCGATGCCGTCGGCACCGGTGGCGAGCTTGCTCACCCCGGCGGCGGCTTCGCGCGTGCCGTTCGCCAGCGCTCCCGCGCCCGTCGAGAGCTGCGTGGCGCCGTCGACGAGCGGAGCGGCCCCGGCAGCGAGTTGCGAGGCGCCGTCGGCGAGCCCGGTCGCGCCCGTGGAGAGCTGCCCGAGGCCGTCGCGCAGGCTCCCCGCCCCCGTCGCGGCCTGCGAGGCCCCGTCGGCCAGCTGGTGCGCGCCGCTCGCGGCGGAGCCGAGCTGATCGCTCAGCGTGGTGAAGCCGAGGAAGACGTTCTTCAGGTACTGCGACGACAGCTCGCCGCCGTAGACGCTGGTCGCGGTGGTGGCCAGCGCCGAGGTGATGGCTCCGTCGACCACGCGCGCGTTCGGTGCCGTCTGCACGTCGATCGTGGCCTTCTCAGGCGTCTCGCCCGGCCGCGTCGAGAGCGAGGCGGCCGTGAAGTTCTCGGGGATCGTCACGACGGCGGTGTAGGTGCCGTCCTTCAGTCCCGCGGCGGCGTCCTCGTCGTTCGAGATGACCCAGTCGATGTTGCTCGGCTGGTCGTCC
This sequence comes from uncultured Microbacterium sp., assembly GCA_913774845.1. Classification (GTDB taxonomy): domain Bacteria; phylum Actinomycetota; class Actinomycetes; order Actinomycetales; family Microbacteriaceae; genus Microbacterium. The sequence goes on along the minus strand of CAJYJO010000043.1, from coordinate 113,707 downwards.
GCGCCCTTGACGAGGCCGCCGGTGAGCTGCCGACCGAGGGGGACGAGCTGGCCGTTCAGTTCGACGGCCTTGTCGTCGTTGACGATCGCGGCGGTGATGTTCTCGAGACGGTCGGTGGGGTTGTAGAGCGCGCCGACGAGGACGCCGCCGATCACGGCGGGCAGCAGGAGCACGCCGATGAGCGTGAGCCAGGTGACGGGGCGGCGCGAGCGGGAGCGCTCGACGGGGAGAGTCATGCGAACACCTCGGAGAGATCGGCGAAGCTTTCGAGTTCGGGGCGGTGACGCCTCGCTGTGGGGAGGGCGAGGGATGCCACGTCGGGACGTTGCGCGTCGGCGAGCATCGCGAGCGCTCGGCGTTCGTCGCGGGCCGACACGACGAGCGTGAACGGGGACGATTCCTCCCCGCTGCGTTCGCAGGCCTCGGCGGCTGCTCGACGAAGGACCCGGGCCACGTCGTCGCGCGCGTCGTCGTCGAGTCGGTCGACGTCGGACACCAGCACCACCCGGGTTCCGCGCGACGCCGCCCGGGCCACGTCGGCGGCGGCCTCGGCGGGGTCGTCGATCAGAGCGATCCCCACCCGGGAGCGGACGGCGCCGGCGCGTTCGGGAACGAGCAGGCCGTCCACGCGCAGGCGTCCGTCGATGCTCGAGAGCCGGCCCGACAGGGCGAGCAGCAGCGTCCTCGTGGTCCGCGTCTCACCGGTGACGAGGAGCGTCCCGCCGTACGCCAGCCGCAGCGACACGTCGGAGAACACCGGCTCCTCGGCATCCGGGGATCCGACGGCGCGCAGCTCGTCGGCGGCGATCGCCGTCGCGGGCTCGGCGGGCCAGTCGGCGAGGCCGACCTCGCGCTCCACCGCTTCGCCCTCGACGTCGAGCTTGGGCAGGATGCGGTCGAGCCAGCGCGGCATCCACCACGCCTTCGCGCCGAGCAGGGCGAGGATCGCCGGTACGAGCGTCATGCGCACCAGGAACGCGTCGACCGCGACGCCCACGGCCAGGCCCAGGGCGATCGGCTTCAGGCTCGAGTCGCCCTCGGGCACGAAGGCGACGAACACGGCGAACATGATGACGGCGGCCGCGACGACCACGCGGGCGGATGCCGAGAAGCCGCTGCGGACCGCGCCGAGCGCCACCTCGCGCGGGGTGCGCCCCTCGCGATCGGCGTGCACGTAGTCCTCGCGCATGCGCGAGACGAGGAAGACCTGGTAGTCCATCGCGAGACCGAACAGCACGCCCATCACCACGATCGGCATGAAGCTGATGATGGGGCCGACCTTGGCCACGTGCAGGGCGTCGGCGAACCAGCCCCACTCGAACACCGCGGCGACGACGCCGAACGAGGCGGCGACCGACAGCAGGTAGCCTCCGGCGGCGGTGAGCGGCACCCAGATCGATCGGAACACGATCATCAGCAGCACGAGCGAGAGACCCACGACGAAGAGGCCGAAGGGCAGTAGCGCGGCGCCGAGCTGGTCGGAGATGTCGATCGTCACGGCGGTGTAGCCGGTGACGAGCAGGTGCACGCCGAACTGGTCGTACAACCGCGGCTCGGCGGCGCGCAGCTCGCGCACGAGGTCGGCGGTGCGGGGGTCGTCGGGGGCGGTCTCGGGCACGATCTGCACGATGCCGGTGTCGGCGGTCTCGTTGGGGGTGGCCAGAGCCACCTCCGCGACCCCGGGGATCTTCGCGATCTCGTCGCCGATGCTCGTCATGAGGTTCAGCGGGTCGTTCGAGGTGACGATCGTGCCGGTCATGATGAGCGGTCCGTTCGCCCCGGGGCCGAAGTACTCGTCGGTGAGCTCGTACGCGACGCGCGCCTCGTCCCCCTCCGGGAGCTGTCCGGCGTTGGGGAGGGTGAGGGCCAGCGACGCCGCCGGGATCGCGGTCGTGCCGAGCACCGCGATCACGGCGACGGTGGTGACGACGGGATGCCGCGTGACCAGGCCCACCCAGCGGCGAGCGGGCCCATTGCGCTGGGCGCGGACGGCCGCCGTGGCGGCACGGCGCACGCTCTCGGCGGCGGCCTCTGCGTCGGCTTCGGCCTTCTCTTCGACGGATGCGCCGCGGCGGCGCTTCTGCCGCTTGTATCCCCAGCCCACCACGCGGTGGCCCGCGAAGCCGAGGAAGGCCGGGGTCAGGGTGAGGCCGACGCACACGGCGATCGCGACGGCGACCGAGGCGGCGATGCCCATGGTCGTCAGGAACGGGATGCCGGCGAAGCCGAGGCCGATGAGGGCGATGAGCACCGTGATGCCGGCGAAGACGACGGCGGACCCGGCGGTGCCCACGGCGCGGGCCGTCGACTCCTCGGGGTCCATCCCCGCACGGGTCTGATCCTGATGCCGGGACACGATGAACAGGGCGTAGTCGATGCCGACCGCCAGACCCAGCATCACCGCCAGCAGGGGAGTGGTGGAGGAGACGGTGGCGAAACCGGTCGCGATGAAGATGAGCCCGATCGAGAGGGCGACTCCCAGGATCGCGGTGGCCAGCGGCATCCCGGCCACGAGAAACGAACGGAACGTGACCATGAGGACGAGGGCGGCGATGAGCACGCCGAGGGCCTCGGTGAGGGAGGCGCCCGGGATCTCGGTGGCGAACAGCTGTCCGCCGAGGACGGCCTGCGATCCGGAGGGGAGTTCGGCGGCGAGGGCCGTGGCCGCCTCGCGCAGCCCGTCCTCCGTGGCCTGCGGCACCTCGGTGGACTCGCCCGCGAACTGGATGCGCACGATCGCGGCGCGGTCGTCGTCCGAGATGCCGCCGGAGATGCGCGTGTCGTAGGGATCGGTCACCGCCTCGACGAAGTCGAGAGCACCGATGTCCTTCCCGGTCTGTTGGATGGCGTCCTGATACGCCTGGTCGCGCACGGTCGCGCCGTCCGCGGCGACGACGACGATCTCGGCGCTGGCCCCGCTCACCTGGGGGAAGGTGCGCCCGAGCATCTCGAGGCCGGCCTGCGACTCGGTGCCGGGGATCGTGAAGGTGTTGTCGGTGCCCTTGGCGAACAGGGCGACGCCGCCGCCGGCGAGCACGAGGATGAGCAGCCAGGCGCTGAGCACCCGCCACGGGTGGCGGAACGACCAGCGACCCAGGGTGTACAGGAATGTCGACACGGCGGCTCCCACGATCGGCGAACAGGTCGATACATCACCGTATCGGATACAAAAATGTATCCTAGACGCGGAGGACGGTTCCGAGTCTGGACGTCCACCCAGAACAGGAGACGCGGATGACCGATACCGCCCCCGCGCCGTCGCGCCGCCGCGAGAACACGCGCACGCGCCTCATGGATGCCGCCGCCGAGATGTTCGCCGAGGTCGGCATCGACGCCGCCTCCGTGGAGGCGATCTGCGAGCGCGCCGGGTTCACCCGCGGCGCGTTCTACTCGAACTTCGCGTCGAAGGAGGAGCTCTTCCTCGCCATGTGCGCGCGGTCCGCCGAGACCACCCTGGGCGCGGTCCGAGAGCGCGTCACCTCGATCGAGGACCGTGGACTGGATGCCGCGGGCGAGGTGCTCCACCTCGTGCAGGAAGTGCTCGAGGTCACCGGAGACGACCGTCTGGACGTGCTGCTGGGCGCCGAGATCCGCCTGCAGGCGCTGCGCAACCCCGACTTCGCCGAGGCGTATCTCGCCCTCAACCACGAGCTCGGCGAGAGCGTCGCCCAGCTCGTCGGCGACATCGCCGAGGCGCGGGGGCTCACCCTGCGGGTGACGGCGGAGGCCGCCACCGAGGTCATCCTGTCGGCGTGGGTGTCGACGACCGAGATCGCGCTCATGACGCGACGCACCGCGAGCGAGTCGCGGGCGCTGCTCGGTCAGCGCCTCGAGCAGCTCGTGCGGCTCATCCTCGAGTGAGCAGCCCGTAGCACCGGTCGAGCCGCGCGAGCCACCAGTCGCGGCGGTCGCCGGCGGCTTCGACGCGGTCCAGGTCGACGCTCCGCGGTCGCGGGCGTTCCCGCGACAGCACGCCTTCTCGCGCGACGAGGGGGGATGCCACGACGTCGGCGGTGAACAGCGACGCCGTGCCGAGACCGCAGTCGTAGTCCAGCTGGGGCAGGCTCGCGGCGAGGGCGACGCCCATCGACAGCCCGATCGAGGTGTCCAGCGCGCTGGAGACGACGACGGGCAGGCCCGCCTCCGAGACGATTCCGCGTGCGGCGTGCACCCCGCCCAAGGGCTGCGCCTTGACAACGAGCAGGTCGGCGGCACCGGCGCGGGCCACCCGCAGGGGGTCGGCGGCCTTGCGCACGCTCTCGTCGGCGGCGACCGGGATGTCCAGATATGCGATGCGTTCGCGCAGCTGCGCCAACTCCTCGACCTCGGCGCACGGCTGCTCGACGTACTCCAGATCGAACTCCGCGAGGGCGTGCACCGCCCGCTCGGCCTCGTCGACGTTCCAGGCGCCGTTGGCGTCGATGCGCACGCGCCCCTCGGGGCCCATCGCTTCGCGGACCGCCCGCACCCGCGCGATGTCGTCGGCGAGCGACTGCCCGGCCTCGGCGACCTTGACCTTGACCGTTCGGCATCCGTCGTACCGCGAAAGGATCCGGGGGACCTCGGATGCCGCGACCGCGGGCATCGTGGCGTTCACGCGCACGAGGTCGCGCACGGGCGCGGGCGGAGCGTTCCACCCGAAGTCGATGGCCCCCGCGAGCCACGTCGCGGCCTCGGTGTCGGCGTATTCGACGAAGGGCGAGAACTCCGTCCACCCCTGCGGCCCCTCGAAGACGAGCGCTTCGCGCGACTCGACGCCGCGGAAGCGCGCGGCCAGCGGCAGGGCGACGACGCGCGCCGTCGCGAGGATGTCGTCGAGCGGGGGGAGGGGCGTGGGGCTCATGCCCCCATCCTGTCGCTCAGCGGGGTCCGCCGCCGCCGAACCCGCCGAGCCAGAACGCCTGGCGTTCGACGGTGTAGGACGACAGGTCCTTCTGCGAATCGAGGGACTGCTGGGCGTTCTCGGCCTGCTCGTGCGTGCGGCGCGGACCGAACAGGTACTCGCGCAACCGTGCGAGCTTGGAGATCTTCTTCGTCATGTCGACTCCGATCGTCTGGCCTTCCCACGCTACGTCGGTCGGGTCCGGGGATCCACCCGCCCCGGCTTCCGAGGGCGGGCATAGGCTGACGCCATGCTCTTCGACACCCCCGTGCGTCTCGGCGTGCAGATCCAGCCGCAGCACGTGCAGTACTCCGACATCCGCGATGCCGTCCTCCGCTTGGAGGAGCTGGGCGTCGACGTCCTCTTCAACTGGGACCACTTCTACCCCCTGTACGGCGACCCCGACGGCGAGCACTTCGAGTCGTGGACCATGCTCGCCGCGTGGGCGGAGCAGACCGAGCGCGTCGAGTTCGGTGCGCTCGTCAACTGCAACAGCTACCGGGGCGCCGACCTGCAGGCCGACATGGCCCGCACGGTCGACCACATCAGCAAGAAGGGCGGCGACACGGGGCGCTTCATCTTCGGCACCGGCTCGGGCTGGTTCCAGCGCGACTACGACGAGTACGGCTACGAGTTCGGCACCGCCGGCTCCCGTCTGAACGCGCTCGCCGCCGACCTCGATCGCATCGTCGCCCGGTGGGGAAAGCTCAACCCCGCGCCCACGCGCAAGATCCCCGTCATGATCGGCGGCAAGGGCGAACAGAAGACCCTGCGCATCGTCGCCCGGCACGCCGACATCTGGCACAGCTTCGTCACGCCCGACGAGCTGCCGCACAAGTCCGAGGTCATCGAGCGCTGGGCCGAGACCGAGGGTCGCGACCTCTCGGGCCTGGTCGTCTCCAACGAGCTGAAGGACCGCGACGAAGACGTCGCCGACGCCCTCTACGCTGCGGGGACGCGCCTGTTCACGCTCGGCTTCGAAGGACCCGACTGGGACTACTCGCTCGTCGAGCGGTGGCTGCGCTGGCGCGACGCCAAGAACGCGTGACAACGACGGCGCCCCGACGAGGTCGGGGCGCCGTCGCCGTTCACGGCTTGAACTGCGCGCCGCCGGACATCCCCGTCCAGTTCTTGGCGGCCTCGCCGTTGTAATAGGCGGTCTCGCTCTGATGGTTGAGCGAGCGCCGCGCGTCTTCGGACTCATCGTGGGCGGGCGCTCCGAGGAAGTACTCGCGGACGCGACCCCACATCGACACCTTCTTCGCCATGCGGACTCCGATCGTCGGTGCGCCCAGGCTACGGGTGATGCGGGCGCGCGTCCATCGTCCAGCGCCGGAACGGTCCCGGCATCCCCGCGTAGGCTGATCGGGTGACCGTCTCCGAGCTCTTCGACCCCGCGGAATGGACCCTGGCACCCGGTGCCGCGGACTACACCGACATCACGGCGCACGTGACGCACGACGGGCGCATCGCGCGCATCGCGTTCGACCGTCCCGAGGTGCGCAACGCCTTTCGTCCGCACACCGTCGATGAGCTGTACCGCGCCCTCGACATCGCGCGCCAGGACCACCGCATCGGCGTCGTGCTGCTCACCGGCAACGGTCCCAGCGCGAAGGACGGCGGCTGGGCGTTCTGCTCCGGCGGCGACCAGCGCATCCGCGGCCGCGACGGCTACAAGTACTCCACCGACGAGACCACCGTGCACGACCCGGGCCGCGCCGGGCGCCTGCACATCCTCGAGGTGCAGCGCCTCATCCGCTTCATGCCCAAGGTCGTCATCGCGGTCGTCCCCGGGTGGGCCGCGGGCGGTGGGCACTCCCTCAACGTCGTGTGCGACCTGTCGATCGCGAGCGCCGAGCACGGACGCTTCAAGCAGACGGATGCCGATGTCGGCTCGTTCGACGCCGGGTACGGCTCCGCCTACTTCGCGCGCCAGATCGGGCAGAAGTTCGCCCGTGAGATCTTCTTCCTCGCCGAGGAGTACTCCGCCCAGCGCGCCTACGAGATGGGCGCGGTCAACCGCGTCGTGCCGCATGCCGAGCTCGAGCGCGAGGCGCTGTCGATGGCGAGGACGATCCTGACGAAGTCGCCCACCGCGATCCGCATGCTCAAGTACGCCTTCAACGCCGTGGACGACGGTCTCGTGGGGCAGCAGCTCTTCGCCGGAGAGGCGACCCGCCTGGCCTACGGCACCGACGAGGCCGCGGAGGGCCGCGACTCCTTCCTCGAGAAGCGCGACCCCGACTGGTCCGACGTGCCGTGGCACTACTGATCGGCGGGATGCGCGCGTGAGGCTCGAGCCGCCGGCATCCGAGGATCCGCGCGACGTGCTGCGCGCCCTGCGTGCGGCCGTCCTCGGTGCCGGGCCGGCCGTGGCCCTCGGGGGGTCGGACCTCCCGAACGAGGTACCGCCGGGGACCGCGGCGGTCGTGACGACCTCGGGCTCGACCGGGGTGCCCAAGTCGGTCGTGCTCAGCCGCAACGCCCTCATCAGCAGCGCCTACGCCACCGCGGCGCGCATCGGCGAGGGGTCCTGGCTGCTCGCGGTGCCCGCGACCTACGTCGCCGGGGTCCAGGTGATGGTGCGAGCGCTCCTCGCCGACCACGAACCGGCGGTGGTCGCCGGGCCCTTCCGCCCGGAGCCCTTCGCCGCGGCCGCGCTGGGCATGGCCTCCCACGCCGACGGCGTGAGCGTGCCCCGCTTCACCTCGCTGGTGCCCGCGCAGCTGCAGAGACTGCTGGATGCCGCCGAGCACGACGACGCCGTCGCGCAGGCGCTGCGTTCGTTCGAGGCGATCCTCATCGGCGGCCAGGCGCTCGCTCCCGCGGTGAGCGAGCGGGCCGAGGCAGCCGGGGCGCGCATCGTGCGCACCTACGGCTCGAGCGAGACCAGCGGTGGCTGCGTGTACGACGGCGTCCCCCTCGAGGGCGTGGGAATGGCGATCGTCGACGGGGAGGTGCGGCTGTCTGGCCCGACGCTCGCCGACGGCTATCTCGGCGACCCCGAGCGCACGGCATCCGTCTTCCCCACCGACGCGGACGGCACGCGCTGGTACCGCACGGGCGACGGGGGAGAGATCCGCGACGGCGTGCTCCACGTCACCGGTCGTCTCGACAACGTCATCGTCTCGGGTGGTGTGAACGTGTCGCTGGATCGGGTCGAGGCGGCGGTTCGCGGCATCCCGGGTCTGGAATCCGCGGTCGTCGTGCCGATCCTGGATGCCGACTGGGGTCAAGGGTCCGCGGTGGTCGTGCCGGGGATCGCGGCGTCTCGCGAACGGGCCCTGCTGACCGAGGTCCGCGACGTCGTCGGTGCAGCCGTGGGGGCGCCCGCGCGCCCGGCGCGCGTCGTCGCGATCGAGGAGCTGCCGACGCTGTCCTCCGGCAAGCCGGATCGCGCGTCGCTGCGGCGAGCGCTCGGCGAGGGCGGGCCGAAGCCGCGGGATTAGACTGACCCCTCGTGGCAGCACAGTCTCGCAAGCGTTCGAACACCGCCAAGAAGCGTCATCCCGGCGGGAACCCGCAGAAGCTGAAGAGCGGCGCGCCGCAGGCCGTCGCCCCCGCGACCGCGCGCGACTGGATCGCCGCGGCCCGCCTGCGCACGCTTCCGCTGGCCATCACCCCGGTCCTCATCGGCACGGGAGCAGCGACCCTCGTCGACGATCGGCTTCACGGGGTGATCGCGCTCGCGTGCCTGGCCGTCGCCTTCGCCCTGCAGATCGGCGTCAACTACGCGAACGACTACTCCGACGGCATCCGGGGGACCGATGACGTCCGCGTCGGCCCGGGCCGCCTGACCGGGGGGAAGAAGGCGAAGCCGCGCACCGTGCTCGTCGTCGCGCTGTCGTTCTTCGCCCTCGCGGCCGTCATCGGTCTCGCGCTGGTCATCCGCACCGGGCAGTGGTGGCTCCTGCTCGTCGGGGCGGTGTGCATCGGGGCGGCGTGGTTCTACACCGGCGGCAAGCGCCCGTACGGCTACAACGCCATGGGCGAGATCTTCGTCTTCGTCTTCTTCGGTCTCGTCGCGACCCTCGGCACGACCTGGCTGCAGGTGCTCTCGCTCCCGCAGGAGGCGTGGTTCGGCGCGGTCGCGGCGGGACTGCTCGCCTGCGCCGTTCTGCTCGCCAACAACCTGCGCGACATCGAGCAGGACCGCCTCGCGGGCAAGCGCACGCTCTCCGTGCTGATCGGACGTCGCGCGACCCAGGTGCTGTTCACCCTGTTCGTGCTCGTACCCTTCGCGATCGCGATCTTCCTCGCCCTGGTCTACCCGATCGCCTGGCTCACGCTACTGGCCCTGCTGGGCGGGCTCGCGGCGATCCTCATCGTCTGGACCTACCGCACGCCGCGGGAGCTCATCACCGCGCTGCAGGTGACGAGCCTGACCTCCGTGGCCTACGGCGCGCTGCTGTTCTGGGCCTTCGTGGCCTGATCAGCGGCCGGTGGAGCCGGCGTCGGGATCGCGGTCGGTACGCGAGGCATCGACCACCGCGTCCTCGGCGGCGGCGTCGGTCTCGGCTCCCGTCCGGCGACCGGTCGCGGCACGCTGCGCACGCCGTTCGGCAAGACCGCCCGTGACGTTCTCGAGCGGTCGACGCAGGAACAGCAGCGACAGGCTGAGCCCGATGAGGGCCGCGAAGATCGCCGCGAGCCACGGCAGCTCCTGGAAGACCGGGAACAGCAGCAGGATGCCGAGCGGGACGATGAACGCGAGCAATCGCAGCACCGTGTAGACGAGGGCCGAACGAGCGCGCATCGTGCCATTCTACGGCGGGCCTCGCGCGGCGGACGTCGGGCCGGCATCCAGCAGACGCACGTAGAATCGGTCCATGGCACGGCTGCTTCTCATCCTGGCGCTCGTGGCGACCGTCTTCTGGGTCTACACGATCGTCGACTGCGCCGTGCAACCCCCCAACCGTCACCGCGGGGTCAGCAAGCCCGCGTGGATGGCGATCGTCATCCTGCTGCCGGTGCTCGGCGGCATCCTGTGGTTCCTCATCGGTCGCGGTCGCGCCGACAAGCCGGTGCTGCGCCGCGCACCCGACGACGACCCCGAGTTCCTGGGGCGCATGTCGGCGTCGGCGCGCGCCGATCAAGACGAACGCATTCGTCGTCTCGAGGAGGAGCTCGCGCAGCTCGACTCCGAGGCCGACGACCCGCGCCCGCCGAAGCCGAAGACCGAGCCGGGCGACGACCCCGGCAAGGGCGACGACGACACCCGCGGTCAGCGCGGCGCCGTCGGCTGACCCGTGCCCTCGACGAACGACCGGGCCGCCGCGCCCGCCACCGACGCGGCCGCGGCGCTCCTGGCCGGACTCGTGGCCCGCGGCGTGCGCCACGTCGTGGTCAGTCCCGGATCGCGCTCGCAGGCGCTCGCCCTCGTCGCGGCCGCTCTCGAACGGCAGAACCTCATCCGCCTGCACGTGCGGATCGACGAACGCGTGGCCGGATTCACCGCCCTGGGCATCGGGCGTGAGACCGGGATGCCGGCGGTCGTCGTGTGCACCTCCGGTACCGCGGTCGCCAACCTCCTGCCCGCCGCCCTCGAGGCGCACCACGCGGGCGTCCCGCTCCTGCTGCTTACCGCCGACCGCCCGCCGGAGCTGCGCGGCGTCGGCGCCAACCAGACCACCCGTCAGCCCGGCCTGTTCCGCTCGGCCGCCCGCCTCGAGGCCGACCTCGCCGTGCCCGAGCAGACGGACGACGACGGCACCGCCGCGCAGACGTCCGAGCTCGACGCGCTCGCGGCCGAGGCGCTCGCCGCCGCCCTCGGCGAGGGAGCGCGCGCCGCCGGCCCCGTGCATCTGAACGTTCCGCTGCGCGAACCCCTCGCGGGTGCGGCGCCGGAGTGGCTCGCGGAGCGGGCGGCATCCCGGACGATCGTCGCCGAGGGATCGGACGACGACGACGTGTCCGGCGCGCTCTACCAGGGTGGGGGCGGGATCGGGATGGCCGACGTCGCCCCCGACACCGAGGCGGCGCACGTCGTCGAGGCGGGTCCCCGCACGGTCGTCGTCGCCGGGGCCGACGCCGGGCCCGCGGCCGAGCAGTTCGCCCACGACGGCGGCTACCCGCTGATCGCCGAGATCGTCAGCGGTGCCCGCTTCGGACGCCACCTGGTGCACGGCTATCGCGCGCTCCTGCGCGAGCCCGAGCTCGGCGGACGCATCGAGCGCGTCGTCCTGTTCGGGCGGCCCACCCTCAGCCGCGAGGTCACGCGCCTGCTCTCGCGCGACGACGTCGAGGTGCTCGCCGTGCGCGGTCCGGGCGAGCCGGTCAACCTCAACGGCGCCACCGTCGCCGTCGACGCCGTGCGCGCGAACGGCGCGGGGGAGCGCGCGTGGCTGGGCGAATGGATGCGCGCGTCGCGCGACGCCGCCGTCGACCTGACCCCGCCGGCTCCCGACGCCGACGGACTGGCATCCACCGTCCCGCGCGAGAGGCTCGGCGCCCTCAACGCCGAGGTCGAGGTGCTGCGCGCCGCCGTCGATCGGGCCGCTCTCGTCGACGCGCTGTGGCGGGCCACGTGGCCGCACGACCGGCTCGTGTTCGGATCGTCCCGCATCGTCCGCGTCGCCGACGAGCTGCTCGGCGGCAAGAAGGTCTCGGTGCACTCCAACCGGGGTCTGGCCGGCATCGACGGCACGGTCGCGACGGCCACGGGCGTCGCCCTCGCCAGCCAGGACGACGAGCGTCCGGGCGTGACCCGGCTCCTGCTGGGCGACCTGGCGTTCCTGCACGACATGGGTGCGCTCCTCCTGCCCCCCGGCGAAGACGAGCCGCGCCTGCAGGCGGTCGTCGGCAACGACGGCGGCGGGACGATCTTCGACGGGCTCGAGGTGGCCTCCGTCGCCGGCGACGACGCGATGGCGCGCGTGCAGTACACCCCGCACACCGCCCGCCTCGAGCAGCTCGCCCTCGCCTTCGGGTGGGAGTACCACCGGTGCACCACCCGCGTTGCCCTCGACCAGGTGCTCACCGCCCCCACCGGCGGACGACAGCTCATCGAGGTGCCCCTCTCGCGCTGAGCGGTGCCGCGTCAACGCCTGGCGCCGACCCCGGATGCCACGGCACCATGTCGGGATGAGCACGAGCAGCAGATGGTCCCGCCCCGCCACCGACGCCCTGCGCGTCGAGCCGGGTTTCCGCCTCGCCGACATCGACCCGCGCTCCACGCCCGGGTACGACGGCGACAAGAACGACGGCCGCGCCGATCTCGACGCCGGGCGCGAGCCCCTCGAGGACCTGCAGGAACGTCTCTTCGCTCAGAGCGTGGCGGGAACCGCGACCGGCTCGGTGCTGCTGGTGCTGCAGGCGATGGACACCGCCGGCAAGGGCGGGATCGTCCGTCACGTCGTGGGGGCGGTCGACCCGCAGGGCGTCGAGCTGGCCTCGTTCAAGAAGCCCACCGCCGAGGAGCTCGAGCACGACTTCCTCTGGCGCATCGAGAAGCGCCTGCCGGACGCCGGTCGCCTCGGCGTCTTCGACCGCTCGCACTACGAGGACGTGCTGATCGGCCGGGTGCGGGCACTGGCTCCGCAGGACGAGATCGAACGGCGCTACGGCGCGATCGTCTCCTTCGAGGCGCAAGCCGCCGAGATGGGGATCCGCCTGGTGAAGGTGATGCTGCACATCTCGAAGGACGAGCAGCGCGAACGACTGGCGGAGCGCCTCGAGCGTCCCGACAAGCACTGGAAATACAACCCCGGCGACGTCGACGAGCGCGAACTCTGGGACGGCTACATGGACGCCTACCAGGTCGCGATCGAGCGGACCTCCACGCCCATCGCTCCCTGGCACGTGGTCCCGGCCGACCGTAAGTGGTACGCGCGGCTCGCGGTGCAGCAGCTGTTGATCGACGCGCTGGAGGACATCGACCCGCAGTGGCCCGCGGCCGACTACGACGTCGAGCTCGAGAAGCAGCGGCTCGCCGAGTCCTGACTCAGGCGAGGGCCTCGACGATCGGGCGGAACTTCACGCGCGTCTCGAGCAGCTCCGACTCCGGCACGCTGTCGGCGACGATGCCCGCACCCGCGTAGGCGGTGATGGGCTTCGTCGGCGACGACGGCACGGCGCGGTCGATCTGGGCGCACCGCAGGGCGATCGCCCATTCGCCGTCGCCCGAGGCGCCGGTCCACCCGACGGCGCCGGCGTAGCGACCGCGGTCGAAGGGCTCGAGGCGGCGGATCACGCGCATCGCCGCGTCGGTCGGGGTCCCCGCGACCGCCGCGGTCGGGTGCAGCACCGACAGCAGGTCGAGGGAGGACGCGTCCTCGCTGAGCTCGCCCTCGACGTCGGTGGCGAGATGCCAGACGTTCGGCAGCTTCAGCGTGAAGGGCTGCTCGCCGGCCGCGAGCGCCGAGGTGTGCGGACCGAGGGCCTTCAGCACGCTCTGCACGGCGAAGCGGTGCTCCTCCTGGTCCTTCGCGCTCTCGGTGAGGGCGATGGATGCCGCGACGTCGGCGTCGGCGTCGCCGCCGCGCGCGACGGTCCCGGCGAGCACCCGCGCGGTGATCGTGCCGTGCGACACGGTGACCAGCGTCTCCGGGCTCGCGCCGATGAGACCGTCGACGGCGAACACCCAGCAGTCGGGGTATCCCTCGAGGAGCGATCGCACGAGGCGGCGCAGGTCCGCCCCGGCGGGGATGGTGCCGACGATGTCACGGGCGAGCACGACCTTGGCCACCTCGCGGGCGTCGATCGCGTCGACGGCCCGGCGGACGGCATCCTGATACCGCTCGGCGTTCTGCAGCCCCGGGCCGAGCGTCGCCGACCAGTGGGGGCCGAAGGGCGAGCGCGGGGGCAGCTCCGGTTCGGGCTCGTCGGGGGTGTCGTCGAACGCCAGCCGTGTGACCCACGCGCGTCCGGAGTGGCGTCCGACGATCATGCCGGGCACGCGCAGGACGTTCTCGCGCGAGGACTGCGGGTCGAACACGAACGATCCGAACGCGACGAGCCCCGTCCCGGGCAGCTGCACCGGGTCGTCGACCTCGGCCGCGGCGGCGATCGCGCGCCACCGTTCGGAGATGGTGGCATCTCCCGGGCGCTCGCCGCGGTAGCTGAGCGTCAGCAGATCGCCGAAGGCCGCCAGCGATTCGCCGCGACGGCTCCAGAAGAGGGGGTCGTACGGGGTCGTGTACGCCAGGACGTCGTCCATCGGGGGGAGTTCCCGCGTGACCACGCGCAGGCGCGGCACACTGTCATCCGCGGGTTCGAGCACGTCTTTCAGCGTAGACCCGCCGTCGCCGCCCGATCGCGCCGCCCTCTCGACGTCGATCTAGACTCCGGAACATGGAACACCGTCCGGCCCCCGGCACCCGCCTCTTCTTCGAATGGCGCAAGTGGGACGGTTCGCCGCATTGGGTGCAGGACAGCGTCTACCTCGGCGCCGACGAGTGGGGCGAGTGGTTCGGCCAGCAGGTCGGGTGGCGCAGCGTCCGTCCGGGTGCCGAGTTCGTGTGCCGCCAGCCGAACGTGACGCTCGTCCCCGCCAGCGGCGACTGGGCCTTCACGCACAACGCGGCGCCCCACCCGGTCGCGGTGTACATCGACCTCGGTTGGGACGTGCGCTGGCACGACGACGGCGTGCCCCGCGGGATCGACATGGACCTCGACGTCGTGCGGCGCACGGACGAGCGCGGCACGTGGATCGACGATCGCGACGAGTGGGACGAGCATCGCGTGCAGTACGGCTACCCCGCCGACATCGTCGAGCACCTCGAGGCGACGGCTCTCGACCTGGAGCGCCGGGTGCTCGCCCGCGAGGCGCCGTTCTCCGACGACGTGACCGGCCCGTGGCTTGATCGTCTCGCCGCGATGGCAACCCCCGAAGACCCCGCCACGCCGCGCGCCTAGACTCGACGGGTGAGCAGCGACCCCAACCGCGCCGATCTCGGCAAAGACCCGCAGCGCGTCAGCGGAATGTTCGATCAGGTCGCGGCGGCCTACGACCGCACCAACTCGGTGCTCAGCCTCGGCAACGACCGCCTGTGGCGCGTGGCCACCCTGCGCGCGGTCGCCCCGCAGCGCGGGGAGCGCATCCTCGATCTGGCCGCCGGCACCGGCACCTCGTCGATGGCCTTCGTTCCCAGCGGCGCCCACGTCGTGGCCGCCGACTTCTCGCGCGGAATGATCGCCGAGGGGCGTCGTCGGCACGGCGACGTGCCGAACCTCGAGTTCGTTCAGGCCGACGCCACCGATCTGCCCTTCACCGACGGCGAGTTCGACGCCGTCACCATGTCGTTCGGCCTGCGCAACGTCAACGACCCGCGGCGGGCCCTCCGCGAGCTCCGCCGCGTGACCCGCCCCGGCGGGCGCATCGTGGTGTGCGAGTTCTCGCACCCGCCGTCCCGGGCCTTCAACGGGCTGTACCGCTTCTACAACGACCGCGTCCTGCCCGTCGTCGCCAAGGCCGTCAGCTCGAACGCCGAGGCTTACGACTACCTGAACGAGTCCATCCGGGATTGGCCCGACCAGCCGACGCTGGCGTCGTGGATGCGCGACGCCGGCTGGGACGACGTCGCCTATCGCAACCTGTCGTTAGGCATCGTCGCCCTGCACCGCGGCATCCGGCCCCTCTCCTGAGCCCTGTCAACCGTCGAGATACCGTCGGCGGCGCCGCAGCGCGCCAGGATAGGCTGAAACCGTGACCCCGAGACCGCCCGCGGCCGGCTCCCGCCTGTCGGGCAAGCTGGGCCTGAGTGACCGCATCTTCGCCGGCCTCCGCTCGCGTACCCTCCTGTCGACCGTCGAGGCGGGCCTCGCGCGCGTCGAGACCGAGCTCGAGGGAGAGGTGCGAAGCGCCGACAAGCTCGCCGACGTCACCGCCCGCTACCTGTACGAAGCGGGTGGCAAGCGGGTGCGCCCGATGCTCGCCATCCTCACCGCGCAGCTCGGGCAGGGGACGACCCGGGAGGTCGTCGAGGTCGCCACGGCGCTCGAGTTGACGCACCTGGGTTCCCTGTACCACGACGACGTCATGGACGGCGCCGACAAGCGGCGCGGCGTGCCCAGCGCCCAGACGGTGTGGGGCAACAACATCGCCATCCTCACCGGCGACCTCCTCTTCGCCCGCGCGAGCCAGCTCATGGCCCGCCGCGGTGAGCGCGCGATCCAGCTGCAGGCCGACACCTTCGAGCGGCTCGTGCTGGGGCAGATGCACGAGACCGTCGGCCCGCAAGAGGGCGATGAGCCCGTCGACTTCTACCTGCGGGTGCTCGCCGACAAGACCGGTTCGCTCATCGCCGCCGCCGCCCAGTCGGGTGTCATCTACTCGGGCGCTCCCGAGGAGTTCGAGCAGCCGATGGTCGTCTTCGGCGAGAAGGCCGGCGTCGCCTTCCAACTGCTCGACGACGTGATCGACCTCTCGCCCGACCCCTCCGAGACCGGGAAGGTGCCCGGCACCGACCTGCGCGCGGGCGTGCCGACCATGCCGTACCTGCTGCTCGGTCACCGCACCGACGCCGCGTCCGCCGATCTGCGCGCGCGCATCGACGAGGGGCAGGAGCGCATCGCCGAGGGAGCCGACCCGTCGATCCTCGACGGCGCCCTCGCCGAGCTGCGCGACCACGACACCACGCACGAGACCCTGCGCCTGGCCCACCAGTGGTCGCAGGAGGCGATCGACGCCCTCGCGCCGCTGCCCGACGGCGCGGTCCGCGAGGCGCTGACGCGCTTCGCGCGCGCGGTCGCCGACCGCTCGGCCTGATCCTTTCCCACCCCCCCCCGATCGCGATCGAGAGGAACCCATGACGAAGCTGCGCCTCGCCATCGTCGGAGCCGGACCCGCCGGCATCTACGCCGCCGACATCCTGCTGAAAGCCGAGCGTCAGTTCGACGTCTCGATCGACCTCTTCGAGCAGCTGCCGGCCCCTTACGGTCTCGTGCGCTACGGCGTGGCCCCCGACCACCCGCGCATCAAGGGCGTCATCACGGCGCTGCGCGAGGTGCTCGACCGCGGCGACATCCGCATCTTCGGCAACGTGCGCTTCGGCGAGGACATCACCCTCGACGACCTGAAGCAGCACTACAACGCCGTCATCTTCTCCACCGGCGCGATCCGCGATGCCGATCTCGACATCCCCGGCATCGACGCGCACGGCTCCTACGGCGCCGCCGACTTCGTCAGCTGGTTCGACGGGCACCCCGACGTGCCGCGCGAGTGGCCGCTCGAAGCCGAATCGGTCGCGGTCATCGGCAACGGCAACGTCGCCCTCGACATCACGCGCATGCTCGCCAAGCACGCCGACGACCTGCTGCCCACCGAGGTGCCCGACAACGTGTACCAGGGGCTCAAGGCCTCGCCGGTCACCGACGTGCACGTCTTCGGTCGCCGCGGCCCCGCGCAGGTGAAGTTCACCCCGCTCGAGCTGCGCGAGCTCGGCGAGCTGCGCGACGTCGACATGGTCGTCTACGACGAGGACTTCGATTACGACGAGGCCTCCAAGTCCGCGATCCAGACCAACAAGCAGGTCAAGGTCATCGACCGCGTTCTGCAGGAGTGGCGCACCCGCCCGGGCGTGAACAACGCCGGGGGCGAAGCGTCCCGCCGCCTCCACCTGCACTTCTGGGCCAGGCCCCTCGAGGTCGTGAAGGATGCCGACGGACGCGTGGCCGCGCTGAAGTACGAGCGCACGAAGCCCGACGCCGAGGGCGGTGTGGTCGGCACCGGCGAGATCCGCGAGGTCCCGATTCAGGCGCTCTACCGTGCCGTCGGTTACTTCGGCTCCCCGCTGAAGGACGTCCCCTTCGACGAGCAGCACGGCGTCATCCCCAACCACGAGGGTCAGGTGCTCTCCGCTGACTCGAACTCCCGTCTGCCCGGCCTCTACGCGACCGGCTGGATCAAGCGCGGACCGGTCGGCCTCATCGGACACACCAAGTCGGATGCCATGGAGACGGTCCGCCACGTCATCAACGACCAGGGCGAGTGGTGGCGCCCCGCGCACCCCGAGGAAGAGGCCATCCCGGCCCTGCTCGCCGAGCGCGGCGTGCGCTGGACCGACCTCGACGGCTGGCACCGCCTCGACGAGCACGAGGTCGCCCTCGGTACCCCGCACGAGCGTGCGCGCATCAAGGTCGTGCCGCGCGACGAGATGATCGCGATCTCGCGCGGCGAGTGATCCCGTCTTCGAACCGCCCCGTCTCCGGACGGGGCGGTTCGTCGTTCCGCCCGCGCGATTACCACCCCGCCCGCGCCGGGGGCAAGCCTCGTGCCCCGGTTCTCGCGGCTTCGACAGGATGGATGCCACGACGAGGGGGCCGTCCGGTCCCCGCACCGAGGCGAGGGGGCCGGATGCGAACGGTGAGACGGATCGTGGCCGGGGCGGCGGCTCTCGCCCTCGCGGGCACGCTCGGCGCCTGCTCCGCGGGTGACGGGGTGCCGACGCTGACCTGGTACATCAACCCCGACGACGGCGGTCAGGCCGAGATCGCGGCATCCTGTACCGAGGCCGCCGACGGGGCGTACCGCATCGAGACCTCGCTGCTCCCGCGCGACGCCGCTTCGCAGCGTGAACAGCTCGCCCGGCGTCTCGCGGCGAGCGACCGGTCGCTCGACATCATGAGCCTCGACCCGCCGTTCATCCCCGAGCTGGCCGAGCCCGGCTTCCTCGCCCCCGTGCCCGACGACCTGCAGAACACCGACGGCGTCGTGCAGGGCGCGGTGCAGTCCGCGAGCTGGAACGGCGAGCTGGTCACCGTGCCGTTCTGGGCCAACACGCAGTTGCTCTGGTACCGCAAGTCCGTCGCCGAGGCCGCGGGCCTCGACATGACCCAGCCGGTCACCTGGGACCAGATCATGCAGGCCGCCGAGGACCAGAACAAGCAGCTCGGCGTGCAGGGCGCCCTCGCGGAGTCGATGACGGTGTGGATCAACGCGCTGGTCGCCTCGGGCGGCGGGCAGATCCTCGAGAACCCCGACGCCAAGCCCGACGAGATGCAGCTGGGCCTGGAGTCCGACGCCGGGAAGAAGGCGGCCGAGATCATCGGGCGCATCGGCTCGTCGAATCTCGGCGGTCCGGGTCTTCCCACCGCCGACGAGAACGCCAGCATGAACCTCTTCCAGGGCGACAACGGCTCGTTCATGGTCAACTGGCCCTTCGTCTACCCGGCCATGCAGGGTGCGGCCCCCGAGGTGATCGACGACCTCGGCTGGGCGGTGTACCCCCGAGTGGATGCCGGCACCCCGGCCGCGCCGCCCGTCGGCGGGATCAACCTCGGCGTCGGCGCGTACAGCGAGAACATCGACCTCGCGTGGCAGGCGGTGGCCTGCATCGTCAGCCCCGAGAACCAGGCGCAGTACTTCGTCACCAACGGCAACCCGCCCTCGAACCTCGCCGCGTACGACGACGCCGAGGTGAACGAGAAGTTCCCGATGGCCTCCACGATCGCCGAGTCGCTGCAGCTGGGCGCCCCGCGACCCCAGACGCCGTACTACAACGAGATCTCGATCGGCCTGCAGCGCACGTGGCATCCGCCGAACGCGGTGAACCCCGACACGACGCCCGAGACCTCGACCGACTTCATCCTCGCGGTGCTCAGAGGGGAGCGTCTGCTGTGACCGACACGACCGTCACCCGCGCGACGAGGCGCGAGGAGCCGGAGGCTCCGACGAAGAAGCGCCGTTCCGATCGTGCCCGGGCCGAGGCGCGCCTGGGGTGGATGCTCGCCGGGCCCGCCTTCGGCATCATGCTGCTGGTCACGCTGTACCCGATCGTGCAGGCGCTATGGGACTCCCTCTTCAGCCTGCGTCTGACCGCCCCCGGTGACCGGGAGTTCATCTGGTTCCGCAACTACCAGGTCATCCTCGGTGACCCGGCCTTCTGGCAGTCGATGGGGGTGACACTGTTCATCACCGTCGTCACGGTGCTGCTCGAGCTCATCATCGGCTTCGGGTTCGCGCTCGTCATGCACCGGGCGATCAAGAAGCTGCGCGGCTTCGCGCGGACCGCGATCCTCGTGCCCTACGGCATCATCACGGTCGTGTCGGCCTTCGCGTTCTTCTACGCCTTCGACATCAACTCCGGCGGGTACGTCAACAACTGGCTGTCGTGGATCCCCGGGTTCGACGAGAACCTCAACTGGTTCGCGTACCAGGGCACCTCGCTCACGGTGATCATCCTCAGCGAGGTCTGGAAGACGACCCCGTTCATCTCGCTCCTGCTGCTCTCGGGCCTGGCCCAGGTGCCGGGCGACCTCGAGGAGGCGGCGAAGGTCGACGGCGCCACCTCATGGGAGGTCCTGCGCCGGGTGATCCTGCCGAACATGAAGGCCGCGATCATGGTCGCCGTGCTCTTCCGCACCCTCGAGGCGTTCCGCATCTTCGACAACATCTTCATCATGACGGCGGGCGCCAACAACACCGAGGCCCTGTCGCTCCTGGCCTACAACACCTCGATCGGGCGTCTGGAGATCGGACTGGGCTCCGCGATCTCGGTGCTGCTGTTCCTCAGCGTCCTGATCATCGCGGGCATCTTCATCAAGGGCTTCAAAGTGGATCTGTCGGCTGGGAGGAACTCCTGATGCGCGCAATGACCTGGCCCCAGCGGATCACGTGGATCGTGATCATCGCGGCCGTGCTGGTGTGGTCGCTGTTCCCGGTGTTCTCGATCCTCATGACCTCGTTCAAGACACCGGCGGGGTTGTTCTCCGGCACCCTGCTGCCGCAGGAGTGGACCCTCGACAACTACGCCACGATCCTCGCTCCGGGCGGCAGTGCTCAGGACCTGTTCCTGCCGGCGCTGCGCAACTCGATCGGCATCTCTCTCATCGCGACGTTCATCGCGGTGGTGCTCGCGACGCTCTGCGCCTACGCGATCGCGCGCCTGGACTTCCCGGGCAAGCGCATCATCCTCACGACGGCGCTCGCGGTCTCGGTGTTCCCGATCGTGTCGATCGTCACCCCGCTGTTCAACCTGTGGCGCGTGATCGGCCTGTACGACACGTGGCTCGGTCTGATCATCCCCTACCTGTCGCTGACGCTGCCGATCTCGATCTGGACGCTCGCCGCGTTCTTCCGGCAGATCCCGTGGGAGCTCGAGCAGGCCGCCCAGGTCGACGGGGCGACGCCCTTCGAGGCTTTCCGCAAGACGGTCGTGCCGCTCGCGGCTCCCGGCGTCTTCACGACGGCGATCATCGCGTTCTTCATCGCCTGGAACGACTTCGTCTACGGCATCTCGCTCACCTCGACGGATGCCGCGCGCCCGGTGCCCGCGGCCCTGTCGTTCTTCACCGGGGCCTCGCAGTTCGAGGAGCCCACCGGCGCCATCTCGGCCGCCGCCATCGTGGTGACGATCCCCATCGTCATCGTCGTCGTCATCTTCCAGCGTCGGATCGTGTCCGGTCTCACCCAGGGCGCGGTCAAGGGTTAAAGGAGCAGCACCTCATGGCATCCATCACTCTGAACAGGATCGTCAAGACCTACGACGACGGCTTCACCGCGGTCAAGGGCGTCGACCTCGACATCGCCGACGGCGAGTTCGTCATCCTCGTCGGGCCCTCCGGGTGCGGCAAGTCGACGCTGCTGCGCATGATCGTGGGCCTCGAGGACATCTCGGACGGCGAGCTGAGGATCGCCGACGAGGTCGTCAACGACAAGGCACCCAAGGATCGCAACCTCGCGATGGTCTTCCAGAACTACGCGCTGTATCCGCACCTCACGGTGTACGAGAACATCGCGTTCCCGATGCGGCTGAAGTCGAGCGACCTCGACGACAAGGAGATCGACGCGCGCGTACGCCGTGCCTCGAAGCTCCTCGAGCTCGACGAGCACCTCGAGCGCAAGCCCGCCAATCTCTCCGGCGGTCAGCGTCAGCGCGTGGCGATGGGGCGCGCGATCGTGCGCAACGCGAGCGCCTTCCTGTTCGACGAGCCCCTGTCGAACCTCGACGCGAAACTCCGCGGTCAAATGCGCACCGAGATCGCGCGTCTGCAGCGCTCCCTCGGTATCACCACCGTCTACGTCACCCACGACCAGACCGAGGCCATGACCTTGGGCGACCGCGTGGCGGTGCTGCGCCGCGGCGAGCTGCAGCAGGTCGCGAGCCCGCGCGGACTGTACGACCAGCCGGTCAACCTCTTCGTCGCGGGCTTCATCGGCTCACCGCCCATGAACTTCCTCAGCGGGACGGTGGACGGTGACACCCTGCGCCTGCCGATCGCCGACGTGCCGCTCGACGACCGCCTGCGGAAGGCCGTCGAGGGCCGCGACCTCGTCATCGTCGGTGTGCGTCCCGATGCGTTCGAAGATGCGGATGCCACCGAGCGCGACCTCGCGGGAGGTGTGACGACCGAGCTCGACATCGAGATGACCGAGTGGCTCGGCGAGGTGCTCTACGCCTACGTGCCGTACGAGACCGATGCGACCGTCAAGGAGAAGCTGTCGGAGCTCGACCGCGACCTCGACGGCGAGTCCCTGCGCACCGAGCTCGTGGTGGCGCTGGATGCCATGAGCTCGATCCGCGCGGGAGATGCCGCGCGGCTGTGGTTCTCGCCCGACTCGCTGCACCTGTTCGACCCCGAGACGGGCGTGAACCTCACGCGCGACGAGGCGAAGGCCGAGAAGCTCGAGGAGGACGCCCGGGCGGCGCGCAAGCGCGCGCTGGAGCGAGCGAAGGAGCGGGCCGAGCGCGAGGGCACCGCGGCGTCCCGCTGAGGCGGTTTCCGCCGCCCGCGCCGAGCTGCCCCACCCACAGGTAGAACCACACGAAGGCGCCCGCGCCGCCGAGGGCCGCGAGGACGCCGAGCGCGCTGAGGAGTACGCGCGGGCGAGCGGCGACGACGACGGCGATCAGCAGCGCTGCGCCGAGGACGATCTGCACGATCCAGTAGACCGGGCTGGTCGACGCCGCGACGACGGTGAGACCGTAGACGCCCTCGCCGAGCAGCACGGCGGCCACGGGCGATGCCGCGAGCGGCTTCCACCGGTCCGGTCCGGACCGCACGACTGCCGCCGACAGCCCGACGAGGGGACCGGCGAGGAGCCCGATGACGGTGAACGTGTCCTGGAACGGCTCGGCGTAGTAGTACCCGCGCCAGCCCGAGACGATCCGATAGCCCTCTACGAGCAGGACGAACGAGACGGCGCCCAGGACCGCCGCGACGGGGAGGCGTACGTGCGCGAGCCACACGAGCCCGAAGGCGAGGATCGTCCACCCGCCGGCGGAGTTCGCGAACGACGAGAGCGCGGCGGGCAGGACGGTCTGCCCGAAACTCGTCAGGCCCCCCCAGGACGAGGGACGCCGCGGCGACGAGCAGAGCGGGGACGAGCCAGTGTCGGGGGTGCACGTTCTCACGGTACGGAGCGTCGTCCGTCGGCGCGTCCGTCCCGGGAGGGCCTTCGGGTCATCCTCGAGATGGATGCGGCGGGCCTAGGCTGTGGCGATGGGGGAGTGGCATCCGGACATCCTCGGGGACGGCTTCGAACAGCAGACCCTGCCGCTCGGCGACGACGCCGAGGGCGAGGTCGTTGCGACGGTGGTGCGCGCGCGTCCGCACCCGGGTGCCCGGTTGTTCGGGGAGCTGCGCGACACCGACGTCCTGTACGTGCACGGATGGTCGGACTACTTCTTCCAGACCCGGCTCGCAAGGTTCTTCACCGACCGTGGCGCGCGCTTCCACGCCCTCGATCTGCGCAAGTACGGCCGGAGCCTGCGCCCCGGCCAGTCGCCGGGGTACGTCGCGTCGCTCGACGTGTACGACGCCGACATCCAGGCGGCCCTGGATGCCATGGGCACGAAGCGCGAGGGGCGCCGCCTGCTGCTGCTCGGGCACAGCACCGGTGGCCTGACCCTGACGCTCTGGGCCGCGCGGCATCCGGGAGTCGCCGACGGTCTCGTGCTGAACAGCCCCTGGCTCGAGTTGCAGCTCGGCCCGCTGGGCCGTCAGGCGCTGGCGCCGCTCGTGAACGCCCGCGCGCGCATAGACCCGCTCGGCACGCACCCCGTCGTGGACCTCGGCTTCTACACGCGCGCGCAACGAGACGTGGGCACTCTCCCCGAGAGCCCCGAGGGGTGGCGTCCGTCGCAGGGCTTCTCCACCCACCCGGGGTGGCTCGCCGCGATCATTGCGGGCCACGCGCGAGTCGCCGCCGGAGTCGATGTCGGGTGCCCGGCGCTGGTGCTGCTGTCGGCCCGGTCGACGGTGACGCCCCACTGGAGCGACGCGATGCGCGCGAGCGACTCGGTGCTCGTCGTCGACGACATCGCGCGGGCCGCCACCCGCATCGCCCGCACCGTCACCATCGCCCGCATCGACGGGGCACTGCACGACGTGTTCCTCTCGGCGCCGCCGGCTCGGCATGCCGCGTACGCGGCGCTCGAGGACGGCCTGCGGGCGCTGCGCTGACGCGGCACGCCGGGGGAGCGGCATCCCGAGCCGGAGCGCGGCTAGCGTAGGAGGGTTCGAAGGAGACCCATGAGCCCCACCACCGCGTCCGCGACCGAGCGCTATCGCGCCGCCCGAGACGAGCTCCTCGCCGCCCGCACCGATCCCTCCCGCGCCGAGGGCTTCGCCTGGCCGCGATTCGAGGGACCGTTCAACTGGGCGATCGACTGGTTCGACCCGATGGCGCGCGGCAACGACTCTCCCGCGCTGATCGTCGTCGACGACGACGGCACGCACCACCAGCGCACGTTCGACGAACTCGCGCGCCGCTCCGATCAGGTCGCCGCGTGGTTGGCATCCCGGGGTGTCCGTCGCGGTGAGTCGGTGCTGCTCATGCTCGACAACCGCGTGGAGCTGTGGGAGGCGATGCTCGCCATCATGAAGCTCGGCGGCGTCATCGCCCCGACGACCACCGCCCTCGGTAGGGTCGACCTCGCCGACCGCATCGATCGCGCCGAGATCCGCCATGTCGTCGTCGGAGCGGCGGACGCCGACAAGTTCGACGACCTCCCCGAGGGCCTCGGCCGCATCGTCGTGGGCGGGGAGTATGCGGGCTGGGCGACGTACGACGACGCCTTCTCGACGGATGCCGAGCCCGCCCGGCATCCGGGGACCACCGCCGACGATCGGCTGCTGCTCTACTTCACCTCGGGCACCACGTCGAAGCCGAAGCTCGTCGAGCACACGCACTCCTCGTACCCGGTGGGGCACCTCAGCACGATGTACTGGCTCGGACTGCAGCCCGGCGACGTGCATCTCGCCATCAGCTCGCCGGGGTGGGCGAAGCACGCGTGGAGCCTGTTCTTCGCGCCGTGGATCGCCGGAGCGACGGTGCTGGCGCTGAACTACTCGCGGTTCTCCGCCGAGCGTCTGCTGACGGAACTCGAGAACGATCGCGTCACGACCTTCTGCGCCCCGCCGACCGTCTGGCGCATGCTCATCCAGGCTGATCTCGCCGGGCGGCGCGGGGCTCTGCGCGAGGTCGTCTCGGCCGGGGAGCCGCTGAACCCCGAGGTCATCGCCGCGGTGCAGCGGGCATGGGGGCTCGACATCCGCGACGGATACGGACAGACCGAGATGACCGCCGTGGTGGCGAACACCCCCGGCGCATCGCTCGTCCCCGGGTCGATGGGGCGCCCGCTGCCCGGGTGCCCGGTGGTGCTCGTCGACCCGGTGACGGGGGAGCGGGCCGAGGAGGGAGAGATCTGCATCGACCTGACCGAGCGCCCCGTGAACCTCATGACCGGGTACGTGGGCAATGTCGAGCGCAACGCCGAAGCGTTCGCCGACGGCCTGTTCCACACCGGCGACGTGGCGCGGCGCGACGAGACCGGCAGCATCACGTACATCGGCCGCACCGACGACGTGTTCAAGGCGTCGGACTACAAGATCAGCCCGTTCGAGCTCGAGAGCGTCCTGATCGAGCATCCCGCCGTGGTGGAGGCCGCCGTCGTCCCTGCGCCCGACGAGTTGCGCTTGGCCGTGCCGAAGGCCTACATCGTCCTCGCGGACGGGCGGGAGGCGGGGGAGGAGATCGCCCTGGACATCCTCCGCTTTGCCCGCGAGCGGCTCGCGCCGTTCCAGCGCGTGCGCCGGGTGGAATTCTTCGAGCTGCCGAAGACCATCTCGGGCAAGATCCGCCGCGTCGAGCTCCGACAGCGCGAGGAGGCCGTCGCCCGCGGCGAGGTCACCTGCGTCGAGTGGACGGATGCCGCCCTGCGCGGCGACCGCTGACACGCAACCCCCTCGCGACGGCCACCGCGTCGTGTGAGCATCGAGCCATGGAAAAGGACCAGAAGCAGCCCTTCGAGAACCCCTCGGTCGACGACGAGAGCGACATGCCGTCGCGCATGGAGGAGCGCAACGTCGGTCGCGACACCGAGCGCGAGATCACGCAGATGATCAACGGCATCGAGGGCTGAGTCCCCCGGCTCTCGCAGCGGCCGGGTCGCTTCTGCTACCCATGGGGGTATGACTTCCGTCGTCTTCAAGACTCACACGGTTCGACGTCCAGCGGCGGCGCTGACGATGCTCACGGGCCTTCTGATCGCGGGCGTATGGGTGGTCGCGCTCGCGATGGGGCCGGCCGTATGTCCGGCGGTCTTCCCGGCGGATCCGACGTGCTTCCAGAGTGGGCGCATTGCCATCGCGGCGCTGACCACGGTCGGTCTCGCAGCCGTAGCGGCTGCGGGATTCCTCGTTCCGTTGCGAGTGGCGAGCAGATGGATCGGCATCTTCGCGGACGCGGTCGTCGCAGGTGCTGGTGCCGCCATCGTGGCGCTCGCATGACCGAGGCGCTCGATCATGCGAGACGAGAACGCCGAGATCATCAACTGAGTCCGGGATCACACCGGCTCGGTCGTGCGGATGAGGCCGCAGTTGACGCACGACCATGCGACGAGGAAGCGCTCGTCGTCGAGGATCTCGAAACGCAGCGGGTCGCCGCACGTCGGACACGTGAGCGGGTCGAGGGGACGGTTCATCTCGCGAAGGTGACGTGCACGACGCCGCTCTCCGCCACCTCCGAGGTGACCGTGTAGCGGGCGTCGAGCCCGCGCAGGTCGTCCCACAGGCGGCCGCCGCGCCCCAGGATCACGGGACGTACGGCGACGTGGAGTCGGTCGACGAGGTCGGCGGCGAGAGCCGCGCGGACCGTGGACAGGCCACCGCCCACACGGACGTCCCCCGCGCCGGCCAGACTCCGAGCTCGGGTCACGGCATCCTCGATGCTCTCGGACGAGAACTCGAAGCGCGTGCCGTTGGCGAAGTCGAGGGGTTCGCGCGGACGGTGTGTGAGGACGATGACGGGCACGCGGAACGGCGGTTCGTCGCCCCACCAGCCGCGCCAGTCGGGATCGTCGGGGAACGCGTGGAGCCCGAACATCCCGGCGCCCATCACCTCGGCGCCGATGCCCTCGAAGTACGCCGCCGCGTAGCGATCGTCCACACCCGTCGTCCCGGCGCCGGAGGTGTCACCGAAGACGCGCTCGCGGAACGTGCGCGTCGCCATGTAGTCGGCGACGAGGCGACCCCAGTCCTCGCCCATCGGGTTCTCGGGCGTGGGGTCGGCGGGCATCGCCACCCCGTCGAGCGAGATGTTCAGATCGACGCGGACGGCCATGGCATCCCCCAGAGGATCGGCTCAGCGGTAGTTCGTGAATTGTGAGTTGGTGATTGGCTCTGATTGTATTCGAACGGTTTACTGACTTGGTCGGGTATTTCATTGCCGTCATGCGTTGACCCGCGTCGAACCAGATTGGGGTTTCTGCGGACTGCCTGCGGACTCGCGGAGGGCTGCAGCCTCGGCGGTCGTGCTTCTCGATGGCGTCTCGCATGATGATCACGGCCGCGGTCAGGCGCTCGTCGAGAGTCAGTGCCCGGATGTCCACGTAGTCTCCGATCGTGATGCACACCGTCGATCGGCGCGACCTCGAACTCATTTTCCGGGAGGTCGTGTCTCGATGCCTCGACGAGCGCGGGGTCCTCGGTTCGGGGTCGCTCCCGAGCCGGGAGGACATAGCCGGCGCCGTGCGGGCCGAGTTCGCACGCCGCGAGCTGCATCAGGTGAGACTCGCTGAGGTCATTGGGAGAAGCATCCCAACGGCACGAGCGCGGATGAAAGGCATCTACGGTTGCCAGCCTGGCGAGCTCGAGATGGTCGCAGCTTTCTTGGGGATGGGTATCGGTGACCTCTTGTCGCTCGCCGAACACGGTGCCCGGTTCACTGGCGGGCAGAATGCGGCGGGCGCTGCGCCGCCGGCGCCCTTGGCCGACACCTGGGAGCAGCCACCGCGATCACGTCGACGTGGCCGGGCGTACTGACGTGGCACGCGCGTGGATTAGCGGCGACCGGTACCTGTCGCCCGCGATGGTGTGCGAGCTCGTTCCCAGCATGACCGTCGACATCCTCCCGTAGTCGTGCTTCTCGATTGCGTCGCGCATGATGATCGCTGCTGCTTTCAGCCGCTCGTCAAAGGGTCATGCGGCTGGTAATCATTCCGCGACCCTACACCGTTACCCTCGTTTCGTGCTCGCGTATCTGGCCGCCGTGGTCCCAATCATCGGGTCGCTCTACGTCGGTTGCTCGTTTCTTATCCAGCAGCACGCGTTAGTGCACGAGCAGCGTGTGCGCATCCGCATACAGCCGATGGTGGAGGCTCGCTACGAACGGGACAAGAAGCGAGCGGCGGCACGACTCGGGGTGGTGCCCTTCGATGACCTTCTAATTGAACGGGCGCGGTTCGAGCGCCTGCTGCTGGAGGCGAACGGTGTCCATGGCGCCGGGATGACCTGGGACGACTTCGACCTGCAGCATTCGATGAGTGGGACCGTTCTGCCCCAAGCAGAGCGGAGACGCCAGTGGGTGTTGCTCGCCTCCTCAGCCGTCGGTCTAGTACTCCTCGCCGTCGATGCGCTCTAGCTGTACTGACCTAGCCGCGGTGGTGACGGGCGCGTCTCGGTGAGCTGCGCCAAGGCAAATCGACTTCATCGAGCCACTGGTAAACCTCGTTGAGGTCATAGCGCTGATGGGAAGCCAGCGGTCCCACCCCAGCGTCAGACCATGCGCGGAGAGTGGACGGGTTGACACCGATGAATTGAGCTGCCGTGCGTCGAGAGAGTCCAGAAGTCATGCGGCGAACGTATGTCGGTGACGTACACCATGGCGAGCCGCAGCGTGTGAATCACCCGATGGCCGACCCGTTTTCACCCGCCGAGTATTCGTCTTACCCGGCGCGTCTCGGTTGGAGAAAGGACCCGGCGCACCCGTGAGCGATTGGCACCCCATCACGGAAGCGGTGGAGGGTCCGACAGGCACATGGCTGATGGTCGACCCGTCGGGCCGGGAGTATGGGCGCATCGAGATCCGGTGAGTCATGAATGGTCAGCAGGTCGCCTACAAGGCTCTCCACCGCGGTGGCGTCATTGGCTGGGGACACGCGCTTCGGCTCGCCTGCTATGAGATCCACACTGCCGACCTTGCGACAATCGGCCCAATGGGCGGTTCGATGTCAGGTTGGGGCAGCTCAGCTGTGGCGGCCGGCAGCCGGATGTCGACTCTTGACTGAGTCGCGGAAAAAGGTCGGACACCGTTCGCGTTTCGCGGTGCATCCTCATACCGTTCGCGACTTCCGGAGGCTTCAGGCGGACAACTCATATGCGGGGGAGGCGGTGCGAACCTCGAATTCGCCGGACGAGATCTTGGTCCTGGCCTGCACATGGCCGGGCAGGCCGTCTCTCTCGCGTATGTTACGCGCGCCAGTAGCCCGGAGAAGTGCGGCGGCCTGCCTCAGCTCCCGGCTGGGCGCGGGGGTAGTCGGCTTCGCTGTTATGAAGGCTCGTTCGACTGCCGAAAGGATCCGCTCTACGTCTGTCGAAGTCGGAATCGACGTCTTCTGGGACATTCGGAAGGGCGCGAGCAGAGCTAGGGCATCTGGACGAACAAAATCGTCCCACATAGGGCTGTAATGACTGTTCTGGGACCCGTGATGCGGGACTTTCACGACACTTGCTTTCAGATCTGACTCGTGGGTGGCGTGCACCCTGCGCCAGCCGCACGCAGTAGGACCATTCAGGAGATCGCCGCCCAGTAGCAGCGCGATCTCATTGTTGATCTCGATCCACAAAGCGATACTGTATTCGTTTGGGTCAGGTTTGGAGATACGAATGGGCTTGCCTTCGATCTCCGCTCTTGACACTGAGAGCTTCGACCGATGGATTGCCTGATCTGAGGGAGACAGAGCCCGGATAATTACGGAGTGAGACGACGGAAGCGTTGCATCCACCACTCTGACCCCTTCGCGAAGGTTCAAGAGATGCGGTGCCGTAGCCACCGGGCGTCTTTCCACTTCCTCAAGCACCGCCCGGAACTCGCGTCGCACTGATTCGGTGATTTTCGGTGCGGCCGCCTCGTCCAGGATCGTGAGAGCGAAGAATTCTGCCGTCGTGAACGCAGACGATGTGGCGAAGCGAGCCGAGGTGGCCGCCTTGTAGATCGCCGATACCCCCGCCGTGTGGTCATCGTGGGCGTGCGTCGCGACCACCAGTGTGACGTCTTCGGCCACATTGACGCCTATGCGATCGAAGTAGTCGAGGGCCGGATGATCGCCCGTTCGGCCGTTGCGGCAGGAGTCGACCGTTATCCAGACTCCATCACCGACGTGAACAACGATGCACTCACCTCGACCCGGCCCAAAGATTGAAACCTCCACCTCGTCAGCCGCGGGCGGTTCTAGCAGGACACCGCTCGGCATGTCAGCCCATCATCCGATCAAGGCGCGCCCTCAACTCCTCCGCCGCTCTGACGGCGTCATCTACGTCCTCAGCCTTCCAATTGCCGAGTCGCCGCAGCCTTATGGACGTTGTCTTGTGCGGTAGAGCTTTCTCCGCGAATCGGACGTTGCGAACCGTCACGTAGATGACGTCGCCTTCAACAATCTTCTCGCGACCTCCGTCCACGTCGGACATCATGAAGTCGGCCAACATTGGAACACCGGGGGTGTGCTGATCAGGTATTAGCTCGGCGGTAAATACCTCGCCATCCACCTCGACTA
This sequence comes from uncultured Microbacterium sp., assembly GCA_913774845.1. Classification (GTDB taxonomy): domain Bacteria; phylum Actinomycetota; class Actinomycetes; order Actinomycetales; family Microbacteriaceae; genus Microbacterium. The sequence goes on along the minus strand of CAJYJO010000043.1, from coordinate 82,891 downwards.
CGCGGCCTGTCCATGTCGCCAAGCCGGACACCCGATACTCGTTTACAGTCGTGCGCTTTGCTACCCGCTCCGCCGGGTGGGACGCGGTATCCGAGATTCTGATCGATTCCTCGCCGAATGTCTCGACGGCGGATGTCTCATTTTCGTCGCTCGCGACCTCCTCCACTTGCGGGCTTTGACGTTGCGGAGAGGTACCGGGGGCACGGTAGGCAAATGTCTCCCGCGTGTTTCGAGTCTTGGACTGCGCGGGCAGAGTGCCCGCGGTCAACGTGATCACGTCAAGACCCCTCTGCGATGTCAGTTACGCGGTCGACGATCGCGAACCAGCGCTGCATTACGTCGTCCCAATTCTCGCTCAGGTAGCGGATTGCGACACGTGCTTTCGCCTCCGAGGCTTCGCCCGACCCTAATTCGATGTCGAACGCATTCTCGCGTGTTCGATCGTCTATCGAGGACTCATGCAGGTCAGAATGGTCGTTCAGCTGAACGAAGATGCCTGGGTGGACCGCCTCGGACGGCTCGACTCGTACGTTGATTCGGCCAGCCCACCCGTCTGGCCTGGCTCCCCACATATAAAGAGAACGGACTGCCGCAAGCTCCAGAACCCCGTCCCACGGGTCTTTAGGTGCCAAGACGTCGCCCGCACGGTGCATAGCCTCGCGTGAAGACACGCGGACATGAACCTGCCTATTCACGCCGAGAGCCCATAGTTGCTGCTTCTCAAGGCTCCGCAGGACACCGATAGCGGCGTCACGTAAGCGCGGAAATTCCTCCACTTCGGACGTCTGCAACTGCATGATGTCGTGTCCGACGCTCACTACGAGCCATCCGAGTTCAAAAGACGTTTGGTCTTGAGAAATGATGTTGATTTGCGCGCTTTCAAACTCGTCCTGGCCCACCAGATCGGCGTCGCGCAACCACCGAGGGGAAAACATCGCCGGCGCGAAGGGCCCACGAAGAACGATGTTCATACTCTCCAGGGCGACGGGCATCTCGTCGGCGTGAGGGGGCACCATAACCCCACTATGCCATCCGCCCGCTGCCGCGGGCGATCCCTAGCGCGGACATCAGTCAGACGGACCGAACCCTGACCAGCCATCATGACCCCGTGCGGCCCTTCGGCCAAGGTAGACAGCTTTCGAGCCGTCAACCCAGTACGCGAACGTCCACCCCACGTTTGATCATTCGATGTAGGCCTACCGGTAGTTCGTGAACTGCAGATCGACGTCGAGGTCGGCGGCCTTGAGCAGGCGCTGGACCTCCTGCAGGTCGTCGCGCGACTTCGACTGCACGCGCAGCTCGTCGCCCTGGATCTGTGACTTGACGCCCTTGGGGCCCTCGTCGCGGATGATCTTGCCGATCTTCTTCGCGTTCTCCTGCGAGATGCCCTCCTTCAGCGTGGAGGTGATGCGGTACTCCTTGCCGCTCTGCACCGGCTCGCCGCTCTCGAGGCTCTTCAGCGAGATGCCGCGCTTGATGAGCTTGGTCTGGAACACGTCGAGGACGGCGTTGGCGCGCTCCTCGGAGTTCGCCTTGATGACGATCGACTCGCCGCTCCACGCGATCGAGGCGTCGGTGCCCTTGAAGTCGTAGCGCTGCTCGACCTCTTTGTGGGCCTGGTTGAGCGCGTTGTCGGCTTCCTGCCGGTCGATCTTGGAGACGATGTCGAACGAAGAATCAGCCATTCTTCGATTCTACGGGCGGGCCGGGTCTCCGCATCCTTTCGAGCTCACCGCCCCTGCTGCCCGGAGCGCTCGTAGACTCGGATGCCATGCGAGCACTCACCGAAGACGAGGTCCGCGACGCGTTCGTCAACGCCGCCCCCGAGGAGCTGAGGGTCGTCGCGCTCCCGCACGACTTCCTGCTCACCGACTGGGACCACCTCGACTTCCTCGCGTGGCGAGACCCGCGCACGCGCGGTCGTGGCTACCTCGTGACCGAGCGCGACGGCGAGCCGACGGGCGTCGTGCTGCGCGCGGCCGAGGGCCAGTCCCGGGCGCGTTCGGCGATGTGCAACCTCTGCCACACGATGCAGCCCGGCGATCAGGTATCGCTGTTCACCGCGCGCAAGGCCGGCGCGGCGGGGGAGCACGGCGACACCGTCGGCACCTACATCTGCGCCGACATGTCGTGCCACGAGACCGTGCGCCTGGCCGCGCCGCTCGCTCCGAGCGAGATCCGTGCGAGCGTCGACCGCAAGATCGACGGCACCAAGCGCCGTACCGAGGAGTTCGTCGACCGCATCGTCGACGCCGCCGACGTCGCGCGCTGAGGTTCGCGGTGCCCGAGATGGTTCGACGCACCCCTCCGGGGATAGTAGAGTGGTTTCTCGCGCCTCTGGTCGACTGAGAAAGCCGGGCGGGTGCGCATCTGGCGAGTTACCCAAGCGGCCAAAGGGATCTGACTGTAAATCAGACTGCATTGCATTCGGGGGTTCGAATCCCTCACTCGCCACCACCACAACAAAAGGGCACCCGAACCGGGTGCCCTTTGTCGTTGAGCCTGGCGCGAGTCGCGCGTCTCAGCACGCCGCGAGCAGGGCCTTGGATTTCGTCTCGAGGAACGCCACGAGCGCGCCGAGCACGTTCACCTCGTTGCCGAGGTTGACCAGCTCGACGGCACTCAGCTCGATGACGTCGTCGCGGGCTTCCATCGTGACCTTCCATGACCCGTCGCCACCGGCGATGGGCTGCAGGTACGAGATGGTCTTCGCGTTGGAGAGGTCGACGACGATCAGACCCGTGTCGGGGTCGGCCTCGTCCTCCTGCTCGAGCACGCGGATATCGCTCCCTGTGACGTAGCCGAGGGTGCGGAACTCCGTCAGCCACGTCTCGAGCAGATCCATGTCGAGCAGCTTGCGTACCGGCACGAGACTCTCCGATCCATTCACGTGAATGTCACGCGTCCTCACATTATGACGCGCGAGGGGAGGGTCTGGACGCCGCGTTGCGGTCGTGCTATTACGCGGCGCGGACGGGGCGCCCGGGTCGCGCGGGCGTGCGGGCCGCGTCTTCCGCGGCTTCCCACGTGCGCGCGTTGATCACGAGCCCGGACGCGGCGTTCGCCTGGTCGGCGAGGGTCCGCAGGTACTCGCCGACAAGCTGCTCGGGCTCGACGGATTCGAACACGAACCGCAGGGGGATCGCCGGCTGGAGCCAGATGGTCGAGCGTCCGGCTTCGTCGTCGGTGCCCGTCCAGGTGAGGGTGAAAGACTCGCCGCGCCGCAGCTTCGTCGACGCGATCACCTTGATGTACCCCATCAGGCGGTCGGGGAGGGAGATGGGCGCGTGGTCGGATCCGTAGAACAGGGTTGCCATGGTGATCTCCTTCGGTCGAGATGGGGGGCGGGACTGATCACTAAGCTAGCACGTATTTCACAAACTTAATTATCTTCACGAAATGTTCAGACTTCTCACTAGAGTGAAGGAGCGCGATCGGCCGGATCGTGCGAGAGGAGAGGCTGATCGTGACGCTGCCCTCCCTCCTGCTCGCCGCCCTCGACGCCTACGTCGCCGCGCGTGACGAGGCCGTCGCGAAGGCGCGTCGAGACCTCGGCGTCAGCGAGCTCGAGGCGGCGGCTCTGGCCTTCATCGCCGAGGAGCCCGGCATCCGCCCCTCCAACCTGCGCGTCCACCTCGGTGTGACGGCCGCGGGAGTGACCACGCTCGTGGATCGCCTGATCGGCCGCGGCCTGCTCCGGCGCGAACTGGATGCCGAGGACCGGCGGGTCAACCACATCCACCTCGAGATCGACCTGGACGCCGAACCCTGGGTCGCTCTGCGCCGGTTCCCGCGCGAGGTCGAGGCGGCCGTGGCGTCCGAGCCCCCCGAAGTCGCCGAAGCGGCCGCCGAGATGCTGAACCGCATCACCGAGCGCGTGCGGGCTCGCGTCTAACTACCTCATCGCTGCGGCGAGGGGCGTCACGCGCCCGTCCCTGAGGCCCACGAGGTGGTCGGCCGTCGCGATGAGTCGTTCGTCGTGACTCACGCAGACGACCGTGGCGCCGCGGCGCAGCTCGTGAGCGATGGCCTCGCGGTTACGGGCGGCGCTGTCGGTGTCGAGGCCCGTGGTCGGCTCGTCCAGCAGCAGGATGTCCGCCCGCCGCGCGAGTCCCTGGGCGAGGAGGGCGCGCTGACGCTGTCCTCCGGACAGGGCGCCGAACGGTGACCGCGCCAGCGTGCTGATGGCGAGACGCTCCATCGCGTCCTCCACGATGCGACGGTCCGCGGGGGTGAACAGGCGCCAGACGCCCGTCCGTCCCCAGGCGCCGACCGACACCACCTCGCGCACGGTGAGGGGGAGATGCTCAGGCACCGCCGCCCGCTGGGGGACGAATGCCCGGGTGCGGCGATCCACCTCGACGGTTCCGGATGCCGCGTCGCGGGCGCCGGCGAGCACCTCGAGCAGCGTGGACTTGCCCGCGCCGTTCGGGCCGACGATGACTGTCAGGGCTCCGGCGGGGACGTCCACGTCGACTCCGTCGAGAGCGAGGACGCCGGAGTAGTCGACCCGCAGGGCGCGGGCCGAGACGGCCGTGGTCGGAGAGGTGGGGTGGGGCATGGCATCCATTGTACGAGTTTGAGAATCGTTCTCATTCTCGCTACGGTCGTGCACCGTGACCTGGCTCTCCGATCCCTTCTCGTTCGAGTTCGTGCAGCGCGCGTTGCTCGGCGGGATGTTCGTCGCGGTCCTCTGCGCCGTGGCGGGAACGTGGGTGGTCGTGCGAGGGATGGCGTTCCTCGGCGAAGCGCTCGCGCACGGCATGCTCCCCGGCGTCGCCCTCGCCACGGTGCTGGGACTCCCCGTGCTGCTGGGGGCCGCCGTCAGCGCGATCGCGATGAGCCTCGGCATCGGAGCCCTGCAGCGTCGCGCCAAGCTGTCGTACGACACCAGCATCGGGCTGCTGTTCGTGGGGATGCTGGCGCTCGGCGTCATCGTGATCTCGCACGCGGGCAGCTTCGCCACCGACGCCACGGCGATCCTGTTCGGCGACATCCTCGCGATCGGCTCGGCGGACCTGGTCGTGCTCGCCGTCGCGACCGGCCTGGGCGTCGCCGCGGCTGTCGTCGCGCATCGCTCGCTCGTCGCCCTCGCGATCGACGAGCGCGTGGCCCGGGTGCTGGGCCTCGGCCCGCGCATCGCCCAGACCGTGCTCGTCGGCCTCGTGACCCTCGCCGTCGTGGCCTCCTACCAGGCGGTCGGCTCGCTCCTCGTGGTGGGGCTGCTCGTCGCCCCCGCCGTGGCCGCACGCCAGTGGACCGCCCGCATCGCCTCGACCATGGTGGTCGCCGCCGTCATCGGCTCGGCGTCGGTGGCCGTGGGGTTGGTCGTGTCGTGGCACGCCGCCACCGCGGCCGGCGCCACCATCGCCGCGACCGCGATCGCCGCGGCGGGGATCTCGTGGGCGCTGCGTGCCGCGATGGATGCCGGCCGTCGGCGCACGGCATCCTCTCTCTCCCTTCCCCTGCCCGCCTGATCCGGAAAGATCCATGCCCCACTCCGTCCCCCTCCGCACGACGGCGGCGCTCGGCGCGCTGAGCGTCATCGCGCTCGCTGGGTGCGCCGCGCCCGCCGCCGACCCCGCGCCCACCCCGACCACCGACACGCACGGCGAGATCGCCGGCGCCGCCGAGCTCGCCGAGCCCGCGCTCGGGCTGACCTCGATCGACGGCGACGGTCGCGTTTCGCACCTCGACCTGCTCGAGGAGACCACCGCCGACCTCGGCCGCGTGTCCGCGCCCACCTCCGTCCACAGCGACGGCCGGTACCTCTTCGCCGCGAACGCGAGCGGGGTGTCGATCGTCGACAGCGGGGTGTGGACCTGGGACCACGTCGACCACTTCCACTACTACCGCGCGGCGCCCGCCCTCCTCGGCGAGGTGTCCGGGGCCGGGGTCGCGACGGTCGCGACGTCGAACTCGTCGACGACGGGCGGAACCGGACTGTTCTTCCCCGACTCGGGCGAGGCCGTCCTGCTCGACACCGAGGCGCTGTCGAAGGGCGAGGTCGTCGAGCGGTTCCGTCTCGAGCGGGCTCCGGGTGCCGGCCTGGTCGTGCCGGCCGGGTCGTTCGCCGCCGTCGCCTCCTCCGACGAGATCGCGCTGCACACCGGCGACGGCGCCCCGGTGGGCGAGACCACGCCGTGCGTCGAGCCCGCCGGCACCCTCACCACCCGCGTCGGAGCGGTCATCGGATGCCGCGACGGTGCCGTCCTCATCACCGTGGAGGAGGGGGCGCCCGTCGTCGAGCGCATCCCCTACCCGGAGGGGACGACCGCGCCGCGCGCGACGTCGTTCGCCAACCGGGAGGGGCGACCGACCGTCGCCGCCGTCGCGGGGGACGCGGGCGTGTGGCTGCTCGACACCCGCGAGCGCGCGTGGACGCTTCTTCCCACGCCCGAGCCCGTGGTGCAGGCCACCGCGGTCGACGACAAGGACGAGAACGTCCTCGCTCTCACCGCGGACGGGCGCGTCCTCGTGGTCGACGGGGTCACGGGCGCCGTGCGCGCGGCATCCACCCCCCTCGTCGGCGCGAGTCTCGCCGCGGGACAGCCCGTCAGCCTGATCGCCGACCAGCAGCGGGCCTATCTCAACGGCCCCACCGAGGGGCGGATGTGGGAGATCGACTTCGCCGACGACGCCCGCGTCGCCCGGGAGTTCACGCCCGAAAGCACCCCGCTGTTCTTCGCCGAGACGGGACGCTGACGTGCGCCGCCTGCTCACCGCCGCGGTCGCCGCGGCGCTGCTCGCCCTCACCGGCTGCGCCGGGGGCGCCGCCGCGGACCGCCCGCTGGTCGTGGTGTCGACGAACATCCTCGGCGATGTCGTCTCGCAGCTGGTCGGCGACGACGTCGAGGTCCTCACCCTCATGCGCCCGGGCGCCGACCCGCACTCCTTCGAGATCTCCGCCGCCGAGGCCGCGCGCCTGCGCTCCGCCGACCTGCTCGTGGCCAACGGCATCGGCCTCGAGGAGGGGCTGCAGCAGCATCTCGACGCGGCTGCGGCGGAGGGGGTCGACACCTTCGTCGCGGGAGACGCGATCGAGGTGCTCGCCTATACCTCGGACGATGCCGCGGGAACCGACGATCCGCACTTCTGGACCGACCCCGCGCAGATGATCCGAGTGGTCGACCGCCTCACGCCCGAGCTCGAACGTCTCGGCGGGGCCGCCGTCACCGAGCGCGCCGCCGCGTATCGCGCGCAGCTCGAGGAGGTGGATGCCGAGATGACGGCCGCGTTCGCCGCGATCCCGGCCGAGCGGCGGGCGCTGGTCACCAACCACCACGTCTTCGGGTACCTCGCCGACCGCTTCGGTTTCCGTCTCGTGGGCGCGGTGATCCCGGGCGGCACGACGCTCGCCGCCCCGAGCTCCAGCGACCTCGCCGATCTCGTCGCGGCGATCGACGAGGCGGGCGTGCCCACCATCTTCGCCGAGTCGTCCTCACCCGACCGCCTCGTGCGGGCGCTCGCCGAGGAGGCCGACCGCCACGTCGCGGTGACCGAGCTGTTCACCGAGTCGCTCACCGATGCCTCCGGTGACGCCCCCGATTACCTGACCATGATGCGCGTCAACACGGAGCGCATCGCCACCGGCCTGTCGCCCTGACGACCGGCCATCCCTGAGAAGGAAGAATCACATGCAATCATCTCTCTTCCGCCGCGCGGGCCTGCTCGCGCTCGCGGTCGGCGCGACCGTCGGCCTGTCGGCCTGTGCCGGCGGCGCCGGAACCTCCGCGGCACCGGCGACGAGCGCGTCGACCGAGGAGTCCGGCACGCGCGTCGCCCTGTCGTACCCCGGCGGCGTCCTCGTCCTCGACGGCGAGAGCCTCGAGACCCTCGGGGACTTCTCCTCCGAGGAGTTCACGCGCTTGAACTCCGCCGGCGACGGCCGCCACGTCATGGTGACCACGAGCGCGGGCTTCCAGGTCCTGGATGCCGGCACCCCCGGCGCCGAGCCCGGGCTCACCGACCTCGTCTTCCCGGCATCCAAGCCCGGTCACGTCGTCACGCACGGCGGCAAGACCGTGCTGTATGCCGACGGCACGAGCGACTCGACGATCTTCGACACCGATGCGCTGCTGGCCTCGACCGACGAGCTGCCCGCGGTCGAGACGATCCCCGGCGTCGAGGCGCACCACGGCGTCTCGATCGCCCTCGAAGACGGCTCCTTCGTCACCACCGTGGGCAACGCCGACGGCCGCACGGGCATCGTGGTGAAGGATGCCTCGGGTGCCACGATCGCCGAGAACGCGACCTGCCCCGGCGTGCACGGCGAGGGGACGGCGAAGGACGAGGTCGTCGTGTTCGGTTGCGAGAACGGCGCCATCGTCTTCGACGGCGGCGAGATCACGAAGGTGGACGCCCCCGATCAGCCCTACGGCCGCATGGGCAACATCTTCCCGACCGACACCAGCGCGCTCGTGCTCGGCGACTACAAGGACGACCGGGATGCCGAGGGGTACCTGCTGCACCGGGTCGCCGTGATCGACACCGCGGCCAAGACGCAGACCGTCGTCGACATGCCCGAGGGCGCCGAGTACACCTTCCGGGACCTGGCACGCGGCCCCGAGGACCTGGGGTACATCCTCGCGTCCGACGGCGCGATCCACGTGTTCGACCTCGAGCAGGGCACCTTCGTCGACGCGTTCCCCGTCATCGACGCGTGGGAGGGCCCGGCCGAGTGGCAGGACGCCCACCCCGCCATCAAGGTGTCGGGTGACATCGCCTACGTGACCGAGCCCGCGAAGAACGCCGTGCACGCGGTCGACCTCACCACCGGCGAGGTCGTGAAGAGCGCGACGCTCGACCACACCCCCAACGAGATCGCGCTGACCCGCTGATCGTCACCGACCGCCCCGGTCGTACGCCACCTGCAGTGCTCCCCGCACCGCGCGTACGCCGGGGCGGTCGGCCGTTCCCCGGCGGACGGCCGTGAACACCTCGCGGCGCGGTTCACCCGGCAGGCCCACGAGCCGCACGGGAGGTCTCTCGCCCGCGAAGACGAGATCGGGGATCATCCCGACCGCATGACCGGATGCCACGAGCCGGACGTGCGCGGTCAGATCGGCCATCTCGAAACGCACGTCGGGCTCGAACCCGGCGGCGCGGCACTGCTGCGTCGCCCACTGGCGGGCGGCCGTGCCCACCGGCTCCATCACCCACGCGCGGTCCCGGAGGTCTTCCAGCACCCCCGCGCGATCGTCACGCGAGACGGCGAGGCGGATCGCGTCCCGGCCCAGCAGGCTCCGCTCGATGCCGTCGCGGTGCTCGCGCGTGTGCCCCGGGTACTGTTCGGCGACGGCGAGGTCGAAGCCGCGGGCGGCAACCTCGAACAGGCCCTCCTCGGGGGCGAGTTCGGCGACCTCGATCCGCAGCTGCGGTTCGCTCTCGGCGAGGGCGTCGAGAGCCCGGGGGAGCAGTCCGTGCGCCGCGGACTGCATGACGGCGACCCGCACGGGCGCCAAGGACGGGCGCATGCGCTCCAGCTCCGCGCGCGCGGCCTCGTCGGCGGCGAGCATCCGCGCGGCGTGCGCGGCCAGGGCCGCTCCCTGGGCGGTGAGCCGGACGCGGCGTCCGTCGGGCTCGAGCAGGGGCACGCCCGCCTCCTTCTCGAGCAGGGCGAGCTGCTGAGAGATCGTCGACGGGCTGTAGGCGAGGGCCTCCGCGACCGCTGCGAGCGTGCCGCGCATCGACAGTTCGAGCAGCAGGCGGAGACGGCGCAGATCGAACATGGTGTCCCTTCGGTTTCATCGATTAGTATGCGTCAGGAATCATCGCTTTTCTCGAATGGATGCCGCCTCCACACTGAGACCATCCGAGGAAGGATCGCCATGTCGCTCACCGATGTTCCCCGCACCACGTCCGGCACCACCCCCGCCGAGCTCGTATCGCCCGCCGAGCTCGCCGACGAGGCGATCGCCCTCGTGCGCCGCTGGCTCGCCGAGAGCCGGGACGAACCCGTGGACGCCGCCGCCCAGCGCCTCGCCGGGGTGCTGCGCGACCCGAACGGCCTCGACTTCACCGTCGGCTTCGTCGACGGCGTCGTGCGCCCCGAAGACGTCCGGGTCGCGGCGCGCAACCTCGCCGCGCTCACCCCGCTGATCCCGGGCTTCCTCCCGCTGCACCTCAAGGCCGCGATCCGTCTCGGCGCCTTCGCCGCTCCCATCCTCCCGCAGGTCGTCGTTCCCGCCGCCCGCACGGCACTTCGCTCGATGGTGCGCCACCTCATCGTCGACGCCACCGACAGCAAGCTCGGGGCGGCCATCACGTCGATCCGCGGCCGGGGGGACGGCATCCGTCTCAACGTGAACCTGCTCGGCGAGGCCATCCTCGGCAAGAAGGAGGCCGCGCGGCGTCTCGCCGGCACGCGCAAGCTGCTCTCGCGCGACGATGTCGACTACGTCTCGATCAAGGTGTCGTCGACCGTCGCCCCGCACACGCCGTGGGCCTTCGACGCCGCCGTCGACGACGCCGTCGCGGCCCTGCGCCCGCTGTACCGCGTGGCGAAGGAGACCGGCACCTTCCTGAACCTCGACATGGAGGAGTTCAAGGACCTCGACCTCACCCTCGCCGTCTTCGAGACGCTGCTGTCGGAGCCCGAGTTCCACGACATCGAGGCCGGCATCGTGCTGCAGGCCTACCTGCCGGACGCGCTCGCCGCGATGATCCGCCTCCAGGAGTGGACCGCCGCGCGCGTGGCATCCGGGGGAGCCCACATCAAGGTGCGCGTCGTGAAGGGCGCGAACCTGCCGATGGAGCGAGTGGATGCCGACGCGCACGACTGGCCGCTCGCCACCTGGCCGTCGAAGCAGGCGACGGATGCCTCCTACAAGGCGGTGCTCGACTACGCGCTGCGGCCCGAGCACACGGCGCACGTGCGGATCGGCGTCGCGGGGCACAACCTCTTCGACGTCGCCCTGGCCTGGTTGCTCGCCGAGCGACGGGGAGTGACCGACGGGATCGACGTCGAGATGCTGCTCGGCATGGCCACCGCGCAGCAGGCGGTCGTGCGCCGCACGGTCGGCTCGATCCTCCTGTACACGCCCGTCGTGCACCCGCAGGAGTTCGACGTGGCGATCGCGTACCTCATCCGCCGCCTCGAAGAGGGCGCCTCGAGCGAGAACTTCATGTCGGCCGTGTTCGACCTCGACACCCACGCGGCGCTGTTCGCCCGCGAGCGCGACCGCTTCCTGGCATCCCTCGCCGACATGCCCGAGGGGGTGCCGGCCTCGAACCGCGTCCAGGACCGCACGGCACCGGCCGCCACGGCGCCCACGGAGGGCTTCCGCAACACCCCCGACTCCGACCCCGCGATCGAGGCCAACCGCGAGTGGTCGCGTGGGATCGTCTCGCGGATGCGGGACTCCTCTCTCGGCGTGGACACGATCGCCGCGCACACGATCACCGACGAAGCGGCGCTGAACGCGCTGATCGAGGATGCCGCGTCCGCCGCCGCCGGCTGGCGCGCCCTCGGGGCGGCCGGTCGCGCCGAGATCCTGCACCGCGCCGGCGACGCGCTCGAGAAGCGTCGCGCCGACCTCCTCGAGGTCATGGGCGCCGAGTGCGGCAAGGTGATCGAGCAGAGCGACCCCGAGGTGTCGGAGGCGATCGACTTCGCCCACTACTACGCCGAGCAGGCGCGGACTCTCGAGAACGTCGACGGCGCGCGCTTCACGCCCGTGGGCGTCACCGTGGTCACCCCGCCGTGGAACTTCCCGGTCGCGATCCCCGCCGGTTCGACGCTCGCCGCTCTCGCCGCGGGTTCCGCCGTGGTCATCAAGCCCGCGGGTCTCGCCGAGCGCTCCGGTGCCGTGATGGTCGAGGCGCTGTGGGAGGCGGGTGTGCCGCGCGAGGTGCTGAAGCTCGTACAGGTCTCGGAGAGCGACCTCGGACGGCAGCTGCTCACGCACCCCGCCGTCGAGCGGGTCGTGCTGACCGGCGCGTACGAGACGGCCGAGCTCTTCCGCTCCTTCCGCCCCGACCTGCCGCTCCTGGCCGAGACGAGCGGAAAGAACGCCGTGATCGTCACCCCGAGCGCCGACCTCGACCTCGCCGCGAAGGACGTCGCGATGTCGGCCTTCGGGCATGCCGGACAGAAGTGCTCCGCGGCATCCCTCGTCGTGCTCGTCGGCTCCGTCGCGCGTTCGCGTCGCTTCCGCGACCAGCTCGTCGACGCCGTGACCTCGCTCGAGGTCGGGATGCCGTGGGACGAGGCGTCGCGCGTCGGACCGCTGATCGAGCCAGCTCAGGGCAAGCTGCTGACGGCGTTGACGACCCTCGAGCCCGGCCAGCGCTGGGTGGTCGAACCCCGGAAGCTCGACGAGGACGGGATGCTCTGGCGTCCCGGCATCCGCGAGGGGGTGCAGCCCGGCAGCGCGTTCCACCGCACCGAATACTTCGGTCCGGTGCTGGGCATCATGACCGCCGAGACGCTCGACGAGGCGATCGAGATCGTCAACGCGATCGAGTACGGTCTCACCTCGGGCCTGCACGCCCTCGATTCGTCGGAGATCGACACGTGGCTCGCGCGCATCGAGGCGGGCAACGTCTACGTCAACCGCGGCACCACCGGGGCGATCGTGCAGCGTCAACCCTTCGGCGGCTGGAAGAAGTCCGCCGTCGGCGCCGGGACGAAGGCCGGGGGACCGCACTACCTCTCCGGATTCGGGTCGTGGGCGGACGCGCCGTCGTCCGCTCCGCGTTCGGCTGATCCTCTCGCGGCCCCGGCCCTCGCCGCCGTGCCCGCCGCCGACCGCGAGTGGCTGGCCGGGGCGTTGGCGAGCGACGCCGCCGCCTGGGCCTCGGAGTTCTCGCTGGCGCGCGACGTCACCGGCTTGGAGTCGGAGCAGAACGTGCTGCGCTATTCGGCGGTGCCGGTGACGGTGCGCGTCGAGGACGCTCCGTCGTCGGCTCTCGTTCGCGTCGTGGCCGCGGGGGTGCGTGCGGGCTCGGCCGTGACCGTGAGCTCCGCCGTCGAGCTGTCGCCCGCGGTGCGCGCGTGGCTCGAGGGCGTCGGCGTGCGGTCCTTCGTCGAAGACGCCGCGGACTGGGGCCGCCGCGCGGCACGCCTCGCCCGGACCGGCGGCCGTGTCCGTCTGCTCGGCGGGTCGCCCGTCGCAGTGGCCGAGGCGACCGACGGCTCGCCCTCGGTCGCCGTGTACGCCGGCGAGGTCACCCGTGCCGGGCACGTCGAACTGCTGCCGTTCCTGCGCGAGCAGGCGGTGTCGATCACGGCGCACCGCTTCGGTACGCCGCGCCGCTACGAGGTGCCGCCGCTCGTCGGCTGAGTGCGACGGGAGGGCGGGGCCGTTTCCTCAGACCCTGCCCGTAGCCTCGACGCGGCGCGCTGCCCGACGGACCGACTCCGGCACCGGCGTTCCCGCCATCGTCTGCGGCGACGTGACGGGGTCGCCCGCGACCACGCGGAGCGGCAGCATCCCGGCCCAGACGGAGCGGTCCTCCCCGTCGTCGTCGACCTCGACGAGGGAACCGGCGTTGTCCTTCACGCTCGCCTCGGCGAGGGGCACGCGCAGCACCATCGTCGCAGCGATCTCGCGCGCGGTCATCGGACGTACGTCGACGCTGCGTCCCGGCATGAGGTGCTCGCTCAGGGCGAGCAGGGCCGCTTCCTTCTCGTCCGGAGGAACGACGGATGCCACCGCGTGGATCACCGCGCACCGATACCGCATCGAGCTGTCGAACAGGGAGCGCGCGTACTTCAGGCCCATGAGGTGCGTGATCGTCACGCAGACGGGGGCTCCCGCGGCGATGCGTCGGAAGAAGTCGCTCCCGGTGGAACCGTGGACGAGCAGGTCGTCGCCGTCGCGGCCGATACCCACGGGGAGGGCGATCGGGCGGTCGTCGCGCACGATCGCGACCGTGGCGGACAGGGCCGTGTCGATCACCTCGTAGAGGGCCGCGCGGTCGGTGCGCTGGTGGTGGGCGCCGCGGCGCACGCGGGTGAGGGGGGTGAGGGGCAGGTCGGTCATTCCTCGATTCCATGCGATCGACCGGCCCACGCCGTAGTCCGGTTCTCGTCGTGTCGAGTGGACCAGTGGCAGACTCGGCGTCGTGATCTCCCTCGGCATCCTGGATCGTGACGCGCCGTCACCGCTGCACGAGCAACTCGCGCACGGCCTTCGCGCCGCGATCCTCGCGGGGCGCGCGAGGGCAGGCGATGCCGTGCCGTCGAGTCGTGCCCTCGCCGCTGATCTCGGGGTCGCGAGGGGCACGGTCGTCGCCGCCTACGAGATCCTCGCCGGGGAGGGATACCTGCTCACCCGACCCGGGGGCGGCACCCTCGTGGCCGATGTCGCACGTGCGCCGAGGGCACGCGCGACGCCTCGCGCCGCGGCACCGGAGACCGTCGCGTCGGCTGTGGACCTGCGGCCCGGGCGCCCGGGGGTCTCGGGCATCGTGGATGCCGCGTGGCGGTCGACGTGGCGGAGGGCGAGCGGAGAACTCCCCGACGCCGACGTCGACGACGTCCTCGGCGATCCGGGGCTGCGCGCGCAGATCGCCGCGCATCTCGCGCGCACGCGGGGGCTCGACGTCACCGGGGACGACGTGCTCGTGACCGCCGGGACCAGCGACGCCATGCTCCTGCTGCTGCTCGCGCTGCGGCCCGCGACCGCGGGGGCGCGGATGCGGGTCGGCATCGAGAACCCCGGATATCCCCGCGTGCGACGCATCCTCGACCGCGTCGGCGCCGAGGCGGTGGCGGTGCCCGTGCATCTCGGACGCGGACTGGACCTCGACGCCGTGGAAGCGCACGACGACCTCGACGTCCTGATCGTCACGCCGCACCACCACTACCCCCTGGGGAGTCGCCTGGATGCCGCCGACCGCGCACGCCTTCTGCGGTGGGCCGCGCGCACGGGGGCGGTCGTCGTGGAGGACGACTACGACAGCGAGTTCCCGCACGGTCGCGCCCCGCTGCCCCCGCTCCACCTCCTCGACCCCGCGCGCGTCGTCCTGATCGGCAGCTTCTCGAAGGTGCTCGCACCGTCGCTGCGGTGTGGATGGATCGTCGCGACCGGTGCTGTGCGCGACGCCATCGCCCGCGCGCGGAGCGATCTCGACCCGCCGGTGTCGCAGGTGCAGCAGCGAGCGCTCGCGCTGTACCTCGAGGACGGCGCCCTCGCGCGTCACACCGCGCGGCGGCGACGGGACTACCGGCACCGCCGGCGCCTGCTGCTGGACGCGTTCGCGGGAGTGGACGGCGTGGAGCTGCTCGCCACCGACGGGGGACTGCATGCCGTCGCCGTGCTGCCGGGCGCGGGCTCCACCGCGGAATCGGCGGTCGCCGATGACGTGGCGCGACGCGGGATCCGGGTGGCACCTCTCTCCTCCTATGTGGTGCCGGGGGAGTCGTCGGATCTTCCCGCGGGCATCGTCTTCGGGTACGCCGAACCGTCGATCCTCGAGCTGATGGAGGCCATCGGCGACATCATCGACGTGTTGCGTCGACACGGCGCGCGGGCGGGGAGCGGGGCGTAGCGGGGTTCCCTGGGTTGCGCGGATGCCTGCGGCCGTCGTTTGTGCGAGGCGGCCGCGTGGCCGGCTGTGGCTCGCGTCCGATCGGAAAGAGCACGCGGCTGCCCGTGGCCGGTGGACGGGCGGGGAGGCCTGGGCGGCTGGCTGGGGCTGACGTTCGTGCGGAGAGGTCCGCGTGACCCGCTGTGTTCGGCGTTCGTGCGGGGAGGTCCGCGTGACCCGTGTGTTCGGCGTTCGTGCGGAGAAATCGCGCGCCAACGTGGCGTGCTCGGGGCGGGCGGCGCGACCTTCCGCCGGCGCGCGCGCCGGATCCTGACGGACGGCGGCCGGAACGCGCGCGAAAACGGCAGCGCGTGGGGGCCGGTGATGCCGACGCCGTGTGGGGTCGCGGACGCGTGCACAACCGGCAACGGGTGGGGGCGGGGTGGCCCATGAAGCCAGCGGAAAAAGGGGCGCAACCGTGGCTTCGGGTCGCTACCGTGTGGCTCTGGCTGGAGGCGCGGTGGATCCATGGTCCGGGCTGGGGTGTTCCACGGCAGGCGGGTCCCTCTCCCTGGGCTCGGTACGGGCTGCTCGGCTCTCGGCATTGTGGCGAGGACCTCATCTCGATCGAGGTGGCGGCCGCCCCGCCCATCGGCGTCAGAAGGGCGGCGCTGCACCAGCCCGCTCCTTCTGCAGAATGTCGTCGGGCAGGAACATCACGCGGGGCGGTGGCTCCTCTCGCATCCGCTGGCCGAGCGGGCTGCGGAAGTGGAGCGTCCCGTCGCGCTCTTGAACGACGGTCCACTCGGTCTCGGTCTTGAGCGTGTGATGGCGGACGCAGAAGTGGCAGAGGTTGCACAGATGTGTGCGACCGCCGTGCTGCGCTTCGTGGTTGTGGTCGATCTGGCAGCGTGCGGCGGGGGCGCGGCATCCGGGTGCCCGGCAATGCCGGTCTCTCGCCGCAAGGAATCGTCGCTGCGAGCTGGTGGGTGCGTAGCGATCGACCTCGAGGACCGTCCCGGTGACCGGTTCGCACAGCACCCGGTCCCAGCCGACCGCGCTGCCCGCGAGGGCGCGGGCCGTCGTCGCATCGACGGGACATCGGCCCTCGAGCGATGCGCCCGCGTCGGACCGACCCATCAGCGTCAGAACGGGCACGGTGATCTGCACGTGGCCGCGGATCGCGCCGAGGCCGCCGGGGCAGCTCTCGCGCGTCGTCGGGTCGATCGCCGGCGTGCCGGTGAGGAGGAGGTCCGCGCAGACATCGGCTCCGATCTGCGCGAGAGTGCGTGAATCCTCGACGACGGCGGGTTCGCCCGCGTCGGGGTGGGGGAGCTCGCCCGCAGAATCGAGCGTGGACTCCAAGGGTGATGTCCGCGAGGCGGACGGGGCGGGCGCAGGCGACATCGCTCCGTTCGTCTCGGTGCGCCCGGTGTCATCGGCTCGCGCGACGGCGTCGCCGATCGTCGCCTCGCGGATCGCGGCGGCCTGTCTCCGCAGGCGATCCCGGATGCCGTAGGCCACCGTCGCGGGCAGGATGACGCTCAGCTCGGCCATGCCGTCGGCGAGGTCGCGCACGCTGACCCCGCGCGCCTCGGCCGCTCGCGCATGGCGCACCGACATTCCCATCGGGTGGACGCTCTCGGCCAGCTCGCGCGCGAAGGCTCGTACGCGCCCGGGGGAGTCGCGTTTGGCTCGGACCAGCACCACGCTCTCCCATCCGCGGCGCGTGGCATCGTCGTCGAGCACGACGCCGGTCTCGAGGATCGCGTGGGCATGACGCAGGCCGATGCGTCCGGAGTGCAGAGCCTCGACCGTGGCGGCGAACTTCTGGGTCAGCGTGTGCGCATCGGAGAGCTCCTTCTGCACCGTGAGGTCGTGCGTTCGAGTCGCCACTCCGATCTCGAGCGCGAGCGAGCGGATCGGCATCTCGCGTTCCCGAGAGGCGCGGGATCGCGACCGCGCCACCTGATCGAGGGCGATCGACATGGCCTCGGCGCGACGGCGGATGAGAGTCGCCTGCACCCGCGCGAGCTCCGCGGTCAACCGACCGATGTCGTCGACGTGCGCACGAAGCCGGGCCCTCTCGGGAGGGTCGTCTGACGGGGGTGGTGGGTCGGATCGAGTCATGGCTCTAGTTTAGAAACTATGTTCGATTCTGGGGAAGAATTCACCCGCCGAGTGGCAAAGTTCACCCCCGTGCGAAACCGCTCCTCGACCGCGTGACGCTTATCACCGCGCCGCTGCTGCCGGAGCCGTCCGTGAGCACGCCTCGCGACAGAAGAGGCCGCCGCGACCACCCCGCCCGACGCCGGAACGAATCCGCCCGGCCCTACCCCTCGAGGATCTCCAGCGCCGCCATCGCGGCGTTGTGTCCGCCGATTCCGCTGACGGCGCCGCCGCGCTGCGCGCTCGAGCCGCACAGCAGCACGCGCGAGTGCGGGGTCGCGACGCCCCAGCGTTCGGCGGGCGTCGAGGCGGGCGCCGAGAGCCAGGGCCACGAGAGTTCGCCGTGGAAGATGTCGCCGCCGACCAGGTTGAGCGACTCCTCGAGGTCGCGGGTGGTGTGCGCTTCGATGCAGAGGCGCCCGTCGGGCGCGCGGTGGATGCAGTCGCGCAGCGGTTCCGCGAGCACGCTGTCGAGCGACGCCTGGGCGGCGGCGAGCAGCCGCGCGCCCGCGGCGACGGGGTCGGTGTCGTGAATGAGCCGGTGCGGCACCTGCAGGCCGAACATGGTGAGGGTCTGCGCGCCGGAGGCTCGCAGGTCCTCCCCGAGGATCGACGGGTCGGTCAGCGAGTGGCAGTAGATCTCGACGGGGAGCGGTTCGGGCAGGAGGCCTCCGGAGGCCGCGACGTGTGCGGCATCCAATTGGGTCATCGTCTCGTTCACGTGGAACGTGCCCGAGAAGGCGGCCTCGGGCGTGACCGACTCGTCACGCAGGCGAGGGAGCCGAGAGAGCAGCATGTTGACCTTCACCTGGGCGCCCTCGGGTTCTTCCGCGCCGGTGGGGGCGCTCCCCCCGGCGGAGAGCAGGCGGTCGAGCACGGCTCGACCCACGCCGCTCAGGACGAGGTCGCCGTGGAAGACCTCCGAGCGATCGGTCATGGTGTGCACGTCGCCGTCGCTCGAGATCGAGATGACCTCGACGCCGGTCACGATCTCGGCGCCGGCCTCGCGGGCGGCGTGCTCCAGCTCGGCGGTGACGGCGCCCATGCCGCCGACGGGGACGTCCCAATCCCCGGTCCCGCCGCCGATCACGTGGTAGAGGAAGCAGCGGTTCTGGGCGAGGGAGGGGTCGTCGGAGGAAACGAAGGTGCCGATCAGGCCGTCGGTGAGGGCGATGCCGCGCGCGAGGTCGCTCTCGAGCGACGAGCGCAGCAGGTCGCCGAGCGGGCGCGTGGTCAGGGCGTCCCACAGCTCGTCGTCGCCGAGGCGTTCGCGCAGCTCGTCGGCCGTGGGCAGGGGTTCGGTCATCGTCGGGAAGACGGCGCGCGCCAGCGGAGCGAGACGCTCCCCGAACGCGGCGAAGCGCTCCGCCTCGCCGGTGTCGCCGAGGGTGCGCGCGAACGAGGCGGCGGTGGCTTCGGCATCCTCGGTGTCGACGAGGATCCCGCGCGACGGGTCGGATGGATCCGGCGTATAGGACGAGTAGCGCCGCCGACGCAGGTCGATGCGGAGGCCGAGGTCGTCGATGATCTCCTGCGGCAGCAGGCTGACGAGGTACGAGTATCGCGACACACGGGCGTCGACCCCCGCCCACGGCCGTTCCGACACGGCGGCGCCGCCCACGGCATCCGACTTCTCGATCACCACCACGCGACGCCCCGACCGGGCGAGGTAGGCCGCGGAGACGAGGGCGTTGTGCCCGCCCCCCACGATGACGACGTCGTACCGGCGAGAATCCGAAGCGGTCATGCCCTCACGGTAGCGAGCGCGATGGATTCGACCGAGGGGGTGGCGCAGTAGCGTGGATGCCATGACCCTCGCCGCAGAACTGCTCGAGATCGCCGCGCGCATCGCCCGTGAGGCCGGAGACCTGGCGCTCCGCCGTCGTCAGGAGGGGGTCACGGTCGCCGCGACCAAGTCCGCCGCCGCCGACATCGTCACCGCCGCCGACCGGGAGGTCGAGGCGTTCGTCCGCGCCGAGCTCGCGCGCGAACGTCCGGGGGACGGCTTCTTCGGCGAGGAATCGGGAGCGGAGCAGGGCGAGAGCGGCATCACCTGGGTCGTCGACCCGATCGACGGCACGGTCAACTACGCCTATGGCATCCCCGCGTGGGCGGTCAGCATCGCCGCCGTCGCAGGCGACGCCGACACGGCCGCCTGGTCCGCGCTCGCCGGGGCCGTCTACAACCCGGTCACGGGGGAGCTGTTCCGCGCGTCCCGCGACGGCGGGGCGTGGCTCGGCGACCGTCGTCTCGCGGTGAGCGAGGTGGGCGAGGCCGGTGGCCTCGTCGCCACCGGCTTCGGTTACGACCCCGAGACGCACGGCCCCGCTCTCGCGCAGCTCTCCCGCGTCATGCCGATCGCGCGCGACGTGCGGCGCATCGGTGCGGCCTCGCTCGATCTCGCCTCCGTCGCCGCCGGTCGGGTCGACGCCTATTACGAACGCGGCACCCACCCGTGGGATCACGCGGCCGGAGTCCTCCTGGTCGAGGAGGCCGGGGGACGGGTGGGCGGCGCCCCCGGAGGACGCCCGGGCAACGGCATGGTCATCGCGTCGAGCCCCGCGTTCTTCGCCCGTCTGGAGCCGCTGCTCGACTACGACCGCTGATTCTGGGAACGCGCCCATGGCTTTCCCAGACCGCCCGGGGTAGGGTGTTTACCAGTTCGTTATTTTCCGCGACCCGAACCTGCGGAAATGGCCAAGCCCCCAAGCCCGAAGCCGTCGCCCCTGCGCGACACGATCCGAGAGCCCTCGCGCGTTGCCGTCAGAACCCTTCGAGACTGAGCCCGCCCCGACCCGGCGGTCTCGTCGCCCCCTCCCTTCCGCTGTGACCGAGAACGCTCCCCGGTTGACCCGAGCCGAGATGCGCCGTCGTGCCGCCAGCGAATCCGCCACGTCGACGATCGATGAGCCCGCTCCCCGCGCGGCCGATCCCGCCCCCGTCGACGCCGACTCGGCCGCCCAGCCCGAGATGGTCGAGAACGTCGCCGTCGCCGTGCTCGAGACGGTGATCGCCGCGACCATCGAGCCGACCCTGCCGGTCGACGAGGCGCCCGCCGCCGAGCCGATCACCGACGCCCTCGACGTCACCGTCGTCGACGAGACCCGTTCCGACGAGGTCGCCGTCATCCTGCAGAGCGCCGACGTCGATGTCGCGACCACGCCCGTCGCGCTGCCGACCTCGCCGATCACGCTCCCGGTCACCCGTCGCTCGCGTCGCCGGCCCGCGGCATCCGTCATCCTCGACAGCGCCGACGTCGAATCCGCCTCCGCTCCGGCGATCGAGTCGCTTCCCCAGGCGCAGTCTCCGGATGCCGGCACTCCCGACACCGAGGCCGACGAGGCGACCGACCGCGACAGCGTCGACGAGTTCACCTCCGCCGCCCGCTTGTTCGCCTTCACCGGTGAGACCGCGGTGCAGGCTCCCGCAGCCGTCGTCGCCCCCGCCGAGCCCGTCGCCACCGGCCTCCCGGTCGCGCCCCGCACCCGCCGTACCGTCCGCCGCGTCGCGGCGACGTCGTTCTCGGTCGGTGTCATGGGCGTCGTCGGGCTTCTCACCGTCGGCATGACCATGCCCGTGAGCGCCCTGGCCTCGGCCAACGGGACCGACAGTGTCACGACCGTCGCCGACACCGCCACCACGCGCCTCGCCGTGGCAGGCGACGTCGCGGGGTCCGACGGGGCCATCCAGGCCTACGTCGCACCCGCCGCGGCGCAGTCGGCCGTCGTCGACCGCTCCGATGGCTACAGCGCCACCACCTACGCCAAGATGGCGGCCGATTCGGGGATCACCAACCCCTCGAACTTCTACGTCAACGACCCGACGGCGCCCATCCAGTGGCCCTTCGCGGTCGGCGTGCCGATCACCTACGGCTTCGGCATGCGCGACGGCGGTTTCCACGAGGGCGCCGACTTCGTCCCCGGCGAGGGTTCGCCCGTGCAGGCGATCGCCGACGGCACCGTGCGCATCGCGACCGAGCAGGGCGGCGCCTTCGGCGTCACCGTGCTGATCGACCACGAGATCGACGGACAGCTCGTCTCGAGCCGCTACGGCCACATGCAGTACGGCTCTCTCCAGGTCACGCAGGGCCAGAAGGTGCACGTCGGCCAGTTCCTCGGCCGCACCGGCAACACCGGTCGCTCCTTCGGTGCGCACACGCACGTCGAGATCCTGCAGAACGGCACCACCCCGATCGACCCGATCGCGTGGCTGCGTCAGCACGCCGGAGGCTGACTCGATTCGTGTGAGAGTGTCTGCGTCTGATATTCTCTTCTAGTTGCCCGGAGCGATCCGGGTACGCCCCGATAGCTCAGTGGCAGAGCACTTCCATGGTAAGGAAGGGGTCGTCAGTTCAATCCTGACTCGGGGCTCCAGGTGTTCGTCTCTCCGACAGAACGCCGTGCGGCGGGGTAGCTCAGTTGGTGAGAGCGCACGACTCATAATCGTGAGGTCGCGGGTTCAAGCCCCGCTCCCGCTACCAAAGTGCCAGGTCAGCCCCGGTTTCGATCGGGGCTGTTTCGTTATGGGACGGGGCATCCCGCACACTACGTTCCGAGCACGGAGTCGATCGCGTCGGCTGCGCACGAACCGCCAACGGTCTTTGACGCTTACGTACCCATCGTCAGCGAGGGGTCCGCATGGCCGAGGTGCTCGGCGATGTCACGAGCGCTTAAGCCCGCCTGATCGGGCACAGTCGCGGATCGTCCGCCGAGTGCGCGCGTCCGCCCAGTTGCGGGACGTGTTGCAAGGATCCCGTAGTTCCCAGTGAGGTCGGGAAGACCAGATACCACGCGCTCGTGCCGATGATTTCCTTGAAGATGGATCGCCGATCCGATCCGAACGAAGACGACAAAAATTAGGGTCGCAACAAGTGATCCCTTTACAGCGCGCATTTAGCTAACCCTGTTAGAGTTGCTCGCATGGTGGTCATCGGGCGCGGCAAGGGTGAGATTCTGCACACGCAGGGGTCCCCGGTGGTTGAGCATGACGCTCCCCGCTACGCCGACAGTGACACCGTTCTTCGCCTGGCGTCCGAGATCGCCGACAGCAACTCGGAGCTCATGCGCCGCCTCGCGTGACGTTCTACTACCTGCGGGCAGAGTCCATCCGCGACATCAACATCGCCTTCTGCGGTGAAGGTGCAGGCGTGCGTGACGAAAACGGATTCCTCAGCGTCGTGGAGCGCCCGCAAACGAACGTCTTCGGGCGTGAACTGTTCCCGGACGTGTACTCGAAGGCGTCCGCTTACCTTCACGGGTTTGCGACGACGCAGTTCTTCACGGACGGGAACAAGCGCACCGGGTTTCTTTCGGCGACGGTCTTCCTTCGCATCCACGGTCTGCTGTGGATTGGACCCGAGGTGAACGACGCAGAGGAGTTCCTGCTCGAGGTCGCGGCCAAGAAACATGACGAGCGCGCGGTAGCCAAGTGGCTGAAGTACTTCTCAGCGTCGCAACCGGCGCCGATCCGACTCGAGGGTCGCGGGTAGGGCACCAGGCCGGCTGTGGTGCCGCACTGCCAGCTACCGGCCGCGCTTTAGATCGTCGACCTCACGCTGTAGCTTCTCCACCAGGTCAATCAGCTCGACGATTGCGTTACCCGCGTGGGCGAGGCCGACCGCTAGCATCCGTTCCGGGTGCGGGTCGGTCCCGATGTTGCCAAGCGTCTGCATTGCACTGCTGTTGCCAGTGATGGCTCCCGAGATACCGCTCGCCTGCGTCCGTGCCGCCCTGATCGTCGCCATGTTGGTGGGCCCTCCGTGCCGAACGCTCCGACGGAGCGACCTGTCCGGACAGCATAGCGACAGGGCATTAGAGCACCGGATTCAGCGATCCGTTCCTGACCATGCGCGCGCACAGCCTAATGACCTTCTCGGTGATCTGTGCATCGAAAGTAGCGATCAAGTTCGGGAGGCGCAGGACGCCACCTCCGCTGTCACGGAAACCCTCGAGCTCCGTCAGCCCACCTTCGGTTGCTGCTGGGTGATGCAGTGGATACCGCCGCCGCGGTCGAAGATGGGGCGCGCGTCGACCGTGACCACCCGTCGTCCCGGGTAGGCGTCGGCGATGATCTCGCGCGCCCGCGCGTCAGCGGCGTCATCGCCGAAGCCGCACAGCACGACACCGTCGTTGGTGACGAGGTGGTTGATGTAGCTCCAGTCGAGCCACCCCTCGTCGTCGCGTAGGGCGGAGGGGGCCGGGATGCCGGTGATGGTGACGGTGCGGCCCCGCTCGGCGAACGCGGCCTCGAGTTCGTGCCGTACGAGACGCGAGATCTCGAAGTCGGGGTGGGACGCGTCGGTCTGCTCGTGGAGGAGGAGGTGCTCGGGGGAGGCGAAGGTCGCCACGATGTCGACGTGACCGTTGGTGCCGAGGTCGTCGTAGTCGCGGGTCAGGCCACGAGAGAGCCAGATGGCATCCGTCGCTCCGATGGTGCGGGCCATCTCGGCCTCGACGCGGGCGCGGTCGGCGAAGGGGTTGCGTCGCGGGTCGAGCTGCACGGTCTCGGTGAGCAGGACCGTGCCGGCGCCGTCGACGTGGAGCCCGCCGCCCTCGGCCACCAGGAGGGAATCGATCAGCTCGGCGCCCACGTGCTGGGCGACGACGCGGGCGATGCCGGCCGAGAGCTGCCACTCGGCCCAATCGGGGGCACCCCAGCCGTTGAAGATCCAGTCGACGGCCCCCAGGATCCCGGGGCGGTCGGGGTCGACGACGAAGGTGGGGCCGATGTCGCGCATCCAGAATTCGTCGAGAGGTGCCTCGAGGATCTCGATGTCGGCGGAGAGCATGCGCCGGGCGCGGCCCGTCTCGGAGGGGTCGACCACCATGGTCACCGGCTCGAACTCCCGCACCGCGTGCGCGACGTCGGTCCAGGCGCGGTAGCCCTGTTCGCGTGACACGGCGCCCTCCCCGAGGGTGAGGCCCTCGCGGGGGAACGCCATCCAGGTGCGCTCGTGCGCGGCGGATTCTGCGGGCATGTGCCACATGTCGTGCTCCTTGTGGAGTGGGGTGTCAGAGCGGTGAGCCGGCGGTGGTGGCGAGGTCCCCGGCGACCACACCGTCGTCGTCGCGGACGACCACGACGACGAGGGGTCCATAGGGCGCGACCCAGGGGCTGACGGGAGTCCGGTGGGCCGCGGCCGAGACGCGCGCGCTCCCCTGGAGGCGATCGCCGTCGACCTTCGTCTCGACGCGCGCGCCGTCGACAAAGCCGGCGTGCTCCCGTGCCACCCCGCCGGAGACGGTGGCGGTGAAGCGGACGATCGTCTCGTCGCCATCGTCCTCGGTCTCGACCGCGTCGACGACCACACGCAGCTCGCCCGCACCGACCGGTCGTGCGGTGGGGAAGACGGTCTCGTCCGCAAGCGCCGGTGTGCGCGGCGGCGTGGTGCGCCGGTCGCCGAGAGCGGTGATCGCCGAACCCAGCTGTACAAGCCGGGTGTCGCTGTACGCCGGCCCGGCGATGGTCAGGCCCACCGGCATCCCGGTGTCGTCCATCGTGCCCATCGGCACGGTGACGGTCGGGATGCCGAGGTGCCGGGGCACGAGGTTGCCGTTCGACACCCACACGCCGTTGCGCCACGCGATGTCGGCGGAGGCGGGGTTCACGTCGGCGTCGGCCGGGCCCACGTCGGACTGCGTCGGGAAGACGACGGCGTCGAAGGCGCCGGCATCCATCCACTCCTCGAAGTCGACGCGGCGCGTGTGCTCGAGACCGCGCAGACCCGCCTCGAGGCTCGGCACGTCGCGCCAGTCGGGCTCCCACTCCCGCGCGCGGGTCACGTACTCGCCAATGTCGTACGCGATGTCGTAGTGCCACACGCCGTACCGGTCGGGCAGAGCGCCCGGGGGGTGGGGGAAGATCCGCGCGGCCTCGACGTCGGCGAGGCGGTTCAGGGCCGGATCTCCGTTCTGGCGGAGGAAGGCGTCCATGGCCCACACCGCGAGGTCTCCGACCTCGTCGTCGAGGAACTGCCGGGTGACGAAGCCGCGGTCGAGGAAGTCCTCGTCGCCGGGGTGCACCTTCTCGTAGCGGTCGACGACGGGGAAGTCGGTCTCGACGACCTCGGCGCCCGCGGCCTCGAGGTCGGCCCGCAGGGCGTTCCAGAGCCGCAGGACGCTGTCGCGCGTGACGATCGGCGAGGCGTTGTCGGGGTCGCCGTTGACGTACATCCGCGGCACGGCCAGGCGCAGCCCCGCGAGCGGCAGCGGCTCGAGCGCGGCGAACGATTCGGGGCGGACCTCGGAGGGGCGTGGGAGGGGGATCCACGGCTGCGACCGCCAGAGGTCGCCGTCGGTGCGCGGGTCGTCGGCCACGATGGCATCGAGCACTGCGCGCAGGTCGTCCATCGACCGGGTGTGGGGCACGACGACGTCCATGGTCGGCACGAGCGGCCAGTTGCCGCGCACCGAGATCACGCCGCGCGAGGGGGTGTAGGCCACGAGCGCGTTGTGCGAGGCGGGGGCGCGACCCGACGACCACGTCTCCTCGCCGAGCCCGAATGCGGCGAAGCTGGCGGCGGTCGCGGTGCCCGAGCCGTTGGAGGAGCCCGATCCGAAGGCGGAGGAGAGGTATTCGCCGTTGTACGGCGATTCGGCGCGGCCGTACACGCCGCGCTGCATGCCGCCCGCGGCCATCGGGGGCATGTTGGTCAGACCGAGGGACACCGCTCCCGCTTCGCGCAGTCGTTCGACGGCGAAAGCGTCGTCGCCGGCGACCAGGTCGGCGAACGCGGGCGAGCCGGAGGCAACGGTGAGCCCTCGGACGCGGTAGCTGTCCTTCGCGGTGAAGGGGATGCCGTCGAGCGGGCCGCGCACCCGACCTTCGGCGCGTCGCCGGTCGGCTTCGCGCGCTTCGTCGAACGCGCGGGGGTCGAGCACCGGAACCGCGTTGAGGCGAATTCCGGCGCGGTCGTACGCCGCGATGCGGTTCAGGTAGCGGGCGACGAGCTCGACGCTCGTGACGGTCCCGGAGTCGAGGGCGGCGCGCAGGGCGGCGACATCGGCGTCGACGACGGTGAAGGCCTCGGTGGTCATGGCGGTAAACATACACCGTTTGTTTTAGGTGTGCGAGAGTGGATCCGGGAGCCCGCGCCCGTAGGCTCTGATCGACCCCGGGGAGACCGTCATCGCCAGACCGCACACGCCGCTGCTGAGCCGCGACCTGATCGCGCGCACCGCCCTCGCGCTGGTCGACCGGCACGGCCCCGACGGCGCCAGCCTCCGTCGCGTCGCCGCCGAACTCGGGGTGAATCCGGCGTCGCTCTACAACCACGTGTCCAACCGAGCCGCGATGGTCGAGGACGTCCGTGCGCTCGTCTCCGCCCACATCGACTCGCAGCCCCTTCGCGAGCTGCCGTGGGAGGACGCGCTCCGCGCGTGGGCGCGCTCGTATCGCCGCGCTTTCGCGCGGCATCCGCGCGTCGTGCCGCTGCTGATGACCGAGCGCGCGTCGGCGCCGGTGCTCCTCGCCCAGTACGAGGACTTCGCCGCGGCCGCTGAAGCCGCCGGCTGGGCCCTGCGCGAGGTGATCCCGCTGCTGACCGCCTTCGAGTCCTTCATCCTCGGCAGCGTCCTCGACATGTCGGGTCCGTCCGTCGTCTTCGACCCCACGGGCCAGGAGGAGGCGTTCCCGCGTTTCGCCGCCGCCTTCGCGACCCTGGTCGAGGAGGACCCCGAGGACCCGGTGGCCACGCGCGCCTTCGAACGCGGCCTCGACATGCTCATCGCCTCGGCCCGCCCGCGCTGATCAGGCGACGCGGCGCCCCCGATCGAGGCCGAGGTCAGTCGTCCCAGCCGTCGTCTTCGGCATCGCCCTGCCACTGCTGCCGATACCCGCACTCGCGGCACTCGTCGGCCGAGACCCCCTCGTCGAGCAGGGGGTGCATCGTCACCCCGCACGAGGGGCAGATGGGTTGCGCGTCGTCGGCCAGCGGGTACCCGTACGTCATGACCGAGACAACGCGGCGGACCCCGTCGTTATTCGTGCCCTCGCGCTAGCGTCGGAGCATGAACGCTGCACGACTCGGCCTCGGTCTCGCCGCCGTGGGGCGGCCCGCCTACATCACGACCGCTCGCGACGCCGACCTGGGCGACCCGGCCGGGCGCTCGGTCGAGGCGATGCGGAGTCGCGCGCACGAACTGCTCGACGAGGCGTGGGCGCTCGGCATCCGGTACATCGACGCGGCGCGCTCCTACGGGCGGGCGGAGGAGTTCCTCGGCGACTGGCTGCGCGCGCACCCCGAGCGCCGAGCCGAGCTGACGATCGGGTCGAAATGGGGTTACGCCTACGTGGGCGCGTGGCGGATGGATGCCGCCGTGCACGAACGCAAGGAGCACTCGGTGGCCATGTTCGACCGGCAGTGGCCCGAGACCACCGCCGCGCTCGGCACGGAGCCCGACTTCTACCTGATCCACTCCGTGACGCCCGAGAGCATCGCGCTCAGCGATGCGGCCCTGCTCGACCGGCTGCGGTCACTGCGCACGGACGGGGTCCGGGTGGGGCTGTCCACCAGCGGCCCGTCCCAGTCCGAGGTCGTCGAGGCGGCGCTCGCGCTCGAGGACGGGCCGTTCTCCGTCGTGCAGTCCACGTGGAACCTGCGCGAGTCCTCCGTCGCCGGAGCGCTCGCCGCGGCGCACGACGCCGGATGGACCGTGGTGGTCAAGGAAGTGCTGGCCAACGGCGAGCTCGCCGGCGTCTCGGCCGACGACGACCTCGGGCGGGCGGCATCCGGGATCGAGCTCGACGCGTTCGCGATCGGCGCCGCGCTCGCCCAGCCCTGGGCCGACGTCGTGCTCAGCGGAGCCACGACCGTCGACCACCTACGGCGGGGGAGCAGCGCTCGCGCACTCCTCGTCGACGACGGAACGCTCGCGCGTCTCGCGATCGATCCGCCGGAGTACTGGCGTGCCCGCTCCGAGCGCCCGTGGCGCTGAGGCGCCGGCGAGAGGTCGGTCAGGACACGCAGCGCACGTCGGCCGTGACGCCCGAGACGTTCGCCCACGACCCGGCGATCGCCGTCGCGAGCACCGATCCCGACGAGGTGCGGGCCTGGAGGTAGCCGGTGGAGCGGGCGTCGGCGATCGAGCGCACGCTGATCCCGGGTGCGTAGGTGCCGCAGCTCGACCACGACACGCGCGTTCCCGTCAACCCCGTGCCGCTGAACGCGCAGACGTTGCCGGTGGCGCAGCTGCCGACCGAGCGTTCGTTCTCGTCGGGTACGTCCATGGTCATGCCCAACTCGGGCCAGCGCGCGTGGCGCGCGTCGATCGCCTCACCGCCGGGGACCTCGGCGAGGGCCGCGGCGATGTCGGGGTGCAGGTCGGTGGTGTCGGTCATCGGGGTGCGTCCTCTCGGTCGGTGACATCCCACAGCGTGTAGTCGGTGAGGGAGCCTGCGGGCAGGTCGAGCTGGGCGTCCGCCTCGACGAGGGCGGACTCGAAGCCCACGATACGTCCGGTCTCGGTCGACAGCAGCAGCGTCACGCGCGCGTTGATCGGCCCCGACGGGATGCCGCTGAGCCCCACGACCGGGCGACCGATGCGGTCCTCGGTCGTGCCGAGCACGCGCAGATCGGATGCCGCGCCCACGACGTCGAGGAGGGCGGACTGCTGCGCGTCGGTCAGGGTCCATTCGCCCTGCAGCGTCCGCGCCCCGATCATCGCGTCGCCCGCGGTGGGCGTGTCGATCCCGGTGGAGGCGGTCACGACCGAGCGCATCGCCTCGGCGGTGGCCGCGGGCGGGTCCGGCGAGATCGGCGTGAACTGGTTCTTCAGGAAGGTCAACTCGCCCACGACGGTGCCCGGTCTCGGCTCCCCGGCGGGCACGGTGTCGCCGTCGGCGTTGGTGGCCTCGGCGGCGGTGGTGACGACCGAGCCCGATCGATCGGCGTTCCAGCGCAGGTCCACCCATTCGCGGCGGAACACGGTCGCCTCCCCGCCGTCGACCGAGAGCGAGAAGTACCAGCCGAGGGCCAGCGACCGGCGCTCCGGTACGCGAGGCTCGTCCGTCTCGGCCAAGCGGGCCTGCGCCCGGGCGATCACCTGCGCGGCGTCGTCGGCGACGGCGGTGTAGCTGAGGGGCTTGGGGGTGAGGGCGGATGCCGAGTCCGTCGGCATCCAGAGCATCCCGGTGACGATCGCGAAGACGAGGACGACGACGGCGGCGGCCGACGCCCACGCCAGGACGGGGCGCCGCCGGCGCGCGGCCGGGCGCCCCACGATCTCGCGGACGCGTCGTTCGGCCTCGAGGGGGATCGGCGCGTCGACGGGCGTGCGGGCCGGGTCGACGGCCCGCAGGAGACGGGCGAGGTCATCGTCGGTCATCGGCCACCTCCTCGGTCCGGGCGTCGGTCGCGGCCGTCAGCAGGGGTCGAAGCCGCGCGCGCACGCGGTTCAGCCGTGTCCAGACGGCGCCCTCGCTCATCCCGAGGACCACGGCGATCTCGGACGCGGGGAGCTCTTCCCAGTACGTGAGCCAGAGCACTTCCCGATCGCGCTCGGGCAGGCTCTTCATGGCATCCACGAGCGTCTCGACGAGAGCCGGCGAGGACTCGCTCGAGAGGATGCGGACGTGGTCCTCGATGTGCGCCCACAGTGCCCCCTCCCGGTCTCGTCGTCGGTACTCGTTCGCGATCAGGTTGCGCGCGGTGCGGTACAGCCACGGCAACCCGAACGGATCGCGCGGATCGCGTTTGCGCCAGGCGATCTCGAAGCAGTCCATCGTGAGGTCTGCGGCCGCCTCGCGATCCGACACGCGCCGCTCGATGAACCGCAGCACGGCGTTGTGGTGCTCCCGGAAGAGCGCCACGAATTCCGAGTCGTCGATCACCGTCGTACGTCTCCGTGCGTTCGTTCAGGCTGTGTCGGGGGCTCCTCGATCCTTACATCGACGGGTCCGGAAAGTTTTTCCGGCGTCCGTGTAAGGATCGCGGCCCCCGAGACACCGCACTGATGGGGGTGGGTGTCGTCTCCGGCTTCGAGATGGCACCCATACGCCCGTCGAGAGATGTTCGGGACTGATATCGACGGGCGAGGGGTTGCACTGCATGGGGGCAGTGCAACCCCTCGGACTCCCGACACGAGATCCAGGATGCCAGAGCCCCGGGCTCAGTCCGGATCGACGACGAGGTTCGTGATGCGGGCCGTCGCGATGGTCCGGTCGGCGTCGTCGCGGATCGCCACGTCGTAGGTCGCCACGCGCCGACCGCGGTGCGCGGGCGTGGCGACGGCGAAGATGCGACCCTCCCGCGCGCCGCGGTGGTGGGTGATGTTCAGGTCGACCCCCACGCAGACCTTGCCGAGGGTCGAGGCGTAGATCATCGCCGCCCACGATCCGACCGCCTCCGCGAGCGCCGCGGTGGCCCCGCCGTGGAGGCGCCCGAGCGACTGCGTGTTGCCGGCGACCGGCATCCAAGCGGCGACGCGGTCGGCGGACTGCTCGGTGACGGTGATGCCGATGCGCTCGTCGAGGGCGCCGGGGATGATGACCCAGGGTGGCATGGGGGGCTCCTTCCGCCGCCCTCTTGTCGGGCGGGCGCACCTCTGACACTATTACTGAACGTTCGGTCGGTAACAGTGCCGATCGGACGTCCACACCCGACCACGGAACGACGGAGTTCTCATGGCCTCGCAGACTGCGGCATCCGCCCCCGCCACGACCGGCGTGACCCGAGAGGAACGGCGCGTGCTCGCCGGCACGCTCGTGGGCACCTCGATCGAGTGGTACGACTTCTTCATCTACGCGCAGGCGGCCGGGCTCGTGCTCGCGCCCCTGTTCCTCGCGCCCCTCGCCGAGAGCGATCCGGCGATCGCCCAGGTGCTCTCCTTCGCCACGATCGGCATCTCCTTCCTCTTCCGTCCCCTGGGTGCCGTCGTCGCCGGTTGGCTCGGCGACCGCCTGGGGCGCAAGAAGATGCTCGTGCTGACGCTCATCATGATGGGCGTGTCGACGGCCCTCATCGGCGTGCTGCCCACCTACGCCGCCATCGGCGTCGCAGCGCCCGTGCTGCTCATCCTCCTGCGGGTGCTGCAGGGCTTCTCGGCCGGTGGCGAGTGGGGCGGGGCGGCGCTGCTGTCGGTCGAGCACGCCCCCGCCCATCGTCGCGGCTACTTCGGCGCCTACCCGCAGATCGGCGTGCCGGTCGGCATGATCCTCGCCACCGCGACGCTGTGGATCCTGACCTCCTCGATGTCGCCGGAGGCTTTCCTCGCGTGGGGCTGGCGCGTGCCCTTCCTGTTCTCGATCGTGCTGATCGTCGTCGGCTACCTCATCCGCCGCGCGGTCGAGGAGAGCCCGGTGTTCGAAGACCTCCTGCGCCGCCGCAAGGAGTCCTCCGCCCCTCTCGGCCAGCTCTTCCGCAAGAACTGGCGCGAGGTCGCCCTGACCGCCTTCGTCTTCATCGGCAACAACGCCGCCGGGTACCTGCTCATCGCCTTCTTCGCGACGTACTCGGTGTCGGTGCTGGGCATGGAGCGCCCGACGGTGCTGCTGGCCACGACGCTGGCATCCTTCGGCTGGCTCGGCTTCACCCTCTGGGGCGGTCGCCTGTCGGACCGACTGGGACGCGTCCGCACCTTCCAGCTCGGTTACCTGCTGCTCGCGGTCTGGGCCGTACCGATGTGGTTCCTCATCGACACCGCCAACATCTTCTGGTACTTCGTCGCGCTGTTCGTGATGACCCTGGGCCTCGGCCTGTCGTACGGACCGCAGGCGGCGCTCTACGCCGAGATGTTCCCCGCGAACGTGCGCTACTCGGGCGTCTCGATCGGATACGCGCTCGGCGCGATCCTGGGCGGGGCCTTCGCACCGATGATCGCCGAGGCGCTGCTGCGCTCCACGGGCGCCTCGTGGACGATCGGCCTGTACATCGCGGTCGCCGCCCTCGTCTCGCTCGGCGCGGTCTCGCTGATCAAGGAGACGAAGGGCGTCGACCTGCGCGCCTGATCCCGGATGCCGTGGAGGGGCCTCGCGCGTGGCGCGGGGCCCCTCCTCCGTGCGCGCGAGGCGGGCGCGCGTCAGGTGGTGCGGAGGCCGTCGAGGGCGATGCGCACGATGTCGGCGCCGAGGCGGTCGCCGTCGACCCCGCCGCCGGGGCGGTACCACTCGACGACCGAGTTGATCATGCCGAACAGCAGGCGGGCGGCGACCGCGGCATCGACGTCGTCGCGCACCTCGCCCTCGCGCTGCGCCGCGGCGACGAGAGCGGTGACCCGGTGGTCGAACACGCGTCGACGCTCCAGCGCCGCCTGCTCGACCGCGCTGTTGCCGCGCACGCGCAGCAGCAGGGTGACCGCCGGCAGCTGTGCCACCAGCACGTCGGTGGCGCCGGTGAGCACGAAGCGCAGGCGATCGGATGCCGCGCCCTCGCGGGCGCCGGGCTCGTCGAGCACGGCCTCGAGCCCGCCGAGCGCGGCCTCGAGGGCGACGGAGAGGAGCTCCTCCTTCGAGGAGAAGTGGTGGTACAGCGCCGATTTCGTCAGCCCGAGTCGGCGGGCGAGGTCGGACACGCTCGTGGCGTCGTAGCCCTGTTCGTTGAACACCTGCACGGCCACCGCGAGGATGCCCTCGCGGTCGTATCCCGGCCGGCCGCGTCGGGCGGGGGCGTCGGGGGAGGCGGTCGTCGGATCGGCGGTCACGGAATCAGTGTGTCACTCCAGCAGCGCGGGGGTGTCGGCGTGCAGCAGCGCGCGCGCCGCGTTGCCGATGACCGCGCTGTAGGTCGGGTAGGCGAAGCGCACGCCGGCGAGGGTGGAGACGTCGATGCCTGCGGCCATCGCCGTCGTCACCGACTGGATCACCTCGACGGCGTTCTCGCCGACCGCGTGCGCTCCGAGCACCAGCTCGCGGCGGCGGTCGGCGATGAGCATGAGGAACCCGCTCTCCCGGTCGTCGATGACGGCCCGGTCGAGGTCGGCGAAGCGCACGGTGGCCACGACGCACGACGCGTCGCGCTCGCGCGCCTGCTCCTCCGTCAGGCCCACCCCCGCGTAGTCGGGGTCGGTGAACCCGCCGGCGGGCAGAAGGTGGTGCGGGGTCCGGCGGTTCGCTCCGAGCACGGCGTTCTCGGCGGCGGCCTCGCCCTCGAACTGGGCGGCCTGGACGAGCATGTCGCGCCCGTTCGCGTCGCCGACGGCCAGGATGTGCGGCACGACGGTCCGGAAGTAGCGGTCCACGGGGATCGCGGAGCGCACCACCTCGACGCCGGCCTTGTCGAGCCCGAGGTCTTCGACGTCGGCCGGCCAACCGGTCGCCATGATGACGACGTCGACCTCGCGCTCGTGCGCGGAGCCGTCCTCGCGCCAGGTGAGGCGGATCGCGCCGTCGTCCTGGCGGTCGAGGCGTTCGACCGTCTCGATCCCGGTGCGCACGTCGATGGCGTGGCCGGCGAAGGACTCGGCGATCGCCGCCGAGATCTTCGCATCGGATGCCATGAGCACCCGCGGAGCCACATCGAGGAGCGTGACCTCGGAGCCGAAGGAGCGGAACACCGTCACCAGCTGCGCCCCCGTGTTGCCCGCGCCGATCACGGCGACCCGTCGCGGCAGCTCCGGCAGTGACAGCACGTCCTCGGGAACGGTCGCCCATTCCGCGCCGGGGATCGGCAGACGCCGCGAATGACCGCCCACGCACACCAGGATGGACTCCGCGCGGATGCGCCGGCCGCTGTCGAGCACCAGGGTGTGATCGTCGACGAAACGCGCCCGCCCCTCGTGCACGAGATCGACGCCGGCCGCGGCGAACCGCTTCGCCTCGCGCTTGATCGAGCGGACGGCATCCACTCGTTCGTGCACGCGCGAGACGACGGCGGACCAGTCGACCCGGGGTTCGTCCACGACGATGCCGTAGTCGTCGGCCGCGCGGGTCTCGCGCATCAGGCGAGCGGCTTTGGCGAGGACGCGGGTCGGCACGCACCCGGTGTTGACGCAGGTGCCGCCGACGCGACCGGCTTCCAGCACGACGACCGAGGCGCCGAGCTCCGCCGCGCGCAGGGCAGCGGCGGTTCCGGCGGGGCCGGCGCCGATCACGGCGATGTCATAGCTGTCGGCGTCGTGGTTCACGGTGGTCCTCCCGGCGGGTCGAGGGCTCCAGTCAACCGCGGCCCCGCCGCGAAGCCGCGGGGCTTGCGGCCGACGCCGGGAGGGTCAGCGCGCCGCGATCGGCCGATGCCGGAAGGGTCAGCGCGCCGCGATCGGCCGACGCCGGGAAAGTCAGCGCGACGGAATCGGCCGATGCCGGAAGCGCTCGCGCGCCGCGAGCGGGCAGGCTCACCCGTCGGCGCTCAGAACCCCTCGTACAGCTGCGTCGCGGACAGCCCGGTGCCGCCGAGCGCGTGCACACCCGGGGCCGGGTGCAGCTCGAAGGTGTCGCCGTCGTATCGCAACTCGGCGGTGTAGTCGCCGCGCGTGTCGAGCTTGACCTCGTAGCGACCGGTGTCGATGAGCCGCAGCGTCACCACGGCGCCGGAGCGCGCGAGGAAGCTGACCTCTTTCTCGCGCGCCGTCGGCAGCGGGATCCGGGGTTCGTCGGCATCCATTCCCCGAGTGTGCCACGCTCCCGCCGCCACGGGGTCAGCGGTGGTCGCGCCAGGAGTGCTGCGGCTCGTATCCGAGCAGTCGGCGCGCCTTGTCGATCGAGAGCAGGGTGCGCGTGTCGCCGAGGTCGCCGTGCGTCTCGACGCCGGGGAACACCTCGGCCACGAGCTCGGCGTTCGGCCGGGTCATGACCGTGTCGGCGGCGGCGATGATGAACGTGTCGAAACCGGCCGGTGCGGTCTCGAGCGCGCGGTCGACGGCCTGGGCGCCGTCGCGGGCGTCGATGTACCCCCACAGGTTCCACTTGCGAGCGCGGGCGTCGTCGTCGAAGGGGAACTCGGCGTAGTCCTCGGGCACCATGACGTTGGAGAAGCGCAGCGCGGTGATCGACAGCTCGGGATTCCAGCGCACCAGCTCGACCGCGAGGCGCTCTTCGAGCGTCTTCACGAGCGAGTAGACCGACTCGGGGCGCGGCGCGTACTCCTCGTCGACGGGGATGTACGGGGGCGGCACGTCGAACGGCAGCCCGAGGACCGTCTCGCTCGAGGCGTACACGATCTTCTGGATGCCGAGGCGCGTGGCCGCCCAGAACACGTTGAACGTGCTCGCCATGTTGTTGTGGAAGGTGGCGATGTCGGAGCGGATACCCGGGGCCGGGATCGCCGCGAGATGGACGAGGGCGTCGAACCCGTCGTGCTGGTCGTTGACCGCGGTGAGGGCGTCGACGACCTGGCCGTAGTCGGTGAGGTCGACCTGGACGAAGCCTGGACCGCGCTCTCCGCGTACGTCGAGGCCGATGAGGTCGTGACCGGCGGCGCGCAGCTCGCGAGCCACGACGGTGCCGAGTTTGCCGGATGAGCCGGTGAGGGCGATGCGCACGGGTGCTCCTGGGGTCGGGGGAGGGATGCCGCCGACGATAGCGCGGGGGACGGACATCGTCCGCGCCATCGATGGCGAAGGCCCGCGAGCCGGTGCTCGCGGGCCGGGACGCCGCGTCAGTGGACGCGGGCCTCCTCCTGCTCGTCGTCGTCGTCGCTGGGGATGTAGACGTCGACCACGGTCACGTTGACCTCGACGACCTTCATGCCCACGATCTCGGTGATGGCCTTCTCGACGGCCGAGCGCACGTTCTCCGCGACGCGCTGGATGCGCTCGGGGTAGTCGACCTGGATCGCGATGTCGGCGGCGACCTCGGTCTCGCCGACCTCGACGCTCACGCCCTGGGCGTAGTCCTTCGCGCCCACCGCCTGGCGGATGTTGCCGATCACGCGGGCGGCACCGCCACCGAGGGCGTGCACACCGGGCACCTCGGCCGCGGCGATGCCGGCGACCTTCGCGACGACGGGATCGACGATGACCGTCTTGCCGCCGTTCGCGCGGGCGTCGGCCGAGAGGGAGGAGTTCTGTGCCATGAGGGGCGTCCTTTCGTCAAGTGCCCGGGGCGGTTCAGCCTCGGGGTGTTCGCTATGGGGACGAGCCCGGTTCGCCAAACGTCACGCGCCGAGGCTGAAAAAACGCTGACAGGAACCTTAATGCCCTCTTTGTCCTCCGCCACCGACGCGTTCCTCGCGGCGCGCGCGGCCGACGGCGATCAACTGGCGTTCGGGGCGCTGGTGCGACGGCATGCCCCGTTCCTCGTGGCTTTCGCGACACGCCTCACGGGGTCGCGGGCCGACGCCGACGACTGCGTGCAGGAAGCGCTCATCACGGCATGGCGCCGCCTCCCGGACCTCACCGATCCCGAGAAGGTGCGAAGCTGGCTCACGACGATCGTCTCGCGCAAGGCGACCGATCGTCTGCGGTCCCGCAAGGTGTCGGATCAGATCGACGAGGAGATGGTCTCCGCGCGTGACGATCCGGAACGCGCCGTCGTCGCGTCCTCTCAGATGGACGCGCTGAAGAAGGTGCTCGCGGAGCTGCCCGAGGAACTGCGCGTGGTGTGGGTGCTGCGCGAGGTCGGCGGGCACAGCTACGACCAGATCGCCGTCGAGGTGGGCGAGTCCGCGGCGACGGTCCGCGGCCGCCTCGCCCGGGCGCGCAAGACCGTGTTGGACCGGATGCAGGAGTGGAGGTGACCGGAATGAGCGAGCACAGCGACGACGTCGGAGGCTCGGGTTACTCCCTGGAAGACCTCTCCGCCTACCTCGATCGCGGACGTACCCCCCGCATCCCCGCGATCGAGCGCAACGCCGAGTGCCAGGCCGTCCTGGCGTCGATGGAGCGGATGGGTGCACTGTCACGGGAGATCGTCGAGGAGCAGGCCGCCGAACCGATCCCGGAGTCGTGGTACGACATCGTGATGCGCGAGGTGATGCGCGAGTTCCGCGCGGGCCGCGACATCCCCCTGGCTCGGACCGACGACGGCACCGAGCTCGTCGTGACCGAGGGTGCTCTCTACGAGCTGATCCGCTCGGTCGGAGACGGCATCGAAGGACTGCTGGTGGGGCGCGTACGCATCGACCGCCCCGACGACGACGGGGCGCTCGACGTCCGCGCGACGGTGAGCGTGCGGTTCGGTCGCCGGATGACCTCCGCGGTCGACGAGATGCGCGAGGGCGTGCGCTCCGCGATAGAGAGACACGGCGATCTCCGGGTCGGTCGCGTCGACATCACCGTGGGCGATGTGCACCTGGACGAGGGGGAGGACTCATGACCCGTAACACCGCCGCAGAACTGGCCCCGCGCATCGATCTCGCCGTCACGGCGGTCGAGGGTGTGCGCGAGAGTTATTCGGCCCGACCGGTCGTGGCGCGAGCCGTCGAACGCGTCGCCGACGTGGAGGGGTCGCTCGCCGCCGTCGAGGACGTCGAGGGCGCCCGGGCCATCACGGTGTGCATCGGCGTGTCCGAGCTCGACGACGCCGCCACGGTGGCCGGCGCGGTGGCCGCGGCCGCCCGGGGCGCGGGCGACGACGACGTCCCGGCATCCGTGCGGGTGCGCGTGGCGCGGTTGGTCGCCCCCGCTTCCTGAGGAGTTCCCGGCCGCGACACGTCGAGGCGGCTTACTCTGGAGGGGTCGAGAACCCGCCCACCGGAGGCCGTATGCCCACGTCGCCCGTCATCGCCGTCACCGGATCCACCGGAGCAGTCGGCGGCCGCGTCGCTCGCGATCTCGCCGCCCGCGGCATCCCGCAGCGCCTTCTGGTGCGTGACGCCTCCCGCGCTCCGCGACTCGACGGTGCCGAGGTGCACGTCGCGCGCTATTCCGACGCGGATGCCGCCCGCGCGGCCCTCGACGGCGTCGAGACGCTGTTCATGGTCTCGGCATCCGAGACCGCCGACCGGGTGGAACACCACCGCACCTTCGTCGAGGCGGCCGCCGAGGCCGGTGTGCGCTCGATCGTGTACACCTCGTTCCTGGCGGCCGCCCCCGACGCGGTGTTCACGCTCGGCCGCGACCACGCGGCCACCGAGGACATCATCCGCGCGTCGGGGATGCGCTGGACGTTCCTGCGCGACAACTTCTACATGGACATGATGGAGCTGTTCGCCGGCGACGACGGCGTCATCCGCGGTCCCGCCGGAGAAGGGCGCTGCTCTCTGGTCTCGCGCTCCGATGTCGCGGCGACCGCGGTGGCGGTGCTGCTCGATCCCTCGGCGCACGCCGACGCCGCGTACGACCTCACCGGCCCCGAGGCGCTGACGATGGCGGAGGTGGCGCAGAAGATCTCGGCGGTGCGCGGTCACCCCGTGCGGTTCGTCGACGAGACGGTCGACGAGGCCTACTCCTCGCGTGCGGCCTTCGGCGCTCCGCGCTGGCAGGTCGACGCGTGGGTGAGCACGTACACCTCGATCGCCAGCGGCGACCTCGCCGTGGTGTCGACCGATGTCGAGCGGGTCACCGGCCGCCCCGCGCAGAGTTTCGAGGAGTTTCTCGGCGCCGTGTCCTGAGGGCGGTGCGTCGGGTATGCTGACGGCGTGCTGACCTGTCGCTGTTGTCGCTGAACGCCTCGCGTTCTTTTTCGACGACCCCGTCAGCCGCGCCCGGATCAGGCGCACCACCCTCCAGGACTCCATCGTGCGTTACGCCCAGAGCGTCGCCGACCTCGTCGGCAACACCCCCCTCGTCCGTCTCTCCCGCGTCACCGACGGCATCGCCGCCACGGTCCTCGCGAAGATCGAGTACTTCAATCCCGGCGGTTCGGCGAAGGACCGCATCGCGGCCAACATCGTCGACGCCGCCGAGCGCGACGGTCTCCTGAAACCGGGCGGGGTGATCGTCGAACCGACCAGCGGCAACACCGGCGTCGGCCTCGCCCTCGTCGCACAGCAGCGCGGTTACCGGTGCGTCTTCGTGGTGCCCGACAAGGTCGCCGAAGACAAGCGTGCGGTGCTGCGCGCCTACGGTGCCGAGGTCGTGGTGACGCCGACCAACGTCGAGCCCGACGATCCGAACTCGTACTACAGCGTGTCCGACCGGCTCGTCCGCGAGATCCCCGGCGCTTTCAAGCCGAACCAGTACGCCAACCCGAACGGCCCGCGCAGCCACTACGAGACCACCGGTCCCGAGATCTGGCGCGATACCGACGGGGAGCTCACGCACTTCGTCGCCGGCGTCGGCACGGGCGGCACGATCAGCGGCACCGGGCGCTACCTCCGCGAGGTCGCGGGTTCGGCCGTGCGCATCATCGGCGTCGACCCCGTCGGCTCGATCTACTCGGGCGGCGACATCCACGGCTACGACGTCGAGGGTGTCGGCGAGGACTTCTGGCCTGCGGCCTTCGACCCCGCGATCGTCGACGGCTACGAGCGCATCTCGGATGCCGAGTCCTTCGCCATGACCCGGCGCCTCGCCCGCGAGGAGGGCCTGCTGGTCGGCGGATCCAGCGGCATGGCCGTGGTCGGCGCCCTCCGCGTCGCCCGCGATCTCCCCGCCGACGCGGTCGTCGTCGTCGTCCTCCCCGACCACGGTCGCGGCTACCTCAGCAAGATCTTCGACGACGACTGGATGATCCAGCGGGGCTACGACGTTGCATCCGTGGCATCCGTCATCCCCCCGAGCAGCCAGGAGCACTCCGCATGAGCACCCACGATGCCGCCCGCGGCTTCGACAGCCTCGCCGTCCACGCCGGGCAGGCGCCCGACGAGACCACCGGCGCGGTCATCCCGCCGATCCACGTGTCGACGACCTATGCGCAGGACGGTATCGGCGGCCTGCGCAACGGCTACGAGTACGGGCGCAGCGGAAACCCCACGCGCACCGCCCTCGAGACGCAGGTCGCCGCCCTCGAGGGGGGCGTGCGGGCGCTGTCGTTCTCGTCGGGTCTGGCCGGAGAAGACGCGCTGCTGCGGGCGGCGCTCGTCCCGGGCGACGAGGTGCTGCTCGGCAACGACGTCTACGGCGGGACCTACCGCCTGCTCGCCCGTGTTCTGGGGCCGTGGGGCGTGAAGCTCCGCGTGGTCGACATGAGCGACCTGGATGCCGTCGCCGCGGCGATCGAGGAGCGCGCGCCGCGGATGGTGTGGGTGGAGACCCCCAGCAACCCGATGCTGCGCATCACCGACATCGCCGGGCTCGCTCGTCTCGGGCACGCCGCCGGCGCGATCGTCGTCGTCGACAACACCTTCGCTTCGCCCGCCCTGCAGCGGCCGATCGCGCTCGGCGCCGACGTGGTGGTGCACTCCGCGACGAAGTACCTCGGAGGGCACAGCGACGTGGTGGGCGGGGCGCTCGCCTTCGCCGACGCGGACCTCGCCGAGAAGGTGCAGTTCCTGCAGTTCGCCGCCGGGGCGGTGTCGGGCCCCTTCGACGCCTACCTGACCACCCGCGGCATCAAGACGCTGGCCGTGCGCATGCAGCGGCACAGCTCCAACGCCCAGGCCGTCGCCGAGCACCTCGCGGGCCACGGTCGCGTCGCGAAGGTGTACTACCCGGGCCTGCCCACGCACCCCGGCCACGCGCTCGCCGCGTCGCAGATGAGCGGCTTCGGCGGCATCGTGTCGCTGGAGCTGGCCGACGGGGCGGCGGCGCGACGGTTCGCGGAGTCGACGCGCCTGTTCACGCTCGCGGAGTCGCTGGGCGGTGTCGAGTCGCTCGTGAACTACCCGGATGCCATGACCCACGCGTCCGTCCGGGGGACCGAGCTCGCGGTGCCCGAGACGATCGTGCGCCTGTCGGTGGGCATCGAGTCGGTCGACGACCTCGTCGCCGACGTCGATCAGGCGCTCGCGTCGCTCTGACGTCCGGTGTGTCGCGTGAGGTGCCGGTTCTTGTCGCTTCGAGGTACTCGAAGGCGACGGAAACCGGCACCTCACGCGAAAGAGACGCGGTGCGTCAGCGCTCGGCGCGGGTGAGGTTCTGCTCGAGCTCTTCGGCGTTCTGCCGGACGACGTAGGCGGGCTGGTCGCGCTCGACCCGCCAGCTCTCGCTCAGGGGCCCGACGGTGACGGTGTCGAAGCCGAACTCGTCGTAGATACGGGTCACGAGGGCGACGGCCTCCTCGGAATCGCTCGCGGTGGCGAGGGCGCGGCGGTTCTCGGTGCCGGTGGGGGAGCCGTCGGTGAGGATGTGGGCGGCCATGATGTGGTTGAACGCCTTGACGACGTGCGACTCGGGGAGATGCTCCTGCAGCATCTGCGAGGTGGTCGTCTTCTTCTCGTCCAGCTCGGCGATGTGCCCATCGCGCTCGAAGTAGTAGTTGTTCGTGTCGAGGACGATCTTTCCCGCGAGCGGGGCGACCGGGACCTCGGTGTACGCCTTGAGCGGCACGGTCACCACCACGATGTCTCCGGCCTGAGCCGCTTCCTCCGCGGTGGCGGCGCGGGCGCGCTCGCCGACGGAGGAGACCAGGTCGGTCAGGGTCTCGGGGCCTCGGGAGTTCGCGATCACGACGTCGTAGCCATGTCGCGCGAACCCCTTCGCGAGGGCCGAGCCGATGTGTCCTGCGCCGATGATTCCTACAGTTGTCATGGGCTCGTCAACCGCGGCATCCGATCGGGCATTCCCGGGAGCAGGTTTCTGTCTTCAGCGACATAAATAGTTAGCAGCTTTAAGGACCTTCGTCAACCGGTCTGTTCCGTGCGCACGCGGCGCTTATCGTCATTCCTGTCGCACCCTCACGCGAGTGGTCGCAGTCCGGTGTTCGGGTCACCGTCCTGCTTGACCTGTGAGGGCGACGGCCCCCGGTGGACGCGGCTTCGGACCACCGGGGGCCGCTTTCTTTCTCTCGGGCGGCCGCGGACCGGCGAGGCCGCGGTGCGAGACTGGACGGGTGCGGAATCCCCGTGCGCACACCCGCCCCCTGAGGAATCATCCACGTGACCAGCGATACCCGCCCGCCTCGCACCACCCGCCTGTATCTGGTCTGCATCGGGGTGGGATTGCTCGCGGGACTGCTGTCGGGGCTCTTCGGCGTGGGCGGCGGAACCGTCATCGTTCCGCTGCTCGTGCTGATCCTCGGCTTCGACCAGCGCCTGGCCGCCGGCACCTCCCTCGCCGCGATCGTGCCCACCGCCTCCGTGGGCGTGATCACGTACGCCGTCGACGGCCATGTCGCGTGGCTGCCCGCTCTGATCCTGGCGGCCGGAGCAGTGGTGGGTGCGCAGATCGGCACGTGGCTCCTGCCGAAGCTGTCGCAGACGGCGTTGCGATGGGCGTTCGTGGCCTTCCTGCTCGCCGTGATCGTCAGCCTCTACTTCGTCATCCCCTCCCGCGACGCCGAGCTCGAGCTGACCTGGATCTCGGGACCCGGGCTCGCCGCGCTCGGTGTCGTCACCGGCATCCTGGCGGGTCTGCTGGGCGTGGGCGGCGGCATCATCGTCGTGCCCGCCTTGCTGTTGCTCTTCGGAACGAGCGATCTGGTGGCGAAGGGGACCTCGCTGCTGATGATGATCCCGACGGCGGTGTCGGGGACGGTCGGCAACATCCGTCGGAGCAATGTCGATCTGACCGCGGCGGTGTGCGTCGGGATCGCGGCCTGCGCGACGACGGCGCTGGGTGCGCAGATCGCCAAGGCCATCGACCCGTTCGTCGCGAACGTCCTGTTCTCGGTGTTCCTCGTGTTCATCGCCACGCAGATGGCGGTCAAGGCCGTCCGCGGACGCCACCAGCGCTGACGCCGGACGGCGCG
Source organism: uncultured Microbacterium sp. (assembly GCA_913774845.1). Classification (GTDB taxonomy): domain Bacteria; phylum Actinomycetota; class Actinomycetes; order Actinomycetales; family Microbacteriaceae; genus Microbacterium. Next base: position 39,646 of record CAJYJO010000043.1, on the reverse strand, counting down.
CGACCCGCCCTCGGTAGACTGAGGCGGTGCCCGTGAACCCCGAACTGGTCGGTCGTGCCTTCCCGCCGACCGCGCCGTACCTGGTCGGCCGCGAGAAGGTGCGCGAGTTCGCCCGCGCCGTGTTCGCCGACGCCCCGCAGCATTCCGACCCCGAGGCCGCTCGCGCGCTCGGCTACGCCGACGTCGTGGCGCCGCCGACCTTCGCGATGGTCGTGCAGGACCTCACGCTCCAGCAGCTGCTGGGCGACCCCGACTCGGGGATCGAGCTGTCGCGGCTCGTGCACGCCGAGCAGCGCTTCCGCTACTCGCGCCCGATCGTCGCCGGCGACGAGCTCGTCGCGACCCTGTCGGTCACCGGCATCCGCTCGATGGGCGGCAACGCGATGATCACCAGCGAGGCCGAGATCGTGGATGCCGACGGCGCCCACGTCGTGACGACCACCAGCGTCCTGCTGGCCGGGGAGGGCGGCGCATGAGCGCGTTCACCGTGGGCGACGTGATCGCCGAGCGCTCCGTGCACCTGACTCGCGAGTCGCTTGTGCGCTACGCGGGCGCGTCGGGCGACTTCAACCCGATCCACTACCGCGACGACGTCGCCGCCGAGGTCGGGCTGCCGGGCGTCCTCGCCCACGGCATGCTCACGATGGGCGTCGCGGTCGGCGCGCTCGCCGAGGCGCTCGGAGACACCGGCCGGATCGCCGAGTACGGTGTGCGCTTCACGCGCCCCGTCGTGGTCGACCCCGAGACCGGTGCCGATCTGCACGTCAGCGCCAAGGTCGGCGCCGTCGACGACGACACCGCCCGCATCGACCTCACCGTGACGTTCGCCGGCACCACCGTGCTCGGCAAGGCGCAGGTGCGGGTGCGGTTGTCCTGATGCCCGAGGTCGACGCCGTCCCGCTCTCGCAGCTGACGACGCTGCGCACCGGCGGCGTGCCCGCGCGCCTGGTCGAGGCGGCGTCCGCCGACGAGCTCGTCGCCGCCCTGCGCGAGACCTGGGCGAACGGGGAGCCGTGGTTCGTCCTCGGCGGCGGCTCGAACCTCTTCGTCGGTGACGAACCGTTCGAGGGCACGGTGATCCGCGTGCGCTCGAGCGGGATCGAGGAGCTGCCCGGGTCCCGCCCCGACACCGTTCGTGTGCGGGTGCAGGCGGGCCACGACTGGGACGCCCTCGTGGCCGAGACCGTCGAGCGCGGCCTCGCTGGTATCGAGGCGATGTCGGGCATCCCCGGCACCGTGGGCGCCGCCCCCGTGCAGAACGTCGGCGCGTACGGCCAGGAGATCGTGCAGACCCTCGTCGAGGTCGAGCTGATCGACGAGGCCACGGGAGACGTGTCGACCGTCCCGGCGTCCGAGCTGGGCCTGGGCTTTCGCACCTCGGTGCTCAAGCAGCACTACGGCTCCGTCCCGGAGCGGTCCGCGGTCATCCTGTCGGTGACGCTCGAACTCGCCCGCGTCGGCGCGGGGGAGCGTCCGATCGGGGGAGAACAGCTCCGAGGGGCTCTCGGGCTGGATGCCGCCGACGCGGTGTCGCTGCGCTGGATCCGCGATCACGTGCTGGCGACCCGTGCGCGCAAGGGCATGGTGCTCGACCCGGACGATCCCGACACCTGGAGCGCCGGCTCGTTCTTCCAGAACGCGATCGTGTCGGAGTCGTTCGCCCGGACCCTGCCCGCGGAGTGCCCGAAGTGGCCGCTGGCGCCCGATCTCGACCCGGTGACGGTGATCCCCCTGGCCGCGTTCGACGGCATCCTGCCCCCGCCCCCGATCGAGCGGCGCGAGGTGAAGGTGAGCGCCGCGTGGCTCATCGAGAACGCCGGGCTCTCGCGCGGTTTCCGCTTCCCGCGCTCGCGCGCCGGCCTCTCCACCAAACACACTCTCGCGCTGACCAACCGCGGCGAGGCCACGGCCGCCGAGATCGCGCAGCTGGCCCGTTTCGTGCAGCAGCGCGTGCACTCCGAGTTCGGCCTGCTCCTGCAGCCCGAGCCCGTCCTCGTGAACGTAGACCTCTAGCCCCCCTCCCTCCCCCCGGTTACCGCGCGTGAGAGAGAGGGGGGAGGAGGGAAGGGAAGGGAGTCAGGCGAAGAGGCGCTGGAGGCGCTGGACGCCCTCGAGGAGCTGGTCGTCGCCGAGGGCGTACGACAGGCGCAGGTAGCCGCTCGGGCCGAAGGCCTCGCCGGGGACCACGGCCACCTCGGCCTGCTCGAGGATGAGGTCGGCCAGCTCCAGCGAGGTGCTCGGCGTCACGCCGCCCCACTCCCGGTTCAGCAGGCCGCGCACGTCGGGGTAGACGTAGAACGCGCCGAGCGGGTTGGGCACCTCGACGCCGTCGATCTTCGACAGCTCCGAGACGATCAGCTGGCGGCGCCGATCAAAGGCGAGGCGGAACTGCTCCGCCTCGTCCTGCGGGCCGTTCAGCGCCGCCGCGGCCGCGATCTGGGCGACGTTGTTGACGTTGCTCGACAGGTGCGACTGCAGGTTGCCGGCGAGCTTCATGGCATCCGCCGGTCCCACCATCCAGCCCACGCGCCATCCGGTCATGGCGTACGTCTTCGCGACGCCGTTGACGAGGATGGTCTGCTCGGCGAGCTCGGGGACGGCCTCGACGATCGAGACGGCGCGGACGCCCTCGTAGGTGAGGTTCTGGTAGATCTCGTCGGTGATGACCCAGATGCCGTGCTCGAGCGCCCAGCGGCCGATCTCGGCCGTCTCCTCGGGCGTGTACACCGAGCCGGTGGGGTTCGAGGGCGAGACGAAGACGAGCACCGTGGTCTTGTCGGTGCGGGCGGCCTCGAGCTGGGCGACGGTGACCTTGTAGTCCTGGTCGGCGCCGGCGAAGACCTCGACGGGCGTGCCGTCGGCGAGGGCGATCGCCTCGGGGTAGGTGGTCCAGTACGGCGCCGGCAGCAGCACCTCGTCGCCGGGGTTCACCACGGTCTGGAACGCCTGGTAGACGGACTGCTTGCCGCCGTTGGTCACGATCACCTGCGAGGGCGCGACCTCGAGGCCCGAGTCGCGCAGCGTCTTGGCCGCGATCGCCTCGCGCAGCACGGGAAGACCCGCGGCGGGCGTGTACCGGTAGTTCTTCTTGTCTTGCAGCGCCTGGGCGGCGGCATCCACGATGAACGACGGCGTGGCGAAATCCGGCTCGCCCGCCGCGTACGAGATGACCGGTCGACCGGCGGCCTGGAGGGCCTTGGCCTTGGCGTCGACCTTGAGGGTCGCGGACTCGGCGATGGCGGACAGCTTGCGGGAGAGCGGGGCGCGGGAAGTCACAAGGGAGAGCCTAATGTTTTCGCGCTTGCGCGCCGAGGATCATGACGACCAGGGCACCAGCACGAGAACGGCGGGAACGAGCATCAGGATGCCGAGCCCCAGCGCCACGATCGACCACACCCGTCGTCCCGCTCGGCGCGCGGCGACGATCAGGCCGATCACCGCCAGCACGATGACGATGAGGCCGTCCGCGAAGAGCAGCGGCAGCAGGATGATGCCGAGCCACCAGATCGCGTTCATCTCGGGGATGAGCCCCACGAGGGAGACGAAGAGCGTCGGAAGGAGAAGGACGGCGGAAAGGACCACGGCGACGATGCCGAGGACGTCGGCGGGGCGCCGGGCCGCCACGGGGGGAGGGGTCACGCGTTCACGGTAGTGCGATGCCGCTCGGTGGCGAGCGGATGCCGCGGAAGAACGCGTCACGGGACGGTAACTCGGGTCCGTTAGCGTTGCGGGGTGACAGCAGAGCCCCTGGCGCAGACGCGCCCTCACCGTCGTGCCGTCCTCGCGCTGTCCAAGCTCGGCCTCGCCACGCTGATCGTCGGGCTGACGACCGGCCTCGCGGTGCTGCTGCTCGTGTGGATCGTGCACTCGATCGAGCACCTCGTCTGGGGCCACGAGGAGGGGCCGTTCCTCGACGGCCTCGCGCTGCCGTCGCCGTGGTGGCTGCCGATCGTCACCGTGGGCGGGGCGGGTGTCGTCGCTGCGCTCGGGTGGTATCTGCTGCGGCGATTCGGTCGCACGCTCGCCACGGTCGAGCAGGGAGTCGACGGCGCCCGGATGCCGTGGTGGGAGACGCTCGCCGACACCGTCATACAGGTGACTTCGGTGGCCCTCGGCGCCTCGATCGGTAAGGAGGTCGCGCCGCGCGAGCTCTCGGCGATGGCGGGCTCGAAGATCGTCGGCTGGTTCGGCCTCGACGCGCGGTGGCGGCGCATCCTCATCGCCTCGGCGGCGGGTGCCGGTCTCGCGGCGGTCTACAACGTGCCGCTCGCGGGTGCGCTGTTCGCGATCGAGATCCTGCTCGCGCAGTTCAGCGTCGGCGGCGCGGTCGTCGCCCTGTCCGTCAGCGCGATCGCCACGCTCGTCGCGCGCCCCCTCGTCGGCGACGGCTCGCTCTACCAGGTGCCCGCGCTCGAGGTGAACGCCTCGCTCGTCGTGGCGGCCGTCCTGATCGGCCCGCTCATGGGGTGGGGCGCGACGAGCTTCGCGACCGTGACCAAGGCGTTCGGGCGCTTCCGCCCGAAGGGCTGGAAGATGCTCGTCGTCCTGCCCCTGACGTTCGCGGCCGTCGGCGCGCTCGGGGCGTTCTTCCCGCTCGTGCTCGGCAATGGTCGCGCCCTGGCCACCGCGGGCTTCGACCTGTCGCAGCCCGCGCTCCTGCTGCTCCTTCTCGCTCTGCTGAAGTCCGTCGCGACGACGATCTCGCTGGGTTCGGGGGCGATCGGCGGCACGCTCCAGCCCTCCGTCGCGATCGGCGCGGCGCTCGGCGCCGCCGCGGCGGCCGGGTGGGCGCTCATCTGGCCGGGAGCCGACGGCACGGCGCTCGCGATCATCGCGGCGGCCGCGTTCCTGGCATCCAATATGCGGGCGCCCTTCACCGCGATCGCGTTGATCATCGAGTTCACCGACACCGGGTTCACCCTGCTGCTGCCGATCTTCCTCGCGGTGGCGGGGTCGCTCGCCGCCTCGCGCTTGAGCTCGCGCGCGGGGCTGCGGCGGTTCGCACCGATCGACCCGGCGCGTCCCTGATCACTCTGCCGCGAGAGCCGGCTCAGACGAAGGCGGCCAGGGCGGCCTCGAGCGCGGCGGGATCAGCGCCGGACGCGCTGTTGTCGAAGAGCACGTGGTGCGCGCCGCGCCAGCGGCAGTCGGCGGCCTGCGCCGTGGCCCAGAACTCGTCCCAGTGGGCGAGCTTCCAGGCGTCGCGACCGTAGCCGCGCGAATCGACGCGGTCCCGGACGAGGGCGCCGTCGACCGTCACGTGCACCACGGTGATGACGACATCGGCGGGCCAGTCGTGAGCGGCGGCGGCGCGCTCGAGGTAGTCCTCTTCCGGGAAGTACCGCACGAAGGGGGCGTCGAGCACGACATCGTTGCCGAGGCGCAGGTTGTCGCCTGCGAGGCGGAGGAGCGTCGCGTACTCCAGCCCCATCACCACGTCCTGGTAGTAGGGGTTGTTGTCGCGTTCGTTCTTGTCGCTCCCCGCGGCTTCCAGGAGAGCCTCGGTGAAAGCGGTGGCGACGGAGTCCTTGTCGAGATACGCCGCGCGGATGCGTCGGGCGATGAGGGTGCTCACGGTCGATTTGCCGCTGCCGGCGGGTCCGATCACGAAGAACAGTCGTGCGGTCATGGGGTTCCTCCCGGAGGGCGGGGAGGACGAGAGGTCGTCCTCCCCACGCGGAATCAGGATGCCGCGACGGAGCGGTCCTTGACGAACAGTCCGTACGACAGGGCGCCGACCAGCAGCAGCACGCCGCCGATGAGGAACACCGTCGTGTAGTTACCTCCGGTGGAGGTGAGGATCGCCCCGGTGACCACGGGGGCGACGGCCGCTCCGATGAATCCGCCGAAGTTCTGGATCGCGCCGAGAGAGGCGACCTGGTTCGACGGCGCGACGTCGGAGGCGAGGGTCCAGAGGCATCCGATCGGCACCTGCGAGGCGAAGTAGCCGACCGAGAGCAGGACGATGGCGAGCGGGGTGCTGTCGACGTACGCGACGGGGAGCACCGCCGCGGCGGCGAGGATCGCTCCGCCGACGATCGGGATCTTGCGCGCGCGGACCGTGTTCACGCCGCGACGGACGAGACGGTTCGAGAGCCAGCCGCCGAAGATCACGCCGATGATGCCGCAGAGGAACGGCAGCGATGCGAGCCACCCGCTCTGCGCGAGGCTGAAGCCGCGGGCGGTCTGCAGGTAGCTGGGGAGCCAGGTGAGGTAGACCCACACGGTGTAGAAGATGCCGAAGGCGCCGAGCACCATGAACCAGGTGTTCGACTGCAGCAGCAGGCGTCCCCAGCCGACCTTCTCGACCGACGCGGCGACGCGCGCCTCGGCCTCGGCGCCCTTGATGAGCGCCTGCTCCTTCAGGGTCGGGTCGCGGTAGATGCGCAGCCACACGAGGGCGACGACGATGCCGAAGGCTCCGACGATGATGAACATGCCGCGCCAGCTCATCGTGAGCAGCAGGAAGGTCAGCAGCGGCGGCGCGATGGCGTTGGCGATCTGCGAGCCGGTGTTGACGAGGGAGACGGGGAGTGCTCGCTCCGACTTGTTGAACCAGCGTTCGTTGACCTTGAGGGCGGAGGTGAAGAACGGCGACTCGGTGATGCCGAGGGCGACGCGGCACGCGTACAGCACGCCGAACGAGTTGGCGGCGGCGGTGACGATCGACACGAGCGACCACGCGCCCGCGGCGAAGGCGAACATCTTCTTCGGCCCGAACTTGTCGACGAGGTATCCCGCCGGGAGGTTGGCGATGGCGTACGGCCACGAGAACGCCGACAGCAGCAGACCCATCGCGAACGGGTCGAGCCCGAACTCACCCGCGATCGTCGTGTTGGCGACGCTCAGGGTCGAGCGGTCGAGATAGTTCACCACCCCGCCGAGGATCAGGAATCCGACCAGGAACCATCGGATCCGGATCGTCTTCTTCTCGTCGCGCGTGAGCTGCGGCGCGTCTGCCGTCGTCTCGCTCATGGTCCACTCCTTCGTGTTCGGGTGAGGGGCGGACGTCGTGGTCCGCCGAGGGGGTGTCAGATCGTCTGCCGCGCGTTCGCGACGGCGGCGAGGAAGTCTTCGGCGGCGCGGGTCACGTCGGCGAAGTCGCCGCTCGCGCGCGCGGCCTTGGTGATGGCGCTTCCGACACCGACCGCGAGTGCTCCGGCGGCGAACCAGTCGCCGACGTTGTCGCGCGTGGCGCCACCGGCGGGAAGGATCGGCGCGTGCGCGAGCGGTGCCATGACCGTGCGCAGGTAGTCGGGTCCGGCGATCTCGGTGGGGAAGAGCTTGACGATGTCGGCGCCGGCTTCCATCGTCTGCACGATCTCGGTGGGGGTGAACGCTCCGCTGATCGTGAGCGCCTGGTAGCGGTTGGCGGCGCGGATCATGTCGGGGTTGAGGTTCGGGCTCACGAGCATGCGCGCCCCGGCCTGCACGGACGCGACGGCCATCTCGGCATCCAGGACCGTTCCGACGCCGACGGCCACGTGGTCGCCGAACTCGTCGGCGAGGGTGCGTACGACGTCGAGCGCGTGCGGGACCGAGAGGGTGATCTCGAGGGCGCGGATGCCGCCGGCCACTGCCGCGCGAGAGACGGCGAGCGCCTCGTCGGGGGAGTCGAGGCGAACGATCAAGACGACGCCTGTGTCGACAACGGCGGAGAGGACTTCATGCTTCTTTAACATCGCTGCACACGGTATCACGTGGATTAACACGAAAGAACACGATGTCTCACCCGAGGGAGGCTTAGGCTCGGTGGGATGTCGACACCGCCGCCCCTCATCCCGGAACAGCGCCAGCGAGAACTCATGCGTCTACTGCGGGGGGCGGGCGCGCTCAGCATCCGCCACCTGGCCTCGTCGTTGGGGGTGTCGCACATGACCGTGCGTCGTGACATCGCCGCTCTCGCGGACGAGGGTCTCGTCGACGCCGTGCAGGGGGGCGTACGACTGCGCGAACACACGGGGGTGGAGCCCCCGCGCGAACGCGGTTCCCGAGCCGTCTTGGAACTTCCCCGCAAAGAGGCCGTCGCCCGCCGCGCGGCCGCTCTCCTCACCGACGACATGACGGTGTTCATCGACGCGGGGACCACCTGCCAGGCACTCGTCCCGCATCTGATCTCGCGCCGCGGCCTGACCGTGGTGACCAACGACTTCTTCACCGTCTCGGCGCTCTTCGCGCACCCCGCGATCGAGGTCATCCACACCGGTGGGGTGGTGGATCCCGCGAGCGGCTCGTCGAGCGGGGTCCTCGCCGCCGCAACCGTCTCGGCGATGACCCTCGACCTCGCCGTTCTCAGCACCGGAACCTGGGACACCGCGCACGGGCTGACCACCCCCGAGCTCGACAAGGTCGTGCTGAAACGGGCGGTCCTGGATGCCGCGACCTCCGGCGTCCTGGTCGCCGACAGCACGAAGTACGGCACCGCGGAGCGTTTCCGGGTCGTGCCCCTCGACGCGTTGGACGTCATCGTCAGCGACGCCGAGCTGCCCGAGAGCGCGGCCGCGGCGATCGCCGAAATGGGCGTCGAGCTGTGGACGGCAGCGGACTGACGCGACACCAGGGCCCGGCACGCGTGTCAGCTCGTCGGCGCACCTAGGCTCGACGGGTGATCGAGTGGATTCTCGCCGAGTGGACGCAGATCCTCGGCTTCGCGACGGGTGCGGCGTGCGTGCTGCTGGCCGCACGGAGGAACGTGTGGACCTACCCGATCGGGATCGCGAACAACCTCGTGTTCCTCGTCGTGTTCGTGCCCGCCGGCCTCTACGCCAGCGCGGCCCTGCAGATCGTGTACCTCGTGCTCGGTGTGCACGGATGGTGGCGTTGGACGCGCGGGGTCGAGCACGACCGCGAGTACGTCGCCCGGACACCCCGGCGCGCTGTGCCCTGGCTCATCGTCGCCGCGGTGGCGGGGGCAGCCCTGCTGACCTGGGTGCTCGCCACCTTCACCGACTCGCAGGTCGCTCTCGCGGACGCGGCGACCACCTCGGCGAGCCTCGTCGCGCAGTACATGCTCAACCGCAAGTGGATCGAGAACTGGTTCGTGTGGATCGGCGTGGACATCGCCTTCGTCGCGCTCTCGATCGCCACGGGACTGTGGATCATCGCCGCTCTCTACGCCCTGTTCATCGTGCTGTGCGTGGGCGGCCTGCTCTCCTGGCGCCGCGTGCAGAACGAGTCGGCGGATGCCGTGCCCGCGGCGGAGACCCGTGCCTGAGCGCCGCTACCGCCACGGCGTGGTCGTCGGCAAGTTCTATCCCCTCCACGTCGGGCACGCGCACCTCATCCGCTCGGCCGTCCGCGCGTGCGAGCGGGTCACGGTCGAGGTGATCGCGGCATCCGTCGAGTCCATCCCGCTCGACAAGCGGGCCGCGTGGGTGCGCGCCGACCACCCGACCGTGCGCGTGGTGGACCTGCTCGACGACACCCCCGTCGACTTCGCCTCCGACATGGCGTGGGACGCGCACACGGCGACCATCGCGGGCCTGCTCGACGAGCCGGTCGACGTCGTCTTCACCTCCGACGAGTACGGGGCGGAGCTCGCGCGTCGTCTCGGTGCCGACTGGGTGCAGGTCGACCCCGGTCGACGCCTCAACCCCGTCTCGGGAACGGCGATCCGCGCCGATCTCGACGCCCACTGGCATGAGCTGTCGCCGGCGGTTCGTGCCGACCTCGCCGCGCGGGTCGTCGTTCTCGGCGCCGAGTCGACGGGCTCGACCACGCTCGCCGAGGCGCTCGCCGCCGAGCTCGGCACGCTCTGGGTGCCCGAGTACGGTCGCGAGCTGAGCGAGACGCGCGAAGGCGGGCTCGATGCGCCCTGGCGCAGTGACGAGTTCGACCTCGTCGTCGACCGGCAGATCGCCTGGGAACAGGATGCCGTGCGCCGCGCGCCGCGTTCCGTGCTGGTCTGCGATACCGACGTCCTCGCCACCGCCCTCTGGCACGAGCGGTACGTGGGCGCCCCCGCGCCGCGCATCTTCGAGCGGGCTGCGGCGCACCGCCCTGCGCTGTACATCCTCACGGGCGACGAGATCCCCTTCGTGCAGGACGGGATGCGCGACGGCGAACACATCCGCGCCGACATGCAGGAGCGCTTCCGCGAGGTGCTCGCGGCGCAGCCGGTGCCGTGGCTCGAGGTGCGAGGGAGCGTGGCCGAGCGGGTGGCATCCGCCCTTCCCGCCATCCGCCGAGCCGTGGCCGAGGCGACCTCGTTCGCCGCTCCGATGGAGGGTCGACCGCACGCCGAGCAAGAGGAGCTCCGCCGGCGGGCCGGCGGTTAGGCTGGCGCGATGGCGGACCGCTGGCACAAGCTCTCGCAGGCACCCACCACGACCGGCGCGGGGGAGGGGACGGCCCCGATGAGGGCCGCCGACCTGTTCCGCGGCCCGGCCGAGACGGTCGCGGTGCCGATCGACGAGAAGCTCCGCCAGACCTACTACTGGATCGTCAACCGCGCGGTGATCTCGCCGTACTACGACGTCGAGTTCTCCTCCGGTGCGCCTCTCGCCTTCACCCTCGGCGACGCCGGCGCCGAGCTGACGCTGCCCGACGAGGCGTCGTTCTCGTCGAACGTCCTGCTGCCGCTGCTGAGCTTCGCGGTCGGGGGCAAGTGCCTTCTCGTCGGCGGTCCGGGACGCGGCAAGACGACCGTCGCGGTGCTCATGGGCGTGCTCGCCGGTTCCACCCCCGACGACGTGCGCCGCGGGGTGCAGCAGGGGCAGCCGCAGCTCACGATCAGCGACCTGGTCGGCATCCCTCTCCCGCGAGACCTCATGAACGCCGCGAGTCTCGCCGAGGTGGGCGTCGCGTGGCGCGACTGGCTGTCGCGACCGGTCAAGATCATCGACGAGTACAACCGCATCCCCACGAAGACGCAGTCGGCACTGCTGACGATGGTCGCCGAGGGGTACGTCGAGAGCCACGATCAGCTCCGCCGCACGGCCCCGGCGTCCGGAGTCGAGAGCTGGTTCTTCACCGCGAACGACGACGCGGGCGGAGGCACCTTCCCCGTCATCCAGGCGCTGCGCGACCGCATGGACGTCACGGTGCCGGCGGCGGGATTCAACAGCCGCTTCCTCGACGAACTGATCACGCGGGTCGAGGCGGGAGAGAAGCCCGAGGAGCACGTCCCCGCCGAGCTGGTCTTCGCCCCCGACGAGCAGACGGCGATGCGCGCGGCGATCCGCGCGGTGCCCGTCCCCGCCGGCGTGCGACGGCGTCTGGAGTTCTTCCTCAGCCACTTCGAGTTCGTGCAGGGCGGCGGGCGACGCTTCGAGTACCGCACGAAGGACACGGTCACGACGGGCGGCGGAAAGGTCGCCGAGACCATCGAGGCGAACTCGGGAGCCGACCTCATGGCCGACCTCGGCGCGCAGACGCTGAACGGTCTGTCGGTCCGCGCGCTGCAGACCCTCATCGTCTATGCCAAGGCGGTCGCGTGGTTCCGCGGGCGTGACGAGGTGTCGCTCGCCGACGTGGCGGCGATGGTGCCCTTCGTGCTGCGCGGCAAGCTGCTCCCGAACCCGACGCACCCCCGCTTCGACATCGGCGTCGAGCGCGAGTTGTCGACCGACCTCATGAGCTGGCTGAGCGACCTGTTCGCCGAGTCGTGCCGCCAGTACGACGCGCTGGGACGCGGACGCCAGGACCCGGTCGGAGAGCTCCTCGCGCAACTGGACGCCGGACTCGACGGGGTCTCCGCCGTCGAGGCCTCGCGACGTCTGACGGCGATCGAGGCACGCCTGCGCGCCGCGTCGACCGCGGGCAAGCTGTACGGCCGTGATTTCGACGACCTGACCGCCCTGAAGTACCTGCACCAGCGCTACACGGCCTACCTCCGCTGGGTCGAGGGGCGGGCGTGATCCGCCGCCCCGGGCATCTCGCCGACACCGAGCCGCCGACCGGGGTGCCGACCGACGTCCCGGGGCTCGACTTCGAGCGCGCGGGGATCAACGTCGAGGCGGCGGGCGGGTCGGCCGAGCGGTTCCGGCACGCGCTCGCCGCGGGGCAGAGGGCGCTGCCGGTCGATGCCTCGAGCGATCTCGTCGTCGCGCTCGCGGGGATCTCGGGCTGGCGCGCCGGAGTGCCGGGCCTCCGCGACGATGCCCTCGCGCACCTGGCCGACGTTCCGCCGGTGGCCGCCGCGGCGGCGCTCGGTCTCGCCGAGGGCGACCTCGACGCGTTCGCCGAGCACCAGCGCACCGACCGCTTCTGGTGGCCGGGCCGCCCGGGCCAGCGCGGATACGTCTGCGCGGTGGGCGGCTTCGCCGGGCTCGGGGGCGCGTGGACCGCCCCGCCCACCGACCCGAGACCGCTCGATGCCGACGGCGCCTTCGCCGTGCGCACGGGAGAGCGCTGGTGGCGCGTCGATGCCGATGTCTGGGGCTCGCGACTGGTCGCGCTCGAGGGGGAGCCGCTCTCCGGGACGAGCCGCGGCTCCGGGCCCGCGGCATCCCTTCTGACCTTCGCCGAGTCGTACCTCGCGTGGATCTACGTCGCGGAGCCCGCATGACGGGGACTCGCGCGAGGAGCGTGCCGCTCGAGGGGGACGTGCGGCGCGCGTGGGAGGACGCGCAGGAGCTCTGGGGCGTGCAGATGCACGACGCCGAGCTGCAGCCCGGGGCCGGACGAGAGCACGGGGCTCCCGCGTGGTTCCGCTTCCCTCCGGCGATCGTCGTCGACCCGCGCATGGTGGCCGAGCTGGGGGGCGCGGGCGAGATGGAGAGCGTCTTCGCGCACGAGCTCGGCCACCACGCGCTGGCTCCCGGAACGCGTCTGGATTCGCTGAAGATCCGTCACCAGATGGCGCGGACCCTCGTGGCAGCCGGAGCGAGTTCGGTGCGCGACGACGACGTCGCGATGCTGTCGAACCTGTGGACCGACCTGCTCGTCAACGCCCGGGTGGCCCTGCTGCAGCGGCGGCGCGACGGAGCGGGCGAGCCGGGGATCGTGCGGCTGTCGCGTGCGCTCTACCGCGCGTCGCGCGACACCGGCGGTCGGCTCTGGTGGGTGTACCTGCGGACGTACGAGCTGCTGTGGAATCTGCCCGCGGGAACTCTGTGCGCGGTCGACTCCCCGCCGGCGCCTCCGCCGCGCGCCGCCACCGCCCCGGCCGAGAGTCAGGAGCTGCGGCGCGGCTACCGCGGGCGCGACGACAGAATGCGTGAGGCGCGGGCCGAGGCCGAACAGGCGGCGCTCGAGCTCGCGGAAGCCACGATCACGCGACCCGGTCTCGACGCCGACACGCTCGCCGAGCTCGTGCGCACGTTCGCCGGCGATGCCGTCTCGGGGGCCCTGCGCTTCGGCGTGCTGATGGCCCCCTATGTCGTCGCGGAGCGCGCGGCCGGAGCGTCGATGCCGGGCGGCGCGTGTTCCGCCGACGAGGTTCCCCCGGGAACAGCCGAACTCGGTCGCGTCCTCGCGGATCGCCGGCTCCAGGCGCCCCTCCCCGTGCCCACCGGGCGTGGGTCGGGCACGGCGCGGTCCGCCGGGAACGGGTCGGGGCAGGCGCTCGGCATCGCGGAGACTCTCGAGCTGTACGCGGGCGCGGACCAGGATGCCGTGATCGCGGCGTGGTACCGCTCCGAGGCCGTGCGATGGGTGCGTCCCTTCACGCAGCGCGCACCGTCGACACCGGCCGAAGAGCTGCCCGGTCCCGTCGAGACGTGGGAGACCGGCGATGACCTGGCCGACCTCGACTGGCCCGCGACCCTTCGGGCCGGCGGTGTCGTCGTCCCCGGCATCACGACGCGCCGCCGCCCCTTCCTCGCCGACGAGCCGCTTCCGCGCGAGGCGAGCATCACCCTGGATCTCTACATCGACTCGTCCGGATCGATGCCGAACCCTCAATCGGGGTCCCCTGCCGTGCTGGCGGGCACGATCCTCGCGCTCTCGATCCTGCGGGGCGGCGGTCGGGTGCGCGTGGCGAGCTTCTCCGGCCCCGGGCAGGTCGCCGGCAGCGAGGATTTCACACGCGATCCGGTGCGCGTCGTGCGCGACCTCGCGCTCTTCTTCGGTGGGGGGACGACCTTTCCGCTCGACCTGCTCGAGCGCCGCGCCGCGGGTCGCGGGCCGGCGGGCGCTGACGAACGCCACCATCTCGTCGTGCTCTCGGACGATGGGCTCGTGTCGATGTTCGGGGCGGGAGATCCGGACCGAGCCGGGGTGGCGGCCCAGGTGCGGTCCACGCTGTCGACCGGGACGCTCGTCGTCCTCGACCGGTCGCGGCAGGTGGAACCGTTTGCGAGAGCGGCCGGCTACGAGACGCTCTACCTCGAGACGATGGACGACGCCCCCGCGGCGTGCGCGACCCTGGCGGAGGTGCTCAATGGCTGACGCCGACGAACTGCTGAAGGTCTGGGCGAGCATGGCCCCGCCCGAGGGCGAGACGTGGTCGCTCGCGCGCCCCGGCCCCGCGCTCGACGCCGTCGCCGCGCGGCTGTCGAGCGTGCCGCGATCGTTCCTCGACGACGACGTGTCGATCAGGGCGCTCTCGGGCGACATCGTGGGGGCCGAGTGCGCGTCCGCCGCCTACGCCGACGATCCGCGCGTGCGCCGCGGGGCCGCGATCGGGCTCTGGCTCCTCGCCAGCGAGGAGGTGGTCGAGCCCTTCCGTCCGTCCCTCACCGGTCCGTGGGCGCTTCGCGCGGTCGACGCCCTCGCGCTACGGGTCGCGCCGGTGGTCGATCCGCTCGACTGGCTCGCCGACGACGAACGGCGCGAGGAGGCGGCCCGCACCTTCCTGCTGTGGGCCGGGTTCCTTCCCGCGGGAGAGGACCGCGCGACCGCGCAGGCGCTCTGGCAGGCCCGCGACTCGCTGCGGCGCAGCAGCGCGCTCGCCGAGGCCTACGCCGCGTACGAGCACCGCGAGGAGATCGCCCGACGTCTGGCCGAGGCCCGTGCGCGGGAGGCGGCGGCGAGGTACTCCAGTGAGTGAGCCCGGCGCCCTTCGGCCCGCGCCCGAACCGGTGGCGGGGCGTGACAGCCGAGACGTGTCCCCGGGTGGCGGCGAATCGCAGCCGGCGGTGCCCACCCCTTCCGCACCGGCACCGAGCGTCGGCGGCGAACCGGAGCCGGCGGCGGTACCCGACCCCGATGATCCGCTCGCGCTCGGCGAGTACCGCCCGGGCTCCGCGGCGGTGCTCACGGATGCCGAGCGCTGGCCGACCCTCGACACCCCCGCCGAGGAGCGCCTCCGCCGCTGGCGCACCCACCCCTGCGCTCCCACCTGGGTGCACGCGACCGGCGACCGGCTGACCGCTGAGGCGATCGAGCGCACGCGCACCCCGCTTCCGCGCGAGGGCTGGCTCGACGAGCACCTCGCGACCGCGCGGAAGCTCCCGTTCTATCGCGGGCACACGGGGCTGCGCACCCTCGTGGACTTCCCCCCGATCGCCCGCGCCGACCTGGCGGCCGACGTCTCGGCGTTCGTGCCGCTCGACGCCGACCTCGACCGCATGCTGCACGGCACGAGCTCGGGCTCGACGGGAGCTGCGCTCGTGATCCCCGACGACGTCGAAGAGGTCGCGCGCGGCTTCCACCTCCTCGTCGACCTCGCCCGCCGTGCGGGGGCGACCTGGACTCCGGATGCCGAGCGTCTGGCGCTCGTCTGGGTGCTGCAGCAGCGGCAGGCGTTCACCTACGTCTCGCTGATCAGCGGCTTCGCGCACCGGGCGATGGCGCGCGTGAACCTCGACGCGCGCGCCTGGCGGGCGGCATCCGATCGCTCCCGATTCCTCGCCGACGCGGACCCGCAGGTGATCTCGGGCAACCCCACGAGCCTCGCCGAGCTGTTGAGCGACGATCTGCGCGAGGTGCTGCGACCGCTCGCGCTGTTCTCGGGCGCGATGGCGTTGTCGGCTCCGCTGCGCACCGCGCTCGAGGCCGCTTTCGCGTGTCCAGTCATCGACGTCTACGGCCTCCACGAAACCCGGCCGATCGCCGCGCGCACCGATGACGGGCCGTTCCGCGTCCTCGACCGACGGGTGCTCGTCGAGATCCTGGATGCCGAGAGCAACCCCGTGCCCGAGGGTGAGAGGGGCGAGATCACCGTCACGGCCGGCGAAAACCCCCTGCTCCCGCTCGTGCGGTACCGCACCGGCGACGTGGGGCGTCTCGTGAGGCTCCCCGACGGGGCGGTCGGCATCGCCGACCTCGAGGGGCGCGCGCACACCGAATTCGTCACCGGCTCCGGCGTGCGCGTTCCCTCGGTCGATCTCACGCAGCAGCTGCAGAGCCACGGAGCGCTCGGGTGGTCGGTCGTGCAGGGGGCCGGGGGCGCGGTCGAGGTGACGGTCGCCGGGGGCGACGCGCGAATGATCCGCGGTGCCCTCGAGGCGCTGCTGGACCAGCCCGTCGAGGTCACGCGCGTGGACCGCCTCATCGACCTCGGCGAGGGCAAGCCCCGGCGCTTCCGTTCCGCCGCGACGGCGTGACCCGAGCCCCCTCCCGAGACGGGGAGGGGGCTCGCGGCTGTGAGTGGCGTCAGTCGAGGTACTTGGCGTAGGCCGGCAGGGTGAGGAACGCCGGGAACTCCGGTCGCAGCGCCACCTCGCGGAACACCGCGGCGGCGTCGTCGAAACGATCTCCGTCGGTGCGCGGCACCTCCGCCAGCACCTCGTCGAGCAGGCCCTCGACGAAGGCCCGGGTGATCGTGTCGCCCTCGGCGGTCTCGCGGTCCTGGTGGATCCACTGCCAGATCTGCGAGCGTGAGATCTCGGCGGTCGCGGCATCCTCCATGAGATCGTCGATCGCCACGGCACCGAGGCCCCGCAACCACGCCTCGATGTAGCGGATCGCCACCGAGACGTTGCCGCGCACACCCGTCGTCGTCACGGGCAGACCGATCCGCAGGTCGAGCAGATCGGCGGGATCGATCGACACGTCCTCGCGTCGGCGCTCGAGCTGGTTCGGCGCGTCGCCGAGCACGGCGTCGAACTCGGCGCGAGCCACCGGGATGAGGTCGGGGTGGGCCACCCACGTGCCGTCGAAGCCGTCGCCGGCCTCGCGTCGCTTGTCGGCGGCGACCTTCTCGAACGCCGCTTCCGTCACCTCGGGCTTGCGGCGGTTGGGGATGAAGGCGCTCATGCCGCCGATCGCGTACGCGCCCCGCTTGTGGCAGGTGCGCACGAGCAGCTCGGTGTAGGCCCGCATGAACGGCACCGTCATGGTCACCTCGCTGCGGTCGGGGAGCACGAACCGCGCCCCGCGCCCGCGGTAGGTCTTGATGATCGAGAAGATGTAGTCCCAGCGGCCGGCGTTCAGCCCCGCGCAGTGGTCGCGGAGGGCGAAGAGGATCTCCTCCATCTCGAACGCCGCGGGCAGCGTCTCGATCAGCACCGTCGCGCGGATCGTGCCGTGCGCGAGACCCAGGCGCTCCTCGGTGAACGAGAAGACGTCGTCCCACAGTCGCGCTTCCTCTGCCGACTCGATCTTCGGCAGGTAGAAGTACGGCCCCCGGCCCGCCGCGATCAGGGCGTGCGCGTTGTGGAAGACGTACAGCCCGTAGTCCACGAGCGAACCAGATGCCGGCAGCTCCCGGCCCGCGCGATCGATGAACGTCACATGCTTCTCGGGGAGGTGCCAGCCGCGCGGGCGCATCACGATCGTGGGAGTGCGCTCGGCGGTGACCTCGTAGCGCTTGCCCTCGGGGCTGGTGAACGACAGCTGCCCGCGGATCGCGTCGAACAGCGAGAGCTGTCCGCCGATCACGTTGCGCCAGGTGGGGCTGGTGGCATCCTCCTGGTCGGCCAGCCACACCCGCGCGCCGGAGTTCAGCGCGTTGATGGTCATCTTCGGGTCGGTGGGGCCGGTGATCTCGACGCGGCGGTCTTCGAGGCCCGGGCCCGCCCCCGCCACGCGCCACGACGGGTCGTCGCGGATGTGCGCGGTGTCGGCGCGGAAGTGCGGGTCGTCGCCCGTGCCGATCTCGAAGCGGCGGCGCTCGCGCGCGGCGAGCCGGTCGTGCCGGCGCCGGGCGAAGCGGTCGTGCAGCTCGGTGAGGAACGCCAGGGCCGCGGGGGTGAGGATCTCGGCATCCCGTCCTTCGAGGGCGCGCTCCAGGCGCAGGTGCGGGGCGGATGCCAGGGGCTGCGGCGTCGCGCCGGCCGAAGTCGTGCCCGCGGAGGTCGCGGTGGTCTGCGGGGGAGAGGTGATGAGGGTCATGGTCGTGGCTTTCTGTCTGTGTCGCGCTGTGCCCCTTTCCCCGCGAACCTTGTCCCACTTATGGCTGGTCGGGGGTGGCTTGACCGGCCATATGTGGGACAAGCTCCGTCATAACGGGGACGAGGGGGCGATGTGCGTTGCGAAGAGCGAGGTGCGGCGGGAGGGGCCGCGTGCGACCTTGTCCCACTTATGGCTGGTTGAGGGTGGCTCAGGTGGCCATAAGTGGGACGAGGTCCGCGATAAGTGGGACGAGGTTCTCGCGCGGGCGACGGGGCCGCCGCGGGTCAGTGGAACTGGGCCGTCTCGGTCGAGCCGGCCAGGGCGAGGGTTGCGCTGTCGGGGTTGAGCGCGGTCGAGACGACGTCGAAGTATCCGGTGCCCGCTTCGCGCTGGTGGCGCGTGGCGGTGTACCCGTTCGCTTCGGCGGCGAACTCGGCCTCCTGCAGCTCGACGTACGCGCTCATGGCGCGCTCGGCGTAGCCGCGGGCGAGGTCGAACATCGAGTGGTTCACGGCGTGGAAGCCCGCGAGGGTGATGAACTGGAAGGCGTAGCCCATCGCCGCGAGCTCCGCCTGGAACGTCGCGATCTGCGCTTCGTCGAGGTGGCGCTTCCAGTTGAAGCTCGGCGAGCAGTTGTAGGCGAGCTTCTTGCCCGGGAAGCGGGCGTGGATCGCTTCGGCGAAGCGGCGGGCGAGCTCGATGTCCGGCTCCCCGGTCTCGACCCACAGCAGATCGGCGTAGGGGGCGAAGGCGAGGCCGCGGGCGATGACGGCATCCAAACCCGGGCGCACGCGGTAGAACCCCTCGCTCGTGCGCTCGCCGGTGAGGAATTCGCGGTCGCGCTCGTCGATGTCGCTCGTGAGCAGGTCGGCGGCCAGGGCGTCGGTGCGTGCGATGATCACCGTCGGCACGCCCGCGACGTCGGCCGCGAGGCGCGAGGCGTTGAGGGTCCGGATGTGCTGCTGGATCGGCACGAGCACCTTGCCGCCGAGGTGACCGCACTTCTTCTCGCTCGCGAGCTGGTCTTCCCAGTGGATGCCGGCGGCCCCCGCCGAAATCAGCGACTGCGCGAGCTCGTAGGCGTTCAGCGGACCGCCGAAGCCTGCCTCGGCGTCGGCGACGATCGGGGCGAGCCAGTCCTGGGTGATCTCCCCCTCGGCGCGCTCGATCTGGTCCTGGCGCAGCAGTGCGTTGTTGATGCGGCGCACGACCGCCGGCACCGAGTTGGCGGGGTACAGGCTCTGGTCGGGGTAGGTCTGACCCGCGAGGTTGCCGTCGGCGGCGACCTGCCAGCCGGAGAGGTAGATGGCCTTCAGGCCCGCGCGCACCTGCTGCACGGCCTGACCGCCGGTGTACGCGCCGAGGGCGCGGACGTACTCCTCGGTGTGGAGGAGGTTCCAGAGGTTCTCGGCCCCGCGGCGGGCGAGGGTCGCCTCCTCGCGGACGCTGCCGCGCAGGCGGACGACGTCGTCGGCCGAGAACGTGCGCTCGATGCCGTCCCAGCGCGGGTCGGCCTCCCATGCGGCACGGAGCTCGGCGGCGGTCTCGGTCTGGTCGCCGGGGCGGAGCGGCGGCTGCGCGGGGGTGGCCTGGATCGTCATGAGCGTTCTCCTTCGGGATGCCGGGGCCTCGGTGCCCCGTGGAGACCACTGTGGGCGAAGATCAAGCCCCGTTCCGAAGATTCTCCTTGTGAAGATCGCCCGATCTTCCGATTCTGTGAGAACCTGCCGGTATGGACACCGGCGTCTCGATCCCCTCGGCATCCCTCCCGCTCGACGATGAGGGAGTGGACACGCTCACCATCGGCCGCCGCATCCGGCAGCTGCGCACCGCGCGCGGCATGACCCTCGACGACCTCGCCGGAGCGGTCGGTCGCGCGCCGAGCCAGATGTCGATGATCGAGAACGGGCGCCGCGAAGCCAAGCTCACGCTCCTGCAGGCGATCGCGCGTGCTCTGGAGTGCAAGCTCGACCAGATCCTGGATGCCGAGCCCCTCGACGCCCGCGCCACCCTCGAGCTGTCGGTGGAGCGGGCGATGCGCGGGCAGACGTTCCAAGCGCTCGGGATCGCGCCGTTCCGCGTGGGGCGCGCGGTGCCCGACGAGGCGCTCGCCGCGATGCTCGCTCTCCAGGCCGAGATCGAACGGCTCCGGGAGGAGCGGTCGGCGACGCCGGAGGAGGCCCGTCGCGCGAACGTCGCCCTCCGTCGCCTCATGCGCACGCAGGACAACCATTTCCCGGAGCTCGAGCGCGTGGCATCCGCAATCCTCGAGGCCGTGGAGCACCCCGGCGGACCGCTCACCCAGCGCGGCGCGAGCGACATCGCCGCGCACCTCGGCTTCACGCTGCACTACGTGCCCGACCTGCCGTCATCGACGCGCAGCATCGCCGATGTGAAGCACGGTCGGCTGTACCTGTCGACGAAGGTCGCGAAGGGCGACCCCCGTGCGGCCGTGCTGCAGGCGCTGTCGAGCCGGATCCTCGGGCACGGCGAGCCGACGAGCTACGACGAGTTCCTCCGTCAGCGCGTCGAGACGAACTACCTGACCGGCGCCCTTCTCATGCCCGAGGCGCACGTCGTCGCGGCCCTGCGCGAGGCGAAGGAGCGGCGCACGATCAGCGTCGAAGACCTGCGCGACGCCTACTCGGTGTCGTACGAGACGGCCGCGCACCGCTTCACCAATCTCGCGACGGTGCATCTCGGCATCCCGGTGCACTTCCTCAAAGTGCACGAGTCGGGGACGATCACGAAGGCGTACGAGAACGACGACGTGAACTTCCCCACCGATCGCCTCGGTTCGATCGAGGGGCAGATGTGCTGTCGCCGATGGACGAGCCGCGTGGTGTTCGAGGAGGACGACCTCTTCAACCCGTACTACCAGTACACCGACACCGGCAACGGGACGTACTGGTGCACCGCGCGCGTCGAGCAGTCGAGCGAGGGCGCGCACTCGGTGAGCGTGGGCGTGCGGTTCGACGACACGAGGTGGTTCCGCGGGCGGGACACCCCCAACCGCGGGGTCTCGCGGCACGCGGTCGAGACGTGCTGCCGCCGCGCGCCCGCCGACCTCGAGACCGCGTGGCGCGGTCAGGCCTGGCCCAACGTGCGCACGCCCCGTACCCTGCTCGCGACCCTGCCGACGGGGGCGTTCCCGGGCGTGGATACGACCGAGATGTACGAGTTCCTCGAGGCGCACGCGCCACGCGAGTAAGGGGTCTTACATCGCGTTCCACCGCAGCCGCGGTCCGCCGAGTCCCGACCGCAGCGCCTCCGCGTCGGCCACCGGGAACATCGTGACGATGAGTCCGTCGACCGCGTAGGCCAGGGCGGTGGCGCCGTCGGGGAGCGGGTCTCCGAGCGCGATGCGGGCCGAGCGGCCCTCGACGACCTCGTCGATCGCGTCGGGGCGGGAGAGGAGGGATGCCGCGGCGGCGGTGACCCGCGAGAGCAGGGTGTCGGCCCCGGTCCAGGGTGAGAACGCCCCGCGGGAGAGTCCGCCGGCGAGGGCCAGGTCGTCGGTGAGCCACCGCTCGCGCTTGAGTCCGTACGGGGTCGGTGTGGTCGACAGCAGGTAGCCGTAGACGTGCAGCAGGCCGGCGTTGCCCACCGGCCAGGAGGCGTCGAGCCCGGCTCGCGCGTGCAGCTCGTCGAACAGTGCGCGGGGAAGGACCGCCTGTCCGACGTTCTCGTCGACGATCGTCGAGCGTCCCCACGCGGCGAAGCGGCCGGCGGCGGCGTCATCGACGAGGGATGCCGCGAGCCACGGGAGCGAGTCGATCGCCGAGGAGGGGGTCTCGGCCCCGAGGGCGGCAGCGGCGGCGAGGGCTGCGGGGGAGGTCACGGTCCCACGGTAGGCGGGCCCGGGGGCGCACAGCCGTCGTTCATCCAGCGTTTACACGACGTGGACATACCGTCCACATTCGATGTGCATCATGGACGCAACGTCCACGACAGGAGTTCCCCCGTGCCCCGCCCCGTCCTCATCTTCGACTTCGACGGTACCGTCGCCGTCGGCGACGGCCCCCTGCTGGCCTACGCCCGCGCGGTCGCCGCCCACACGGCATCCGCCGACGCCTTCGTCTCGACCGTCTCCGCTCACCTCGCCGCCCCGACCGGCGACGTCATCGACGGGTACGACGCCGTCCGCCGTCTCGCCCTCGAGGCCGGGGTCGATGACGACGCCCTGGCCGCGGCGTACACCCTCAGTCGCACGCAGCTGGGCAGCGTCGACGCACCGGTGTCGACCGCCGCCGGCTTGGCGGAGTTCCTGGCGCAGGTGGATGCCGAGCGACTCCTCGTCACGAACGCTCCCGCCACCCGTCTCGACGCCGCCCTGTCCGGGATGGGACTGGCCGGCCTGTTCGACCGCGTGGTCACCGACGCCGCCAAGCCCGCCGGGCTCGAGGCCCTGCTGGCCAGCCTCGGCGAGGGCGTGCCGGTGCTCACGGTCGGCGACGTCTGGCGCAACGACCTCGCCCCCGCCCACGCCCGTGGTCTCGACACTGCGCTCGTCGGCGGCTACGCCGATGCCGCCGCCGCCCCCACCTTCCGCGCCGACACCCTCGACGAGCTGCTGCCCGCACTCGCCGCGTGGGTCGACGCCGCCCACGTCGACGCTCCCCCCGCCGCACACCTCCCGTCCCCCGCCTGAATCCCACCCGAATCGCAAAGGAATCATGAACACTCGTCGCTCCCGTCTCGCCGCGGCCGTCGCCACGGCCGCTCTCGCCTCGATCGCCCTGGCCGGCTGCTCCGGTGCCGCCGGCGCCGACTCGGCCGCCCCCGCCGCCGACCCGAGCTCCCTCGTGCTCGCGCTGGTTCCTTCGCAGGACCAGGCCAACCTCGTCGACACCGCGAAGCCCCTCACCGACATGCTCACCGAGAAGCTCGGCATCCCGGTCACGGGCGTCGTGTCGAAGGACTACCAGGCCGCCGTCGAGGCGATGGGGGCGGGCCAGGCGCAGATCGGCTTCCTGCCCTCGCTGCAGCTGTGGCAGGCGAACGACCGCTACGGCGCCTCGGTCGTGCTGCAGACCGAGCGCAACGGCAACATCACCTACCCGGGCCAGTTCATGACGAACGACCCCGACACGTACTGCGACACCCCGGTCGTCGAGCGCGACGGCATGTCGTTCTGCAACGGCGCCGACGCGCTGCAGGGCCCCGCCGGTCTCGACAGCATCACCAAGATCGCCGGCGCCAAGGTCGCCGTGCTCGGACCCGGCTCGCCCGCCGGATACATCTACCCGATGCTGGCGCTGAAGGAGGCGGGCGTCGACATCGACAGCGGATTCCAGAAAGTGCCCGTCACGGCCAACGACGCGTCCGTCCTGGCGGTCTACAACGGCGACGCCGAGGTCGGCTTCAGCTTCTGGGACGCCCGCACGCTCGTGAAGAAGGACAAGCCCGACGTGGGCCAGAAGGTCGTCGTGTTCGGCCTGACCAACGAGATCCCCAACGACGGTGTGGCCGTCTCGAAGGATCTCTCGCCCGAGCTGCAGAAGAAGATCTCGACGGCGCTCGCCGACTACTCCGCGACCGACGAGGGCTCCGCCGCCCTGAAGGCCGTCTACTCGATCACCAAGCTCGCCCCGGCCGACCCGTCGTCGCTCGACGTCGTCGCGCGCGCCGCCCAGCAGCTCGGACTCCAGTGACGACCGGATCGCTCACCCCGGGCGTCGAGGCTCTCGCCTCGGCGCCCTGGGGCATCCGTCTCGACGGGGTCTCGGTGCGCTACCCCAACGGCACGGTGGGACTGAACAACGTCACCCTCGACATCGCGCCCGGCGAGCTCGTCGCCGTGGTGGGACTGTCGGGCTCGGGCAAGTCGACCCTGATCCGCACCATCAACGGCCTGGTGCCCGCGACCTCCGGTGTCGTCGAGGTCGGCGGCCGACGCGTCGACAACGCCTCGGGGCGTCGCCTGCGCGACCTCCGCGGGCACATCGGCATGGTGTTCCAGAGCTTCAACCTCGCGGGTCGCACCACGGTCCTCAACAACGTGCTGGTCGGTCGCCTCGCGCACACCCCGCTCTGGCGCACGCTGTTCGGTGCGTACCGTGACGCGGATCGCCGGCTCGCCTTCGAGGCGCTCGACCGGGTCGGGCTGCTGCCGAAGGTGTGGGACCGGGCGTCGGCCCTCTCGGGAGGCCAGCAGCAGCGCGTCGCGATCGCGCGCGCGCTCACTCAGCAGCCGCGCATCGTCCTCGCCGACGAGCCGGTCGCGAGCCTCGACCCGCCGACGGCCCGCGGGGTGATGGACGACCTCCGCCGCATCAACGTCGACCTCGGCATCACCGTGCTGGTCAACCTGCACCTGCTCGATCTCGCCCGCGAGTACGGCACGCGCATGATCGGCATGCGCGCCGGAGAGGTCGTCTACGACGGCCCCGCGGCATCCGCCACCGACGCTGACTTCGCGCAGATCTACGGTCGCTCCGTCACCGCGGCCGACAGGCTCGAGCGATGACCGTGCTGAGCGTTCCGCCCCGGCCGAAGGGGCGATGGATGCCGTGGACCGCCGCGGGCATCGTCGTCGCGGTGACCGTGTTCATGTGCCTGCCGGTGGTCGGGGTGGGCCTCGACGTCGGTGCGATCGCGCGCAACTGGCAGCAGGGCGCGCTGCGGGTGGGCGAACTGCTCACCCCGGACTGGTCGTTCTTCCCGCGCACGGTCGGCCCGATCCTCGAGACGCTGCAGATGGCGGTCATCGGCACCGCGGTCGGGGCGGCGATCTCTCTGCCGGTGAGCTTCTGGGCGGCTCGGCCGACGAACCCGTTCGCTCCGACGCGGGCGCTGGTGCGCGGCATCCTGAACGTGATCCGCGCCGTGCCCGAGCTCGTCTACGCGGCGGTCCTCGTCGCGATGGTCGGGGTGGGCGCCCTCCCCGGCATCCTGGCGCTCGTGCTGTTCAACGTCGGCATCATCGTCAAGCTCGTGTCGGAGTCGATCGACGCCACCGACGCCGGCCCCCTCGAGGCCGGCCGCGCCGCCGGGGCGACCCAGACGCAGATCAACCGCGCGATCGCTCTGCCCGACACCTGGCCCGCGTTCGTGTCGCAGACGCTGTACGTGTTCGAGCTCAACGTCCGCGCCTCGACCGTGCTCGGCCTCGTGGGGGCCGGCGGCATCGGTCTGCTCATCGACGCCGTGCGCACCTTCTACCGCTACGACCAGCTGTCGCTCGTCATCGTCGAGATCCTCGTGATCGTCGTCGTGCTCGACACCGTCAGCGACGCGATCCGCCGGAGACTCGTATGACCGCCCTCGCCCCCTCACGGCCCGCGAGCCTCTCGCTGCCGCCGCGCCGGCGCACGCCCCTGCGCACCCTGTCGTGGATCGTCGTCACCCTCGTCGTGATCGCCGCCTTCTGGTCGGCCGACATCACGTGGTCGCGGCTCGGGGAGCTCCCCGCCGAGATCGTGCGCTACCTCGGGCTGATGTTCCTCTCGCCCGCCTGGGAGAAGCTGCCCGAGGCGCTCTGGCAGACCTGGCGCAGCATCGAGATGGCGTGGATCGGCACCGTGCTCGGCATCCTGATCGCGACCCCGCTCTCGCTCGTCGCCGCGCGCGGCTTCGGCCCGGCGCCCGTGCGGGTCGCGCTGCGCTTCGTCTTCTCCCTGGTGCGGGCCGTGCCCGAGCTGGTCTTCGCGATCATCATCCTCTCGGTCACCGGCCTGACCCCGCTGACCGGGGCGCTCGCCCTCGCGATCGGGGGGATCGGCACCCTCGGCAAGTGGGGCTACGAGGCGGTCGAGAACGTCGCTCCCGGGCCCATCGAGGCCGCGCGGGCCGCGGGCGGTTCGACCGCCCAGGTGCTGCGCTGGGGAGTGTGGCCCCAGGCCTCGCCCACGTTCTTGTCGTTCTGGCTGTACCGCTTCGAGATCAACGTGCGCGCCTCGGCGGTGCTCGGTCTGATCGGCGTCGGCGGGATCGGCGACATGCTCACCTCGTACACCCAGTACCGTGAGTGGTCGACGGTCGGCATGCTCCTGATCGTCGTGGTCGTCGTCACCGTCGCGATCGACGCGGTCTCGGGCCGCATCCGCCGCCGCATCATGGAGGGTCCGCGTGTCCGCTGAGATCCCCGTGACCGCCCGCATCGCCGCCGTCCGCAACTCGCTGCAGCCGAGCGAGCGCCGGATCGCCGACCTCATCGTCGATGATCCGGATGCCGTGATCGAGCTCACCGCGCAGCAGATCGCCGACCGCGTGGGGGTGGGCCGCTCCTCCGTCGTGCGCGCCTGCCAGACCTTCGGCTACCGCGGGTACCCGCAGCTGCGCGTGGCGCTCGCCGCGGAGCGCGGACGCCGCGTGGTGCCTCCGGTCGCCCAGGACGGCGTGCTCGGCGGCATCCGCTCCGCCATCGACCGCATCGCGGACGATCTGCGTGCGGTGACCAGCCTGCTGGACTCCGACGGGGTCGACGCCGCCGTCGACGCGGTCGTGGGGGCCCGTCGTCTGCTGGTGGTGGCGAGCGGGTTGTCGGCTCCGGTCGCAACGGATCTCGCGATGCGCCTGACCGCCGTGGGGCGCCCGGCCGAGACCCTGGGCGATCCGATCGGCCAGCAGATCGCCGCGCGTCACCTCTCGCCCGACGACGTGTGCGTCGTGATCAGCGGTTCCGGGGCGAACGAGGCGAGCCTCCGCGCGGCCACGGCTGCACGCGCGGCCGGGGCGCGAGTGATCGCCCTGACCTCGTTCGTCGCCTCGCCCCTCACCGAGCGCGCCGACCTCTCGCTGGTCCTCGCCTCGGGCGGGACGTTCCGCGACGAGCTGGAGCACACCTCGCGCATCGCGCACGCGGTCTTCGCGGAGGCGTTCGTCGACGCCGTGGCCCGCGCCCGCGCAGGCGATGCCGACCTCGCCCGCGAGCGCGTGCTCGAGATCCTCTCCGACAACCTCGGCGACGCCGGCTGACCCGCGCTCGCGCCCGGCCTGGCCCGAACGCCGCCCGCGGGCGAGGGCGGGCGCTGTGCCCCACGGCGGGCCCCGGAGGGGACACGCCGGTGGCGGATGCCGAGGGGCGGCGTGTCGGCGAGATCTCCCGCCGTCGTGCTCAGCGCAGGGCGAGGCGGGGCGGCCGGTGGGTGACCGCCCCGATGCAGCCCGCCCGCCCTACTCGGCCAGCCGCAGCGCCGCCCACAGCTCCGCACGGGCGGCGAACGACGACAGGTCGCGCTCGAGCACGCGCTCGGCTTGGGCGATGCGGGCGCGCACAGTGTGGCGGTGGATGCCGAGCGCCTGCGCCGTCGCCTCGTGCGAGCAGTCGTGCGCCAGCCAGGCGTCCAGCGTCTCGAGCAGCGCGGATCCCTGCGCGTCGTCGTGCTGGCGCAGCGGCGCGAGCGCCCCGGTCGCGACGGCCCGCGCCGCCTCGGAGTCGAGCGCCGCGAGAAGGCCCGCGCGGGCGGTGTCGGTGAAGTCGGCGACACCCGGGGCGGCGACCCGGTCGCGCGCGGTGCGGGCCTGGGCGAGGGCGTGCGAGAAGCCGTCGTATCCGGTGGGCGCCGAGCATCCGACCACGATCTCGAACCGCTCGGCGATCTCTTCGAGGACGCCTCGCCCCGCGGCGGGCACCACGACGACGACCCCGTCGTCGCCACGCCCGAAGAACACGTCGCCACGCCGGTCCTGCGCGCGCACCTCCAGCCACTCCGCGAGGGCGGTCGAGCGCGCGGATGCCGCGGGCGTCACCGCCACCACCACCGGTGCCGCGGGCAGGGGCCCGAACAGGTCGCGGCCCGCGCGACGCGCCAGTGAGGGGTCGTCGGTGGAGAGGGCCTGCACGAGACCGGCGCGGAACGTGCCGATCGCGCGCCCGAGACCGTCCTGCTGCTCGAGGGCGAGCGCGGCCATCGCGACCACCGCGGTCACGACGTTGCGCCCCTCGTGGTCGAGGTCGTCGGACGCGATCGCGAGGGCGCCGCGCAGGTGGCCGCCGCGGCCGAGCGTCTGCACGCTCACCGTCACGTCGTCCACGCGCACCGTCGAGGCGGCGCGCGTACCGCGGCGCAGCATCGACGTCACCTCGCTCGCGACCGCGGGGAGCCGGTCGCCGCTGAACGCGCCGGCCGGATGCTCGGTGCGCAGCGCGCCGGCCGCATCGAACAGACCCACGCCGCAGCCCAGCTGCCGCGACAGCTCCGCGAGCGTCGCCGACAGGCCGTCCGGTCGAAGCGCCGCGAGCGACACGGCGCGTTGCGCGGCGAGCGACCAGCTGCGTCGCGCATAGGCGTCGGCGGCGATCGCCTCGGCGCCGGCGCGGGCCACCGCGATGAAGGGCGTGCGATAGGGCACCTCGAACAGCGGCATCCCGTTGCGCAGGCACGCCTCCAGCAGAGCGGAGGGGATGCCGTCGCGCACCACCTCGGTGCCGAAGCCCAGGCCGCGCACGCCCCGCGCGCGCAGGCGTCCCACGTACGCCTCGTAGTCGGCGGGGGAGGCGTCGTCGAACTGTGTCCCGGTGGTGAGCAGCACGAGGCCCTCGCTGAGGAACGGCGTGGGGTCGGCGAGATCACTCGAGTGCACCCATCGGACGGGCCGGTCGATGCTGTCGGCGGGCAGGGCGTCCTCGTCGACGACGAGACGGAGGTGCAGGTCGGAACGCCCGAGCAGCGCGCGCAGACTCGGCGGGGCGACGGCGGTGTCGACCATGGGACTCCTGTACGGCTCGTATACGACGGTGCCTGCGACTGTACATCCAGGAGAGTGCATGCCCCGTCGCGGCGTCCGTAGCATCGCGGCCATGAGCCTCGACATCCTTCCCCTCGTCGGCGGTCCGTCCCTCGCCCAGGAGCGCCGCCTCGTCACCGCCATCCCCGGCCCGCGCTCGCAGGAGCTGCTGGACCGCAAGGCCGCCGCCGTGGCATCCGGAGTCGGCCACACCGTCCCGATCCAGGCCGTCGCGGCGGGCGGGGGAGTGGTCGTCGACGCCGACGGCAACTCGCTCATCGACCTCGGCTCGGGCATCGCCGTCACCAGCGTCGGCAACGCCCACCCCGCCGTCGTGAAGGCCGTGCAGGAGCAGGTGGCAGCCTTCACCCACACGTGCTTCATGATCTCGCCCTACGACTCGTACGTCGCCGTCGCCGAGGCGCTGAACCGCCTCACCCCGGGCGATCACGAGAAGAAGAGCGCGCTGTTCAACTCCGGCGCCGAGGCGGTCGAGAACGCCGTCAAGATCGCCCGCAAGTTCACCGGCCGCCAGGCCGTCGTCGCCTTCGACCACGCGTACCACGGACGCACCAACCTGACGATGGCGCTCACGGCGAAGAACATGCCGTACAAGAGCGGATTCGGCCCCTTCGCGGCCGAGGTGTACCGCGCTCCGCTGTCGTACCCCTTCCGCGACGGACTCTCGGGACCGGATGCCGCAGCCAAGGCCATCTCGGTGATCGAGAAGCAGGTCGGCGCTGAGAACCTCGCCGCGGTCGTCATCGAACCCATCCAGGGCGAGGGCGGCTTCATCGTCCCCGCCGACGGCTTCCTCAACGCGATCGTGGACTGGTGCCGCGACAACGGCGTCGTCTTCATCGCCGACGAGGTGCAGTCCGGCTTCGCCCGCACCGGCGCCATGTTCGCCAGCGAGCACTTCGGCATCGTCCCCGACCTCGTCACCACCGCCAAGGGCATCGCCGCGGGTCTGCCGCTCGCGGCCGTCACGGGCCGCGCCGACATCATGGATGCCACCCACACGGGCGGACTCGGCGGCACCTACGGCGGTAACCCGATCGCGTGCGCCGCGGCGCTGGCCTCGATCGACGCTTTCGAGAACGAGGGCCTGGTCGAGCGCGCCCAGCAGATCGGGGAGCTTCTGAAGGGGCGCCTGCGTGAGCTGCAGAAGGCCGACCCGCGCATCGGCGACGTGCGCGGACACGGCGCGATGATCGCCGCCGAGTTCGTCGACCCCACCACGGGTGCGCCCGACGCCGCCCTCACCGCGTCCGTGGCGAAGACCGCGATCGCCGAAGGCGTCATCGTGCTCACCTGCGGCACCTACGGCAACGTCATCCGCTTCCTCCCGCCGCTGACGATCGGCGACGAACTCCTGAACGAGGGCCTCGACGTCGTCGCGGCCGTCCTCGCCCGCAGCTGATGATCGTCCCGACGGCGGCGTCGACCCGAACTCCGCCGCCGTCGGGGCCACACTCCCGACTCCGCACGACAAGTAAGGACGCTTTCATGGAAGAGATCACCCGAGACGTGGTCGTCATCGGAGCCGGCGCTGCCGGACTCACCGCCGCCAACGATCTGCGCAAAGCCGGCCTGTCGGTCGTCGTGCTCGAGGCGCGCGACCGCGTCGGCGGGCGCCTGTGGACCGACGTGGTCGAGGGAGCGATGCTCGAGCTCGGCGGTCAGTGGGTCTCGCCCGACCAGACGGCCCTCATCGACACGGTCGCCGACCTGGGCCTGTCGACCTACAGCCGCTACCGCGAGGGCGAGAGCGTCTACGTCGGTGCCGACGGCGAGACGAAGCGCTTCACGGGCGAGATGTTCCCCGTCGCCCCCGAAACCGAGAGGGTCATCGACGAGGTGACCGCGCGCCTCGACGCGATGGTCGCCGAGATCGACCCCGACCGCCCCTGGGCGCACCCCCGGGCCGCCGAGTGGGACACGATCTCGTGGGACGCCTGGCTGCGCGAGCAGACCGACGACGACGAGGCCGTCCGCAACCTCGCCTTCGCGACGGGCTCCGCGATGCTCACCAAGCCCACGCATTCGTTCTCGCTCCTGCAGTCGCTGCACATGGCGGCATCCGCGGGTTCGTACTCGAACCTCGTCGACGCCGACTTCATCCTCGACAAGCGCGTGACCGGCGGCCTCCAGCAGGTGCCCGAGCTGCTCGCCGAGCGGCTCGGCGACGACGTGCTGCTGAACCAGCCGGTGCGCCGCATCGTCTGGGGCGCCGATACGGCGGCTCCCGAGCGTTCCGCGGACACGGGCCAGAAGGTGGCGGACCTGCGGGCGCTGACGGCCCGCGTCGACGCCGCGAAGACCGCCTCGGCGGGGGTCACCGTGATCGCCGACGGCGTCACGGTCCGTGCCCGCTTCGCCGTCCTCGCGCTCGCCCCCGTGCTGTACTCGCGCATCTCGTTCGAGCCGCCGCTGCCGCGCCTGCAGCACCAGATGCACCAGCACATCTCGATGGGCTTCGTCATCAAGGTGCACGCCGTGTACGAGACGCCGTTCTGGCGCGAGCAGGGGCTCTCCGGCACCGCCTTCAGCCCCTACGAGCTGTGCCACGAGGCGTACGACAACACCAACCACGGCGACGAGCGCGGAACGCTCGTGGGCTTCGTCTCGGACCACAACGCCGATGATCTGTTCCGTCTCAGCGCCGAAGAGCGCAAGGAGCGCATCCTCGAGTCGCTGTCGCACTACTACGGACCCGAGGCGAAGAACCCCGTCGTCTACTACGAGAGCGACTGGGGCACCGAGGAATGGACCCGCGGCGCCTACGCCGCGAGCTTCGACCTGGGCGGCCTGCACCGCTACGGCGCCGACCTGCGCGAGCCCGTCGGAGCGCTCCACCTCGCCTGCAGCGACATGGCCGGCGCCGGCTTCCAGCACGTCGACGGCGCGATCCGTCAGGGCCACCGCGCGGCCGAGGAGATCCTCGAGCGGACGCGCGGATGAGCGCCCGTCGCGTGGTGGTCGGCTACACCGCGACCGAGGCGGGGGCCGACGCCCTCGCGCTCGGTGCGCGGCTGGGCGCGGCCCTCGACGCCCCCGTGCACGCGGTCGTCGTTCTCCCCTCGGCCGAGAACAACGTGTCGATCCCGACGGATGCCGGCTACGAGCGTCTCGTGCAGGACACCGCCCGCGGCTGGTTGCGCGAGGCCCTGGCGCCCTATCCCGGCATCCGCGGTCACGTCCGCTCCGGCCACGCGGTGTCGGACGGACTCGTCGCGGCCGCCGAGGAGTTTGACGCCGGAGTCATCGTCGTCGGCACCGGCGGGGGAGGGCCCCGCGGTCGCCACCGCCTCGGCACGACCGCCGAGGAGCTCGTCCACTCGGCACCCGTCCCCGTGGCCCTCGCTCCCGAGGGCGCGCGCGACGTCGATCCGTCCGTCGGGCTGCCGCGCGTCACTGCCGCGATCGGCACCCGCCCCGGAGCCGACGTCCTGCTCGAAACCGCGGCATCCCTCTCTCGTCGCGCGAAGGCACCCCTGCGACTGCTCTCGCTCGCGGGCGTCGACCTGCCCGGGCGGGTGGACCCGTCGTTGACCCGGTTGACCGGTCAGGCGCACGCCGAGGACGTGCTCGAGACCGTTCGTGCGGCGCTTCCCGCCGAGATCGAGGCCGAGGCCCTCGTCGGCGCCGGCTCCGACATCGAGGACGCCGTCTCGCGCATCGACTGGCAGCCCGGCGAGGTCGCGCTCGTCGGTTCCAGCCGTCTCGCGCAGCCCCGGCGTCTGTTCCTCGGCTCCACCGCGGGGCGCATCCTCCGCGCCCTCCCCGTCCCCATGATCGTGGTGCCGCGCACCTCGGAGGCCTCCTCATGACCACCCCTCGCAACGGCGCGAGCCCGGCGCCCGACAGCGCCGTCACCACCGGCATCTCCAACAAGGGACTCCGGGTCGGCTCGATCGGCATGATCGGCGCCGTCGTCATCGGCATCTCGACCATCGCCCCCGCGTACACGCTCACCGGAGCCCTCGGCCCCACCGTGTCGGCCGTCGGCTTCCAGGTCCCCGCGATCATCCTCGTCGGCTTCATCCCGATGCTCCTCGTCGCCCTCGGCTACCGCGAGCTGAACTCGCGGATGCCGGATGCCGGCACCTCCTTCACCTGGGCCGCCCGCGCCTTCGGGCCGTGGGTGGGGTGGATGGCCGGCTGGGGGCTGATCGCCGCCACGGTGATCGTGCTCTCGAACCTCGCCGGCATCGCGGTCGACTTCCTCTTCCTGCTCATCGCGCAGGTCACCGGCAACGCCGACATCGCCGAGCTCACGCGCGTCGTGCCCATCAACGTGGCCGTGTGCCTGCTCTTCATGCTGCTCGCCACGATCGTGTCCTACCGCGACCTGCAGACCACTCAGCGTCTGCAGTACGGCCTGGTCGGGTTCCAGGTGCTCGTGCTGCTGGTGTTCGCCGGCGCGGCCGTCGTCGAGATGATGAACGGCAACGCGTTCGACGCGAGCCCCGTGCAGGCGTCCTGGTTCAACCCGTTCGAGGTCGATTCGTTCAGCGCGTTCGCCGCGGGCCTGTCGCTGTCGATCTTCATCTTCTGGGGGTGGGACGTCATCCTCACCATGAACGAGGAGACGAAGGACCCCGACAAGACCCCCGGTCGAGCCGCCACGGTCACGGTGTTCCTCATCGTCGCCCTGTACCTGCTGATCGCCGTCGCGCTGCTCATGTTCGCCGGCAACGGGACGGGGGAGCTGGGGCTCGGGAACGAGGACATCCAGGAGAACGTCTTCTTCCACTTGTCGGGACCCATCCTCGGACCCCTGGCGTTCCTCGTCTCGCTCGCGGTGCTCACCAGCTCGGCATCCTCGTTGCAGGCCACCTTCGTGGGTCCGGCGCGCACGCTCCTGGCGATGGCGCACTACGACGCCCTGCCGAAGAGGTTCGCGACTGTCAGCCCGCGGTTCTTCACCCCCGGGTACGCCACCATCGTCTCGGCGATCGTCGCCTCGGCGTTCTACGCCGTGATGCGCGTGCTCAGCGAGAACGTGCTCACCGACACGATCACGGCCCTCGGCGCGATGATCTGCTTCTACTACGGCCTCACCGCGTTCGCGTGCGTCTGGTACTTCCGCAAGCAGTGGTTCGACTCGGTGCGCAACGTCTTCCTGACGCTGCTGGCCCCCCTCATCGGCGGGGTGATCCTCGCCGTGCTGTTCGTCACCACCCTGATCGACAGCGCGAGCCCCGACTACGGTTCGGGATCCGAGATCGGCGGCGTCGGCCTCGTGTTCGTGATCACGGTCGTGATCATCGTGGTCGGGGTCATGCTCATGATCGCCCAGCGCATCGTGAGCCCCGGGTTCTTCCGGGGTGAGACGCTGGGTCGAGAAGCCCCCGCCAGCGCACGCCGCCGCCGCGTCACGTCCTGACCACGAAACGAAAAGGAGCACCATGAGCGACTACGCCGTCGTCAATCCCGCTACCGGTGAGACCCTCGCCGAGTACGACACGCTGAGCGACTCCGGGGTCGAGGCCGCGATCGCGT
Organism: uncultured Microbacterium sp.; assembly: GCA_913774845.1. Taxonomy (GTDB): domain Bacteria; phylum Actinomycetota; class Actinomycetes; order Actinomycetales; family Microbacteriaceae; genus Microbacterium. The sequence goes on along the minus strand of CAJYJO010000043.1, from coordinate 5,308 downwards.
CCGCCCATGACGGATACCGCGTCTGGTCGCGCACGGCCCCGGCCCAGCGGGCCGAGGGACTGCGCCAGGTCGCGCAACTCCACCGCGAGCGTCGGGACGAGCTCGCCGCCATCATCGTCCGCGAGATGGGCAAGCCCCTCGAAGCGGCGCTGGGCGAGGTCGACTTCGCCGCCGACATCACCGAGTACTACGCCGACAACATCGACAAGATCACCGGCGACAGCCCGCTCGAGATCCTGGGCGAAGGAACGGCCGTGGTCCGCCGCTCGCCGCTGGGGGTGCTGCTGGGCATCATGCCGTGGAACTTCCCGTACTACCAGGTCGCCCGTTTCGCCGCCCCGAACCTCGCGGTCGGCAACACCATCCTGCTCAAGCACGCGCCCCAGTGCCCGGAGTCGGCGGAGGCGCTGCAGGCGATCTACCGCGACGCGGGCCTGCCCGAGGGGGCGTACGTGAACATCCGCGCCACCAACGACCAGGCGGCGACCATCATCGCCGACCGCCGCGTACAGGGCGTGTCGGTGACGGGCTCCGAGCGGGCCGGGGCGGCTGTGGCCGAGATCGCCGGTCGCAACCTCAAGAAGGTCGCGCTCGAGCTCGGCGGATCCGACCCGTTCATCCTGCTGTCGACGGACGACCTGGATGCCGCGGTGCAGGCGGCGGTGGACGCGCGCCTCGACAACAACGGGCAGTCGTGCAACGGCGCGAAGCGCTTCATCGTCATCGACGAGCTGTACGACGCCTTCCTCGAGAAGTTCGCCGCCGCCCTCGGCGAGGCCAAGGTCGGCGACCCCTTCGCCGACGACACCGTGCTGGGGCCGCTGTCCTCGCTCGCCGCGGCCGAGCGTCTCGACGAGCAGGTGCAGCGTGCGGTCGCGCAGGGCGCCACCGTGGAGGTCGGGGGGACCCGCGACGGCGCGTTCTACCCGGGCACCGTGCTGACCGGTGTGACGAGTGAGATGGACGCGTACGGCGAGGAGTTCTTCGGTCCCGTCGGCACTGTCTACCGCGTCTCGAGCGAAGACGAGGCCGTCGCCCTCGCGAACGACACCGGCTACGGTCTCGGCTCCTACGTCTTCACCACGGATGCCGAGCAGGCTCAGCGCGTGGCCGACGGCCTCGAGGCCGGGATGGTCTACGTCAACGTCGTGCTCGCCGACTCGCCCGAGCTGCCGTTCGGCGGGGTCAAGCGCAGCGGCACCTCGCGCGAGCTCGGGCTGCTCGCGGCCGACGAGTTCGTGAACAAGAAGCTCATCCGCACCGCCTGATCCGTGTCCGTCCCCCGGCCCGGTTCGCCTCGCCGGGGGACATGACATAGACTGGGTAGTGCAGTCGAAATCTGCATTCTTTCGCTGTGCCTCCGGGTGCGCGGCATCCTCCCCCGTGAGATTCCAGGCGAAAGCGTGCGGGTCTCGAATCCTGGATCCCTCGGGATCTTAGGGCGGTAGCTCAATTGGCAGAGCAGCGGTCTCCAAAACCGCAGGTTGCAGGTTCGATTCCTGTCCGCCCTGCGCACAGCGCACGCTGGCACAGACACAGACCAAGGTGGTTCGATGACGCAGGACGAGGCGAAGGGCGAGATCGTCGCCGAGCGCGGCGCTCCCCGTGAGAAGAAGCTCAACTTCTTCGCGCGGATCGCACTGTTCATCCGCCAGGTCTTCGCAGAACTCCGCAAGGTCGTCACGCCGACGCGGCAGGAGCTGCTGAAGTTCACCGCGGTGGTCCTCGGTTTCGTCGTCGTCATGATGGCGGTCGTCTACGGCCTCGACGTGCTGTTCGTGTGGATCACCACCGCCGTCTTCGGCGTCCCCGGTACCGCCGGCGCCTGACCGGCGTCTGTGCGGACGAGCGGCGCCAAGAGCGGCCGCCTTTGAACGGAAGAGATCACAGTGTCTGAAAGATATGTCGACGACGCCGATTGGGCGACGGCCGCTGAGCAGTCCAGCGAGGACGACGAAGCCCAGGAGGGCAACGTGCTCGCCTCGCAGGAGCGCGCCTCCGACTCGGCCGAGCACTCCGCCGTCCACATCGTCGACGACGAGACCGACACCGACGACGCCGACCTGGGCGACATCGACATCACCGACCCGGAGGCGGACGCGATCGTGAACGACGCTCTCGAGATCGACGAGACCAGCGAGGCCGAGGCCGCCGCCGAGGTCCTGAACGACTCCCTCGCCGAGGAACAGGCCGAGAAGGCCGCCGAGGCCGAAGACGAGGTCACCCCCTACGACGGTCCCGACGTCAACGGCGAGCCCGACGCTCCCGTGCTCGACGAGGACTTCGTCGACGAGGTCTCCGCCGCCGCCGGCGTGGTCGACGAGGTGGAGGCCGGCGAGTCGCCCGCCGACGCCGCTGGCGACGACGACATCGACGAGGACGCTGACCCGTACGAGACGTTCCGCACCGAGCTGCGGATGCTCCCCGGCAAGTGGTACGTCATCCACTCCTACGCCGGCTTCGAGCGCAAGGTGAAGGCCAACATCGAGCAGCGCAAGTCGACGCTCGAGGTCGAGGACGACATCTACCAGGTCGAGGTCCCCATGGAGGACGTCGTCGAGATCAAGAACGGCCAGCGCAAGATGGTCAACCGCGTGCGCATCCCCGGCTACGTGCTGGTGCGCATGGACCTCAACGAGGACACCTGGTCGGTCGTGCGTCACACGCCCGGCGTCACCGGCTTCGTGGGCAACGCCCACAACCCCACGCCGCTGCGCTTCGAAGAGGCGTTCAACATGCTCAAGAGCCTCGTCGAGGTCAAGGAGTCCGCGCCCGCCAAGGCCGGTGCCGCCAAGGGCGCCCCCACCGCGCAGCGCGTCATCCCCGCCGAGGTCGACTTCGAGGCCGGCGAGACGATTACCATCAAGGAAGGCTCGTTCGCGGGCCTGCCCGGCACGATCAGCGAGATCAAGCCCGAGAGCGGCAAGCTCACCGTGCTCGTGTCGCTCTTCGAGCGCGAGACCCCGGTCGAGCTGTCGTTCGACCAGGTCACCAAGATGATCTGACGCCCCGCGCGTCGTCGCGAACGCCCCGCCCGGCCCCGGCCGCGCGGGGCGTTCGCCGTTTCCGCCGCCCGCTTCCTTCGCGATAAACGCCCGTACGAGTGAGACACGCCACCGCACGCCGTGTCTCACTCGCCGCCGCGTTTCTCGAACGAGGGTCGCCGCTGCCGCAGCGTGGTGAGGCGCGCCGTGTCGGCCGGATGGATGAGGGGGAGCCCTGCGGACAGGAGGGCGTCGCGCATGCCGTCGACCCGGAGGGCCCCGGCGTAATCCCAGCGCGCCACCTTCCACCCCGCGCGTCGCAGGGCGTCTTCGCGACGCTTCTCCTCCCGGAAGGCGCGGGTCGCATCGTCTCCCGTGCCGTACTTCTGCCAGCCGTCGCATTCTCCGATCACCCGGTGCTCGGGCCAGCTCAGATCGGAGCGATAGGTCCTCCCGTCGGCGCGGTGCTCCCTCTGCAGAGCGGGACGAGGGAAGCCGCACCACTGCGCGACCGCGCGGCTGATCGACTCGGCGACCGATTCCGCCCGCGCGTCCATGTGCTCGCCGATCCACTCCACGCGCCGTCGGCCGCGGTTCGTCCGCTGCTGCGATGCTCGCGCGAGCAGTCCCTCGCGCGTGATGCCCATCCGGCGCGTGGCGTCGTCGGCGACGGCGAGGCCGAAGGCAGGCGGGAGGCAACGGACGAGGTCGAGAACGGTATCCAGCACCGTGGTCGTTCGCAGCTCACCGAGGTGCAGCGCACTCCGCGGGTCGGCGCTGGTGTGCACGGCCACGTCGCCGAAGCGCAGCGAGCGCGTGCGGCGGCAGTCGAACACGTGGATATCCCGGGGATGACCGAAGAGGGGGAGTCCGAGAAGGGCCGCCGCCGACTCGTGTGAGAACATCGCACCGCCACGGACGGTGGCGTACGCGTGGACCCGCAGGAGGTAGCGGTCCCACTGCGGCAGTGCCTCCCACTCCTCACGCACGGTGTAGACCGCTGGTCGGATGCGCAGAAGCGCGCGGTCGACGGCGGGGTATGAGCCGGCGGATGCCGCGTGGTCGGCGCGGATGAGGGATGCCGGGGGCTCGACGGCCGTGAGCGGCGGTGTCTGCGTCATCGCCCGAGGGTGGCATCCCCGCCGCTTTCCCTGCTTCATCGCCCGGGCGTACCTGTGGACAACTTCGCGACAAACGCTCCAGCGAGTGAGACACGGCGAGGCGGGCCGTGTCTCACTCGCTGCGGCGTTTATCGCGGCAGATGCGGAGCGCCGACGACGCAAGCGCGCGGAGACCGTCGGCGCCGACCGGTGCGCGCGCGTGAGGGGGACCTCGCGGGATGCCGGAGCGTTCGACGTTGCGATAAACGCTCCAGCGAGTGAGACACGGCGAGGCGGGCCGTGTTTCGCTCGCTGCGGCGTTTATCGCGGCAGATGCGGGGCGCCGACCGGCGCATGCGCGGAGACCGCGGAGCGCCGACCGGCGCATGCGCGAAGACCCCCTGGAGCCGACCGGCGCACGCGCGGAAAGCGCGGGATGCCGCCGGCCCCGACGTCGCGTATGATGAGGAGGTTGCGTGCTTCGGCGCGTCACGACCGCTGCCCGGAGACGCCGGGTGCGCGGGAGAGCACGAGTGTCCGCTCGTGCTCGAGGAAAGGAAGAGGACATGGCACCCAAGAAGAAGGTGACCGGCCTGATCAAGCTCCAGATCAACGCCGGTGCTGCCAACCCGGCGCCGCCGATCGGCCCGGCGCTCGGTCAGCACGGCGTCAACATCATGGAGTTCTGCAAGGCCTACAACGCCGCGACCGAGTCGCAGCGCGGCAACGTGATCCCCGTCGAGATCACGGTGTACGAGGACCGCAGCTTCACGTTCATCCTGAAGACGCCCCCGGCCGCCGAGCTCATCAAGAAGGCCGCCGGCCTGCAGAAGGGCTCGCCCACCCCGCACACGACCAAGGTGGGCAAGCTCACCAAGGACCAGGTGCGCGAGATCGCGACGACCAAGCAGCCCGACCTGAACGCCAACGACATCGAGGCCGCGGCCAAGATCATCGCCGGCACCGCCCGCTCCATGGGCATCACGGTCGAGGACTAAGGGGAGAAGAACATGGCTACCAAGTCCAAGGCATTCCGGGCCGCCGCCGAGAAGATCGCGCCCGACACGTACTACACCCCGACCGACGCCGTCGCGCTCGCGAAGGAGACCGGCTCGAAGAAGTTCGACTCGACCGTCGAGGTCGCGCTGAAGCTCTCGGTCGACCCCCGTAAGGCCGACCAGATGGTCCGCGGCACGGTCATCCTGCCCCACGGCACGGGTAAGA
>CAJYJO010000042.1 GCA_913774845.1 uncultured Microbacterium sp. | reverse complement strand
GGCTCTCCTGCCCTACGCCGGCGCCGGCCGCTAAGGAGCACCCGATGGCAAAGCTGATTCTCACGAATGAGGTCACCGGGCTCGGTAGCGCCGGTGACGTTGTCGAGGTCAAGAACGGGTACGCCCGCAACTACCTCATCCCGCAGGGCTTCGCCGTGGCCTGGAGCCGCGGTGGCGAGAAGCAGGTCGCGTCGATCCGCGCCGCTCGCGAGTCCCGCGCGATCCACGCGCACGAAGACGCCGTGGCCCTGAAGAACTCGCTCGAGTCGAACACCGTCAAGCTGTCGGTCAAGGCCGGCAACGAGGGCCGCCTCTTCGGTTCGGTCAAGCCCGCCGACGTCGCCGACGCCGTCAAGGCCGCCGGCCTGGGCGAGCTCGACAAGCGCAAGATCCAGATCACCTCCTCGATCAAGTCGGTCGGCGAGCACGAGGCGACCGTTCGCCTGCGTGACGACGTCACCGCCGTGATCACCCTCCAGGTGGTCGCCGCGAAGTAATTCGCGACGCACGATTCGGCCCCGCTCCTGCTTCGGCAGGGCGGGGCCTTTTCGCGTGCTCGCGGCGGACCTTCTGGTGCCGGGCGCGTTCTGCCGCTCGGGGCGGGGGTTCACGCCCCAACGACCCCGCCGTCCTCGGCGCGCAGATCCGAGCGGGCGGCGCGGGGCCATGCCGAGATCACACGATCGGGCCGAGGTCACACCCTTCGCGGTGGCCGGTACCTGTGATCTCGTGCGGTTCGTGTGCGTTCGGGGCGCGGCAGGAGTCGTCGGGGGGACGGATGCCGTGACCCTAGGCTGAGTGCCGTGACCGACCCCCGCGCACCCGAGCGCATCGTCCGCCGCTTCGCGCGCGCGTCGAACCTCATGATCGCCGGCCGCCCGTTCGCCGTGCGCGGCGAGGGATCCGCGGCGCTGCACGCGCTTCTGGCGGGGCTCGGCGGCATCCCGAGCCCGGAGCCGGCCCCGGGCCGCGTCGAGTTCGACCTGGATGCCGATCGCGTGCTGCTCGACGGACGACCGCTGCCCGAGCGCGGCGACGCCGCCGGCCGCATCGCCTTCGCGCGCGAGCACATGCCCGTCGCCTCCGCCCTCGCCGGCCGTCTCGACCTGACGGGCCTGCGGATCGGCGTGGCCATGGTGCTCGAGCCCAAGACCGCGGTGCTGACGCTGCTGCTGCGCGAGCGGGGGGCGGAGGTGTCGGTGTACGCGCACCCCGACGAGACCGACGTCGGGGTCGCGAACGCGCTGCGGGCCGAGGGCTTCGCCGTGACGGCGGATCCGTCTCTGTCGGGTACCGCTGAGCGCGCTGCCGCGCTGAGCTTCCTGCGTGCGGGTCTCGACGTACTGCTCGATGACGGTGCGCATCTCATCCGCCTCGCGCACGAGGACGACCCCGCGCTCGTGGACGGCTGGGTCGGCGCGTGCGAGGAGACGACCAGCGGCCTGACGCCCCTCCGGCGGATGCAGGATGCCGGCATCCTGCGCTGCGCCGTGATGGCCGTCAACGACGCGCGCACCAAGACGATGTTCGACAACCGCTACGGCACGGGGCAGTCGTGCGTCTTCGCGATCGCCGACCTGCTCGAGGAGCGGGGGATCGCGCTGACCGACCAGCCGGCCCTCGTTCTCGGCTACGGGCCCGTCGGAAAGGGAGTCGCCGTGCACCTCCGGGCGCTCGGTGCCGATGTCCGTGTCGCCGAGACAGACCCCGTGCGTGCGCTCGAGGCGCGGCACGACGGGTTCGCGACCGGCCGGGCGGTCGAGCTGGCCGGGGGAGCGCTCGTGGTCTCGGCGACCGGCGTCCCCGCCACGGTCACGCCCGAGATCGCCGCCGTCGCGAGGGTCGTCGCGGTCGCCGGCGGAGTCCCGGGCGAGGTGTCCGACGCGGGCGACGCGCTCGTGCTCGGCGGCGGCGGAGCGGTCAACATCACCGCGGCCGAGGGCAACCCCATCGAGATCATGGACCTCTCCTTCGCGGTACAGCTCGCCGCCCTCGACGACCTGCTCGCGCGGCGGCCCGGCCCCGGTGTCCACGCGCTCGGTCCCGAGGTCGACGATCTCGTGGCCCGAACGGCGCTGGCGGTGCGGGAAGCCGCGCTCGACGACCCGCGCGCGCTCGACCCCGCCGGTCTCGACGACTGGCGTTCGCCCCGATTCGCCGGCGGTGACGCATGAGCGTCGTGCTGTACTCGGCATCCCTCGTCGTACCCGTGACCGCGCCCCCCATCCCCGGCGGGGCCATCGCGGTGGCGGGCGGACGCATCCGCCACGTCGGCGACCGCGAATGGGTGCGGCACGAGCTGCGGGCGCGCGGCGTCGCCTTCGACGAGGTGCACTGGCCGGGGGTGCTGACCCCGGGGCTCGTGAACGCGCACTCGCACCTGCAGTACACGGGCATGGCCGAGGTCGGGCGCGGTTCGTACGACGGCTTCGACGACTGGGACGAGGCGTTCACCCCGGTCTACCGCGCCGGTCACGACTGGGCAGCGGATGCCAGGACCGGTGCGCTCGCGATGATCGCCGCGGGGACCACGGCGGTGGCCGACATCGTCACCGACGTCGAGGCGGCGTCGGCGCTGCACGACGCGCGACTGCACGGCATCACCTACTGGGAGGTGATGAGCTGGACCAACGCGGCGTGGGCCGAGCGCGGCCGCGCCGAGGTCGAGTCGCGCCTCGACGCGCTGCCCTCACCCCCGGGGACGGGGCTGTCACCGCACGCGCCGTACTCCCTCGACGTCGAGCCGCTGCTCGAGATCCCCGACATCGTGCGCGAACGGGGGAGCCGCCTGCACCTGCATCTCGGCGAGGCCGCCTTCGAGCGCGAGCACGGCGAGACCGCCCCCTGGCAGCTGCACCGTCCCTCGAGCTTCCGCGCGCTGCGCGACGAGGGCTTCGGCACGGGAGCGACGGAGTTCGTCGACGAGCTCGGCGTGCTGGGCCCCGACTGCCACATCGCCCACGGCGTCTACATGACCGCGCGCGATCGGGCGATCCTGCGCGCCCGGGGAACGAGCGTGGCCCTGTGCCCGCGGTCGAACGCCGTGATCGGGCTCGACGAGCCGCCGGTCGCCGCGTACCTGCTCGAGGGCAGCGCGCTCGCCGTGGGCACCGACTCGTTGGCATCCAGTCCCTCCCTTGACCTGCTGGCCGACGTGTCGGCGCTGCACCGACTCGCACGGGCGCAGGGGTACGCGAACCGCGACCTGTCCGAGCTGCTGCTGCGGGCGGCGACCCTCGGCGGGGCGCACGCCATGGGACTCGACACGGGCCCGGCCCGCACCGGCTACCTCGCCGTGGGCGTCGTGGCGGATCTGGCGTTCTTCGACGTGCCGGTGTCGGAGGTCGATGACACGATCGAGCACCTCGTCGTCGCCGGCGAGGGGAGCGCGGCCGCGACCGTCATCGACGGCGTGGTGCGCTCGGCATCCGCCGCTTTCACCCGAGAGACCGGAGTATCCGCCGATGACCGTTGAGCGTCCCGCGACCGCCGTCCTGCTCGATCTCGAACCGCACGCCGAGGGCGGGTGGTTCCGGCGCATGTGGACCGGCAGCGTCGAGGTCGAGACGCCCGGCGGTGTGCGGCCCGCGGCGACCTGCATCCACTACCTGCTGACCCCGGGCGACGAGAGCGCGTGGCACGTCGTGACGAGTGACGAGGTGTGGCTCTGGCACGGGCCGGGCGCGCTCGAGCTGTCCCTCGGCGGAGACGGCGAACAGCCCGGCGCCGCGCGAACGGTCACCCTCGGACCCGACCTCGCCGCCGGTCACGTGCTGCAGCACACGGTGCCGGCGGGCGTCTGGCAGGCGGCTCGGCCGGCGGGCGACGCCGAGGTCGTGGTCAGCTGCGTCGTTTCGCCGGGGTTCAGCTTCGCCGATTGGCGCCTCGCCGAGTAGCTCCGCCCGTGTCATCAGATGTCGTCGGCGACATCGCCGGAAACATGCGCTGGGTACGCTGTGCACATCACAGCACTCCGGGGATGACCCCGATACGTCCACGAGGAGACATCGTGACCGCTTTCGCACGCCTGCGCCGCGCCGCCGCCCTGACCGCGGTGGCCGCCGCCACGGTCGTCACCCTGACGGCCTGCGCCTTCGCCCCGACCGGTTCCGACGCCGGTGCCGCGCCTGCCACCGAGGGCGCTCTGCAGACCGTCACCGCCGGCAAGCTCACCATCGCCACCGGCGAGCCCGCCTTCTCGCCGTGGGTCGAGAACGACGACCCCGCCTCGGGGGAGGGGTTCGAGGCCGCCGTCGCCGACGCCGTCGCGACGCAGCTCGGCTTCTCGAAAGACGAGGTCGTGTGGGTGCGCTCGAACTTCGACAGCGCCATCGCCCCCGGTCCGAAGGACTGGGACATGAACCTGCAGCAGTTCTCGATCACCGAGGAGCGCAAGCAGGCCGTCGACTTCTCGTCGCCGTACTACACGACCACCCAGGCGGTCGTCACCACGGGCACCTCGCCCGCCGCCTCGGCCACGACCGTCGCCGAACTGAAGAACGTCCCCGTGGGCGTCATGAGCGCCACGACCAGCTACCAGGTGGCCGCCGACCAGCTCGGCACCGGCAACCTCAGCGTCTTCAACTCCAACGACGACGCCGTCGCCGCCCTGCAGTCGGGCCAGGTCGACGCGATCGTCGTCGACCTGCCCACCGCGTTCTACCTCGCCGGTGCCGTGCTCGACGACGGCAAGGTCGTCGGACAGCTCCCCGACTCCTCGGCCGGCGGCGACGAGCTCGCCTTCGTCCTCCCGAAGGGCTCGGCGCTCACCACCCCCGTCACCGAGGCGGTCGACGCGCTCCGCGAGAACGGCACCCTCGACGAGCTGCAGCAGAAGTGGCTCGGCGGCACGGCCGCCGCGCCCGTGCTGAAGTAACTCCGTGGCATCCACCTCTTCCGACACCGCGTGGCGGCCGAGCGAGCTCGAACTCGGTCGGCGCGCCACGCGGCGTCAGCAGTCGACGAAGTCGGTGCTGATCGCCCTGGTCAGCACCGTCGTCTTCGTCGCGGTGGTCGGGTGGGCGATCCTGTCGAGCCCCGGCTGGGAAGACGTGCGTCGGAGCTTCTTCGACCTCGACATCGCGGTGCAGAGCTTCCCGTCGATCCTCGCGGGGCTGTGGGTCAACATCCAGGTGCTGATCGTCGCCGCGCTCGCCGTGGCGCTGCTCGGGACGACCCTCGCGGTGCTGCGCTCGCTGCGGGGACCGGTCTTCTTCCCGCTGCGCGCCCTGGCCACGGTCTACACCGATCTGTTCCGCGGCATCCCCCTGCTGATCGTGCTGTACCTGGTGGGCTTCGGACTGCCGGCGCTCGGGATCTTCGGCCGCGTGCCCGTGGTGCTGTGGGGCACGATCGCGATCGTCCTCACCTACTCGGCCTACATCGCCGAGGTGCTGCGCGCCGGCATGGAGGCCGTGCATCCCTCGCAGCGGGTCGCCGCTCGCTCGATGGGCCTGACGCACGGGCAGACGCTGCGGATCGTCGTGATCCCCCAGGGCGTGCGCAAGGTCGTGCCGGCGCTGATGAACGACTTCGTGTCGATGCAGAAGGACGTCGGTCTGATCTCGGTGCTCGGAGCGGTGGATGCCGTCCGCGCGGCGCAGATCTCGGCGGCGGAGTTCTACAACTTCACGCCGTACATCGTGGCGGCGTTGCTGTTCGTGGCGATGGCGCTGCCGATGATCCGCCTCACCGACTACGTCTCGGCGCGATTGGCCAGACGCGAGCAGATGGGCGGGATCGTATGAGCGTGCTCGAGGTCCGCAGCGTCCGCAAGGCGTTCGGCGACCACGTCGTGCTCGACGGCATCGACCTCGACCTCGCCAAGCACGAGGTCGTGGTCCTGATCGGAGCCTCGGGATCGGGCAAATCGACCCTGCTGCGCACCATCAACCTCATCGAGCGCGTCGACGACGGCCAGATCCTGCTGAACGGCGACGACCTGACCGACCCGACGATCGACCAGGATGCCGCCCGCTCGCGGATCGGCGTGGTGTTCCAGCACTTCAACCTGTTCCCGCACCTCCGGGTCATCGACAACGTCACCCTCGCGGCACGCAAAGTGCACGGGATGCCGAAGGCCGAGGCCTACGCACGGGGTACCGAACTGCTCGAGCAGCTGGGCCTGGGCGCGAAGGCGCGGGAGTTCCCCGACCGCCTCTCGGGTGGACAGCAGCAGCGCGTCGCGATCGTGCGCGCCGTGATGACCGACCCCGAGCTGCTGCTGCTCGACGAGATCACCTCGGCGCTCGACCCGCAGCTCGTGGGCGAGGTGCTCGATCTGGTCCGGGTCTTGCGCGGCCGCGGCTCGACCATGCTCATGGCGACGCACGAGATGTCGTTCGCGCGCGAGGTCGCCGACCGCATCGTGTTCATGAAGGGCGGACGGATCGTCGAGCAGGGCACACCCGCCCAGATCTTCGACGCCCCGCAGAATCCTGACACGATCGCGTTCCTTGAGCGCGAGCGTCGCGGCGGAGCTCTCTAGTCCGGAGCCGGGCGATCCCCCGACGGGAGGACACTGAGCCTGTCGAAGGGTCCGGGGGTGGCTTCGACGGGCTCAGCCACCGTGGTGGGGCTCGCGCTGGCGGAGATCCTGGTCCTGGCGGAGGACCCTGAGCCTGTCGGAGGGTCCGGGACCTCGCCGAACGCCTCGTCCGCGCGCGCCGCGACACCGGATGCCGACCCGAGGGCGTGGCATCCGGTGTCGCGTTCTGTGCGCGAACGCTTCCGGTCAGGCGACCGAGCGGCGACGACGCAGGAGCAGGCCCCCTCCGACGAGGAGGGCGATCAGACCCGCGACGCCGAGACCGGCGGCGGAGGCGCCGTCAGCTCCCGTCACCGCGAGCGTGCGAGCGTTGCTGCCGGTGGCGAGGGGGGATGCCGTCGACGCCGACGCCACGGATCCGACCACCGACACACCGGTGGAGCCGTTGACGCCGTTCATTCCGTTGGTGCCGTTGCTACCGGGCGTTCCCGGGGTGCCGGGCGTTCCGGGGGTGCCGGGGGTGCCGGGCGTTCCGGGGGTGCCGGGGGTTCCCGGGGTGCCGGGGGTGCCGGGAGTTCCCGGGGTGCCGGGGGTGCCGGGGGTGCCGGGCGTGCCCGGGGTGCCGGTATTCGAGCCGCCGGTGGTGCTGTCGCCGATGATCGAGACCGCGTTGCCGCCGATGGTGACGGGCAGCGAGATCGGGACGATCAGCTGGTTGCCGCCGAGGATGCTGTCGCCCCCGCCGGTCGTGACGCCGCCGAGCAGCCCGCCGCCGGTGGTTCCGCCGGTGGTGGTGGCATCCGTGCTGGTGCTGTCACCGACGACCGACACGGCGTTGCCGCCGATGGTCACGGGCAGCGAGATGGGTGCGATGATCTGGTTGCCGCCGAGGATGCTGTCGGTGCCGTCGGTGGAGACGTCACCCGTGCCCCCGGTGTTTCCGCCGGTGGTTTCGGCGCCTTCGGTCCAGCTGTCGCCGAGACCGGAGATGGCATTGCCGCCGACCGTGACGGGCAGCGAGATCGGTGCGATCGCCTGGTTGCCGCCGCCGATGCTGTCGGTGCCGTCGGTCGAGACGTCACCCGTGCCGCCCCCGGTGGTGCCGCCGGTGGTGTCGGCGCCCTCGGTCCAGCTGTCGCCGAGACCGGAGATGGCGTTGCCGCCGATGGTCACGGGCAGTGAGATCGGTGCGATGACCTGGTTGCCGCCGAGGATGCTGGCGGTGCCTTCGGTGGAGACGTCACCCGTGCCGCCCCCGGTGGTGCCGCCGGTGGTGTCGGCGCCCTCGGTCCAGCTGTCACCGAGACCGGAGACGGCATTGCCGCCGACCGTGATGGGCAGCGAGATGGGTGCGACGACCTGGTTGCCGCCGCCGATGCTGTCGGTGCCGTCGGTGGAAACGTTACCGGTGCCGCCGGTGGCGCCGCCGGTGGTGTCGGCGCCTTCGGTCCAGCTGTCGCCGACGACCGAGACGGCGTTGCCGCCGACGGTCACCGGGACGCTGATCGGCGCGGCCGCCTGGTCGCCGCCCAGGATGCTGTCGGTGCCGTCCGTGGAGACGTCGCCGGCCCCCGAGCCGCCGGATCCGCCAGTGGTGCCGGCATCCTCGCTGTGGCTGTCGCCGACGACCGAGACGGCGTTGCCGCCGACCGTGATCGGAACCTCGACCGGGATCAGCGCCTGGTTGCCGCCGCCGATGCTGTCGTCGCCGTCGGTGCTGACATCGCCGGCGCCGCCGTGAGCGGATCCGCCGGTGGTGGTGGCATCCTCGCTGTGGCTGTCGCCGAGCACTGAGACGGCGTTTCCGCCGACCGTGACCGGCACGTCGACCGAGACGATGCCCTGGTTGCCGCCGAGCAGGCTGTCGGTGCCGTCGGTGGACGCGGCGGGAGCCGATGCGGCCGGGGGAGCGGCTGTGTCGGCGCCTTCGCTGCGGCTGTCGCCGAGCAGCGAGACGGCGTTTCCGCCGACCGTGACCGGTGCGTCGAGCGAGACGACGGCCTGGTCGCCCGAGAGCAGACCGTCCGTTCCCGAGGTTTCTGCGGCATTGGCGATGCCGCATCCGGCGACGGCGAGGCCGCCTCCGACGAGCGCGCCCATGAGGACGCGCGAGTAGATCTTGCGCATGAGAGTTTCTCCTGTAGGTGAATGAGGGTGCGCAGAAGCGCGGGATCGTCTGCCGTGTCGAGCACGGCACGATCGCCCTCAGTCAGGAGAGACGTCGGTGGCGTTGACGGGGACCGCGGGGATGTCGTCGTCGACATCGCCCCCGCGGGAGAGAAGAACGAGGGATGCCGAGATGGCCCCCTGGTCGGCGGTGGCGGGGGCTGCGCCACCGGTCGCCGAGCCGGCCGAGGCGGCCGAGCCCGCGCCGCTCGCGGTACCGAGCGTGAAGCTCGAGGCGCCGCGGTCGGCGGGGGAGGAGGGGAGGAGGGATGCCGCTCCCGCCGCGTCTTGAACGGTCTGGACGCTCGCCGTGCCGGCGTCGCGGAACAGACGCGCGAGCTGCGTGGCATCCACGGGGGAGGCGGGCTGGGAGATGACGGATGCCACGGCCTGCGGCAGGTCTGCGACGCTCGCGCCCAGAGTGCCCGCGAAGGGAGCGCCCGGGATCGGGAGACCGGGGAGGGACGGCAGCGACGGGACGGTGCCACCACCGCCCTGCGTGCCCCCGGGGATGGTGGGAACGACGGGGGCCACCGAGGAGGGCAGCTCACCGACGACTACGGGGAGGGTCTCGTCGACGCCGACGGCCACGTCGGTCACGACGTCTCCGAGGCCTGTGCTCTCGACGACGGCGCCGACCACGGGGAGCGACTCGACGGTGTCGACGACGGGGGCGACGACGCCTCCGACCAGTCCGGACCCGGCGACGCCGCTCACGACGTCACCCACGGTTCCGACGGTGCCGGAGACCGCGTCGTTCGCGACATCGCCCACCGTGTTCACGGTGTCGACCACGGTCGGAACGACCTCCGCCGGGGCGGTGACGACCTCGGCGACCGGCGCCGGGAGGACCTCGGCGACGGGTGCGGTCACCGGCTCGACGACCTGGGCGACGGGTTCGACGACGCTTTCGACGATCGGGCTCGCGGTCTCGACGACCGGCTCGGCGACGGCCTTGACCGCGCCACCGCCCGTGTCAGCGACGGTCTCGACGGTCGAGCCGACGGCGCCGAGCAGTCCCGAACCGGAACCGTCGTCGGCCGACGCCGACGAGGCCGAGGCGAAGAACGAGAGGACGACGACGGCGAGGGCCGAGAGCACGCCGAGCAGCAGCATCCGCAGCATGCGCGGTGCCCCCCAGCCCAGCGTGTCGTCCATGATCCGCCCCCCAAGGAGAATCGACCGAACTTCCTGGGGCGACACGGTACGCCGGGTTTCGCCGCAGCAAAAGGGGGGAGGGTGAATTCTCCGACTGCGGAGGGTGAAGGCCGGGTGACGGGCGACACGCCGAGCGGGAAAAAGATTTGACAGCGGGGGCCCGTGTGGGTAGCCGATCCGGAAGTTATCCCCCGAGTTGTACACATGTGGATGTCAAATCGAGCAACCTTCAACGCGTACTTCAACCAGGATTGTCACAGGAAACCTGTGGAGAAAGAAACTCCAGGTCGGCGCTAAATACGCAGCCAAGATTCAATCCATCCACCGAGTTTTCCACAGTGGTTGTGCACAGACCTGGCGGCGTTTCCCGCAAACTGTCCACAGAGTTATCCACAGGCTTGTTTGCGTGGGAGGAGCGTCGTCTTTACCGTGGACGCAGCCCATCGGGCACCCTCATCACCTCCCGCGCGCGTCGATGTCGGAACTTGGTGATCGGATGCTCCCGAGGTCGCTCCACCTCTCGCCACCGCCCTTCGGTCGCGCGCGCGTGAGGGGGGGTGCCGGGGCGGCCCGAGAGCAGAAGGAGAGCCCGTGTCGATCGCTGACATCGCCGAGGAGCGTCTCGGAAAAGCACCGCGTCCGGAGCGCACGCCGCCGCACGACATGCTCGCCGAGCAGAGCGCCCTGGGCGGCATGCTCCTGTCGAAAGACGCCGTCGCCGACGTCATCGAGACCCTGCGCGGTCCCGACTTCTACGTGCCCAAGCACGAGCTGATCTTCGAGGCCATCCTCACGCTGTACTCGCACGGCGAGCCCACCGACGTCGTCGCCGTCACCGACGAGCTCATCAAGACGGGTGAGCTGCAGCGCGCCGGGGGAGCGGACTACCTCCACACCCTCACCTCGATCGTCCCCACCGCCGCAAACGCCGGCTACTACGCGTCGATCGTGTCGGAGCGCGCCATGCTCCGCCGCCTCGTCGAGGCCGGCACCCGCATCGTGCAGATGGGCTATGCCGGCGAGGGCGACCCGGTCGAGCTCGTCAACAGCGCGCAGGCCGAGATCTACAACGTGTCGGGCGACGACAGCGCCGAAGACTACATCCCCCTGACGGTCGCGGTGGATGCCGCCGTCGACGAGATCGAGGCCGCTCGCGGCCGCGACGGGTCGATGACCGGCATCCCCACCGGCTTCGCCGGTCTCGACCAGCTCACCAACGGTCTGCACCCGGGCCAGATGATCGTGCTCGCCGCGCGCCCCGCCATGGGTAAGTCGACGCTCGCGCTCGACTTCGCCCGCGCCGCCGCGATCAAATCGAACGCGCCCTGCATCTTCTTTTCGCTCGAAATGGGTCGCTCCGAGATCGCCATGCGTCTGCTCAGCGCCGAGGGTCAGATCCCCCTGCAGAGCATGCGCAAGGGAACCCTCGACTCCCGCGACTGGACCACCGTCGCCGCCACCCGCGGTCGCATCAACGACGCGCCCCTCTACATCGACGACAGCCCCAACATGACGCTCGTCGAGATCCGGGCCAAGTGCCGTCGCCTGAAGCAGCGCGAGGGTCTGAAGATGGTCGTCATCGACTACCTGCAGCTGCTCACGAGCGGTAAGCGCGTCGAGTCGCGTCAGCAGGAGGTCAGTGAGTTCTCGCGTGCGCTCAAGCTGATGGCGAAGGAGCTCCAGGTTCCCGTCATCGCTCTGTCGCAGCTGAACCGTGGCGCCGAGCAGCGCGCCGACAAGAAGCCGGCGCTTTCCGACCTGCGTGAGTCGGGCTCGATCGAGCAGGATGCCGACATGGTCGTGCTCCTGCATCGCGAGGCCGCGTACGAGAAGGACAGCCCGCGCGCCGGCGAGGCCGACCTGATCGTCGCGAAGCACCGTAACGGTCCGACCGACACGATCACGGTGGCGTTCCAGGGTCACTATTCGCGGTTCGCGGATATGGCGCCGGGGATGTAGTTCCTCCCGCTCGCGCGGGCGGGTGGTCTTTCGGGTGATCCTCCGCCTGAGAGGCCCGGGTCACCCGGGGGCGGCTTGGCTACGTTTGCTCCTCGTCGCGTCGTGAATCGGCGCGCGGAGGGGAGCGAAGCGATGAGCCGATCACCGGGCAACTACTCGATGAACCTCGAGTCCGTCCGCGGGCTGCAGGAGTCATTGTCGGACGCGGTCGCCGGGATGCAGCAGCATCTCGCCACGATGACCCAGCAACTCGACGCCCTTCAGAGCGACTGGGCGGGCGAGGCGTTCGAGGCGTACGCCCACGCGCAACGCGATTGGGCCGCATCGATGCGCCGCTTGAGCGTGCTCCTCGACGATGCCGCCCGGCTCGCCGGTGCGGGCGTCGATCACCACCTCGACGCGCGGCGAGAGGTGGTCGCGCTGTGGCAGTGAGCGACGACCGCGTGGCGGTGATCGATGAGCTGCGCGAGGGCGCGAGGTGTCTCGTGGAAACGGTCGAGGATCTGCGACGTGTTCTGCCGTCTGTCGCGACGGCGGAGGGCGTGCATCTGGACTTCGGAAGCGATGGAGTTCTCCGGTCCGTCGACATCTCCCCCGAGACGCGACGAGAATGCACCGTCGAGGACCTGCTGGGAAGGATTACCGTGGCCTTCGCCGTGGCACCGGTTCCCGAGAACATCCTCGAGGCCCTCGTGCGGAACCCGGACGACCTCTTCGACCGCTGGCGCTCGATCGAGCGCCGGCTCCACATCAGTGAGAGCCGGGCTGTGACGCTCGTGGCCTGCCTCGGTCGGCCGATCGAGGTGCGTGGTCGCGAAACCGACCTGCTCTTCACGTCGACAACGGAGCTGAGCGAGACGATCGTCGGCCTCGCGCAACGGGCGGCTCAGGAAGCGGGGTGGGCCGCGTGAACGAGGTGGTCATCAACATCGACGTCATGACCGACGACGCAGAGCAGGTGTGGGAAGACGCCCGCGACCGGCTGCTCGCCGCGAAGGCGGCCATCCCCGCGATCGCCACTCCCGACTTCTCCCGACCCTTCGGGGCGCCGGAGCTCGCGGCGGCCTACTCGGAGGCGGCTGCCCGCCTCGGTCGATACCTCGAGCAGGGGAGCGACGAGTTCCTCCTGTTCGAGAGGCGCCTCTTGATGGCGGTCAAGGTCTACGGCGAGGCGCACGACATGTCGGCGGCGCAGATCGCCGCCCTGGAAGCGGAGATGGTGGGATGAGCTACGTCGACGACCTGAGAAACCAGGTCGAGGAATTCCTTCGTCGAGTAGACGAGTGCCTCGACTGGATCGCCACGAATGCCCCGCCGATCATCGACCGGCTGCTGAACATCCATCTGGCGACCGTTCCCCTCGGCGACTGGGCGATGAACCCCGTCGCGGACAGGGCGAAGCAGGCGCTCGCCGAGTACGTCAGAATCGGGAAGCGAATCGTCGAAATCCTGCGCGCCGAGGCGCAGTTCGTCGGAAGCCCCGACAATCTCCGGGCGGCGGCCGACGGTCTGCAGAACGGGGTGATCACGCCGGCACGCGCGTTGTCGAGCCGATTAGTGCTCGGTCACATCCCGTCGGCCCTGCCCTCCAACTACTCCGACGGGATCGCCAGCGAAATGTATCGTGCGGCGATCGACGGTCGGGATGCCGCCGTCCGCGACGTTGAGACGTATGCGGCGCCGATCGTGACCTCGCTGCGGGACTTGGCCGACGCGATCGAGAAGTACTACCGCCAGCTGCGGGACTTCGTGAAGTCGATGCTGCTTGTCATCCTCGGCTTCGCGGTCGCGATCGCGAGTTGGGAAACGATTGTCCCCGCGGTGTTGGGCGCGGTGACCGCTCTCGTGTCATTGATTGACTTGGTCATCAAAGGCAACGAACTCCTCGAGTCCACGGGAGGGACCCGGGACGAGGTGCTGAACGCGATCAACGTGGAGGTTCCGGAATGGCCGGCAGTATTGCGATGACGTCTTGGTACGAGTGCACGGGTCGACCCGCATGAACTGGCCTCGCAAAATTGTTGTCATCATGGCATGGCTGTCACTCATCGGCATGATCGTTTACCTCTGCTACTTCATCGTGCGGTCTGCGGAGATCGCTGGCCTCCTTTGAAGCGAGGTTACTGATCGACCGCTGGCGCGGACGCTGCGACGAAATCGCGGGATGGGAGTTGATCCTCCCTGCGGTATTCGGCGTCATCAATTGGGTCATCTCGCTTACTCAGTTGGCAATCGCTGCCGATGCCTTCTCACGGCGACCGGAATGAGGAAGGAGGCCATCGTGTCATCGCTGGGAGATGCGGTACCCGACTGGCCAGCGGTGTTGCGATGATGGCGAGAAACCCGTGGGACCGACCCGGTGAGTGCTCACGATTGCGGTCGATTCGCATCTTCCTCTTTGTCGTGTCCGTCGGGCTGGGCGTCTTAACGGTTTCGACCTTGACCTGGTTCTTCATCCAGTTCACCTACAACATGACCCACTGAAGAAAGGCTTTCATCGGCCGGTTGGGCGTCTGCGCTCACACGCCAGCCCCGCGCCGAGTCCGGCCGAGGAATCGCCCTCGAGATGGGCGCGGCCGCAGCCGCCTTCCGGGAATGCGTTGGTGCATCAACCAACTGCGGAGCCCCATGACCTACGCGGTTCCCCGCATGACCCCGAAGAGGGCGAAGCCTGGCTCGGGCTTATGCGCGTCGGCAATTTGCTACCGAGCGAGCTGGATGCGCAGTTGTCGCGCGACTCCGGGATCACGCATGACGAGTTCGGCCGCGCGCCGTACCTTCGCGCGATGCCTGAGTCGACGGCATCCATGACCGACATCGCCGAGGCCACGAACGCCACGTCGAGCTGCTCGGCAAGCCGATCGAGGAGTCGCGCGCGTTGGGGCGAGCGCTGGGAGCCGTGGGTGCGTCAGGCCGACGTCCTCCTCGTTGACGGAGGCGAGACGGTGTACCTCGCGCACTGGCTGCGCGAGTCGGGGCTAGGTGTGCTGCCCAGGCAGGTTGGTCAATCTGCTGATGGGTGGGTGGCCGCCGATCGCGGTGTGGGCCCTGCGCCGATCCCGACCGGTCCCAGCCGCTTCTTCCACCGCAGATGCACGACCTTGCGCACCAGCGTCCGCAGTGTCTTGTTCGGGCTCGAGTGCGCAAGAGATGAGCGATCCAGCATGCCCATCTCGACATAGCGGCGCGCCCACCGTTGAGCAGTGCGCCACGACACCCGGAAGTAGCTGGCGGCCGCAGCGACGGACCAGCCGTCATCAACGACCTGTCGGGCGAGCCGGAGCCGTTGGCGA
>CAJYJO010000041.1 GCA_913774845.1 uncultured Microbacterium sp. | reverse complement strand
CCGCCTCGGAGACGGTGGAGAAGAGGGAGTCGAGCACGCCCGACACGGCGGACTGGCTCTGCCCGGTCGCGCTGGCGATGCTCGCGACGAGCTCGGTCTTGGTGATGGACTTGTCGGCCATGTGGTTTGTCCTCCAGGGGGCGGCGAGCGCCACCTCTCGTTACTGCGGACGAGGAGGAATCCTCCTCGGTGGTCGGGAGACCGCCTCGACAGTACCAACCGAACCCCGGAATTACGCGGATTTTGACCGATTTTGCGCCTTTATCCCCGGCGTGTCGGGGTTCCTGGGGCCGATGAGCCCGGTGTGACGCGCGGCGCCCGTCGAGACCGCCCGGGAACGACGAAGGGCGGGGCCCCTGGGGATCCCCGCCCTTCGGCGATGAGTGGTGCTTACCAGCTCGACTTGGTCACGCCGGGCAGCTCGCCACGGTGCGCCATGTCACGGAAGCGGACGCGCGAGACGCCGAACTTCGTGAGGACGCCGCGGGGGCGGCCGTCGATGACGTCGCGGCTGCGCACGCGCGCGGGCGACGCGTTGCGGGGCAGCTTCTGCAGGCCCACGCGGGCGGCCTCGCGGGCCTCGTCGGTCGCGTTGGGGTCGACCAGGGTCTTCTTCAGCTCGGCGCGCTTCGCGGCGTAGCGCTCGACGACGACCTTGCGCTGCTCGTTGCGCGCGATCTTGCTCTTCTTAGCCATGTGCTTAGCGCTCCTCTCGGAAGTCGACGTGCTTGCGGACCACGGGGTCGTACTTCTTGAGCACGATGCGGTCGGGGTTGTTGCGGCGGTTCTTGCGCGTCACGTAGGTGTACCCCGTGCCGGCGGTCGAACGCAGCTTGATGATCGGACGGACGTCCTGAGCCTTCTTCGCCATTACAGCTTCACGCCCTTCGCCTGCAGGTCACGGACGACGGACTCGATGCCGCGAGCGTCGATGACCTTGATGCCCTTCGCCGAAACGTTGAGCTTGATGTTGCGACCCAGCGACGGAACGAAGTAGGTCTTCTTCTGCACGTTCGGGTCGAAGCGGCGCTTCGTCCGGCGGTGCGAGTGCGAGATGTTGTGACCGAAGCCGGGAACCGCTCCAGTCACCTGGCACACTGCTGCCATGGTGATGTCTCCTTCTGTACCGTGACACCGAACGGTGCCACCCAAGATCCCTTGTCTGCACCCCGTCCGAGCACGACGGAAGGCCGCGATCGGGAGATGGGATGCGAACTGCGTGCTGGAGTGCGCGCAGACAAGGGATCAGTCTAGCACGGCGTGTCGCCTTGACCGATCGCGGCGTCCCCCCGAGGCTCCCGCCCCCACCGAGGTCCCTGACCCGACCGAGGTCCCTGACCCGACCGAAGCTCCCGCCCCGACCGAGGTCCCTGAGCCTGTCGAAGGGACCGGGACCCCTGGCCACCGGTGCCGTCGACGGGCTCAGCCGCCTTCCGCCGCCGCCTCCGCCGCGCCGAGCCCCCACCGGAACGGCGAGACCGTGGCATCCCCCTCGATCCAGAAGCGCCACGGGAACGCCTCCGTTCCGGCGAGCCCCGCCACGCCGACCCGCGGCCCCGTGGCGATCCGCGCGACCGGCGTCTCGGGCAGCAGCAGCCGCGCCCGCGCGCCCGCCCGCTCCGCGCCGGTGACCGCGTCGATGCCGTCGTGGATCGGATGCCGCAGCCCCACCGCGTCGCCCAGACGCCCGGGCCCGCGCGCGAGGTCGCGGGCCGCCCGCACCGCGCCGCGGCGTTCGAGGCGTCGTCGCTCGGCGATGTCGGCGCCCTCGACGATCTCGCCGCCGCGCAGGAGCACACCGCCGGCCACCCCCTCGGGACCGCAGACGATGTTGACGCACGAATGGATGCCATGGCTCAGGTACACGTACAGGTGCCCCGGTTCGCCCCACATGGTGGCGTTGCGCGCGGTCGGGCCCATGCGCGCGTGGGACCCGGGATCGGGCACCTCGCCCGTTCCGCGACCGTGGTACGCCTCGACCTCGGTGAGACGCACGACGACGCGCTCCCCGGCGACGACCGTCTCGAGCAGCGCCCCCAGCAGCTGCGGGGCGACCTCGACCGGGAGTCCGGCGAGATCGGCGCGCGCGGCGGGACGCGTCACTGCGGCGGCACCTGGCACCACGACAGGTCGAAGCCCTGCAGGGCCTGCACCTCCTGCCCGGTGTCGACCTCGACGAGATGCGTGAGCAGGCGCTCCGGCAGCGGCAGCTGATAGCGGTCGAAGGGGTTGTCGACGGCCCGCGGGGCGACGAGCACGGCGGCGTAGCGCCCGCTCGGCGACACGCACGTCTGCAGCACGGTGTCGGAGCCGGGCACCGTCAGCAGCGGACGCACCGCCCCGGCCGTGTCGACGTGCGCGACGATCGTGGAGCGCGAGACGCCGTCGTCGCTGATGTCGGCGAACGAGCGGACCGTGCCCGCGTCGGCACCCGGAACGGGGGTCGCGCGACCGGTGAGCCCGGGCGGATCGACGGGCTGCACGAGACCCTGCTCCGACCCGGTGGTGAGGTCGATCTCGCGGATGCCCTCGAGTCGCTCCACGATCGCCACCGACGACCCGCGCGCGATCCCGTCGATCGACACGGCACTGCCGAGGGGAGCGGCGTTACCGCCCTGCGCGTCGGTGAGCAGCAGCCGCGAGTCGAAGGTGAGCACGAGCATGCTGTCGGTGTCGGGGACGAAGCGGTAGTCGGCGATGCGCACGTCGCCGCCGTTCAGGCCCACCTCGGTGGGAGCCGAATCCTCGGCGGCGGACGCCGTGAACAGACGGCTCTCGCGTCCCCCGGCGGCGCCCAGGTCGGCATCCGAGAAGGTGAAGCCGATGCGTTCGCCGCGATCGGCCGACTGCAGGTTGGTCACGAACCCGGGCCCCGGCAGCGGGATGTCGCGCTGGTTGCCCCCGTCGGGGTCGGTTACGATGACCCGCGCGGTGTCGCCGTCGCGCACCGAGATCACGAGGTGGTTCGCGGTCGCACGGAAGTCCTCGATGTGCGGGTGCACGAAGACCGGCAGGCCCGCTTGCCCCTGCAGGTCGGTGCGGAAGATCGTGTCGCCCTCGGGCGTCCCGCGCTGCATGAGGTACGCCTCGAGCGGCGGGGTGCGGAACTCTTCGGTGAGGGTGGCCGAGGGGCCGGCCCCCAGGCCGCTGACGTCGGCGACGGTGATGCGGTAGTCGGTGTCGTCGTGCAGCGGCAGGGTGAACCGCACGCCGACGCTGCGACCCGACGTGTCGACGGTGAACGGGGCGGCCGGCTCGACCGTGACCTGCGAGGGGTCCACGGTCTCGAGGGACTGCGTGGTGGTGAGGATCACCCGCGAGCCGGAGGCGTTCACCGCCGCGTTCGGATCGACCTGCACGTCGGTGACGCGCGGACCCTGGGCCACCGCGACCACCCCGCCCACTCCGCCGATCACGACGAGCGAGACGAGGATCGCGGCGAACGCGATCGCGAACCCGCGCCCGCGCCGACGCCGGGAGCGCGAGCGACGGGAGTCAGTACTCATACGGGTCCGCCGGTTCGTCGATGGACGCCACCTGGTCGGCGTGCACCTCGAGGGCGCCGTCTCCGCTGGAGCGCACGGTCCCCGTCACCGTCACCCACTGACCGGTGGCGGGGGCGTCGACGGACGCCGCCACGGGCAGGCGCGCCGTCTGCGCGTCGATGACGCAGTGCGTGATGACCAGGCGGGTGAGATCGAAGCTCGCGCCGTCGCCCCCCGGGGTGATGAACCCGGTGAGCGTCACCGGCTTGCCGTCGAAGGTCTCCGGGTTGGTCGCGTGGGCGAAGACCGCCGACCAGTCCCCGATGCCGAACTGCGAGGTGTCGCCGGAGGCGGCGAGGGTCACGACGTCGGAGCCGGCGAACAGGGGCGGGGCACCCACGTCGCGCGAGACCGCGAGGTCGGTCGACAGCGACGTCGCGGGGGTGAGCAGCACGGCGATCACGGCACCCGAGGCGAGCACGCCGCCGGTGAAGGCGGCGATGCCGCCCGGGGTGAGGCGCGGGCGGGCGGCGAGGTGGTCGTGCGCGGCGTGGTCGTGGGCGTCGAGGGGGTCGGAGTGCTCGTGATCAGCGTGCGCGAACGCTTCGCGACGCGCCGACGACGACGCGGGGGCGTGGCCGTGCTCGTGGTCGTGCCCGTGATCGGCCTCGGCGCCCAGGGGCAGCGCGAACGAGGCGAGGGCACCGGCGAGGGCGACGAACGACATCCCGACGGCGAACCACGCCGAGTCGGGGTTGATGTACAGCGCCATGCGACCGGTGACCCAGAGCACGATCGTCGTGATCGACAGGCAGGCCGTCAGGCCGACGCCGAGCCAGCGGGTGGCGAGAGCGGCTGATCTAGACAAGGAGGTTCACCACCGTTCCCAGAGCGAAGGCGAAGAGCACCACGACGACTGTCATCCCCGCGAGCACGCGCGTGGTGAAGGTGGTGCGCAGCAGCGCGAGCATCTTCACGTCGATGATCGGCCCCAGCACGAGGAAGGCCACCAGCGAGCCGGGCGAGAAGGTCGATGCGAACGACAGCGCGAAGAACGCGTCCACGTTCGAACACAACGAGACCACGACGGCCAGCAGCATCATCGCCGCGATCGACAGCGCCGGGTCCGAGCCGATCGCGAGCAGCGCGCTGCGCGGCACGAGCACCTGCACGGCACCCGCCAGGAGCGAGCCGATGATGAGCGCCGGCATGACCGACCGCAGCTCGACGACGAACTGCGCGATCGAGCGACGGCCGCGGTCACCGCGCTCCTGCACGACGATCTCGCACGTCGCGAGGAAGCGCTCGGTCAGCAGCTTGTCAGGATCGGGATGCCGGCTGTACAGCCAGCCGATGAGGTTCGCGACGAGGTACCCGCCGATCAGGCGCGCCACCAGGATGCCGTCGCTGAAGCCGAAGGCGGCGTGCGTGCTGATGATGACGATCGGGTTCACGATCGGCGCCGCCACGAGGAACGTCAGCGTGTCGGAGACGCCGAAGCCGCGCATCAGCAGACCGCGGGCGAAGGGCACGTTGCCGCACTCGCAGACGGGGATGAACATGCCCAGCAGGGACAGCACCGCTCGGCGCGCCCACGGCGCGCGCGGCATCCATCTCTCGATCGCCCCCGGCGGCACCCACACCTGCACGATGATCGACAGCAGCACGCCGAGGATGACGAACGGCAGCGACTCGATGAGGACGCTCAGCGAGAGCGTCAGGCCGTCCTGCGCGCGGGTCGGCAGCGGCTGCGTGAAGAACGTCGGGGCGAAGGCGTCGACGAGGAACAGCGCCGTGATCACGACGACACCGAGGCCGAGCGCGACGACGGTGCGGGAGGCTCCCGTCCGCTGCGGCGTCGGTGCCGTGGTGCGACTACTCGTCGCCACGCTCGCGAGCCCGCGTGAGGGCGCAATCGGTGCAGATGCCGAAGATGTCGACCACGTGCTCGGCCTCGCTGAACCCGTGCTGGGCGGCCGTGCGCTGCGCCCATTCCTCGACGTCGGTGGCGGCGATCTCGACCGCCTTGCCGCACGAACGACAGATGAGGTGGTGGTGGTGTCCGCGCGTCTCGCAGGCGCGGAACAGGTTCTCGCCGTCGGGGCTCTGCAGCGAGTCGGCGTCACCGCGCGCGGCGAGTCCGGCGAGAGTGCGGTACACGGTGGCGAGGCCGATGCCCGTGTTCTCGTCGCGCAGCGTGGCGTGCAGCGACTGCGCGCTGACGAAGCCGCCCGCTCCGGAGAGGGCTTCGCGCACGCGCTCGCGCTGCCACGTGTTGCGCTGGACCATGGCGGTGAGTCTATCGACGCGTTCGGTGAATCGGCTGGGCGTGGGGCGCGTGCGCCCGGCGGATGAATCCGCGGGTGAAATCCCTCAGGGAACGTGGAGTGCTTCTCATGGGGATGGCTAACATGCCGCTCATGGATTCACGGGTGCGAATCTCAACTATGGCGACGCGCTCAACGACGTAGCGCGTCACGTGGAGCGAGTACGAGACGAGGCTCCGAGCGAGCTCTCGACACCGCCATCGGTGCACGACGACGATCTGGCTCAAGCGGGGAGCGACGCCGTCGACGCGCTGCGGCTGTCGCTGAACGCTCGGCGGGCCGATCTCGAGACCATCGCCAGGGGGGTGCGGCAGACCGTGGAGCTATGGCAGGAGCACGAACGAGCGATGGTGTCGCTTCTCAACGGCATCGCCGCGAGCTTCGACGACCTGAGCCCAACGGCGGGTCCGCGATGAGGTCCCCGGTCGGCTCCCACCGCGCCGAACTGGGAGATACCGACGATCCGACAGCGCTCGTGCCCGGCGAGCCGGGTTCGGTCTTCGCGTATGCGGAACAGTGTCGCGCCGCGGCGTCAGGGTGCGAGCGAGCCGCGGACGAACTGGCCGGGCTGCGTCAGGTCGACGGGTGGGAGGGCGATAGCGCGGATGCCTTCGCCCAGCGCGTCACTATTGAGCTCAAGGCGTGGGACGACCTGACTGAGAAGCTGAACGCCGCCGCCGGGGCGTGGGAGCAGTACGCGACCGTGCTGGGGTGGGGGCAGCAGAAGGCGGGCGACGCAATCGCGATGTTCGCGCACGCCGCCGCCCTGACCGCTGCAGCAGCCGCGCAATCGCCAGCACAGCTCGGGCCGCGCGGCGACACGGGCCCGGGCACGCGCGCGTTTCCTGACCCCGGTTCAGGCCCGCGGAGCGATGCGCGGGCGCTGCTCGCGTACGCGCGCGAATCGGTCGCCGACACCGCGGCCGAGGCCGCCGCGGTGTTACACCGCATCGCCCCGTCAGCCGCGGGCGGACCGTCGACGAACGCGCTGGCCAGCCTGGGCAATGCCGTGCTGGAGAACCCCGACGCGTTGCAGCAGATCGTCGGCGGGGCCGCGCTGATGGCGGGCGGCGCGGCTCTGTTCGGCGGAAGTCTCGCCGCGGACGTCACCGTAGCGGGTGCGACCGTCGGGGTTCCCGCCAACGTTGCCGGCGCGGCCGTCGTTGCAAGCGGAGCCGCACTCGCCGGTGCGGGAATAATGAACGCCGCGGCGCACGCGGCGGGAGACAGCGGGGCATCGTCGCCAGGCAGTCGCGAGGATCGCGGCGACGGGCGCGACGCGAAAGGCCGCTTCACCGGCAAGGGTGGTCGACCGTGGGTGGACAAAGAGAAGGCCGGGCTGGACCAAGTCGCGCAAGATCTCGGGGCTGGTGAAGAACTGCTCCGCGACAAGGTAGCTGTCAAGGTCGAGGGCAGTAGCCAGACACGGTACTTCGACGGGTTGATAAAGAACGCGGACGGAACTTACACAGGAGTCGAGGTGAAAAGTGGGAGCGCTGTAAATCGGTATCTTGCAAACTCGAAGAATCAATTGGCCTTTGACTCATCGCTGAGCCTGGGCAATCCCACCGCTGGAAAGCTCAATGGAGAAGTCATCAAAGTGGTCAACACGATGCTCAAGGAGATGCCATGACACGCGAGTTCTACTACGAGACAGCAGGCAGCAGGAGTCAGTTCCGGACTTTCGGCAGGGATCCTCGGCAGCGACTGATGCACATTCTCAGCCTGCTGGGTGGGCCCGAAAGGTCCACGTTCTTTTTCGCGCGCGTTCCCGACGGTGTGCACTTCTTTCAACATCTGAAGAACGGCGGATCCTCGATCTTCCTCCAGGCCGCTGGCACCGCTGAGACGATGACGATCGAATGCCGTCGCCTCGACGACGACGGCGGGGAACGCCTCTACGTCCTCGGCCACGGCGGACCCCGCTCAGCGGAACCCACCGTTCGGATCGAGTTCAACGACGGCCAGAATCACACTCTGGTCTATCCCGACGAGGTCTTCGATGCCAGCGAAGCCGGCGAAATCTTCTTCTCCTACTTCCAGACCGAACGCGTTCCCGACAAATACGCGCTCCGCCTGTTCGACCTCGACGCTCCGTTTGACGACCAGCGCAGTAGCGCCGACTGACCGCGGCGACGCGTCGAGTACGAGTTTCGGTCGGCCGGCTGGCGCCGGCGACCGAAGACTGACGGTCATGGGCTTCGCATGGCATCCAGGAACGCGCTGTATCTGAGACTCAGCAGAGGTCCAGTTGGAGGTTGAAGAATATGCTCGGCCGCAGGCGGGGAGATAATTTTGAGGGCTATCCGATGACAATCGGCAGCGTCGTGGTGGACGTATAGAGTGATGGCCACATCTTTGTTCAGCCGTATTGCAGAACCGTCAGCGGTTCGCGCGTGGCGGGCGGACTCCCGACCGTTCTTGCGTCGGCGACGGGTGTCCACAAACTCGGCGCGGCAGTCATGAGAGCGATGCAGCATTCCACGAGTGTTGTCCTACCGGATCGCGATATGCGTGCCGACCCACCTGACCGGGAACTCCTCGCGTGGCTCGGCCTCAAGAGCTATGCCGAATACGCCCGAGGCGTCCGATCCGTCGGTATCGCTGCTCTGTACGGCGAGGGTCACCCGGATCACCTTCTCGTCACCCCCCCCAAGACAATGGCGGCCCGCGCACCGGCTTCACGCCCCTCCTCGAACACCGCGTCACACTCACCGATTTCACGCCTGCTGTTATCGGCGAGGCGGTTCAGCACGCGCTCACCCTCGCGACCTGACTCCCGAGCGCTACACCGCGCGGGTCGTGCGATCGCGACGCGCGCCGACCAGCCTGCACACGAGGTAGATCGCGAACGAGATCGTCGTGATGTACGGGCTCACCGGGAGGGTCCCCGCCACCGCGAGCAGCACGCCGCCGACGGCCGAGACGAAACCAAACAGGGCCGCGAGCACCGGTACCGACAGGGGCCCGGATGCCACGCGCATCGCCGCCGCGGCGGGCGTCACGAGCAGTGCCATCACGAGAAGAGCGCCGATGATGTGCACGGCGACCGCAACGATCAGACCGAGCAGCAGCATGAACGCGAGCGACACCGCGGTCGTCGGCACCCCGCGGGCGGCGGCGGACTGCGGATCGAGCGAGTCGAAGCGCAGCGGCCGCCAGATGAGCAGCAGCGCCACCAGCACGGCGACGCCGATGACCACGAGCCAGCCCAGCTGCGCGCTCTGCACCGACACGATCTGGCCGGTGAGCAGGCTGAACCGGGTGGCGCTGCGCCCGTTGTAGAGCGACAGGCACAGGATGCCGACACCCAGACCGAAGGGCATGAGCACGCCGATGATGGAGTTGCGGTCGCGCGCGCGGGCACCGAGCACGCCGATCAGCGCCGCGGCGATCAGGGAACCCACGATCGACCCCGACACGACGTCGACGCCGATCAGCAGAGCGACCGCGGCACCGGCGAACGACAGCTCACTGATGCCGTGCACCGCGAAGGCCATGTCGCGCTGCATCACGAAGACGCCGATGAGTCCGCCCACGAGCCCCAGCACCGCACCCGCGTACACGGAGTTCTGCACCAGGTCGAGGATCGCGCCGTACTGGCTCACCCCGCCGAAGAGGGCGTCGCCGACGTCCGACCAGTTCATACGTCGTCCTCGTCGTGGTGATGGTGGTGGGCCTCATCGGCATCCGGGGCTCCGACGACGATGAGCTGACCGCCCGCGCGGACCACGAACACGGGCGCACCATAGAGCGCCGAGAGGGTCTCGGTGGTCAGCACCTCGTCGGGCGTGCCGAGGGTGAAGCGGCCGTGAGCGATGTAGAGGATGCGGTCGACACGCGAGAGCACCGGGTTGATGTCGTGCGTGACGAGAAGCACGGCCGCGTCGCGCTCGCGGCGGTGGCGGTCGATCAGCCGCACGACCGCCTGCTGGTTGGCGAGGTCGAGGCTCGTGAGCGGCTCGTCGCACAGCAGCAGGAGAGGGTCGTCGGCGAGGGCCTGGCCCACCCGGAGTCGCTGCTGCTCTCCGCCCGACAGCAAGCCGACGGGACGGTCGCCGAAGGCGGTGGCCCCCACCGCCTCGAGGAGCTCGTCGATGCGCGCCCGGTCCTTCTTCCGCGACAGCGGCAGGCCGAGCCGGTGCCCGTCGACGCCGAGACCGATGATGTCGCGACCGCGCAGCGGCGTCTCGCGCGGGAGCGGCCGCTGCTGCGGGATGTAGCCGATGCGGCGGTTGCCCGCGCGACGGACGGGGGCGCCCAGGGCTTCAACCGTGCCGGCGCTCAGACGTTCCAGCCCGAGGATCGCGCGCAGCAGCGTCGTCTTGCCCGACCCGCTCGGACCGAGCACCGCGACGAGCTCGCCGGGCTCGACCTCGAGGTCGAGCCCGGCCCAGAGCTCCCGGCCGCCGCGTTCGAGGGCGGCGCCGCGGATGCGCAGCGGTGCGGCGTCGCTCACGCCGCCAGCGCGTCGCTCAGCGCGGTGATGTTGCTCTGCATCCACGAGATGTAAGTCTGTCCCTCGGGGAGCGTTTCCGTGAACTCGATCACGGGGATGTTCTTGGCCTTCGCTTCGTTCTGCACCTGCGTGACCTCGGCGCCGCCGGTCTGCGGGTTGACGATCATGACCCGGATCTCGCCGGAGTCCAGCAGCTGCAGCGACTCGAGCAGGGTCGCGGGGGGCACGTCCTGACCCTCCTCCACCGACTCGCTGAACTCGTTCGGAGTGGCGTTGTCGAGCCCGGCCGCGGTCGTCAGGTACACGGGCACCGGCTCGGTCACGAAGATCTTCTGCCCGGCATCCTTCGCCTTGATCTGGTCGAGCGAGTCCTCGAGACCGGCGATCTGCTGGGTGAACGCCTCGGCGTTGGCGTTGAAGTCGGCGACGTGGTCGGGCGCGAGCTCGCCGAGCTTCGACGCGATCGCCGCGGTGAGGTCTTCGACCGTGTGCGGGTCGTACCAGACGTGCTCGTTGAAGCCCTCGATGTGGTCGTGGCCGTCGCCCTCGTCGTGCGCGTGGTCGTCGGCGCTCTCGCTCGGGGCGGGGCTGGCGTCGTCGTGCGACTCGGCGCCCGGGTAGTCGTGGTTGTACTCGACCGCGGAGATGACGGGGGCGGTCGTGCCGCTCGCCTCGACGAGCGCCTCCATGAAGCTGTCGTAACCGGCGCCGTTCTCGATGACGAGACCGGCGTTCTTCAGCGTCAGCTGGTCCTGCGCGCTGGCCTCGTACTCGTGCGGGTCCTGCGTGGGCGAGGTGATGATCGAGGTGACGTCGACGAAGTCGCCGCCGACCGCCTCGGCGATCGAGCCGTACACGTCGGTGGATGCCACGACCGCGACCTTGCCGCCGTCGGTCGCGCCCGACGCGGTGGAGGCGGGAGCACCACCGGCGCATCCGGCCAGGGCGAGGACGGAGGCGGCTCCGAGGACGACGGGGGCGAGGAGGCGACGGGTCATACCGACACCGTAACGCTGGTGATAATCGTTCTCAAACTCAGCGCCGAGCCCATATGAGGTTCTCAGGCTCGGCATCCTGCGCCCGAGGCCCGCGTCGCTGCCCTCCCTCGCCACGGGTGTCCAGAACACCCGGACGGCTCCGAGAATCGTCCGGGTGTCGTGGACACTCGAAGGGATGCCGCGGCGCGAGCGCCGAAGCGCCGGCCGCACGCGCAGCGGCGAGCGCGTCAGCGCCGAGCGCGTCAGCGCCGCAGAATGCGGTGCGCGAGCGCGTTGCCGAGCAGCTGCCCGGCCTGCACGATCACGACGATGATCGCCACGGTCACCCACGTCGCCTGCTGATTGAACTGCTGGTAGCCGTAGATGATCGCGAAGTTGCCGAGGCCGCCGCCGCCGATGTACCCGGCCATGGCCGACATGTCGACGACCGCGATGAACATGAACGTGTAGCCGAGGATCAGCGGGGCCAGGGCCTCGGGGATGACGACGCCGAACAGCACGCCGATGCGCCGTGCCCCCACGGCCCGGGCCGCCTCGACGGTGCCGGGGTCGACGGCGACGAGGTTCTGCTCGACGACGCGGGCGATCACGACCGTGGCCATGATCGTGATCGGCACGATCGCGGCATCCGTGCCCAGCGTCGTCCCCGTCACCGCGCGCGTGACCGGGGCCACGGCGGTGAGGAAGATGATGAACGGGATCGGGCGGATGACGTTGATCACGAGGTTCGCGACCGCGAACACGACGCGGTTGGCGAAGAGGTTGCCGGGGCGCGTGGCGTACAGCAGCGCGCCGATGATGAGTCCAGCGACGCCCGAGATGAGCAGCGAGACGCTGACCATGTAGACGGTCTCGCCGATCGACTGCAGCAGCACCGGGGTGAGGGTGTCCCACTTGTTCATGCGCGGGCCTCCGCGGTGGGGACGACGACGTCGGTGTGGGCGCGCAGCTCCGCGACGACGGCATCCAGATCATCGGTGTGGACGCGATAGGTGAGCGTGCCGAGCTGCTTGCCCAGCACGTCGGTCACCCCGCCGTAGACGACCGAGTGCCGGGCGCCGTGGCGGTGGAACACCTCGGAGACGTCTTCGCTGGTGAACTCGTTGATCTCGACGCTCACCAGATCGCCGCCGCCCGCGGCGAGCGCCGACAGCGCCTCACCCGAGGGCACGCCCTGGGTCACCGCCGCGACGAAGCGCTTGGTGAGCTCGGCGCGCGGGTGCGCGAACACGCGGTACGTGTCACCACTGTCGACGACGCGGCCACCCTCCATGACGATGACCTGACCGCACAGCTCGTGCACGATCGAGATCTGGTGCGTGATGACGACGATCGTGATCCCCAGGCGCCGGTTGATCTCGCGGAGGAGCTCGAGCACCTCGGCCGTGGTCTGCGGGTCGAGGGCGCTCGTCGCCTCGTCGGCGAGGAGGATGCGCGGGTCGGTCGCGATCGCGCGGGCGATGCCGACGCGCTGCTTCTGTCCACCCGACAGGCGCCGCGGATACTGCTTCGCCTTGTCGCCGATGCCGACGAAGTCGAGCAGCTCGGCGACGCGCTTGTCGCGGTCGGCCTTCTTCCAGCCCGCCACCTTGAGCGGGTAGGCGACGTTCGCCGCGACCGTGCGCGAGGTGAAGAGGTTGAACTGCTGGAAGATCATGCCGACGCGGCGCCGCAGGTCGCGCAGCGTCGCCTCGGTGGCATCCCCGACATTCACGCCCAGCACCTCGACCGTGCCCGAGGTGGGCTGCTCGAGCCCGTTGAGCAGGCGCACGAGGGTGGACTTGCCGGCGCCGGAGTATCCGATGACGCCGACGATCGACCCCTCCTCCACCGTCAGCGACACGTCGTCGACGGCGGTGGTGGAGGAACGGCGATCGGTGCGGAAGCTCTTCGTGACGCCCCGCAGCTCGATGACCGCGGTCATCCGTTCTGGGCCTTGAGGGCGTCCTCGAGGCTGGTGAGCTCGTCCTGCAGCTGCGCGCCGGTCCACTCGGTCTTGAACTGCAGGTTGCCCTGGTTCAGCTCGGTGACGGCCGCCTCGACCTCGGGCGAGTGGTACGCCGCGACGAGCTTCTCCCAGCGCGGGTCGTCCTTCTTGTCGTCGCGCGTGACGAAGGCATTGATGTAGGGCGCGAGCTGCGGGTTGTCGAGGTCTTCCTTGAAGATGATGAGCTCGTCGCCGAGGCCGCCCTTCTGCGCCTGGGTGTTGTTGACGATCGCGGCCTGGGCGCTGCCGTCCTTGAGGGCGGTGACGGTCTGGTTCGTGTCGACGGGCAACAGCTGGACCTTGGTGGTCTCGATGTCGGCCGGGGTCGAGAGCGCGGTGCCGCCGTCCTTCAGCGTGAGCAGCCCCGCCGTCTGCAGGTTGAGCAGGCCGCGCGCGAGGTTGGTCGGGTTGTTGGGGATCGCGACGGTCGCCCCCTCGGGCAGGTCCTTCACGTCCTGGTACTGCTCCGAGTACAGAGCGAGCGGGTACACGGCGGTCGCGCCGACGGGCACGAGCGAGCCGTTGTTCTCGACGTTGAACTGCGACAGGTAGATGAGGTGCTGGAAGAGGTTCACGTCGAGCTCGCCGTCCTGCACGCCCTGGTTGAGCGCGACACCGTCGTTGATGGTGCGCACCTCGAGCTCGACGCCTTCGCCTGCGAGCTTCTGCTTCAGCACCGTCCAGTGCGCCTCATTGCCGTCGTCGGCGCCCAGGACGATGCGCGAGGAGTCGTCAGAGGATGCCGCTCCCCCGGCGCACCCGGTGAGGGCGAGGAGAAGGGCTGCGGTGGAGGCGCCGAGGATCGTGGCCAGGCGAGTGGTGCGAGAAGTCATGGGTCTACGGCATCACGTGCCGGCCGGATGCCGAATTCGGCACGTTACGGGTGGTAACGGGCTGTCACACGGGGTAACCGGATTGGACGGCCGCTGGTCAGCGTGCGGCACCGTCCGCCCGGCGTCGCCCGCTGCTGCGAACGGGTCAGCGCGAGGCGTAGAACGCGGCGAAGTCGGCGGTGTCGCCGCTGTTGCCCCCGAAGACGTCGCCGTCGACCATCACGACCGGCACGTGCGAGATGCGCGGGATCTGCGTGGTCGTCGGCAGGGGTCCCTGCGCGGCGAGCTGCGTGCGCTGGGCGATCCATCCCGCGTAGGCGTTCGGATCGAGGTCCTCGGGAGAGGGGATGCCGGCGGCCCGGGCCAGATCGTCGAGCTGCGCGTCGCTCAGACCGGCGGTGTTCTCGGCGGGCTGCTGGTCGAAGAGCTGCTGGAAGAAGGCCTGCAGGTGGTCGGGGTGCTCGACGGCGACGGCGGTGAGGTAGGACGCGGCACGGGTCGAGTAGGCGGTTCCTGCCGAGAGGCGATCGAGGAACGCGAGCGGGTGCAGGCGGAGGGTCGCCTCGCCCTGCTCGACGGCCGAGAAGAGCAGCGGCCCCGACAGCGATTCGAACTTTTTGCAGTAGGGGCAGATTGGGTCGACGTAGAGGTCGACCGTCTTGGGGCCGTCACCGAGCTGCAGGTAGCCCTCGTCGAAGTGCGCGGCGCCCTTCTGACCGGACGGGAGGACGGCAGGAGACGAGGTCGCGGTCGTCGGCGTGACCGCCGGCGCGGGCGCTGCGGGCGCGCAGCTCGTCATCGCGGCGAGGGCGAGAGCACCGACGGCGAGGGCGGTGACGGTGCGGACGGAACGGCGTGCGGAACGGGACATGGAGGGCCTCCTTCAGGGGAACGGGGGGACCGGCCGGCACTCTCGGGTCCCCCAATGTCCCCGGGACGACCGACCGGTCCACCTGCAAGATGCGGGGAGGCGCCGATCATGACGCGACGGCGTCTATGCCGTGGGAAGAATGTTGTCGATGCCGACGTGCGTGCCGTCGGTGACCCGCATGCTGCGGGGGCTCGCGCCGTCTCCCGCTCGGATCGAGTAGCGCGCGGAGCGCGACGGCGCCAGGTCTTCAAAGGTGGTCGAGCCGTCGGCGTGGACGATCTCGAGGGTCGTCGTCCCCCCGGCGGTGACGGCGGCATCCCACCCGTCGGTGGTGCGCGTGAGCAGGATCATCAGATCGTCGTCGATCGTGACCGTGCGCGAGAGGGAGTCGCCGGTGTCGGTCGTGGCGCGGAGCGCATACTCGCCCGCCTCGGTGAGGACCGGCCCCGGCAGCGCCCACACCCCCTCGGCATCCGCGGCCGCGGCCTGGTCCGTCGCAACCCGGCGCTGATCGGTCCAGGTCACCGTCACCGTCGTCCCCGGCGCCGCCGTCCCGTCGAGGTGCGGGATGAGATCGGATGCCGGCTGGTCAAGGTTCATGGCGAAGGGCACGGGGGTGGGTGTCGGCGTCGGGGTGGCTGTGGGGGTCGGGGTTGGGGTGGGTGTCGGTGTCGTTGTCGGAGTGGGTTGGGGGGTCGGGGACGGTGTCGCCTCGGGCGTCGGCGACGCGGATGCCGAGGGCTCGGCGTTCCGAGGCACGACGGGCGCCGTGGTCCGGGGCGCGATCGGCGGCCGGCCCTTGTGCAGGCGCTTCACGGCATCCGGTGTTGGCCCGGGCGACGGCACCGTCTCGATCACCGGCGCCGGGGTGCTGTCGACGTCCGATCCCGCCGCATCGTCGGACGCCGCCGGGGGAACCACCGCCTGCATCTGCGAGACGTCGTCCGCCGCCCCCGAGGGCGGTGCGAGGACCGCGGCGATCACGGCCCCCGAGACGATCCCGCCCGCGATGAGGATGCAGGCCAGGGTGACGGCCACCCCCGCGATGGTCCCCGCCGACGACCGCCCGCGGCGCACGCGCGGGCGCAGCGGACCCTCCGCGGCCTGGGCCGCGGGGGCGTCGCGCAGGGACACCAGGGTCGCGTAGCCGGTGGCCGCCGGTCCGAGCACGGTGATGAGCAGCACCGAGGCGATGCGCCGGGTCGCCTGGTCGACCTCGTCGTAGGCTAAGCGGCAGTTGGGGCAGTCCTCGAGGTGGGCGTCGACCGCGGCTCTCTGTTTCTTCGTGAGCGCTCCGCGACGGTAGCGGCTGGCCCGTTCGATGACCCACTTGTGGTCGTCGGGTACGTGCTCCGAGCGCAGGTGCGCCTGGATCCATCCCTGCCGCAGCCCCTCACGCGCGCGCAGGGCGAGAGCCGCGACGGCGTTCGGCTGGATGCCGAGCAGCGGGGCGATCTCGGCGGGTTTCATGCGCTCCACCTCGCTGTACCAGAGCACCTCCTGCCAACGGTCGGGCAGCGAGTGGAAGGCGCGCACGGCGAGGGAGCGGTCGTCGGCGAGCAGCGAGGCGAAGTCGTGGGCGCGGTCGTCGGCGAACTCGGGGCCGATGTGCACCGACGCCTCCGTCGGCTGGCGCCCCCACTCCGCGGCGACGTTGCGGGCGGTGGCGAGCGCGTAGGCCCGGAACGTGTCGGTGGGACCGTGGCCCCGGTCGATCGTCTTGAGGATGCGCGAGAAGGTCTCGGCGGTGATGTCCTCGGCCTCGAACGAGGTGAAGAACGTCGCGGCCCGGTGCACGGCCTCGGCGTGCCGTTCCCACAGCACGCCGTAGGCGGCGCGGTCGCCGGCACGGACGGCGGCGAGCAGGTCGCGGTCCGATAACGCCTCGGTGCGCGCTCTCATGCGCGCGTCCAGGTGCTGCGCCGCGCGGCGGTGGAGCGGGCGGCCCGGGCGCTCTCGCGGCTGGCGATCGTGAAGCACAGGCCGCCGATGGCGATGGGGCCACCGCCGAGGAAGAGGATGCCGGGGAGGAAGTGGATGCCGGCGATCCAGAGGACGACCGCGGCGACGATGGCGGCGCTCCCGGCGAACGCGGCGATCGGACCGAGGCCCTCGGGGTCGAGCCGGTCGTCCTGCGCGTCGGGCTCGGCGGCGGCGACGGGCCGCGCGGTCGGGACGGGGGTGAAGCCCACGTCCGTCCACAGTTCGGGGCGGGAGGAGATGTGCACCGACTCGGCGGGCAGGTTCTCGACGGTGCGGTGGAGCGACGGAGGGGAGTCGAGGGCGGCTGCGGACATGGCGGTCTGGTCCTTTCGTGAGCGCTGTCGACTCCTCAGACGACGGGACGAGCAGTTCATGACGGCGCGACCCGGACGATTCACCCGCGGCTTCGCCTGCGCGACGATCACCACTTCGCTCACCCCGCCGCCGACGCCGCAAGCGTCGCCTCGATGACGACGTTGTGCGTGGACGGACCGCCCTCGGGGCGCTGCAGGCAGGTGATGACGACGAGACGACCGGGTTTGTCGCTCCACAGATCGGTGTCGGCGCCCAGTTCGCTCTTGAGCACGTCGCGCGCCCCCGTCACGCGGTACGACGCGCCCGCTGCCTCGATCACATCGCCGACGGCGAGCGAGGATCTCCCGCGCTCGACGTCGATCAGGTAGTTGCCGGGGCCGATGCCACCGTTGCGCAGCGAGTGCATCGCGACGTAGACGGTCCCGTCGGCGGCGTTCGCGGGCGAGACGCCCATCGAGCGGATCCAGTACGCGGAGGTGAAGCCCGGCGGGTCGATGGTGCCGCTCACGACGTCCATCACGCCGAGGGGGACGTCCAGGCCGGTGGACGGCACCTGGAACTGCCCGATCCCCGAAGTAGTGGAGGTGTCTCCGGATGCCGGAGTGGGCACGACGTCGGGTACGACGGGGCGCCCGGCCATGTCGACGGGCAGATCGGCCGGCGCGGCGGGCGGGGTGAGGAGCGCGAAGGCGGCGACGGCGATGGCGGCCACGGCCGCGATGGCCAGCACCCCCTGGACGACCCGGGAACGCGTCCGCGCGGTCATGCCGCCCACCTCGTGCGCAGCAGGGCGTCGAGAAGGGCCGTGGCGGGGTAGGAGATCCGCCCGGGGAACTCCGCGACGGGGTCGGGGAGGACTCCCGCAGATCGCCAGGCGTCGATCTCGTCGAGGGAGATGGCCGCGAGCCGGGCGAAGGTCTCGGCGGGGATGGCTCCTTCCACCGTGTTGCGGGCGGAGACGGCTGCCGCACGGACGCCCAGGAGTGCCGCGATGTCGGCGCGGGGCTGCTCGAGAACGCGGCAGGCGGCCAGGAGGTACCGGGAGGTGCGGAACGCCTCGCGGCGCCGGGGCCCGCGGGCGGTGGCGGCTTCGTTCGCGGCGGCGAGGAGGATCGTCCGCACGATGGGGTGGAGGCTCGCCGGGGACGTGTCACCCGCGGGCGTCACTACCGGGTTCGGCTCTGTCGTCACTGTTCTCCCGTTCGGGGAAGGGCCAGGGGGATGAGGGAGCGGGGCCGGTCGGGGGGACCGGCCCCGCGGGGGTGCCGCCGGTTTGGGGCCGGCGGCACCGTTCCTCTCGTCTGGGGGTCGGGGTGCGACGAGAGGACGTGGAGTGCGGGTGGGAGCAGTTGTCGGGGCTGCTCCCACCCGTGTCGGGATCAGTCCTCGTCGGTCGCGTCCAGGCGGGCGCGGCGGACGCGGGTGATTCCCAACGCGATCAGGACGGCGAACCCGATCGCTCCCAGACCGATCCAGGGCCACGCCGGAGCGGAGCCGAGGATCGTTCCGCCGGTCGCGGCTGCGGGGCCGGCCGGGGGCGGGGTGGTGTTGGTGGTCGTCTCGCAGACGCCGCCGCAACCGCCGCCGGGGCCGGTCGGGGCGACCGCGTTGGTGAGCACCTTGTCACCGCGGTCGGGGGAGTTCACCGTGAAGGAGTAGACGATGGTCTTCGTCTCTCCGACGGTGAGCGCGCCCTTCCACGACAGGGTGTTGCCGTCGACCACGGCGCCGTCGGTGGCGTCGCCGTTGTAGCTGGCGTCGTCGGTGACCTTGGAGAGGTCATCGGTGAACGACGCCGGCTTGTCCGCGGTGTAGTCGACCTGGCCGGTGTTCTTCACGGTGATCGTGTAGGTCACCCGGTCGCCCGGCTTCGCCAGCGTCTTGTCGACGGCCTTCTCCACCGTGTAGGTGCCGACCTTGGTGACGAACGGCGGCGGCGGAGTCACCTGCTTTCCGGGCCCGGTGGGCACGACCGCGTTCTCGAGCACCTTGTCGCCCTGGTCGGGGGTGTTCACCGTGACGGAGTACGAGATCGTCTTCGTCTCCCCCACCGCGAGCGGTCCCGACCACGACAGCGTGTTGCCGTCGACGGTGGCGCCGTTGGTGGCGTCGCCGTTGTAGGTCGCGTCGTCGGCCACCTTGGAGAGGTCGTCAGTGAAGGATGCCGGGGCCTCCTCCGTGTACGCACCCTCGCCGGTGTTCGTGACGGTGACGGTGTACGTCACGACGTCGCCCGGATTGACCTCCGTCTTGTCGCCGGTCTTGTCGACCGTGTACGACAGCACCGGGATGACGACGGGCTTCGGCGGCTTCTCCGGGCCAGGGCCGGTGGGGACGACCGCGTTCTCGAGCACCTTGTCGCCAGTGTCGGGGTTGTTCACCGTGACGGAGTAGACGATGGTCCTCGTCTCCCCGACGGCGAGCGTTCCCGACCACGACAGGGTGTTCCCGTCAACCACGGCGCCGTTGGTGGCGTCGTTGTTGTACGTCGCGTCGTCGGTGACCTTCGACAGGTCGTCGGTGAACGACGCCGGCTTGTCGGCGGTGTAGGCCGCCTGGCCCGTGTTCTTCACGGTGATCGTGTACGTCACCGTGTCACCGGCGCCCACGGCGGCCTTGTCAGCCGTCTTGTCGACCTTGTACGTCTGCACCTTGCTGGTGAACGTCTTCGGCGTGGGGTCCTCCGGTCCCGGAGCGGTGGGGACGACCGCGTTGGTCAGCACCTTGTCGCCCGTGTCGGGGTTGTTCACCGTGAACGAGTAGACGATGGTCTTCGTCTCCCCGACCGCGAGCTCGCCCGACCACGACAGGGTGTTCCCGTCGACCACGGCGCCGTTGGTGGCGTCGTTGTTATAGGTCGCGTCATCCGTCACCTTCGACAGGTCGTCGGTGAACGAGGCCGGGTCCTCCGCGGTGTAGGCAACCTGTCCGGTGTTCTTCACGGTGATCGTGTAGGTCACGACGTCGCCGGGGTTCACCCCCGTCTTGTCGCCGGTCTTCTGCACGTCGTACGTCTGCACCGGGACGACGGTCGGCGGGGGCGTGCCCTCGTTGCCGGGTCCGGTGGGGACGACAGCGTTCTCGAGTACCTTGTCGCCCGTGTCGGGGGTGTTCACCGTGAACGAGTAGACGATCGTCTTCGTCGACCCCACGGGGAGCGTTCCCGACCACGACAGGGTGTTCCCGTCCACCACCGCGCCATTGGTGGCGTCGTTGTTGTAGGTCGCGTCATCGGTCACCTTCGACAGGTCGTCGGTGAAGGATGCCGGGTCCTCCGCGGTGTAGTCCGCCTGGCCCGTGTTTGTCACGGTGACCGTGTAGGTGACCTTGTCACCGGGTTTCGCGGACGAGGTGTCCGCCGACTTCTCGACCTTGTACGTCTGCACCTCGGTGGTGAAGGTCTTCGGCGTGGGGTCGTCGGGTCCGGGGCCGGTGGGGACGACGGTGTTCGCGAGCACCTTGTCGCCGGTGTCGGGGTTGTTCACCGTCACGGAGTAGACGATGGTCTTCGTCTCTCCCACGGCGAGCGTTCCCGACCACGACAGGGTGTTCCCGTCAACCACGGCGCCGTTGGTGGCGTCGTTGTTGTAGGTCGCGTCGTCGGTCACCTTCGACAGGTCGTCGGTGAACGACGCCGGCTTGTCGGCGGTGTAGGCCGCCTGGCCCGTGTTCTTCACGGTGATCGTGTACGTCACGACCTCGCCGGGGTTGGCGACCGTCTTGTCACCGGTCTTCTGGACGTCGTAGGTCTGCACCTTCGTCTCGGTGGGCGGCGGCGTGCCGTCGTTGCCGGGACCGGTGGGCACGACCGCGTTCGCCAGCACCTTGTCACCCGTGTCGGGGGTGTTCACCGTGAACGAGTAGACGATGGTCTTCGTCTCCCCCTTCGCGAGTGCGCCCGACCACGACAGCG
Organism: uncultured Microbacterium sp.; assembly: GCA_913774845.1. Classification (GTDB taxonomy): domain Bacteria; phylum Actinomycetota; class Actinomycetes; order Actinomycetales; family Microbacteriaceae; genus Microbacterium. The sequence goes on along the minus strand of CAJYJO010000041.1, from coordinate 486 downwards.
TGTTCCCGTCGACCACGGCGCCGTTGGTGGCGTCGTTGTTGTAGGTGGCGTCGTCGGTCACCTTCGACAGGTCGTCGGTGAGCGTGGCCGGCTTGTCGGCGGTGTACGCGTCTTCACCGGTGTTGGTCACGGTGATCGTGTAGGTCACCGTGTCGCCCGGGTTAACCGTGGCCTTGTCGACGGTCTTCGCGACCGAGTACGACTGCACGGGGATGACCGTGGGAGGCGGCGTGCCCTCGTTGCCGGGGCCGTCGGGGACGACCGCGTTCTCGAGCACTTTGTCACCCGTGTCGGGCTTGTTCACCGTGACGGAGTAGACGATCGTCTTCGTCTCCCCCTTGGCCAGCGCACCCGACCACGACAGCGTGTTGCCGTTCACGACGGCGCCGTTGGTGGCGTCGTTGTTGTAGGTCGCGTCATCGGTCACCTTCGACAGGTCGTCGGTGAAGGATGCCGGCTTCTCGGCGGTGTAGTCCGCCTCTCCCG
>CAJYJO010000040.1 GCA_913774845.1 uncultured Microbacterium sp. | reverse complement strand
GGGCGTCGACCGCGACGACCACGCGCCCCGCGCGGTTGTTCTGCCGCATCAGGTCGCGCAGACTTCTCTGCAGGGTCTCGACGGCGTTCTCACTCGACATGCCTCCAGCCTACGATCGACCGCCGACGCCGGACCGCTCCGGCCGCCCCGCGACGGCCCGGGTGCGGCATCCCCAGCCGCTGATAAGCACGATCGGTACTCATCGGCGAGGGCCCGCCCGCCTCCGGCCTCGTAGGCTGGACGGATGCCAGGACTCGCCGCCCCGCTCATCGACTGGTACCGCGGGGCCGCGCGCGACCTGCCGTGGCGCCGCGAGGGCTTCGGGGCGTGGGGCACCCTCGTGAGCGAGTTCATGCTGCAGCAGACGCCGGTCGCCCGCGTCATCCCGCACCTCGAGGCGTGGCTCGCGCGCTGGCCGACGCCGACCGATCTCGCCGCCTCTCCCCCGGGCGACGCGGTGACCCAGTGGGCCAACCTCGGCTACCCGCGCCGCGCCCTGTGGCTGCACCGCGCCGCGGTCGAGATCCGCGATCGGCACGACGGTGTGGTCCCGCGCGACGTGGACGCCCTGCTCGCCCTCACCGGCATCGGCGACTACACCGCGCGCGCGGTGGCGGTCTTCGCGTACGGCGACCGGCATCCCGTCGTCGACACGAACACCCGGCGCGTGCTCGCCCGCGCGGTCGAGGGTCGCGCCCAGCCGGGCCCGCCGCACCGCCGCGACCTCGAGCGCATGGAAGCCGAACTGCCGGCCGACGTCGCCGCAGCCGCGATCGTGAACGCCGCGGCGATGGAGCTCGGCGCGATCGTGTGCACGGCGCGGGCCCCCAAGTGCGAGGCGTGCCCGCTGACGAAGCAATGCGCCTGGCGCGCGGCCGGATACCCCGAGTCCGAAGACCGTCGGCGCAAGCAGGCCGCCTACGAGGGAAGCGATCGACAGGCCCGCGGTGCGGTGCTCAAGACCCTCCGCGGCGCGGCTCCCGCGGCCGTCCCGCTCTTCGCGGTGCTGCCCGACTGGCCGGATGCCGCACAACGCGATCGCGCGATCGACTCGCTCGTGGCCGACGGCCTCGTCGAGGCGATCGACGAGCACCTGCGCCTGCCGGGCCACCCGGCATCCTGACCCGCTCCGGCCCGAGCCCCGGAGCGGCCCCGTGCGAAACTCCGGAGAATCTCGCGCCGCGACCCCCGCGAGCCCCTTCCCAGCCGCCCCGAACGCGAAACCTGAGGAGTTCCGCCCGCCCCGGCCGCGGACACCCCCAGAATGCGAAGAAGGCCGGATGCCGCCCGCTCGGGGTGGCATCCGGCCTCACGGTCCGCACGCTCAGATGCGCGCGGCCTCGTCGTCTTCTTCGTCGTCGTCCTCATCGTCGTCGAGGGCGTCGTCCTCGTCCGCGCGGGGCTTCACGTAGGGATCGGCGTCACCGGCGTACGCGGCCGAGGCGGCGAGACCCGCGACCGACTCGTCGCGCTCGCGCGCTTCGCGCAACAGGGCGGAGATGTGGTCGGCGTTCTCGGGGATCGCGTCGAGGATGAACTCGAGCGTCGGAGTCAGTCGCGTGTTGAGGTTCTTGCCGACCTCGCTGCGCAGCATCCCGGTCGCCGATTTCAGTGCCGCCGCGGTGTCGTTGCGGTGTGCCTCGTCGCCCATGACGGTGTAGAACACCGACGCGTGCTGGAGGTCACCGGTGACCCGTACGTCGGTGATCGTCACGAACCCGAGTCGCGGGTCGCGCAGACCCTTTTCGAGCCGTTCGGCGAGCACCACGCGAATGCGGTCGGCCACGCGTGCCTGTCGTTCCCCTGCCACGTCCTTCTCCTTCTTTTCCCATACCGCCGCGAGTCGAGTGCCCCCGTGGCTCATCGCCGGGTGGGAGGCGCGTCGCGTGGCAACTGCACCAGCGTAGGCCGGAGGGGTGTGCATTTCCGAGAGCATCGGGGTAGGGGCCCCGCTCTGCTCTCGGAGATGCACACCCCGCAGGCCGAAGCGGGGGCCGCGCCACGTGGCACGACCCCCGCACGACGATCAGCCTCGCGGCTTCTCGACCATTTCCGTCGTTTCGATCTCGTCGCCGACCTGGATGTCGTTGAACTTGCCCAGGCCGATACCGCACTCGAAGTCCGTGCGGACCTCGGTGACGTCGTCCTTGAAGCGACGCAGCGACTCGATGGCCAGGCCGTCGGCCAGCACGACACCGTCGCGGATGACACGGGCCTTGGCGTTGCGCGTGATCGTTCCCGACCGCACGATGACACCGGCGATGTTGCCGAACTTCGAGGAGCGGAACACCTCGCGGATCTCGGCCACACCCGACTGCACCTCTTCGAACTCCGGCTTGAGCAGGCCCTTGAGCGACTGCTCGACGTCGTCGATCGCGTTGTAGATGACCGAGTAGAACCGCACGTCGACACCCTCGCGGGCGGCACGCTCGCGGGCCTTCGTGTCGGGACGGACGTTGAAGCCGATCACGATCGCGTTGTCGATCGTGGCCAGGTTGATGTCCGACTCGGTGATCGCACCCACACCGCGGTGGATGATGCGCAGCTGGACGCTGTCGTCGACCTCGATCTTGAGCAGCGACTCCTCGAGCGCCTCGACGGCACCCGACACGTCACCCTTGATGATGAGGTTGAGCGACTCGACCTTGCCCTCTTCGAGAGCGCGGGTGAAGTCCTCGAGCGAGATGCGCTTGCGGGCCTTGGCCAGCTGGGCGTTGCGCTCGGCGGCCTCGCGCTTCTCGGCGATCTGGCGCGCGGTGCGGTCCTCTTCGGTGACGATGAAGACGTCGCCGGCTCGGGGGACCGAGTTGAGACCCTGCACCTGCACGGGACGCGACGGGTAGGCCTCTTCGACCGACTCGCCGTTCTCGTCCATCATCGCGCGGACGCGGCCGTAGGCCGTACCGGCGACGATCGCGTCGCCGACGCGCAGCGTTCCCGACTGGATGAGCACCGTGGCGACCGAACCGCGACCCTTGTCGAGCTTCGCTTCGATGGCGACACCGCGTGCCGCCTTGTTCGGGTTGGCCGTGAGGTCGAGACCGGCGTCGGCGGTGAGCAGGACCGCATCCAGGAGGGCCTGGATGTTGAGGTTCTGTCGCGCCGAGACGTCGACGAACATGACGTCTCCGCCGTACTCCTCGGCGACCAGGCCGTACTCGGTGAGCTGCTGGCGCACCTTGGCGGGGTTGGCGTCGGGCTTGTCGACCTTGTTGACCGCGACCACGATCGGCACGTTCGCCGCCTGGGCGTGGTTGAGCGCCTCGACCGTCTGGGGCATGATGCCGTCGTCGGCCGCGACCACGAGGATCGCGATGTCGGTCACCTGCGCACCACGGGCACGCATGGCGGTGAACGCCTCGTGACCCGGGGTGTCGATGAAGGTGATCGCGCGCTCGATGCCCTCGTGCTCGGTCCAGATCTGGTACGCACCGATGTGCTGCGTGATGCCGCCGGCCTCGCCTGCGACCACGTTGGTCTGACGGATGGCGTCGAGCAGTCGCGTCTTACCGTGGTCGACGTGGCCCATGACGGTGACCACGGGAGGACGGATCTCGAGGTCGTCCTCGCTCTCGGCCTCCAGCTCGGCGTCGAGGTCGAGACCGAAGCCCTCGAGGAGCTCCTTGTCTTCGTCCTCGGGCGAGACCATCTGGATCTTGTAGCCGAGCTCTGCGCCGAGCACCTCGAAGGTGGCCTCGTCGAGCGACTCGGTCGCGGTGGCCATCTCGCCCAGGTTGAACAGGATGGTCACGAGCGTGCCGGGCTGCACGGTGTAGCCGCGCAGGGCTTCGAGCTTGTCGGCGAAGTCGGCGATGGAGGCACCGCGGCGCAGGCGGATGATCTCGCCGTTGCCCTTCGAGACGTTGACGCCGCCGACGACCGGCGCCGACCGCATCTCGAATTCCTGCCGCTTCGCCCGACGCGACTTACGCTGCTTGGACTTGCCGCCGCCCTTACCGAAGGCGCCCGCGGTACCGCCGCCGGGGCCACGGCCGCGACCGCCACCACCGCCGGGACGACCGGCGAAACCGCCGGCCGGTGCGCCACCGGGGCGCTGGAAGCCGCCACCGGCACCGCCGGGACGACCGGGACCGCCCGGACGCTGCTGGAACGGAGCGCCGGGACGACCGCCACCACCGGGACGACCCGCGCCACCGGGACGCGGAGCGCCGGGACGGGGAGCGCCGGGACGCGGCGCCTGCGGACGCGGGATGTTGCCGGGAGTCGGGCGCTGGCCCATGCCCTGCGCCGAAGCGAAGGGGTTGTTCCCCGGACGGGGGCCGGCGGGACGCTGGCCCATGCCCTGCGACGAGGCGAAGGGGTTGTTGCCCGGACGCGCGCCACCGGGACGCGGGGGCGCGCTCGGACCGGGCTTGGGGGCACCCGCACCCGGCGTGGGCGCCGAGGGGGTCGCCGCCGGAGCCGCGGGCTTCGCGGCGGGCGTGGCCGCGGGAGCGGCCGGGGCGGGGGTGGATGCCGCCGGAGCGGGCGCCGCAGCCGGAGCAGCGGGCTTCGCGGGTCCGGGGGTGGGGCCGGACGGACGCGCACCGGGGGTCGCCGCGGGACGCGCGGGACCGGGGCGGGCGCCGGAGGCGGGACGCGCCGCGGGCGCGGCGGGCTTGGCATCCGAGGAACCGGAGGAGCCCTCGGCCGCGAGAGCGGCGCGGAGCTTACGAGCCACCGGGGGCTCGATGGTGGAAGAAGGGCTCTTGACGAATTCGCCGAGCTCCTTCAGCTTCGCAAGCGCGACCTTGCTGTCGACGCCGAGCTCGGAAGCGATCTCGTGCACGCGTGGTTTTGCCACAATTCTCCTGTCTGAGGGGTCTACCCCGGACAGGGCAGACCGTTAGTTGCGGACGGGTCTCATTTCGAGCCGTTCACTTCGTGTCCATAGCCGTTCAGCCTTTTCGCTGGATGGTTGATTCGAAGGTCTGCGTGTCAAGCGGGCCTGACACACGCAATGCTCGTACGAAGGCGCGACGCGCGAGAGCTTTCCCCACGCACGCGTCCGTCTCGTGCACCCACGCTCCCCGACCGGGCAGGACGGCTCTCTCGTCTCTGACGAGGACCGACCCGTCCGCGACCACACGCAGAAGCGAGGATCGGGGGGCGCGTGCGCGGCATCCGACGCACGTTCGTACTGGCTCCATCCTACACCTCGTGCTCACGCGGGAGGGGGACGGTCAGTTGTCTTCGAGGATGCTGTCGGGCTGGATGTCGATCTTGGCGCCGGTCAGCTTGGCGGCGAGGCGAGCGTTCTGCCCCTCCTTGCCGATCGCCAGCGACAGCTGGTAGTCGGGGACGAGCGCGCGAACCGCCTTGGTCGAGGCGTCGAGGACGAACGACGAGGTGACCTTGGCCGGCGACAGCGCGTTCGCGACGAAGCGGGGCAGTTCGGCGTCGTAGTCGATGATGTCGATCTTCTCGCCCGCGAGCTCCTCGGTCACGGCGCGCACGCGCCGGCCCAGCTCACCGATGCACGCGCCCTTGGCGTTCACCGTCGGGTCGTTCGCCTTGACGGCGATCTTCGAGCGGTGGCCGGCCTCGCGAGCGAGCGAGACGATCTCGACCAGGCCGGCAGCGATCTCGGGGACCTCGAGCGCGAAGAGCTTGCGGACCAGGCCCGGGTGGGTGCGCGAGACGGTGATCTGCGGTCCCTTGTTGCCCTTGGCGACGCTGGTCACGTACACGCGGAGGCGGGAGCCGTGCGCGTACGTCTCACCGGGGACCTGCTCCTCGGGCGGGAGGATGGCCTCGACGGTGCCGAGGTCGACGTGCACCATGCGCGGGTTGGGGCCCTGCTGCACGACGCCCGCGACGATGTCGCCCTCTTTGCCGCGGAACTCGCCCAGCACGGCGTCGTCGGCGATGTCGCGCAGACGCTGGCTGATGACCTGCTTGGCGGCGAAGGCGGCGATGCGTCCGAAGTCGTCGGGAGCCTGCTCCTCTTCGCCGACGACGGCGCCCTCGTCGTCGGTGACGGGCGTGAAGATGCCCACGTGCCCGGTCTTGCGGTCGAGCGAGGCACGAGCACCCGCCGGGATCTCTCCGCTGGGCGAGATGTGCTTGGCGTAGGCGGTGAGGATCGCCTGCTCGATGATGCGCGCGAGTTCGTCGAAGGGGATCTCCTTCTCGCGTTCGATCGTCTTCAGAAGTGCGAGATCGATGTCCACAAGGCCCTCCGTTGTTCAGCTTTCGTCGACACGACCGGCGCCGACAACCCTCCTACGATACCCGGGATGCCGCCGTGCCCGCGACCCGCGGCGGGGGTGCGCCCCGCATCGCACAGGCATTTCCCGGGTGGTCCGCGACTCCGACCCGGGCGACGGCCGTCGCGCGGATGCGCCCGAGACCCGCCCCGGGCACAACTCCTGACGAACCGCGCTGGCTCCCGATGCCGCTCCCGCGATTTCGCGGGTCTGCGCCGCGCGCGGCGCGATTCTCAGGAGTTCGGCTCGGCCGAGGCGCGCGCAACCCGCTCGTGAGGGTGGGCGGCGAGCTTGGCCACCACTCCCCCGTCGACCAGCCGTCGCGCGGCGGTGTCGGGCTTGCGGGCGGCCTGATCGATGACGCACGCCCCGAATTCTGCGGCGAGCGTCCCGCGCGGATGCGCGGCGAGCACCGCACGCACGAAGTCCTCCGGCAGGTCGTCGGGGCGGGCCCCCGAGATGTCGAGTGCCGTCGCCGTCTCGAGCAGATAGCCCTCGGCATCCATCGTCGGGTCCACGCGCGGCCAGTTGTGGCGGACGACGACGTCGAGGACGCGCTGTCGGCGCTCGGGCGACCAGCCGGCACCGGCGGTGACGGCGACCCCGACGTGGCCTCCCGCGTGCTCGTACGAGATCGTGTGATTGTCGAACTCGGACACGGTGCCGATGTCATGCAACACGGCCGAGACGTAGAGCAGTTCGTGGTCGATACCGGAGATCCCGTCGACCCGGGCGAACGCCTCGGCCCACAGCCACGAGCGCAGCGCATGCGCCGTGAGGACGGGCGACTGGTACTCGCGCGCCAGCGTGAGCGCCCCGCGTGCGGCGAGGGTGTCGGGCACGGGGATGTCGACGATCTGCACGGGGCCTCCGGGGTCGGGTGAGCTCCAGCTTGTCGCAGCGCATCCCCGGGCGGCGCGCGACGACGGTCAGTTCGCGACGTGTTCCTGCCAGAGAGTGGCGGATGCCGCGGCCCCGCGGCCGCGGCATCCGGGACCCCTCAGCTGATCGGGGTGGCGTGCCAGATGCGGTCGAGGTAGTCGCGCATGGCGCGGTCGGAGGAGAAGTATCCGCTGCGCGCGACGTTGAGGATCGCGGAGCGGACCCACGCGTCCTGGTCGGCGTAGGCGGCGTCGACCCGGTCCTGCGCGTCGAGGTACGACCGGAAGTCGGCGAGCGCCATGAAACGGTCGTCGTACAGCAAATTCGACACGAGCGGTTCGAACATGGTGCGGTCTCCGTCCGAGAACGCGCCCGAGGCGATGAGGTCGATCGCGCGGCGCAGCTCGTCGTCCTCCTGGTAGAAGTCGGCCGGGCGGTAGCCCTCGGCCCACAGCGCCTCGACCTCGGGCTCGCTCATGCCGAAGAGGAAGAAGTTGTCGTCGCCCACGAGCTTGCGGATCTCGACGTTCGCTCCGTCGTCGGTGCCGATCGTGAGGGCGCCGTTGAGGGCGAGCTTCATGTTGCCCGTGCCCGAGGCCTCCTTGCCGGCGAGCGAGATCTGCTCCGACAGGTCGGCGGCGGGGATGATGCTCTCGGCGAGGGTGACGTTGTAGTTCGCCGGGTAGAGCACCTTCAGCTTGCCCTTGACCCGCTCGTCGGCGCTCACCACCTCGCCCACGGCGTTGATGAGGTGGATGATGCGCTTGGCCATGCCGTAACCGGGAGCGGCCTTGGCGCCGAAGAGGAACGTACGCGGCTGCACGGCATCCACGTCGAGACGGCCCGAGACGATCCCCTCGTAGGTGCTGACGATGTGCAGCACCTTCAGCGTCTGGCGCTTGTATTCGTGCAGGCGCTTGATCATCACGTCGAGCATGTGGCCGTCGTCGAGCGGCGTCTCGCCGCGCGCCTCCAGCACGCGGCTGAACCGGCGCTTGTTCGCGGCCTTGACCGCGGCGAAGCGCTCGCGGAAGTCGGCGTCGTCGGCGAGCGCCTCGAGCCCGCGCAGGCGCTCGAGGTCGACGGTCCACCCCGCGCCGAGGGCCTCGGTGATGAGGGCCGAGAGCTCGGGGTTGGCCAGCCGCAGGAAGCGGCGGGGCGTGACGCCGTTGGTGACATTGGTGAACTTGTCGGGCCACATCGAGGCGAAGTCCTTCAGCACGTTGTCGCGCAGGAGCTGCGAGTGCAGCTCGGCGACGCCGTTGACCTTGGACCCCGCGACCGTGGCCAGGTACGCCATGCGCACCGAGCGGTACGGGTGCTCGCCGATGATCGACATGTTGCGGATGAGCATCTCGTCGTCGCCGAAGCGCTCGCGCACCTCGAGCAGGAACTCGTCGTTGATGCGGTAGATGATCTCGAGGTGGCGCGGCAGCAGACGGCCGAGCAGGTCGACCGACCAGACCTCGAGCGCCTCGGGCAGCAGCGTGTGGCACGTGTAGGCGAAGCACTTCTGCGTGATCGCCCACGCGGCATCCCACTCGAGCTTCTTCTCGTCGACGAGCACGCGCATGAGCTCGGGCACGCCGATGACGGGGTGGGTGTCGTTGAGCTGGAAGATGACGCGCTCGGGGAGCTTCTCGAGGTCGAAGTCGGCCGGCAGCACGTTCTCGATGAAGTCCGCGATGGATGCCGCGACGAAGAAGTACTGCTGCTGCAGACGCAGCTCCTTGCCCTGGGGCGTGGAGTCCTCGGGGTAGAGCACCTTGGAGATGTTCTCGGCGAAGGTCTGGGCGCGCACCGACTCGACGTAGTCGCCGGAGTTGAAGGTGTGCAGGTCGAAGGCGTTGGTCGCCTGCGCGCGCCACAGGCGCAGGGTGTTGACGCGGCCGTTGTGGTAGCCGGGGACCATCATGTTGTACGGCACCGCGAGCACGTTCCACTCGGGGACCCAGCGCGTGCGCTCGACGCCCTCGTCGTCGTACGTCTCGGTGGTCCCGGCGAACGAGATGGTCTGAGCGGCCTCGGGATGGGCGAAGTCCCACGGCGATCCCATGCGCAGCCACGCGTCGGGCTGCTCGACCTGCTGGCCGTCGGCGAAGGCCTGGCGGAAGATGCCGTACTCGTAGCGGATGCCGTAGCCGATCGTCGGCACGCTCATCGTCGCGAGAGAGTCGATGAAGCACGCGGCGAGGCGGCCGAGACCGCCGTTGCCGAGTCCGGGCTCGATCTCGACGGCACGCAGGTCGTCGATGTCGATGCCGCACTGGGCGAGCGCCTCGGTGGCGATGTCGGTCAGGCGGGCGGCGAGCAGGTTGTTGTCGAGCTGACGCCCGAGGAGGTACTCGGCCGAGAGGTAGCAGACGGTCTTGTTCTGCTGGGCCTTCTGCTGCGCGCGATCGTCGAACCAGCGGGCCATGAGGTAGTCGCGCACCGTGTATGCGAGCGCCAGGTACTGGTCGTTGACGTCGGAGGTCGAGAGCGTCACACCCTGGTCGAAGTTGAGGTTCTGCAGGAACTGTTTCGCGAACCCGTCGACGGAGGCGGCGGGGGCGACGACGGGTGCGATGGCGAGCGGGTGCGTGGGGCGCAGCTCAGAGGTGTTCTCGGGCACGGTCCGACCGTAATCACATGCGCACCCGTGTGCCAACACGGCAACGGCCTTGACACAGGATCTTCACCCGATCGCCGCATGAGGCCGTCTGCGCGAAGCCCCCCCGACAGGATGCCGACGCCCAGCATTGCAACCGGATTGTCGCGCGCGCCGGTATCGGCATACGGTTTCGAGGTGCCGTCCTCCGCTCGCACCGCCGCCCGCGAAGCGGAGGCCAACCCCGCGTTCCGGGTCACCGCCCGCGCGGGGTACGCGGCCAACGGCATCCTGCATCTGCTCATCGGCGGGCTGGTCATCGCGGTGGGCTTCGGCGCGCAGGAGGACAGCGACCAGACGGGGGCGTTCCGCGCGCTCGCGGCCGCGCCCCTGGGGGCGGCGGCGCTGTGGGCGCTCGCGATCTGGCTCGTCGCCCTGGGTGCGTGGCACCTTCTGCAGGCGTTCGCACCCCGGCACCTCACGGTGTGGCGTCGCATCGGTCGGATCTTCGCCGAGGCGCCTCAGGGCCTGGTCTTCGTCGCGATCGGCCTGGTGTCGGCATCCGTCGCTCTCGGCGCGCGCCCGCACGCCGAACAGGCAGCCGAGGACCTCAGCGAGGGTGTCCTGTCCTGGCCCATCGGGGGATTCGTCCTCGGGACGGTGGGCCTCGCGGTCGCCGGCGTCGGGATCGGGTTCGTCTGGATGGGACTGCGCCGGTCGTTCCACTCGAAGGTGCGCACCCCCGACGGACCCGCCGGTGTCGCCCTCACCGTGCTGGGCGTCGTCGGCTTCGTGACCAAGGGCGTGGCCCTCATCATCGTGGGCGTGCTGGTGGTCGTCGCCGCGGTCACCGTCGAGCCCGACACGGCGGGAGGCCTCGACGGCGCGACCTCGGCGGTCATCGCCGTGCCCGCCGGTCCCCTCCTGGCGTCGCTGGTCGGCCTCGGCTTCCTCGCCTACGGCGTGTTCACCATCTTCCGCGCCCGCTACGCCCGGCTCGACGCCTGAGCGGTCGCTCAGTCGAGGTCGGGGTCGCGTCCCGTCCGCTCCCCCGTCTCGAGAGTGGCGATCGCCTCGTGGTCGTCGGCGTCGAGGGTGAAGTCGAAGACGTCGCCGTTCTCGCGGATGCGCTCCGGCGACACCGACTTGGGGAAGACGACGAGCCCGCGGTCGAGGTGCCAGCGCACGACGACCTGCGCCGGCGTCTTGCCGTACTTCTCGGCGATGCCCGCGAGCACGGGCTCGTCGAGCAGGCCGCCGCGCGCGAGCGGCGCCCACGACTCGGTCACGATTCCGTTCGCGACGTGCCAGTCGACCAGCTCCTTCTGCGGGAAGCGCGGGTGCAGCTCGACCTGGTTCACGGCCGGCAGCAGTCCGGTCTCATCGCGCAGGCGTTCGAGGTGCGGGATCGAGAAGTTGCTGACGCCGATCGAGATGGCGCGCCCCTCCTCCTGCAACCGCAGCAGGGCCTTCCAGGTGTCGACGTAGCGGTCGGCGCTCGGGATCGGCCAGTGGATGAGGTACAGGTCGACGCGGTCGAGGCCGAGCTTCGCCGCGCTGGCGTCGAAAGCCCGGAGCGTCTCGTCGAAGCCCTGGTCGTCGTTCCAGACCTTGGTCGTGACGAACACCTCGTCGCGGTCGAGGCCCGAGGCCCGCAGGCCCTCCCCCACCTCGGCCTCGTTGCCGTACAGGGCGGCCGTGTCGACGTGGCGGTATCCGGCGGCGAGCGCTCCCTCGACGAGACCGGCGGTCACCTCGGCGGGCACCTTGTAGGTGCCGATACCGAGCTGGGGGATGGTGGAGCCGTCGGACAGGGACAGACGCGGGGCCGAGATCATGGCATCCACGCTACCGAGGCCGGCGCCGGCGGGGACGAGGAAACGGCATCCCGTCCGCGAGAGGCGGGAGGGACGCCGTTTCGACGAGGACGTCAGCGCGTGAGCGCCGCCACGGCGTCGGCGACCGAGACGGTATCGCGCTCCCCCGTACGGCGGTCCCAGAGCTCGACCTGACCCTCGGCGGCGCCGCGGCCGACGATGAGGATGCGCGGGATGCCGACGAGCTCGGCGTCGCCGAACTTCACGCCGGGCGAGACCTTGGGCCGGTCGTCGTAGAGCACGTCGAGACCGGCAGCCTCGAGCTGCTCGGAGACCGAAGCCGCGAGCTCGAACGCGGCGGCGTCGCGGCCGGTGGCGACGACGTGCACGTCGAACGGGGCGACCGAGGTCGGCCAGATGAGCCCCTTGGCGTCGTTGTTGAGCTCGGCGATGATCGCGAGGATGCGCGTCACGCCGATGCCGTACGAGCCCATGGTGACGGTGGCGAGCTTGCCGTTCTCGTCCAGCACCTTCAGCCCCAGCGCCTCGGCGTACTTGCGACCGAGCTGGAACACGTGGCCGATCTCCATACCGCGCGCCAGCTCCACCGGACCCGAGCCGTCGGGGGCCGGGTCGCCCGCGCGCACGGTCGAGACCTCGACGAAGCCGTCGCCGACGAAGTCGCGACCGGCGACGAGCGAGTGCACGTGCTTCTGGTCGATGTTGGCGCCCGTGATCCAGGCGGTGCCGTCGACCACGCGGGGGTCGAGCACGTAGCGGATCTTCGTCGCCGACTCCTCGCCCAGCACCGGTCCGGTGGGCGACCAGGGGCCGATGTAGCCCTTGACCAGCAGCGGGTTCTCGGCGAAGTCCTTCTCGGTCGCGGCCTCGACCTCGGCGGGGGCGAAGGCGACCTCGACGCGCTTGTCATCGACGTCACGGTCGCCGGGCAGGCCCACGACGACCAGCTCGCGCGTGCCGTCGAGGTGCGTGAGGGCGAGGACGACGTTCTTGAGCGTGTGCGCGGCCGTCCACTGCGTCGCCTCGGCGGTGGCCGGACCGGCGATACCGGGCGCGGGGGCGTCAAGGTGCGCGTTGACGTGGTCGACCAGAGTCGCGATCGTGGGGGTGTTCGGGGAGTCGAAGATGACGGCCTCGGGCTGCCCCTCGATGGGCAGCGCCTCGGGCGCGACCGTCGTGAAGGCTTCGACGTTGGCCGCGTAGCCGCCGGCCGAGCGCACGAAGGTGTCCTCACCGATCGGAGTCGGGTGCAGGAACTCCTCCGACTTCGATCCGCCCATCGCGCCAGCATCGGCGGCGACGATGACGTACTCGAGGCCCAGGCGGGTGAAGATGCGCTCGTACGCGTCGCGCTGAGCCTGGTACGAGGCGTCGAGTCCGGCATCCGTCGCGTCGAACGAGTACGCGTCCTTCATCGTGAACTCGCGGCCGCGGAGCAGACCCGCGCGGGGACGCGCCTCGTCGCGGTACTTGTCCTGGATCTGGTAAATCGTCAGCGGCAGGTCCTTGTACGACGAGTAGAGGTCCTTCACCAGCAGGGTGAACATCTCCTCGTGCGTGGGCGCGAGGAGGTAGTCGGTGCCCTTGCGGTCCTGCAGGCGGAACAGGGCGTCGCCGTACTCCTCCCAGCGGCCGGTGACCTCGTAGGGCTCGCGCGGCAGCAGAGCCGGGAAGTGCACCTCGAAGGCTCCGGCGTTCGCCATCTCTTCGCGCACGACGGCCTCGATCTTGGCCTTGACCTTCAGGCCGAGCGGGAGCCACGCGAAGACGCCCGGGGCGTTGCGACGGATGTAACCGGCGCGCACGAGCAGGCGGTGGCTCGTGACCTCGGCATCCGAGGGGTCTTCGCGAAGCGTGCGGAGGAAGTAGTTCGACAGACGGGTGACCACGAGAGACGAGTCTAGGGCGCCCGGTCTCACCCGAGCGCGGCGAGCGCGGCCCCCCGCCGTCGCACCCGCGTGCCCCGACATCGCGACCCACCCGAGGCCCGCGCGCGCTCGCGACCGCCCGGCATCCGTCTCGTCCTCGATCACCACACGACGGCGAGGCCTGCCAGCCCCGGGAAAGCCCCATCGTCGGTCACGAGGGTCATCGACTCGATCATCGCCTGCGCTGCCAGCATCCGATCGAACGGATCTCGGTGATCCCACCGCAACGACCCCGCCCAGAGCGCATGATCCTCGTCGACGGCGAGCCGCGACACTCCGAGGCGATCGAGGTGACGCGCGTAGCCGGCGACGAGCGCATCCGCTTCCGGGAGCTTGCCGATCCGCTGCTTCGTCGCGATCTCCCACGCCGAGGCCGCCGACACGAACAAGGAGGTCGACGGATCCGCGATGATCTCCCCGGCGCGCGGTCCCAGACGGTCAGGGTCGGTGAGAGCCCACAGCAGGGTGTGCGTATCGAGCAGAAATCTCACTCTCCGCCCTCCCAGGCGGCGAGTTCACTCTCCGGGAGCGGCTCGGTGAAGTCGGACGGGACCGTATAGGCGACGAATCCCAGGTCGCGTCGCGTCGGCGGCTCCACGGCGACGAGCCTGGCCGCCGGGACATCGCCCCGCGCGATGACGACCTCTTCACCGCGTTGCACCGACGCGATCAGCGCGGAGAGATGCGTTTTGGCGTACTGCACCTTCACGCGCGACGTTTTCATGCATCCATCGTCGCATCATCCAGACGGTTTGGTCAACCAGTGTTGGTCTGGGTAGTCGCCCCGTGTCCCTCGACGCGCTGGTGGTCGACGGCGGCCCCGCGGCGTACTTCGCGACCCTTCCTGTCAAGGCGATCGCAGCGGTCGTCGACGACGCGGGGATTCCCGCCGCGGTCTCGTACTCGGCGGGAACCTTCGTGTGCAACCACGTCATGTACACCGCCCTTGACGCGGCGGGGCCCGACACCCGGGCCGGCTTCGTACACGTCCCCTCCGAGAGAGAGAACGTGCCCGACGGGGCGGCATCCCTCCCCCTCGACGACATCGTCCGCGCGCTCGAGCTGACGCTGCGCACCGCGATCGACGTGCACGACGACGCCGCGATCCCAGGCGGAACCCTGGACTGAGAGTCCGGCTCAGGCGGTGCGCCGCCCGAGGTGGAGGACCGCCCGCACGAGGAGCCCCACCACCAGCGCCCAGAACGCCGCGCTGACGCTCGCGATGGCGATTCCGGATGCCGCGACGAGGAAGGTCACGACCGCCGGCATCCGCTCGCCGGGGTCATCGATCGCCTGCTGGATCGCCGATCCGAACGCCGCGAACAGCGCCACACCCGCGACCGCGGGGATCACGCCCGCCGGGGCGAGCAGCACGAGCACCGCGAACGCCGACGACAGGGCCGCGAGCACGAGGTACGAGCTCCCGGTAGAGATGCTCGCGAGCCACCGGCGGTCGGGGTCGGGGTGCGAGTCAGGACCCGCCGCGATGGCGGCGCTGATCGCCCCGAGGTTGATGGCGTGCGCACCGGCGGTCGCACCGAGCGCGGACCCGAGCCCTGTGACGATCATCGCCGGGCGCCACGGGACGGTGTACCCGAGGCTCCGCATCACGGCGACCCCGGGCACGTTCTGCGACGCCATGGTCACCACGAACAGCGGGATGCCGATGCCGATGACCGAGCCGAACGTGAGGGTGGGGAGCACGAACTCGACGCGGGGAACCAGGGTGGCCGGGTCCACCTGCGCGCCCGACCGGACGATACCGATCACGATCACGACGGTGGCGGACATGAACGCCAGAGGCACGGCCCAGCGCGGCAGCAGCCGCGCGGCGACGAGCCACACGACGAGCACCGGCGCGACGCCCCACGGATCCGAGATCACGCCGGTGAACGGCGCCACGCACAGCGGCAACAGCACTCCCGCCAGCATCGCCTGGGCGATCGACGGCGGAATGCGGGCGATGAGGGCGCCGAGCGGGGGGAAGAATCCGGCGAGCAGGATGAGAACCGCCGAGACCAGGAACCCGCCGACGACCGCGGGCCAGCCGCCGCCCACCGCGCCGGTGGCGGCGAGCAGCGCGACGCCGGGGGTGGACCACGCGATCGTGATCGGCATCCGGTAACGAGCGCCCACGAAGAGGCATCCGAGTCCCACGACGACGCAGAGCGCGAAGAGTCCGCTGGCGGCCTGGTCATCGGTCGCGCCGACGGCCCGGAGCCCCGTGAGGACGACGGCGAACGTGCTCGTGAACCCGACGAGCGCGGTCAGGACGCCCGCGATGATCGGGCGGGACGCGGGCGCGGCGGAGGCGAGGGAGGCGGTCATACGACTTCCGACGCTATCGGGTGCGGCGCGGCCGACCTGCGGGCCACCGCCGCACGGGTGGCCTCGTCAGGCCGTGATGACCTGGGCCGTCCCGGTCGCGGCATCCGGACCCATCTCGGCGGCGATGCGGTTCGCCTCGGCGATCAGGGTCGCGACAATCTCGCTCTCGGGCACGGTCTTGACGACCTCGCCCTTCACGAAGATCTGACCCTTGCCGTTGCCCGAAGCGACACCCAGGTCGGCGTCGCGCGCCTCACCGGGACCGTTGACGACGCAACCCATGACGGCCACGCGCAGCGGCACGGTCATGTCCTTCAGACCCTCGGTGACGTCGTCGGCGAGCGTGTACACGTCGACCTGGGCGCGACCGCACGAGGGGCACGAGACGATCTCGAGCTTGCGCTCGCGCAGGTTCAGCGACTGCAGGATCTGGTGGCCGACCTTGACCTCTTCGGCGGGCGGCGCCGAGAGCGAGACGCGGATCGTGTCGCCGATGCCCTCGGAGAGCAGGATGCCGAAGGCCGTCGCGCTCTTGATGGTTCCCTGGAACGCGGGTCCGGCCTCGGTCACGCCGAGGTGCAGGGGCCAGTCGCCCCGCTCGGCGAGCAGGCGGTAGGCCTTGACCATGACGATCGGGTCGTTGTGCTTGACCGAGATCTTGAAGTCGTGGAAGTCGTGCTCCTCGAACAGCGAGGCCTCCCACACGGCGCTCTCGACGAGCGCCTCGGGCGTGGCCTTGCCGTACTTCTCGAGCAAGCGCCGGTCGAGCGAACCGGCGTTGACGCCGATGCGCAGCGACACGCCCGCGTCCTTCGCCGCCTTGGCGATCGCGCCGACCTGGTCGTCGAACTTGCGGATGTTGCCGGGGTTCACGCGCACCGCGCCGCACCCGGCGTCGATCGCTTGGAAGACGTACTTCGGCTGGAAATGGATGTCGGCGATCACCGGGATCTGGCTCTTCTTGGCGATGATGTGCAGCACGTCGGCGTCGTCCTGCGACGGCACGGCGACGCGCACGATCTCGCATCCGGATGCCGTGAGCTCGGCGATCTGCTGCAGAGTGGCGTTGATGTTGGTCGTCGGGGTCGTCGTCATCGACTGGACGCTCACCGGGGCGTCGCCGCCCACGAGGACCTTGCCGACCTTGATCTGACGGGTCTTGCGACGGGGCGCGAGGGTCTCCGGCACGCGGGGCATTCCGAGGTTCACAGCAGGCACGGCCTCAGCCTACGCCGCCGGACCCGCGCGGGGGCTGAAGACCGCCTGTGGTAAGTTCGGCGCCATGCGCGCGCACACACCCTGGTGGCCCACCGTCTAGGCGGTGAGCTCGCGTGCGACAGACCGCCCTCCCCTCGGGGAACCCGGGCGGTCTTCGTGTTTCCGGCGGCCGCTCCGGACCTCGTCCACAGATGGAAGAACTTCGATGACCGGGTCCCACCCCTCCTCCCTCATCCACGATCTCGCCGCCGGCTCCACGCCCTTCGCCCTCATCGCCCGCGACGGCGCGACGGTCGAGGTGCTCACGGGAGACGTCGTCGATGTCGAGCTCCTCGCCGACATCCCCCTGACGGATGCCACCGGCGCGGCGCGCGAAGTGCTCGCGCTCGTGCCCTATCGCCAGGTGCGCGAACGCGGCTTCGTCTGCCACGACGACGACGCTCCGCTGCGGTGCCTCATCATCGACGAGCGCGTGGCCCTCGATCGCGCCGAGGTCCTGGCATCCCTCCCCTCCTCCCCCGTGCCGCTCGAGGGCGCCGGCTTCGACATCGCCGACGAGGAGTACGCCGACATCGTCCGTCGCGTCATCGCGGACGAGATCGGTCGAGGCGAGGGCGCGAACTTCGTCATCCGCCGCGACTTCGTCGCCGGCGTCGACGTCGACCCGCGCATCGCCGCGCTCACGTGGTTCAGGGCTCTGCTCGAGCACGAGAAGGGCGCCTACTGGACGTTCGCGGTGGTCACCGACGGGCACATCGCGGTCGGCGCGAGCCCGGAGGCACACGTGAGCGCCCAGGACGGCATCGTCACGATGAACCCGATCTCGGGCACCTTCCGCCACCCCGCGGGAGGCGCGACCGCCGAGACGCTCGCGGAGTTCCTGCGCTCGACCAAGGAGACCGAGGAGCTCTTCATGGTCGTCGACGAGGAGCTGAAGATGATGAGCGCCGTCTGCAGCGACGGCGGCCGCATCACGGGTCCGCACCTGAAGGAGATGTCTCGGCTCACCCACACCGAGTACATGCTGCGCGGGCGCAGCGACCTCGATCCCCGCGACATCCTTCGTGAGACGATGTTCGCCCCCACCGTGACGGGCTCCCCCATGCAGAACGCCTGCACGGTCATCGCCCGGCACGAGACCACGCCGCGCGGCTACTATTCCGGCGTCGCCGCACTGTTCACCCCGAACGGTGCGACCGAGGGACCGACGCACGACCTCGACGCGCCCATCCTCATCCGCACCGCCTACCTCGTCGACGGTCGCCTGCGCGTGCCCGTCGGCGCGACCCTGGTGCGACACTCCGACCCCTACGGCGAGGTCGGCGAGACGCACGGCAAGGCCGCGGGCGTGCTCGGCGCGATCGGCGCGATCCCCCGCGACAGCGCCCCCGCCGCTCCCGCCGACGCCGACCCCGACGCCCCGACCGCCCCGCAGCGCCCCCTCGCCGAGGATCCCGCGATCGCCGAGCTCCTGGCATCCCGCAACGACCGTCTCGCACCGTTCTGGATGAACCCGCAGGACCCCGACGGCTCGGGCCCCTTCGCCGGACGCACCGCTCTCGTCGTGGATGCCGAGGACCGCTTCACCACGATGCTCGCCCACCAGCTGCGCCACCTCGGCCTCGACACCCGCATCGTGCACTGGTCGGACGTGACGGATGCCGACGTGGATGCCGCCGACCTCGTCGTGTCGGGCCCCGGACCTGGCGACCCGCGCGACGAGACTCCGCGAATGGCGGCGATGCAGCACGTGGTCGGACGCCGGACCGCTCGTCGCGACCCCCTGCTCGCCGTCTGCCTGAGCCACCAGATCCTGGCCGATTCGCTGGGCATCGAGCTCATGCCGCTCGACCGGCCGCACCAGGGTCTGCAGAAGAGCGTGGACGTGTTCGGCGAGGACGCCTCGATCGGGTTCTACAACACGTTCACGGCACGCGTGCACCCGGGCGATCGGCGCGGGATCACCTCCGGCCGGGGCGATGTCGTGACCCACCTCGACATCGACGTCGCCGCCGACCCCGAGACCGGTGACGTCTACGCCCTGCGCGGACCGGGCTTCGCGAGCGTGCAGGGGCACCTCGAGTCGATCCTGTCGCGCGACGGGATGCGGACGCTGGAGCGGCTCATCTCGCACGTGCTCTGACGTCCCGGGGGTTCAGCCCCCCTCACGCTCGGGAACCTCACGCACGGTGACTGAGCCCGTCGAAGCCACCCCCGGACCCTTCGACAAGCTCAGGGACCTCCGCCGCGAACGGTGGCTGAGCCCGCCCGCGGTGGCTGAATCAATATTTGTTTCAAGAGAGACCACTAGTGCCTGTATTAAGAGTGCCATGTTGTAATTCCATTGGAGATATTCATGTTAGGCATAGTATAGGGATTGTCATGTAGCAAACAACGTTAGCTTAATCTTGCTAAAATAACAATTATGTTACAATGAATATTGAAGTTACTAGATTAGTTTCACACAATATATTCGCATTACACATTATTATATTACTCTCGTGAATGGGAGACAATCTAAGAAATACTAATTTTATTTGTGGTCATTGTATTATTCGTGGATCATTAAAAAAGTCTAGAAGATATCATTATAACTATGAGTTGCATAGATAAAACAAAAGGATGTGCAAATGGTAATTGTCCATGGTGATTTTCATTAATTTTTCACCACTTTATTTGTTCGTATTTATAGTACCTTAAGCCTATTATTTTCAGCAGTGAGCTCATTGACTTGAGTTGTATCAACACAAATTTCTGGCACCAAAGTTTTCTCCATTTCCGCCTTAGTAGATTCCTTTTCCCTTTTTAATAATTCTTTTGTATCATTCAATTGCATTTGTAAGTCCTGCAATTGTAACTGGAGCTTCTTGTTTTCTTGTGCCTTGGCTTCTTCTACATCCGCCTGCAAATATGAATAAAAAAGCATAGGAATTACATAATCATCGAAATTTCA
>CAJYJO010000039.1 GCA_913774845.1 uncultured Microbacterium sp. | reverse complement strand
CTTTCGCTCCTCAGCGTCAGTTACGGCCCAGAGATCTGCCTTCGCCATCGGTGTTCCTCCTGATATCTGCGCATTCCACCGCTACACCAGGAATTCCAATCTCCCCTACCGCACTCTAGTCTGCCCGTACCCACTGCAGGCCCGAGGTTGAGCCTCGGGATTTCACAGCAGACGCGACAAACCGCCTACGAGCTCTTTACGCCCAATAATTCCGGATAACGCTTGCGCCCTACGTATTACCGCGGCTGCTGGCACGTAGTTAGCCGGCGCTTTTTCTGCAGGTACCGTCACTCTCGCTTCTTCCCTGCTAAAAGAGGTTTACAACCCGAAGGCCGTCATCCCTCACGCGGCGTTGCTGCATCAGGCTTCCGCCCATTGTGCAATATTCCCCACTGCTGCCTCCCGTAGGAGTCTGGGCCGTGTCTCAGTCCCAGTGTGGCCGGTCACCCTCTCAGGCCGGCTACCCGTCGACGCCTTGGTGAGCCATTACCTCACCAACAAGCTGATAGGCCGCGAGCCCATCCCAGACCGAAAAATCTTTCCAACCCCCACCATGCGGCAGAAGCTCATATCCAGTATTAGACACCGTTTCCAGCGCTTATCCCAGAGTCCAGGGCAGGTTGCTCACGTGTTACTCACCCGTTCGCCACTGATCCACCAAGCAAGCTTGGCTTCACCGTTCGACTTGCATGTGTTAAGCACGCCGCCAGCGTTCATCCTGAGCCAGGATCAAACTCTCCGTAAAAAAGAAATGCACACGACCCCGGGAAAAACGAGGCCGCAGCGAGTTTGAAACTGACCAAAGAGAAACATCATTACTGACGTATCCAATGCCAACCCCAAAGGGTTGGTCTTTGATCCAAAGGAATTTCTCGCAATCCAACAAAAGTCAGACCGACGAGGAATAAATTGGCATTTGACAAGTGCACGCTGTTGAGTTCTCAAGGAACGGACGCACCCACAGAAACAGTCACCAAGACCTACCCGTGAGGCAGTTCACTTCTATATATGCCCACCACACCACGCACACCAGCACGAACACACCCCGGGAAAGAGGCGGTCATACTGAGGATGTGTGCCGAATGGCAGGATCCCAACTGTAGACGAGAAAGCCGAAACTCTCAAGACTTAATGTCGGGAGCGGTTCACCACTTGAGAGGACGCGGGGCCTTCCGGCCGCTCCGCTCTCCCCTGTGGGGCGAACAAGTAAAACTTTACGTCGCACCCGCCCACACAGCCAATCCACCCACATCCCGGGCGTGTCGCACCCCCACACCCGTGAGAACACGCGGATCACACGAGGCGTTCGACACCGCCCCAACCGCCGACCCACGCCTCGACCTGCGGCGCAGACCCCAGCCGGTGGAGGCCGTTCACTCTCTCGGTCCTCTCCTCAGCGACGTCTGTGCTGTTCCATCTGCGAGAGCGACGTCGGAAACGTCGACTCTCTGCCATACCGACGCGCTCGCCCTCCTCCGTTTCGAGAACGATGCGCCCGATGGGGGCCGTCGTGAGGTCCGCGAGGGCGGACCGCACGGCCTCGGCGTCGAGGACGACGACCGCGGCATCCAGCTGAACAGTGACCCGCGCGTCGACGGCGCGCTCCCCCACGCGCGGGTCACTCCGCAGGGCGGCGACGTCGGGGACGGCGTCCATCACGATCGCCGCGTGGGGGAACGCCGCCAGCAGCGAGTCGGCGCAGACGAAGGCGGGGGCGGCATCCACCCCTCCGGGGAGATGGAACGCCAGATCGGGGGTCGCGGGCAGGAGTCCGCGCCCGCGCGAGCCCTCCACCGGGATCAGGGCGGCGAGCTGCATCGCCTGGCGATTGCCCTCGGCGGCGCGGTCGGCGTGGGAACGGCCCGCCCAGTCGGGCCCGTCGTGCCAGGCGACGGCATCCGGGACGTGGGCGAGAGTCGCTCCGGACTGCCAGGCGCGGTGCGCCCACTCCCAGTCCTCGCCGCCATAGGACGAGAAGGACTCGTCGAAGCCCCCGACCTCGGCGAAGAACGATCGCGAGCAGGCGAGCACCGCGCTGATGACGTACCGGTAGGAGCGGTCGTCGGCGTGCAGCAGGTTCGCGCTGCAGGCGTAGGCGTCGCGGAGCCAGGCCGGCTCGGGCAGCTCGTGACGCGGACCGGCGTCCTCGACGGGGTCGTCGGCCGGGGCGTTCGAGAGGTCGGCGTGGCGGCGTCGTCCGACCGTCACGGCCTCCGGCAGGAGGGCCGGGAGCCGTGACATCCGACGGACATACGCCGGTTCCGGGGCGGTGTCGGCGTCGAGGAAGCACAGCACCTCGCCGGTCGCGACCGAGGCACCGAGGTTGCGCGCGGCGGCGGCACGGAACCCGCGGTCCTCCTGCCGCACCAGACGCACCCCGGGAGGCACGAGGGGCGGCTCCGGCGAACCGTCGTCGGCCACCACGATCTCGAGGAGGTCGTGCGGGTGATCCTGCCGCTCGAGAGCGGCGAGCGTGCGGGCGAGTTCGGCGGGCTGGGCGTAATGGGTGACCACGACCGTCACCCGCGGGGGCTCCGGCTGGTGCACCGACACCAGATCCCAGCGGTTGCCCGGGACCCACGGCATCCCGTCGCCGACGCCGGTCACGAGGCGGCCTCGCCCCACCAGCGCAGGTATGCGCGGGCGGCGTCGGCGCGGCCGAAGGGCACGGGGTCGGCACCGTGCCAGGTGGAGGCGGGATCGAGGCGGGCGGCGGCGATCGCGGGAGCGAGGTCCTGGTCGTCGAGCACGGTCAGGGTTCCAGGACGCAGCGCCGCCATCTCGTCCACGTAGCGGTTGCGGGCGGCGAGGGGCCGGCGGCCCCACCCGATCCACGACGCCAGCGACCCGGACGCCGACACGTGCCGATGAGCGATGACGGGGACCGCGACCCGTGCGACGCGCACGGCCATCTCGGCGTCGTCGAGCCAGCCGGTGACCTCGACGGCGACGCCGAGGTCGGCGGCGCGCTGCACGAATCCGACGAGGTCGGCGGCGTGCCCCTCGGACGCCCGACCGAGCACCGTCAGACGCGGGATGCCGGCCTCCGCCGCCGCGGTGAGCGCCTCGTCGTGCCCCTTGCCGGGGTAGAAGTAGCCGAGCACGCCGACGGCATCGTCGTGCTCCGCGGGCGCGAGCGCGGGGACCGCGTCGACGGGCAGCGGCACGACGCCGACGGGCCCGTCCCACACGCCCTCCTCGCGCAGCAGCTCGCGTTCGTGGGCGCTGTTGACGGTCACCCCGCGCGAGGCCTCGATCACGGCTCGGTAGAAGGCCCGCCGCCGCGGCCGGTTGCGCTCTCCGTCGGAGAGCTGGGGGACGTCGTGGAGCGTCACGGTCAACGGATGGCGCGACGCCAGAGCGAGCACGTGGTGGGTGGCCTCCTCGGGCGAGGACCCCCACAGCCGATCGGTCACGTGGGCGTGGACCGGGGTGCCGGGAGAGAGCGCGGCGAGCGCGTCGGGTGTGGTCACGCGGGCGCGGGGGTCCTCCCGGACGACCTCGGCCGCGATGTCGCGGGCGTAGACGGCGACCCCGTGCGGCCCGGCGTGGACGAGGAGCACCGGAGGGGCAGCATCCACTTCTCTCATGCGGCGTCCGCCCAGATGCGCAGGAGGGGCGCCATGCGCGCGACGACGGCGGCGAGCAGCTCGGGGCGCTCGGCGTAGTACGCCAGCTGCGCCTCGCGGACCGCCTCGGCGGGGAGGGTCCCACCGGCGACGGTCCAGTCGGGGCGGGGCTCGTCCTCCAGGTTCCACGCATCGACCACCCAGTCCTCGAGCGGAGCGCGCACGCCGGCGAGGATCGGTCGGCCCGGGTCGACCTCGCGTCCGGGGTGCCCGAGCGCGGCGACGATGCGCGCACCGAGCGGGAGGAAGAGCGCGTTGCCGGGGTGGTTGACGGTGCGCGCGAGATCGGCGACGACCGGGTCGAGCAGATCGGATGCCGCGACGTCGAGACCGAGGCCCTCGCGGCGACGCAGCTCCGCGCGGGACGCCTCGGCCAGGGCGTGGACGACGCCGGGCGGGAGGGCGTCGGGGACGACGACCCCCGTGGCCCGGGCGACGGTGCGCACGTCGTGGTAGGCGACCAGCGGGGGATCCTCGGGGAAGTCGGGAAGACGCAGCACAGCCTGGAAGGGGTGCAACCCCGCGAAGCGCACGGCGGGCACGGTCACCGTCCGCGCCCCCGCGGGGAGGGACGCGCGCAGCTGGGAGGTTCCGAGCGGCAGAGCGCGGTAGTCGTCACGAATCGGTTGGACGACGAGGAAGGCGGCGCCGCGCAGCAGGTCGTGGAGCCGTCGGACCTCGTCGGAGGTGAGCTCGTGGACCGCGGGGATGCGGATCGCCGGCAGGGCGTCGGAGGCGAGCACGAGGCGCAGCGACTCCGCCTGACAGTTGCCCACGACGATGCCGTAACCGGCCGGGACCGGGGCTTCTCCGAAGAACTCGGCGTAGTGGGAACGGCGCGCTATCACCGCGTCGCCGTGATCCGCAAGGCTTCGCAGCCGCGCCGTCTCGCCACCCATGATGTGAACGTATCCGTCGGCGACACCGTGGTCCCAACCGCCCCGTTGCATTGCGATGTGCCTGGCGATGCGGTACGCGCACCGTCACGCACTCATGCACGAGGAGGAGAGAACATCGCCATCGCCGTCCCCCCGGTCCGGGTCGCGGCCGTCCCTTCGGCCCACCCGTACGTCGTCGCCGTCGCGGACCCCGCTCGGGTGACGCTCCTCGCCGATCCGCCGCCGCCGGGCGCACCGGCCGGTCAGTGGTGGCCGCCGCAGGTGCTGCTGCCGTCGTGGCTCGAGGCGCACGCCGCGGACATCGACCTGGTCCACGTTCATTTCGGCATCGAGTCCTACCGCCCGGACGAGCTCGGCGAGACGGTTGCCGCGCTGCGTCGCCTCGGTCGCCCCCTGGTCTACACGGTTCACGATCTCGAGAACCCGCAGCTCGAGGATCAGCGCGACCACCGGGCATCACTCGAGGTGCTCGCCGCGGGCGCCGATGCCCTCATCACCCTCACCGACACCGCCGACGCCGAGGTGCGACGGCTCACCGGCCGCGCCACCACGGTGATCCCCCACCCGACCCTCCTCGACGCGGGCGAGGCGCCGATCGGTTCGAGCGACGGAGTCACGCGCATCGGCGTGCACCTGCGCGACCTGCGCCCCAACATCGACGGCGTCGGAACCACCGCGACGCTCGTGCGGGCGGTCGCCGACCTCCGCGCCCAGGGCGCCCGGATCGAGGGCGTCGTCCGATTGAACGAACGCGTCCGCGACGAGGAGGCCGCGGCATCCGTGGATCTGCTCGCGCGGGACGTCGACGGCGTCCGCGTCGAACGCGGGGAGCGGCTCGACGACGACGCCCTCGCCCACTGGCTCGCCGACCTCGACGCGTGCCTGCTGCCCTATCGCCACGGCACCCAGTCGGGCTGGGCCGAGCTCTGCTACGACCTCGCGGTGCCGGTCGTCGGCACGCGGATCGGCCATATCGCGGCGCAGCACCCGGGCGATTTCCACACCTTCGACGTCGGCGACCCGCTCTCGCTCGCGCGGGCGATCGTGGATGCCACCGACCCGGCGTGGTCCACCCCGGGCTCGCCGCGACGGCAGGCGGAAGTGCGTCGCCGCCGCGAGGAGCGACTCGCGGAGCTCGACGCCGTCCGTCGCGCGCACGTCGAGGTGTACCGCCGCGTGCTCCGGGCGAAGGCGGCGGCGTGATACGGGGGCAGCGCCCCCTGCGCGTGCTCGTCGTGGCGCCCTCGCGCTACCCGCTGCGGCAGCCGCACGCGGGCGGTCTCGAGGCGTGCGTCTGGGACCGCGTGCGGTGGCTCCGCGCCCGCGGACACGAGGTGACGCTGTGCGCCGCGGAGGGATCGGACTTCCTCGGCGACGTGGCGGAGTTCCGTCTTCCCACCCCGGAATGGCCCCGGCCCGAGGAGGCGTCCGACACCGACTATCCGCGCGGCTACGCCGAGGCGGTCGACGCCGCCTACGACACGGCCCTGGACCGCTTGGTCGCCGACCGGCACCTCTACGACGTCGTCGACAACCACAGTCTGAACGCCGCCCCGATCCGATGGAGCATCCAGGCCGACATCCCCGTGGTGACGACCCTGCACACCCCGCCGCTGGAGCCGATGCTGGAAGCCGCGGCCGAGGTGCGCGACAGCGCGCACCGCTTCGTCGCCGTGAGCCAGGCGACCGCGCGGGCGTGGTCGACCGAGGGCGTCGACGCGTTCGTGTTCCCCAACGGCGTCGACACCGACCAGTGGACGCGCGGCGACGGCGGGACCTCCTGGGTCTGGTCGGGCCGCATCGTGCCCGAGAAGGCCCCGCACCTGGCGATCGCCGCCGCCCGAGAGGCCGGCGCGCACATCGTGGTGGCCGGTCGCATCGGCGACGTCGACTACTTCGAGCAGGAGATCGTCCCCCGCCTCGGCGCACACGCGCGCTACGTCGGCCCCCTCCGTCAGCCCGACCTCTGTCGGCTCGTCGGCTCGTCGGCCGTGGCGCTGGTCACCCCGATGTGGGAGGAACCCTTCGGTCTCGTCATCGCCGAGGCGCTCGCCACGGGAACACCCGTGGCCGCCTTCGACATCGGGGGCGTCTCGGAGGTGCTGTCCGGGATGCCGGGATCGGCGACGGTGATGCCCGGAGACGTCGTCGCCCTGGCCCAGGCGGCATCCCGCCTCGTCGAGGAGGGCGCACGCGAACCGCTCACCCGCGTGTGGACGCGGCGCGCCGCCGTCCGCCAGCACTCGCTCGCCCAGCGGTACCGCGAGGTCGAACGCGTGCTCGCGTACACCGCACAGCCCGTCGCCGCGCGGCGCGTGCCGGCGGTGTCGTGGTGATCGGCTGGTACATCCACCATCACGGGTACGGTCACGTCGCACGGTTCCTCGCCGTGCAGCCTCATCTGCGCTGCCCCGTCGTGGCGTTCTCGTCGATGGCCCGCCCCGACGAGCTGGACCCCGCGGTCGACTGGGTGCGCCTTCCCACCGACGCCGACGTCGTCGAGGGTCCCGACGGCGAGAGCCACGACCCGCGCGACGCCGACCCGACCGCGCGCGGACACCTGCACTGGGCGCCCCACGACCACCCCGGCCACCGCGCGCGGCTGGCGAGGATCGCCGCCGTCGCGAGCGAGCGGGACCTCCGCGCGTTCGTCGTGGACGTCAGCGCCGAGGTGGTCGCCTTCGCGCGCCTCCTGGGGCTGCGCACGGTCGCGGTGACCCAGCCCGGCACGCGCACCGACGCCCCGCACGCACTCGCGTACGCCCTCGCCGACCGGATCGTCGCCCCGTGGGCGCACGGGGCCGTGCCCCGCGCCGGTCTGTCGGCGCACGGTGATCGCGCCGTGTGGACCGGCGGTGTCTCCCGCTACGAGGGACGAGCGCGCACCGAACGCTCCGCCAAGCGCTCGGTGCTGTTCCTCGGCCGCGTGCTCGAGCCCGAGGTGCGGGCGCACGCGACGGCGGAGTTCTCCGCTCGCGGATGGGTCGTCAGGGCCGTCGGGCACGACGATGCCTCGCGCGTCGACGATCCCTGGCCCCTCATCACCGGCAGCACCGTCGTGGTCAGCGCCGCCGGGCAGAACAGCGTCGCCGACCTGGCCGCCGCCGGGGCACGCGCCGTGGTCATCGCGCAGGACCGCCCCTTCGACGAGCAGCATCACACCGCCGAAGCGCTCGAGCGGTGGGGGCTCGCCCGTCGCGCGGAGCAGGGCGTCGGGGCCGCCGACCTCGTCGCCCTCGTCGAGCGCGCCGCCGAGGACGCGCCCGACTGGTCGCGGTGGCAGGTCGCCGGAGCCGCGCGCCGTCTCGCCGAGGCCGTCGAAGCGGTCCTGCCGTGACGACCGCCGTCCTCACCGTCGCCTCCAGTGGTCGGCGCGACCACCTCGCGCGTCAGCGTCGCGTCCTCGCCGAGGTCGCGCCCGACATCGTGCGCGTGGAGGCCTGGCTCGATGCGGCGCCGCCCGCCGGCATCCCGGATGCCGACACCCTCACGCTGCACGTCCCCCCGGGCCCGCACGGCATGCGCGTGGGCGAGGGACGCAACCGGGCGGCGGAGGCGGCGATCGCTGCGGGCGCCGACCTGCTCGTCTTCCTCGACGTGGACTGCCTCCCGGGCGACGGGCTGCTCGCGGCGTACCGGTCCGCCGCGGCGGCGCACCCCGATGCCCTGCTGTCGGGCGCGGTGACGTACCTCACGAGCGTGCAGCGCCCCGGACGCGCCGCAGAACTGCCCCCGCACACCCGCCCGCACCGGGCCCGGCCCTCGCTCACCGCCGGGCGAACCCGCCCGGCCACCCCCGCCGAATACGACCTGTTCTGGTCGCTGTCGTTCGCGACGACCCCGGAGGCCTGGGCACGGATCGGCGGTTTCCACGCCGGCTACGAGGGCTACGGCGCCGAGGACACCGACCTGGCCTGGACCGCGAGGGACCGGGGCGTCGAGATGCGGTGGGTGGGCGGTGCCGACGCGTACCACCAGTGGCATCCGGTGTCTTCTCCGCCGTGGCAGCACCTCGACGACATCCTCCGCAACGGGCGCACCTTCGCGGACCGCTGGGGCTCCTGGCCGATGGGCGGGTGGCTCGACGCCTTCGCCGCGGCCGGCGCGATCGAGCGCCGCGACGACGGGTGGGTGCGGGTGCGCTGAGGCCCCTCGCCTCACCCCGGGTCGCGAGTGCCGCCGTGGGCGCCGGGCGAAGAAGCACGCAAGCCCCGGCGCGTTGCGTCGGGGCCTGCGTGCTCGAGCGGGTCAGGCGCGACGGATCCAGGCCGTCGACTCCCCGGCGAGCGCCCCGCCCTCGAGCGGGCTGCTCGACAGCAGCACCTCCCCCGCCGGCAGCGGTACCGGTTCGGAGCCGAAGTTCGTCACGATCGTCCAGCCGTTCGGACGGGCGAAGGCGACGACGTCGTCGCGACCGGCGTCGATCCACTCGAGCCGCTCGTCGGTCTGCAACGCGTGACGCAGGTCGAGGGCGCGGCGGTACAGCGAGAGCGTCGACGCGGGGTCGCCGTCCTGCAGGCCGACGGCGTAGGCGGCGAACCACTCCGGCTGCGGCAGGTGCGCCCCGCCCTCGCCGAAACCGAATGAGGGGCCGTTCTCGCTCCAGGGCAGGGGGACGCGGCATCCATCGCGTCCCTGATCGATGCCGCGGCTGCGGAAGAACGTCGGGTCCTGCCGCTGGTCGTCGGAGATCTCGGCGACCTCGTGCAGGCCCAGCTCCTCACCCTGGTACAGGTATGCGGAACCCGGCAGGCCGAGGACGAACAGCGCCGCGGCCCGCGCGCGCCGCTCGCCCCGCTCGGCGTCGAGGGTCGGCGTCTGCCCGCCCGAGAGCAACCACTCGTTGCCGTGCTTGAGGGTCGGGCGCCCGTCGGCACCGCGCTCGGCGTCGGGGAGGCCGTAGCGCGTGGCGTGCCGCACCACGTCGTGGTTCGACAACACCCACGTGGTCGACGAGCCCGACTCAGCGGCCAGCGCGAGGTTGTCGGCGACGATCCGGCGGAACTGCGCGGGGTCGAAGTCGGCCTCGAGCAGGTCGAAGTTGAACGCCTGGCCCAGGCTCTCGGCGCGGGCGTACAGCGGCACGCGCGAGGGGTGCACCCAGGCCTCGGCCACGGCGGTGCGCGGCGGGTCGTACGAGTTGAACACCGCGCGCCACTCGGCGTAGACCTCGTGCACGTCATCCCGGTCGAAGAGCGGGTGGCTGCCGTCCTGGGGCAGCGCCTCGATCTCCGCCTGCGAGGGCAGCGGCTCGCTGAGGTCCTTCGTCAGCATGTGCGCGACGTCGATGCGGAACCCGTCCACCCCGCGGTCGCTCCAGAACCGCAGGGTCTTCACGAAGTCGCCGCGTACCTCGGGGTTGGCCCAGTTCAGGTCGGGCTGCGACACGTCGAAGTGGTGCATGTACCACTGCCCGTCCGCGACGCGCTCCCACGCCGGTCCGCCGAAGGTCGACTGCCAGTCCGTGGGCGGCTCGGACCCGTCCGGACCGGTGCCCTCTCGGAAGATGTACCGCTCGCGCGCCGCGGAACCGCGGCCGGCGGCGAGCGCCTCCTGGAACCAGGCGTGGTCGTTCGAGGTGTGGTTCGGCACGATGTCGACGATGACCCGGATGCCGTGCGCGTGCAGCTGCGCGATGAGCTCGTCCATGTCGGCCAGGGTGCCGAGCTTGGGGTCGACGTCGCGGTAGTCGGCGACGTCGTACCCCCCGTCGGCGAGCGCCGAGGGGTAGAAGGGGCTGAGCCAGATGGCATCCACTCCCAGCTCGGCCAGGTACGGCACACGCGAGGTGATGCCCGTGATGTCGCCCAGACCGTCGCCGTCGGTGTCGGCGAAGCTGCGCGGATAGACCTGATAGACGACGGCCTGGCGCCACCAGTCGGGGGCGTCGGAGAGGTCGCGGGCGTGCACGGAGGGTGCGACGGTGGTCACGGTTGTCCTTTCGAGGGGGTGGTCGGTCAGCCCTTGACGGCGCCCTGCGTGACGCCCGCCATCACCCATCGCTGGGTGAACAGGTAGGCGACGATCGCGGGAGCCATGGCCATGAGATACGAGGCGAAGGCCACGTTGTAGTTGTTGCTGAACTGGGTCTGGAAGAGGTTCTGGCGCACCGGCAGGGTCTGCAGGGCGGGGTCGCTGATGATGAGCGACGGCATCATGAAGTCGTTCCACGCGTACAGGAAGGCGAAGATGCCGACCGTGGCGCTCATGGGCGCCAGCAGCGGGAAGATGAGCCGCCAGAACGTCTGCCAGGTGGTCGCGCCGTCGATGCGGGCGCTCTCCTCGAGCTCGAGGGGGATCGAGCGCAGGAACGCCGTGAACAGCAGCACGCTGAAGCTCAACTGGAACATCGTGGCGAGGATGATGACGCCGACGGGGTTGTCGAGGCCGACGCGTCCGGTGAGCTGGATCTGCGGGAGGGCCACGACGGGGAACGGGATGAACATCGCCGCGAGCAGGTAGAAGAACGAGTAGCGGAAGAGCTTGCGATCCCAGTTGCGGGCGATCGCGTACGAGGCGAACGCCGCGAGGATGATCGTCGCCACGACCGTGCCCGCCGTCACCAGGAGCGAGACCGCGAGCCCCACCGGGAACTTCGTCAGGGTCCACGCCTGGACGAAGCCGTCGAAGCTGATCGGCGAGGGGAACGAGAACGCGTTGCCGTCCACCACCTGGGTGCCGCTCTTCAGCGCCATCGAGATCGTCACGTAGAGCGGGAGAAGCACCGTCAGGGCGCAGAGCACCAGGATGGTCGTCGCCGACCAGTTGATGCGCTCGGTGCCGACGCGGCGGATGCGGGGACGGGTCCGCTGCGATGCGGGGACGGCGAGTTCGGCCTGCTCGAAAGCGAGCGCGGGCTGGTTGAGAGCGGTCATGACAGGGTGTTCCTTCCCCGGGTGAGGGAGAGCTGGAGGAGCGAGATGACGACGGCCACGACGAAGAAGAGCGCCGCGTTGGCCATTTGGTAGGCGTAATCGCCACCGTTGAAGCCGAGGATGATCGACATCGCCACGCTGCGCGTCGCGGTGCCGGGGCCACCGCCGGTGAGACCGACGATGATGTCGTAGGCGTTCAGGAAGCCCTTGAAGCCCAGGATGACGTTGATCACCACGTACCCCGCGACGAGCGGGAGCGTGATGCGCAAGAGCTGCTGGGTCTTGCTCGCCCCGTCGAGACCGGCCGCCTCGTACACGTCTCCGGGCACGGAGAGCAGCCCCGCGATGTAGATCAGCAGCGTGCCGGGGATCGCCTGCCACGCGGTGACGATGACGATCGCGACCCACGCGAGGTCGGGGTTGGCGAGCAGGCTCGTCTCGAGCCACGGGATGCCGAGCGACGCACCCGCCTGGGGGACGGAGTTGCTGAAGAGGAAGTTGAAGACGTAGGCGATGATGATGCCCGAGATCACCATCGGGATCACGAAGACCGTGCGCAGGGCCTTCTTGAAGCGGATCTGCGCGGTCAGGCCCACCGCGAGCAGGAACGCCGCGACGTTGACGACGATGACCGTCGCGACGGAGAACCCGAAGGTGAACAGGTAGGCCTGAAGGATCGCCGGGTCACTGAAGATGGCGATGTAGTTCGTCAGCCCGGTGAAGTTCCACTCGCCGAGGCCGATCGAGTCGGTGAAGCTGAAGAAGATCCCGATGAGGCCGGGCACCGTGATGGCGAGCGTGAACAGCGCCAGCGTCGGCAGCAGGAACAGGTAGTAGATCGGTTCCACGCGGCGGGTGCTGCGGCGAGCCGCCGCCTTCCCGCCCGTGACGATCGTGGTCGTGGTGCTCATCGCGCGGCCTCCTCGCCGGATGCGTCGGTCAGGTCGGCGGTCGCCGCCGCGTCGGTCGTCGACGCCGGTGGCTGACGGAAGGCCAGCCGAGACCAGTCCTCGTCGAGGGTGTTCAGGGTGGCCTGCGGTGACGCGCCGAACAGCATCGCCTGCGCGTAGTTGAAGACCGGGATGGTCTTGGGCACGAGCACCGAGGCGCCCTGGTAGATGCGGCCCTCGTCGTAGTACGGGACCATCCCCGCGACCCGGGGGTCGCTCGGCGAGGGGGCATCCTTCGTCGGTGCGAAGCCGAGCTGCGACTCGTTGTACGCCTCGATCACCTCGGGCTGGTACAGGTATTCGAGGAAGTCGCGGGCGGCATCCTTATGACGGGATGCCTCGGGGATGATGGCCGCGAGGTCCATGTTGACGCGGACTTTCAGGTCGTCCGGATCGTCGGTCATGGGCAGCGGAAAGGTGCCGATCGGCAGGTCGGGCGAGGTCTTCGCGATCTCGCCGAGCGCCCACGGGCCCTGCAGGTACATGGCCGCCTGACCCTGAGCGAACGCGAGGTTGCCGTCGCCGTAGGCCCGGCTCTCGGCATCCGGGTTCGTGTAGTTCTGCGCGAGCTCGAGCATGCGCTGCATCGGCTCGTCGAAGTCTTTGGCGAACGAGACCGTCGACTGCGGGCCGACCTCGTCCCCCTCGGCGGCGAGCGCGTCGAAGAAGTCGATGACGTCGAGGGATCCCCCGACCGCGTAGTCGTACCAGCCCTGGCCGACGGTCCAGTCGTCTTTGAAGGTGCCGTAGAAAGGCGTGACGCCGTGGGCCTTCAGCGTCTCGGAGACCTGGAGCAGCTCGTCCCACGTGGTCGGAACCTCGAGGCCGTACTGGTCGAAGATCTGCTGGTTGTAGATGACCGATGCCGCCATGACCGAATACGGCAACGCGCTGGTGCGCCCCTCGCAGGAGCCGTACTGGTCCATCAGCGGCTGCAGGTCGTCGCGCACGGTGCTCGCGGCCGTCGTGCCCGAGAGGTCGCTCAGCGCACACCGTTGGACGAAGCGGGCGGTCTCGTAGTTGTAGTTCGCAAGCATGATGTCCGGCGGGTTGCCGCGGACGAAGCTCGCCGAGACGACGTCGACGCCCGAGCTGTCCATCTCGACGCGAACCTTGTCTTGAGAAGCGTTGTATTCGGCGACGACGTCGTTCATGAACGACAGCGCCTCGCGCTTGCTGAAGGTGAAGCGGATCGTCTCGCGTCCGTCGGCGGAGCACCCGGCGAGCATCGCCGCCCCGAGCACCCCCACCGCCGTCGCGGCGACCCACCGTCGCCCGGCCCACGTCTTCGTCGACACTCGTTTCCTCCTCCGCCGCACTGCGGATATGTTGTGTCGACCAGTAAATCTACTGGTCAAATCAATGTGATGCAGGCAGTATTGCAGGAGAACCGAAAGGGGTCAAGCGTGCCGATGGATGCCACGACGACGCCGTCCCTGCGCCGCCACAACCTCGATGCGGTCCTCGCGCGCGCCTGGGACGACGAGGCGTTCACCGCGAGCGACGTGATCGCGGCGGTCGGCCTCACGCGCTCCACCGCGATCGACGTCCTGGACGAGCTGACGGCGCGCGGGCTCCTGGCCGAGATGCCCAACGCCCGCGCCGTCGGCGAGTACTCCAAGGGCAGGCCCGCGCGCCGGTTCGCGTTCCGCCCCGACGCGGGAATCGTGGTGGGGGTCGACGCCGGCCGCGGTCATCTCAGCGCCACCGTGGCCGACCTGCGCGGCACGACCCTCGCGACCTCGCGCCTGGCCGTCGACCCCGAGCTCGACTCCCCCGAACGACGACGCCGGGCGGCCGAGACCGCGGTGGCCGCGACGCTCACGCGCGCCCATCGCTCCCGCGACGACCTCGTGGCGCTGTGCGTGGGGGTGCCGGCCCCGGTGGATCGGGCCGGTCGCTCACCCGTGCACCACGACGGCTTCTGGGCGCGGATGAACCCCGACTTCGTGGACACGTTCGCAGCCTGGGCGCCCGTGGTCCGCATCGAGAACGACGCCACACTCGCCGCGGTGGCCGAGGGGACGCACGGGGCCGCCGTCGGCTGCGACGATTACGTCGCCCTCCTCTCCGGAGAGCGCTTCGGAGCGGGGATCAGCGTCGACGGCAGGCTTCTTCGCGGCGCGCACGGCGGAGCCGGAGAGACGGTGGCCTTCGACCAGGTCGAGGGTGTCGGAAGTGCGTGGGGCCTCGCACCCCGGTGCGTCGAAGCGGCGCGGGCGGCGCTGGCATCCGGAACCGTCCCACCCGACAGCGCGCTGCACGATCTCGACCCCGAGGGCCTCGACGCCAAGACCGTGCTCGACCTCGCGGCCGCCGGGGATGCCGGTGCGCTCGCCGCCGCGCGCGAGGTCGGACCCGCACTCGCCGGGGTGGCCGCGATGTTCGGCAGTCTCTTCGACGTGGAGCGGATCGTCGTATCGGGGGCGATCGCTGCGGGCGCGGGTCCCATCATCGCGGCGGCCCTCGACGCGATCCCCGACTCTCTGCATCTCCCGGCGCCGAGGATCATCGCGTCGACGCTGGGGGCCGACATCGTGTCGATCGGCGCCGTCACCGCCGCCGTCGAGTCCGCGCGCTCGCGTGCGCTGGACCTCGACGCGTTCGCCCTGCCCGAGGATCGCGCGCGGGCGTGAGCGTGCGGCCTTCGGACGAGTAGCTAGATGCGCGCCGCATCCAGTCGACAGAGAACCCGGATATGGGCTGGCGCGTCGGGGTTAACTCGCTCAGCGACCGCCGTGATTGACCAGCCGCCCTTCAGCCGCGCGTGCACATCGCCGCACAACCAGTCAGGGACGTATCCGAACCTGTGTCCGTCAGCGGTGTTGACGAGCACGGCCTTGGGATTGACGTCATTAGTCTCCTCGAGCTCCAGACGGAGCGTCGCTCCGTTCTGGAGATTCGCAATGACCCCTTCGGAATCAGGGAAGTGACGGACTCCAGAAACGAAGAACCGACTCGTCAGCCGGTTACCATCCGTGACGGGGAGCTCCACCACATGGAACGTGTCCGTCGCACGGCCGCCGCCGGTACGTGCGAGGACCTCGAACGGAACATCATCCAAGCTGAGATCGTCGATGCCTAGCCAGCGCAGATAACGAACGTAGTTGGGCCGGTCCGCGGAGAGGATTCGGTTGGCGAAGAACGCGGGCACTTCGTCTGACACATAGGCCGTGTCTCGATCCGGGTATTCCAGAAGGGGCACGAACGCAGGGTCGTCCCACGCGCCGGGCAAGTAGTGGAAGGCGAAGCGCCCCGAGGGCAGAGCATCGAGCTGCCCCACCTTGGCGAAGAGTCGAGACTCGGGGTTCTGCCATACGAGGATGAGAGTCTTGCGGCTTGCCGTGAGATCGAGCTGATCCCGGTCAAGTGCCTGAGTAGCCATCGAGCAACCTCCTCCGATTCGTCGCCAACATCTGGATCACGAATCTACGGGTGACCTCCGACATTATCGCGGGAGGGATTTGTGAGACGACGAAATCGACAGCATCTGCGGTGATCGCGTCGAGTCGATCAAGCCAGTGGCTACGCGCCGACGGGGATGCGATATGCAGTGCGCACCACGCTAACTCAGTCAGTTTGGGTTTGCCTGCGAAGTGATGGCTGGTCCCGCGCTCAACCCAGCGCATCAAGTGCGCCTCGTCTTCAAGCATCCGCGCCCGCTTCGCATCCCGCTCCTGAAAACCGAGCGCATTCCCGTGATCGAACGAGGGCGCAAGACGGCGCTCACCGCCGCGGAGGATCACGGCCCAGTTCTCGTCGTGCCTGTCACGGCCAGCGACCCATGCATCCATCAGGAGATACCCAGACCAGACGTCGAACGCGGTGAAGCTACCCGGCCACTCAACGTCGGCAGGTGGCCCGACGCCGTCCAATGCGTCGCGAACTGCTCCAGGGCTATAACCAGCGTTCTCCCCCTTCACCGACTGGTCATAGTCGGCGAACCGCGCCGACAACACACTGTTGCCGTGATCGAGGTACTCCAGACGGTCTCGAAGAACCGATCTCGACACGATCGCTCGCCGACCCTCCAGCGTTGCAGGACGCACCGTAGCGCTGGGCACGCCGAGGTGCTCAGCAAGCTGATGAACAGCCCACTCGGCCCAGTCCTCCCCGCTGACCGTTCCATCGCGTTCGTCCAGTCGGGCTAGCTTGAGCAACCACTGCCGATGGCCGAACATCGGCAAGTCGACCCACCACTTCTCTTTCGAACCCATCGGCTCATCGGCTTCCGCCGCACCGCGGACGAAGTGAATCGCTTCCCAGGCTGTTGGCACATTGCTGACGCTACCGGTGAGCCTCCTCCGCGGCCAGGAACGCCGACGCGGTTGCCTGTGACGGATTTTTCATGGGCAGCGATCGCTCCGTCCGACGTCTGCAGCGCCGCGCAACCCCGGCAGACCCGTCCGCGCCACGAGGTACGGTCAACCCATGCCCTCCTGGCCCGAACACGTGATCTGGTGGCACGTCTACCCGCTGGGATTCGTCGGCGCGCCGATCCGCGACGGCGTCGACCCGGATGCCGAGCCCACGCACCGACTCGACCGGCTCGAGCCGTGGCTCGACCACGTCATCACGCTCGGGTCGAACGGGCTTATGCTCGGGCCGGTGTTCGCGTCCGAGACGCACGGCTACGACACCGTCGATCACTTCCGCATCGACCCGCGGCTCGGCGACGAGGAGGACTTCGCCCGGCTCGTGGCTGCGGCGCGGGAGCGCGGCATCCGGATCCTGCTCGACGGGGTGTTCAACCACGTCGGCCGCGCTCACCCGGCCTTCGCCGCGCTGACCGAGGACGGGCCGGGCCTGTTCCGCGGCCGGTGGGCCGACGGGGGCTTCGAGCCCGATGTCTTCGAGGGGCACGACGCCCTCGTCGCTCTCGACCACTCCTCCCCCGCGGTCGTCGACCTCGTCGTCGAAGTCATGTGCCACTGGCTCGAGCGCGGGATCGACGGGTGGAGGTTGGATGCCGCCTACGCGGTGCCGTCGTCGTTCTGGGCGCGGGTGCTCCCGCGCGTGCGCGAGCGCTTCCCGGAGGCGTGGTTCCTCGGTGAGGTCATCCACGGCGACGGTCCGTCGATCGTGCGCGAGTCGACCATGGACTCGCTGACCCAGTACGAGCTGTGGCAGGGCATCTGGCACGGGATCGCCGACGGCAACCTCTTCGAACTCAGCCACGCCGTCGAGCGCCACGACGAGCTGCTCGCGACCTACGCCCCGCAGACCTTCGTCGGCAACCACGACGTCACCCGCATCGCGTCCGCCGTCGGCGCCGGGTTCGTGCCGCACGCCCTGGCGGTGCTGTTCACCGTGGCGGGCACCCCCTCGGTGTACGCCGGCGACGAGTTCGGCTGGACCGGCGTGAAGGAGGAGCGTCTCGGCGGCGACGACGCCGTGCGCCCCACCTTCCCGGCCACCCCCGCCGACGTGGATGCCGATGACCGCATCCTCCACGCCCACCAGGCCCTGATCGCCCTGCGCCGCCGCAAGCCGTGGCTGTGGCGTGCGCACACCGATGTGGTCGAGGTGGCCAACACCGCCCTCGTGCTGCGGACCGCGATCGGCGACGATGCCGTGGTCGTCGCGTTGAACATCGGCGAGGACCCCGTGTCGCTGCCGATCGCCGACGGGCGGACGGTGGCCGCCGGCGAGGGCTCGCCGTCGGAGGGCCGGATCGACCTCGGTCCGCGCGGGTGGGCGGTGCTGGAGGCCTGAGCGCACGGCATCCCGAACCGCCGTGTCCTGGCCCCGGCGCCGCCGGGGCTGTGCTCAGCCGACCAGAAAGGGGACTCGGCCCAAGACGGCCGGCGCCCGAGAGCGCGACGTCAGTCGCCCGCGCGGAACCGGTGCTCGGGGCGACCGGTCGTCCCGTAGCGCAGGCTCACCTGCACCAGGCCGCGCTCCGCGAGCGCGGTGAGGTGCCGCTGGGCGGTCGCGCGCGAGACGCCGATGCGATCCGCCACCTCGGTGGCCGACGCCTCGGCGCCGCCGAGAGCGGCCAGCACCGTCTGCTCGGTGGCGGAGCGGGCGAGGGAGGCCTGCTCGCGCTCGCCCCGCAGGAGCGATGCCGCGCGGTCGATGTCGTCCTGCGCGAGGGGGCGCGCGCTCGACAGCAGATTGCGGAAGCGCGCGTACCGGTCGAGGCGCTCGGCGAGGATGCGCGTGTCGAACGGCTTCACGAGATAGGCCAGGGCGCCCGCGGTGAAGGCGCGGCGGACGGTGACGGCGTCGGTCGCGGCCGAGAGCACGAAGGCGTCGGTCGCGATCGAGCGGACGAACTCGATCCCGTCGCCGTCGGGGAGGTAGACGTCGGCGAGCACGAGGTCCGGCGCGTGCGCGGAGACGGCGGCGCGGGCCTCACCCACTGTGCGGGCGGGTTCGAGGGCGGCGAAGCCCGGGCGCGCGGCGACGGCGTCGCGGTGGAGCCCTGCCACCCGGAAGTCGTCGTCGACGACGAGGACGCGGATGTCGGTCATTCGCTCTCTCCTGCCCGCACGCCCGGAAGGCGCGCCGCCACGGTCGCCCCGCGGCCGTCATCACCGGGATCGACCACCCACACCTCGCCGCCGCGGCGACGGGCGAGCTCGCGCGAGAGCGGCAGGCCGATGCCCAGACCGTGCACGGCCGCCGGATCGTCGTCGCGCTCGCGCGGGGCGAACGCGGCCTCGGCGTCGGCGATGCCGCCGCCCGTGTCGCTCACCGTCACCACGACCGCGTCGCCGTCTCCCAGGATCGCCACCTCGACCGCGCGCGGTTCGCCCCCGGATGCCGCCGCGGTCACGGCGTTGTCGACCAGGTTGCCGAGCACGGCCACGACGTCTTCGACCTCGGCGATCGTTCCGCTGAGGAAGGTGTCGTCGGCCACGCGGAGAGACACGCCGCGCTCGCGCGCGGCGAGAGCCTTCGCGCCGAGGAACGACTGCAGCATCGCGTCTCCCACGAGGTCGATCCCCGGCACCGCCCAGTCCACCGAGCCCCGGTCGACGAGCTCGGCGAGGAACGCGCGCGCCTCCGCCGTGCGGCCGGCGTCGAGCAGACCGACCGCCGCGTGCAGGCGGTTGGCGTTCTCGTGCCGCTGGACCCGCAGGGCGTCGCCCATCGCGCGCACGCTGTCGAGCCGCCCCGACAGGGCCGCGAGGTCGGTGCGATCGCGCAGCACGGCGACGCGGCCCAGGGTGCGTGCGCCGCGGCTCACCGGACGCACGTCGATGAACACGACCCGGTCGCCGAGCGGCAGGCCGTTGGGTGCCCCGGCCCCCGCGAGGGCCGCGGCGACGGCGGGCGGCAGGTCGAGGGCGGACAGGGGCCGCCCCACGGCGTCGTCGACGCCGAGCAGCCGCGCGGCCGCGGCCGTGCACACCCGCACGACCTCGGCGTCGTCGACGGCGAGCACGCCCTCGTCGGCGCTCTCGAGCACCGCCGTCTGGGTCTGCACGAGCGTCACGAGCTCCTCGGGCTGCACGCCGAGCGTCACGCGCTCGAGGCGGCGGCGCATCAGCAGGGCCACGAGCGCCCCGATCGCCACGGCCAGCAGCACCGCCACGGCGATGCCGCCGAGAAGGGCCGGGAGGTCGTCGAACACGCTGGCGCGCTCGAAGCCGACGCTCACCTCGCCCACCGGGGCGCCGCCGCCGGGCGGATAGATCGGGACCTTCGC
This sequence comes from uncultured Microbacterium sp., assembly GCA_913774845.1. Lineage (GTDB taxonomy): Bacteria > Actinomycetota > Actinomycetes > Actinomycetales > Microbacteriaceae > Microbacterium. The sequence goes on along the minus strand of CAJYJO010000039.1, from coordinate 39,028 downwards.
GCGCGCCGACTCCCCCAGCGTGCCCGTCTCCCAGGTGACCACCTCGCGCCCGGCGAGCGCGTCGGCGAAGCTCGTGCTGACGACCTGGCCGAGCCGGTCCGGATCGGGGTGGGCCAGCCGGATGCCGTGGTCGTCGGTGATCACCACGAACAGCCCCTCCGTGCGCGCGGTGACGTCGGCGGCGTAGTGCTGGAGGTCGCCGTCGCGCAGGCCCGCGGCATCCGGGGTACCGGGGTCGGCGGAGAAGGCGGCGACGAGATCGCGCACCTCGGGGGCTTCGGCGACCGAGCGGGCGATGTTCAGGGCCGAGGAGTCGGCCTCGGCCTTCAGCTGCTGCACGCCCAGCCACGCGAACACGGCGGTGCACACGGCGACGACGACGACCTGGGTCGCGACCTGCACGACGAGCATCCTCGTGGCGAACCGCATGCGCACCTCCCGGACGACGTCGTGCGCGAAATGCACAGAACACACGCTACGCGCATAACGCGTCGCAATGCGAGCAAGCGCGCGCGAGGGGACGCGGCATCCGTAAGGTCGCCGGATCGAGAGCGCGAGAGTCGCGCCCCGTCACGACGAAGGAGTCGCGATGACCCCCCTCATCCTTGCGGCCGAGGCCACCGAGTACGCGGTGGCATACACGCCCGCCGACGGCGTGCTCGTCGCCCTCGGCTTCCTCATGGTGCTGTCGTTCATGGCGTTGATCATGACGCGGCGCCTCACCCCGATGGTCGCCCTCATCGTGGTGCCGACGATCTTCGGCCTCATCGCCGGAGCGGGTCTCGGCCTCGGCGACATGGTGATCGACGCGATCAGCAAGATGGCGCCCACGGCGGCTCTGCTGATGTTCGCGATCATGTACTTCGGCATCATGATCGACGTCGGACTCTTCGACCCGCTCATCCGCGTGATCACCCGCGTTCTCGGCGACGACCCGGCCAAGATCGTGCTCGGCACGGCGATCCTCGCCGGCGCCGTCTCCCTCGACGGCGACGGCTCGACGACCTTCATCATCACCACCTCGGCGATGCTGCCGCTGTACCTGCGCCTGGGCATGAGCCCGGTGGTGCTCACCTGTGTCGCCGGTCTCATGAACGGCACGATGAACATCGTCCCCTGGGGCGGCCCGACCGTGCGCGCGGCGACCGCCCTGGGTCTGCAGCCGACCGATGTCTTCGTGCCGATGATCCCCTCGCTGCTGGCGGGCCTGGTCGTCTCCCTCGCGTTCGCGTGGTTCCTGGGTCTGGCCGAGCGCAAGCGTCTCGCGGGCTCGGTCGACACCTCCAAGCTCGACGCCCCCGGCGGCTTCGGGCGCCTGGGAGCCCCGAAGCTGTTCCGCGGCGCGGAGCCCAAGCCCGGCGCGGTGGCGTCGCTGCGCACCGGCAACATCGTGACCGTCCGGGGCGGACGCGACGCCGTCGCCGCCGCGCAGCTCGTCGACACCGCCGACACCGCGATGGCCGACACGATGCTCGACCCGAACCGCCCGACCCTGCGGCCGAAGCTCATCTGGTTCAACCTCGCCCTGACGGCCGCGGTGATGGTGCTGCTGGTGATGGACCTGTTCCCGCTCGCGTTCGTCTTCATGGTCGGGGCGGCGCTGGCGCTCATCGTGAACTTCCCGAAGCTCCGTTCCCAGGCCGACGAGATCGTCGCGCACGCTCCGAGCATCGTGGGCGTCGTGTCGATGGTGCTGGCCGCGGGCGTCCTGGTCGGCGTCCTGAACGGCACGGGGATGGTGACCGCGATGGCCGCCTGGATCACCCAGGTCATCCCCTCGTCCATGGGACCGTTCCTCGCGGTCATCACGGGTGTGCTGTCGATCCCGTTCACGTTCTTCATGTCGAACGACGCGTTCTACTTCGGCATCCTGCCGGTGCTCGCCGAGAGCGCCGCGAACTACGGCATCGCCCCCGTCGAGATGGCGCGCGCCTCGATCACGGGCCAGCCCGTGCACCTGCAGAGCCCGCTGGTGCCCGCGATCCTGCTGCTCGTGTCGCTGGCCGGGGTCAACCTCGGCGACCACCACAAGAAGGTGCTGTGGCGGGCGACGGTCGTGTCGCTCGTGATGCTCGCCGTCGGCGTGCTGGTGGGCGCGGTGCCGCTGCTGGGCTGATCCCGCGAGGGAGACGAAGACCCCGGATGCCATGGCATCCGGGGTCTTCGTCCGTGGACGGCGTCAGAGGGAGGCCGCCGCCTCGGCCGGGCGGGCGGATGAGCGCTGCGCGTGCTCGTGGGAGAAGACGAGATAGACGCTCGCCGTCCAGGTGTAGGCGCGATCGCGCAGCCCCTCGCCGCTGAGGGCGTCGAAGTTCTCGGCGAAGCCCGATCGCTCGCAGAGCGCGCGGAAGCGGGCGCTGACGGTGTCGGCGAGGTCGACGTGACCCCCGCGGCGGAGCCCCTCCTCGAGCAGCATCGTGGAGGGCGCCCAGATCGGCCCGCGCCAGTAGCCGTCGCTCTCGTACTCCGGGGTGTCGACGAGCTGCGTCGCGGGACCCCACGCCGTCAGGTGGGCGGCGATGCGCTCCGCGAGGAGATCCGACACGGAGCGGGGAAGACGATCCGAGATCAGCACCGGGAGGAGGGTGAGCAGACTCGTGCGCGGACTCCGGATGCCGCTGAGCGGGCCGACCGCGAAGAAGCCCTCGTCGTCGAGCAGCTCGTTCGTTAGTGCGGTCTCGACCCGGTCGCTCTCGGCGCGCCACGACCGCCCTTCGTCGAGCCCGAGCTCGTCGGCGAGGTCGGCGAGCACGTCGAGCTGCACGACGAGGAACGCGGCCAGATCGGGCGACTCGATGACGCGGTCGCGGTCGAAGGTCGTCGCGTTGTCCCACCCGCTGTCGTTGCCGTGCTGGTAATGCGGAAGCTCCCGGCCCGGAGCCGTGCGATGCTCGAGCCAGAACCGCGACCAGCTCGAGAGGCGGTCGTACACCACGCGCAGCTCCGGCTCCGTGAGCGGGCGCGACAGCCGCTCCCGCACCTTCGAGAACGCCCACCCGTGGATGGGCGGCTTGACGAAGTTGTAGAGCCGCTCCGAGTGCGCGACCGAGTCGGGGAGCGCGCCGGAGGGGTCCTGGTGGTCGAAGGGGGCGAGGAACTGATCGAGGGCCAGATCGGCGTCGGCGGGGCCGAGGGCGAGGGCGTTGAAGCAGTGGTCCCAGCTCCAGACCTTGTCCATCCAGTGCTTGGACATCAGCACGCTCTCGCGCGAGAGGAAGCCGGCCGGCGCCACGGTGGCCGACCACAGCACGTACGCCGCCAGCACCGACGTCTCGCGGGTCGTCGTCGACGCGCTGTCACTCGTCGACCAGGGGGCGACGCCCCGCGCGAACTCCGCGAACTCCGTCGACACCTCCGCCACACAGCGGTCGAAATCCGAGGACGCGACGAACGGCGACCGCGACGTCTCGAACTCCTCGATCGCGATCTCCCATCCCTCGCCGTCGGCCGTCGCGACCTCGACGGCCCGCACCGCCGCACCCAGGCTCTCCGCGCCCTCCACGTGCAGGCTCCCGCGGATCACGGTGATGCGGTAGCGGCATCCCGTCTCGTACGAGGTGAAGACCGGACTGCCGTCGCGGGGGTCGCGGAACAGGAACATGCCGGTGAAGGGCGTCAGCTCCGCCGCGGCCTCGGTCAGCCGGAGGGTCACCCCGTCGTCGCCGCGGAGTCTGAGGGTGTCGCGGGAGGCGAACACGGCCTCCACCGTCGCCGAACCCCGTGACCATCGGACGGTGGACGGCGTCGCCACGACCGTCCATTCGGCCGGTTGATGGCCCGACGCCGTGCGGGGGATCAGAGACAGCACCGGGTGCATCCCGGTGCGATGCGAGACGAGGTGCACGTCGTCGACCGTCCGGTGCGCTCCCACGACGGGAGAGAGGTTGATCCAGGCTCCCCGTCGGCTGAACGGGATCTGCCGGAGATCGAAGGCGGGAAAGGGGCTCGTCATCGAGGACCTCCGGTTCGTCGGGATCGGGTGTTGCGCTTGGTGAGCTCCCATTGTACTTTCGAACCGGTTCGAATCGAAGCGGTTCGACGAACCGATGCGGAGAGAGTCGAGCAGACTCCCCCCGCGCGATCGGATCCACCGAGCACAGGAGCTCGGCGGAAGGAAGGACGGCGATGGTCAACATCGGCGACGTGGCGCGAGCGGCCGGGGTCTCCCGCAGCACCGCCTCCTACGCGCTGTCGGGCAAGCGCACCATCTCGCCCGCCGTCCGCCAGAACGTCGAGCGCGCCGTGCGCGAGCTGGGATACATCCCCAACGCCGGCGCCCGAGCGCTCGCGACCTCGCGCACCGACGTGATCGCCGTGCTCGGGCAGTTCTTCGACGACGAATTCGCTCCCGCGATGCTCCAGTACATCCTCGGCATCACCAACCGCGCCCGAGAGCTGGGCTTCGACACCCTCCTGGTCACCGAGAGCGACGGCGTGGGTGCCCTCACGCGCATCGCGTCGTCCCGCATGGTCGACGGCTTCGTCCTCCTCAACGTCTCCGAGTCCGACGAGCGCCTCTCCGCCCTCCGCTCGATCCCCCAGCCGGCCGCGCTCGTGGGGCTCCCCGCCGACCCCAGCGGGGTCGACGTCTTCGATCTCGACTTCGACGCCGCCGGTCGTCTCATGGTCGATCGCCTGCACGAGACGGGCCACCGCGAGATGATCCTCGTGTCCCAACCCGAACACGTCGTCGAGCGCGGGGGCGCCTACGTGTGGAGACTCGCGGATGCCGCTCGCGCCCGCGCCGAGGAGCGCGGCATCCGTCTGCACCACGTGTTCGGATCGTCGCACCAGCCCGACATCGGCCGGGATCTGAATGCCGTGCTCGACGCGCACCCCGACGCCACCGGTCTGCTGCTCAACAACGAAGCCGCGGCGGCGGCCCTGCCGTCGGTGCTGGCTTCGCGCGGACTGTCGTCGCCGACCGACATCTCGGTGATCGGCCGCTACTCCGACGAGTTCGCCCGCACGTTCTCCCTCCCCTTCAGCGCGATCGACAGCGCCGCCGACCTCCTCGGTCGGCGCGCCGTGGAACGCCTCGTCTCGCGTCTGCGCTCCGAAGCGCCCGCGCACTCCCCCGTCGTCGACCTGATCGCGCCCCTGATCGACGATCGCGGCAGCATCGCCGCGCCCCCACCCCGCCGCTGACCGGCACCCCACACAGCTCTCACCCGAGCCCGTTCGAGGAGGAACAATGAACACGAAAGCCCTGCGTCTGACCGCGGCGCTCGCCACGGCCACCGTCGCCGTCGGCGCGCTGGCGGGCTGCTCCGGCGGTACCGCCGGCACCGGAGACGCCGCGAGCGGGACCTACACCTGGTGGGACCCGTACCCGCAGCACGCCGAGGGCTCCGACTGGGCGAAGCGCGTGCAGGACTGCGGAACCGAGGCCGGGGTGACGATCCAGCGCACCGCCTACGACACCACCGCGCTGACCAACCAGGCCCTGCTCTCGGCTCAGGACGGCACCTCGCCCGACATCATCCTGATCGACAACCCCGCGGTCTCGACCCTGGCCGACACGGGGATACTCTCCACCACCGACGACCTCGGACTCGACACCTCGAGCATCGACCAGAACCTGCTCGCCGCCGGCGTGCTCGACGGCAAGACCTACGGCATCCCGATCGGCGCCAACACCCTGGCGCTGTACTACAACGCCGACGTCCTGAAGGCGGCCGGCGTCGACCCCGCCTCCGTCACCGACTGGGACTCGCTGAACGCCGCCCTCGCCAAGGTGGCCGCCACCGGCAAGAAGGGCATCACTTTCTCAGGGATCAACACCGAGGAGGGCTCCTTCCAGTTCCTGCCCTGGTTCTGGGGCGCCGGCGCCGATCTGAGCGACCTGTCGTCGCCGGAAGCCGTGGAGGCCGTGACCCTCTGGAAGGACTGGCTGGACAAGGGCTACGCCCCGAACTCCGTCATCACGAACTCGCAGAACACCGTGTGGGAGGAGTTCCTCACGGGCGACTTCGCCTTCGCCGAGAACGGCACCTGGCAGGTGAACAGCGCCGCGAAGGCCGGCTTCACGGCCGGCGTGATCGAGCTGCCCGCGAAGGCCGGCGGCCCCGCCCCCGCTCCCACGGGCGGCGAGTTCATCGTGGCTCCCGTCCAGAAGGACACCGCCCGCTACGACACCACCCGCAAGATCATCGACTGCATGACCACCCCCGCGGGCTTCGTCGACACCGCCAACACCTTCGCCTACTACATCCCGCCGACGGAGGAAGGTCAGACCGAGCTGCTGGCCGAGCACCCCGATCTCGAGACCTGGGTCTCGGCCGTGCGGGCCGCGAAGGGCCGTACCAGCGACAATCTCGGCACGGATTACCCGCTGATCTCCGAGCAGCTGTGGACCGCCGTGCAGAACGTGCTCTCCGGGACGCAGACGCCCCAGCAGGCCCTCGACGCCGCACAGACCGCGGCGGCAGCGGCCACCGGCAAGTAACGGCATCCACCGGCATCCGGGGGAACCCTCGCGTTCCCCCGGATGCCCCTCCGAAAGAAGCAGCCATGTCCTTCCCGGTCCTGCGCGAACGCCCCGGCACCACCGACGACACCGTCGCGGTCACCGTGCCGCGAGCACGCCACCGCCGCGCACGCCGCAACGGATCGCCCTGGGTCGCGGCGGCCTTCGCCGCCCCCCTCGTGGTCTACCTCGCGGTGTTCTACCTGTGGCCGCTGGTGCGCAGCATCGACCTGAGCATCCACGACTACACCGTCCGCGCGTTCGTCCAGGGCGACGCCGCCTTCGTCGGCCTCGACAACTACCTGGCGGTGATCTCCTCCCCCACCTTCGGTCCCGCCCTCACGAACACCGCCGTGTTCGTGGCGGTGTCCCTCGTGTTCCAGTACACGATCGGACTCGGCCTCGCCGTCTTCTTCCGGTCCCACTTCCCCCTCAACGGCGTCCTCCGCGGACTCTTCCTCGTCCCGTGGCTGCTGCCGCTGATCGTCTCCGGCTCCACGTGGTCGTGGATGCTGAACAGCGACAACGGCATCATCAACTCCTTCCTCGAGGCGTTCGGCATCGGTCAGATCAACTGGCTCACCTCGCCCGACACCGCGATGATCGCCGTGGTCATCGCGAACATCTGGCTCGGCATCCCGTTCAACCTCGTCATCCTCTACTCGGGGCTGCAGAACATCCCCACCGAGCTGTACGAGGCGGCGTCGCTGGACGGCGCCGGTCCCTGGCGCCAGTTCTGGAGCATCACCGTCCCGCTGCTGCGCCCCGTCTCGGCCATCACCCTCCTGCTGGGGCTCGTCTACACGCTCAAGGTCGTCGACATCATCTGGATCATGACGCGCGGAGGCCCCGCCGACACGACCACGACCCTGGCCATCTGGTCGTACCGCGAAGCGTTCGGCACCGGCCAGCCCGACCTGTCGCCCGCCGCCGCCGTCGGCAACATCCTCATCGTCATCGCCCTCATCTTCGGGTTCGTGTACCTGCGGGCCCAGCGACGCCAGGAGAACTCATGATCGCCCGTCGGACGTGGGGGAAGACCGGGCTCGGCCTCGTCTTCACCGCCCTCATGCTCTTCCCCGTCTACTGGATGCTGAACGTGTCCTTCACCAAGACGAGCGACCTCCGACTCAGCCCCCCGCACGTGGTCCCCGTCGACCCCACCGTCGAGGGCTACACCGCCGTGCTCAGCCAGCAGCTGCCCAACCTCGGCACGAGCCTGGTCATCGGACTCGGGTGCGTGCTGGTCACGATCGTGATCGCCGCGCCCGCGGCCTACGCGATCGCGCTGCTCAACCTGCGCGGCGGCCGCACGCTCACCTTCGTCCTCCTGGTGGCCCAGATGATCCCCGCGGTCGTCATGGCCATGGGCTTCTACGCGATCTACGCGCGAGCGGGACTGCTCAACAGCGTCCCGGGCCTGATCCTCGCCGACTCGACCGTGGCGGTGCCCTTCGGCGTGCTCCTGTTCACCGCGTTCATGTCGGGGCTGCCCCGAGAGCTCCTGCAGGCCGCGCGCATCGACGGGGCCGGCGCGTGGCGCACCTTCGTCTCGGTCGTCCTGCCCCTCAGCCGCAACTCCGTGCTGACCGTCGCGCTGTTCGCGTTCCTGTGGGCCTGGTCCGACTTCATCTTCGCCTCGACCCTGGCCCGGAACTCGGCGCTCAAGCCCATCACGCTCGGCATCTACGCCTACATCGGCAACAACACCACGCAGTGGAACGCCATCATGGCGACCGCTGCCGTGGCATCCATCCCCGCCGCGATCCTGCTGGTCGTCGCGCAGCGCTACGTCGCCGCCGGAGTGACCGCCGGCGCCGTGAAGGACTGACCCGTGGTTCTCGAACACCCCCTGACCTCTGCCGGGGCGCGCCTCGAGGCCGTCCCCGTCTCTCCCTCCTCTGCTCGTGCACGCGGGGTCGGGGTGGGCGCGGTGCACCTGGACCCCGAGGGCTTCTGGGGCCGCCGGCAGCGGGTGAACGCCTCCGCCACCTTCGCGCACTGCCGCGCGTGGATGGAGCGGTTGGGCTGGCTGGACAACTTCGATCGGGTGGCCGAGGGCGCGCCTCTGGACGCTCGCACGGGGTGGGTCTTCTCCGACTCCGAGGTGTACAAGCTCCTCGAGGGGATGGCGTGGGAGCTCGGCCGCTCGCCCGACGAGGCTCTCGAGCGCTCCTTCGCGGAGCTGGTCGACCGCGTCGCCCGCGCCCAGGACGACGACGGCTACCTGGGCACCGCCTTCGGACACGCCGGTCAGGCCCCCCGGTACACCGACCTGTCGATGGGGCACGAGCTGTACAACATGGGACACCTCCTGCAGGCGGCGGTCGCGCGAGCGCGCACGGGGCACCCCGACGACCGCCTCGTCGAGGTGGCGCGTCGCGCTGCCGACCACGTCTGCCGGGAATTCGGCGCGGGCGGGCGCGAGGGCGTCTGCGGCCACGCCGAGATCGAGGTGGCGCTCGCCGAAGCGGGGCGCGCTTTCGGCGAGCGTCGCTACCGGGAGCAGGCCGACCTGTTCCTCAATCGCCGCGGGCACGGCACCCTGCCCGTGCCGCCGCTGCTGTCGCCGGAGTACTTCCAGGACGACGTCCCGGTGCGCGACGCCGCCGCCCTGCGCGGTCACGCCGTCCGGGCGCTGTACCTGTCGGCGGGGGCGGTCGACGTCGCCGTCGACTCCGGCGACGACGCGCTCCTGGCCGTCCTGGAACGGCAGTGGGAGAACACCCTCGCCCGCCGGACCTACCTCACCGGCGGGATGGGTTCGCGGCATCAGGACGAAGGGTTCGGGGAGGACTGGGAGCTGCCCGCCGACCGCGCCTACTGCGAGACGTGCGCGGGCGTGGCGTCGATCATGTTCGCGTGGCGCCTGTTCCTCGCGACCGGCGACGTGCGATATCCCGACGTCATCGAGCGGACCCTCTTCAACGTGGTGGCCACCTCGCCGAGCGCCGACGGCCGCGCCTTCTTCTACGCCAACCCCCTCCACCAGCGGGAGGCGGGGGCACCCGCCGACGACGGCGTCAACACGCGCGCCGAGGGCGGGGTGCGCGCCCCGTGGTTCGAGGTGTCGTGCTGCCCGACGAACGTCGCCCGCACCCTCGCCTCGCTCGCGTCGTACCTGGCCGCCGTCGACGACGAGGGACTGATCCTGCTGCAGTACGCGGCCGGCGAGGTGGCGACCGACGGCTGGCGTCTGCGGGTCGCGTCGGACTACCCGGATGCCGGGAGCCTGACGATCACGATCGACGAGGTCCCCGCGGCTGCCTCCCGCCTCCGACTGCGCATCCCCGCGTGGGCGGACGGTGCGACCGTCGCGGTCGCGGGCGCCCCCGATCGGACGGTCGCCCCGGGTTGGTACGACCTGGCGTCTGCCGCGCCCGGCGACGTGGTGGCCCTGACCCTGCCGCACGAGCCGCGACTGACGTTCCCCGACGCGCGCATCGACGCCGTCCGCGGTTCCGCCGCGATCGAGCGCGGGCCGCTGGTGCTGTGTGCCGAGTCGCTCGACCTGCCCGACGGCGTCGCCCTGGATGACCTTCGGCTGCTCCCGCTCGTTCCGCGGGCGTTCGCCGACGGCGCGCGGGCCCGAGCGGTCGTGGTCGAGGCGCCGGCCACGTCCTCCGTGCTGCCGTACGGGTCCGGCATCCCGACAGAGCGCCCCATGACGAGCATCGATGTGACGTTCGTGCCGTACCACCGCTGGGCCGAGCGCGGACCGTCGCAGATGCGCGTCTTCGTGCCCCTGCTCTCCGACACCCCCACCGGAGGACAGGAGCGCCCCTAGGGCGCCCGCTCCGCCTCGATCCCCCGTCGAGCGGAGACGAGCCGCGCACGCCGCGGCATCGGGAGCCCGTGGTCCCTCACCTCGACGAGGCGACCGCGGGCTTCCGGTCGTTCGAGGTGTCTCAGGCGGTGCTGCCGCGGTCGGTCAGTTCCGGCGCGATGAGCCCGACGACCGGCGGGGCGTAGTCGGGGTCGGCGATGCGGCGGACCAGATGCTGCACGGCCTCACGACCGAGACCGTCGGGTGACGTCTCGACCGCGGTGTACGGGAGGTGGAACGTGCGTCCGAAGTCGCGCGAGTACAGGCTCACCACCGACAGGTCGCGGGGAACCATGGTCCCCCGCTCCCGCAGCACCCCCGGCAGGGCCGCGATCGAGGCATCGTTGTGGACGATGAGCCCCGTCGCGGCGGGATGGGAATCCAGGATGCCGTTGAGGTTCCGTCGGATCGCGGGGAGCTGCGATTCGCCGTAGTGCTGGTGGACGCGGATGCCGTGCCCCTCTGCTCGTTCGACGGCGGCGTCGCGGAAGCGCCAGGCGTAGGCGCCCCCGCGCTCGAACACGTGCCGGGGCGGAGAGACGAGCATGATCTCGTGGTGCCCCAGACCGTGCAGGTGGTCGACGAGCAGCCGCGCCGTCGCCTCGAAGTCGAGGTCGAAGACGTCGACGCCCTCGGTGTCGCGCGGGAGCCCGACGAGGGCGCCCGGCTGCCGCGCCGCGCGCAGGGCATCGAGGCGCGGGTCTTCGTGCGCGACGTCGAGCAGGACCACGCCGTCGACCATGTTCGACGAGGTGATGCGCCGGATCGCAGCCGGACCATCGCCGTCGGTGACCATGAGGATGTCGTAGCCGAGCTCTCGCGCGGCCTCGGAGACGGCGAGGATGTACTGCAGCATCGCCGGCGGGAACTCGTCCTCGTGGAACTGCAGCAGCAGCCCCAGGACCATGGTCTGCGACGTCGCGAGCGCTCGCGCCCCGGCGTTGATCGTGAACCCCAGCTCGGCGATGGCGGCGTCGATGCGCTCGCGGGTCTCGCGCGAGATGGGACGGTTGCCCGACAGCGCATATGACACGGTGCTGCGGGACACCCCCGCGGCCTTGGCTACGTCGCCGATGGTCGCCATCGTCGTCCCCCGTTCCTCGCCGACGACGGCCCCGCCCGCCCGGCACGGCCCTCGACGATGCAGGTGCACCGCGTCGTCGGTCTCGCGTTATCCTCTCACCGCTGCTCGCGCCCCGGTGAACACCGCCGCCGGTGAGGTCATCCCGTCAGCCCCCGCAGGCGCGGAGGCCGGCCTGGACACGGCGGTGCCCCGGGGCCGTGAGACCCCGGGGCACCGCGTCGTCCGGGTCGTCAGCCGTCGGTGCGCTCCCGGCGCCGCGCGAGGAGAGCGGCCCCCGCGGCGATGGCCGCGGCACCGGCCAGCAGGGCGCCGAGCCCGGCGAAGGCTCCGCCCGTGCGGGCCAGGGCACCCGTCGACGAGGACGAGCCCGAGGTGCTGCCGACCGCGCCGGTACCGGATGCCGAGCCCCCGGCGATCGAGCCATCGCTCGAGCCCGTGCCGGTGCCCGCACCCGATCCGGTGCCGCCGCCGGTCGACCCGCCGCCGCCGGTGGAGCCGCCGTCGCCACCCGAGCCGGACGCCGCCGAGACGGTCAGCGCCGTGGACGCCGTACGCTGCGAGTCCTTGCCGGTGGCGACGACCTCGTGGTCTCCCACCGGGGCCGTCGCGGGCAGCGTCACGGTCTGCGAGAAGGCGCCCGCGGCATCCGTCGTCGCTTCGCCGAGGACGAGGACGTCGGAGTGCAGCTCGAGCGCGATCTTCTCGTTCGCGGCGAAGCCCGCACCGGTCACCGTGACGGTGCCGCCCTGCGCGACGCTGTCGGCACCGGTGTCGATCCGCGCCTGTTCGACCGGCTCCTCCGCCGGCCGCAGAGCGGTGAACGTCAGCCGATCGAGGTTCGGCGCCCGCTGCGACCGGAGTCCCAGCGCGGGGAACCGCTCCGAGATGTAGGTGTCGGCGTTGAAGTCGGGCTGCTCCTCGGACGCGAAGCGGATGGTGTTCTCACCCGCGGCCAGCTCGACCTCGACCGTCAGCTCCCAGAACTGGTTGGCGTTGTAGCTCTGCGGGAACAGCACCTTCTGCACCGGGCCGCCGTTGACCGAGATGTCCGCGCGGCGTGCGACGGGGTCGGGGTTGTAGTGCGAAGCCGGAGACTGCTCCTCGTTGGAGTAGCGGATCGTCATGGCGTACGTTCCCGCCTCGTCGACGGTGACCGTGTTCGTCAGCGTGTTGCCGTTGCCCGGGGCACCACCGACCCCCACGACCGCCTCGCCCGCGCTGGCGAGCGAGAGAGCCTGCGCCTTCGCGGTGCCGGCCATCGTGCCCGACTCCGCTTCGACCGTCTGGGATGCCAGAGCGTTCTCCGACCCCTCGACCGCGACCCGATCGACCGCCAGGATTCCGCTGCCGCCGACGACCTCGACCTTGTTGATGCCGCCGCGGAGGAAGGCCGGCGCCGAGACCGTTTCCGAGACGGAGCCCAGGTCGGCGCCGTTCACGCGGAGCGTGCCGGTGCCCCCGCCGAGGGTCTTCACCTCGAGGGACTTCTCGGCGTCGTCCGGGCTGTACACCCAGAACGTGACCGACTGTCCGGCGCCGACGGGGACGTAGCCCGACCCCGAGACCTCGGGGCGGTCGTACGCGGCGCTCGTCCCGGAGAGCACACCGTTCTCGGCCTCGTAGATCGGCAGGTACCCGGGGTTGGCCCGGGTCACGTCGATCTTGTCGATGATCGCCGTGCCGACGGTCTGCCTCGACCCGTCGAGGCTCTTCGCCGCGATCGTGATCGTGTTCTCCCCCGCCTTCAGGTCGACCATCGTGTCGGTGTGGTTCCAGACCACCCACTTGTACCCGAGCTCGGCGAAGATCTCCTGCTCCGCACCGCCGTTGACGGTGACGAACATGTTCACCGGGCCCTGGGCCTCGTTCCGCGCCTCCTTGTTGAACGCGCTGGCGAGGACGCTGAGGTCGTACGCCCCCGCCTCGGGCACGTCGACGTCGAAGGTCATCTTCAGGTCGGATCCCCCGCGGATGCCGCCGACGTTCTTCGTGCCCGACGTGTAGAAGCCGCTGACGTTGCTCGGCGTGCCCTCGGGTCCGTTGATCTCGGGGGTGGCGCCGTCGAAGCGCGCGTTCTCGGCCTCGTAGACGCCGCGCCACGACACCGGCGACTGCGCCGGGCTCGTGGTGTCGGTGCCGGGGGTCACGATGATCTCGTACGCCGAATCGGTCCCGAGTTGCGGCAGGGCACCCTGACCGAATCGCAGGCTCAGCGACCCGTTCGACACCGGGGCGTCGTACTCGGCCACCGTCTGCGGTTCACCGGAGTCGCCGATCTGGCCCGTCCACCGGATGTCGCGCACCTGCACGTGCACCGATCCCGAGAGGTACTCCGGCAGCCGATCGACGAACACGCTCTGGTCGCCGGAGCTCCCGCCGATCAGGGCGTGCACCTTCTTGTTCTCCTCGTCGAGGGTCGCCACGCCCTGCAGCGTGTAGCTCTCCCCCGGACGCGGCGGGTGGACGGCGACGGTGTCGCCGGTCATGTTCCCGTAGGCGTTGAGCAGCCACCACTGACCGTTGCCGCGGTTGGACTGCACGGCCGAGTCGCTGAGGTTGCCGTCGATGTTCCAGTAGGCGATGTCGGCGTCGATCTTGCTGTCCTCGATGGCCGAGATCCACTGGATCATCTGCGCCGGAACCGAGGTGTGGTAGTTGAAGGCGTACTCGTTCACGTTGATCGGCAGGTGCTGACCGTCCCACTTCGTGCCGGCGAACAGCTCGTCCTCCCAGCCGCGGTACTTCGCGACCGAGTCGCGGATCGTGGCGGGGTTGCTCAGCTCGTGCCAGGTGAACGCCTGCGGCACGGTGTCGTTGGCGATCGCGTGCTGCAGGAACCCGTAGTTCTGGTCGAACAGGATGCTGGTGTTCGGACCGCCGATGCGCGCGTCGGGCATCTTGTCCTTGATGATGCGGTAGGCGCGGTCCCACGCGCTGAAGAACCGGTCGGGGTTGTCCAGCCAGCTGTAGCCCCAGAAGTTCTCACCCCCGCCGCCGTACATGTTGCCCTCGGGCTCGTTGAAGGGCACGAACACGATGCGGTCCTGGTACTGCTTCGGGAGGGCGAGCACCTGGTCGACCTGTTTGCCGATCGAGTCGAGGAACCACGCCTCCTTCTCCGCGCCGTTGTTGCCCGGCACCTGGTACGGGAATCCCCGGTTGATGTCGGTCATGTAGATGTAGACGTCGCCGTTGGAGGAGTCGGCGAGGGGCTTCACGACCTCGAGCGCGTCGGCACCGGGGTGCTGCGGCCCGTCCTGGGCCTTCGTCGAGACGGTGCGCAGCTGGGTGCCGTCGATGAGGTTGTTCGACGGCAGACCCGGGCCGTACAGGCCGTACAGGGTGCCCGAGGCACCGCCCATGAACGCGCCGGTGGTGTCGCCCACGTCGATCGAGAGCTCACCGGGCTCGGTCACGCGCACGGTGGCGGTGACCGTCGCGTCGATGCCGTCGACGGTGCCCTCGACCGTGAAGACGCCGCGCTGGGCGTAGCGCGCCGGGTCGACGGCATCCCAGGTCACCGGCGCCAGCCGCTCCTGACCGTCACTGAATTTCGCCTTCACCCCCGGCAGGGTCGGTGCGACACCCACGTCGGTGCGCACCTCGGTCGAGGTCTCGAGCAGCTCGGTGACGGTCGGGGCGGCGCTGCCGGCGAGTTCGCGCACCTGGTCCGCGGTGAGGGCGGTGTCGTAGACCCGGAAGTCGTCGAGGGCTCCGGCGAAGAAAGGGTGGACGCCGGTCCAGAAGGGCTGTCCGATGTACCCGGAGTTCGGCGAGGACTCCCCGAAGAGGACGGATGCCACGTCGGCACCCACCGTGGTGCGGCTGACCTCGAGCCCGTCGAGGTAGGACACCAGGGCACCGTCGTCGATCGTCGTGGTGACGAGGTGCCATTCGTTCGCGGGAAGAGGCGACCCGCTCCTCGCCCCGACTTCTCCTTGCGAGGTCGGCTTGAGGCTCGAGCGCGCATTGTTGTCGCCGTCGAAGCGCGGGGTGTAGAACGTCGCGCTGTCGCGATCCTTGCCCAGCGTGTACAGCCACTGGAACGCGTCGCCGCCGTCCCACTTGACCCACGACGAGATCGTGGTCGACTCCAGCCCCTGGAACACGCCCTTCGGCAGGGTGATGTAGGGCGCCGTGGTCGACGTCCGCGATCCACCCGAGAGGTGCAGCGCCTTGCCGGAGCCGGAGGGGCCGTCGACGAGCTGCGCCGACCCCGGATTGGTCAGGACACCGTCGCGGCCGTCACCCGAGCTGTCCGCGACGGTGGCGTCGGGGGAGGTGGCGCCGTCGAAGTCGTAGTCCAGGATGACGTGACTGCTGACGTCGTCGGGGGCGGCGGCCGTGGCCGGCGCCGCGAGCGCGGGCTGGCCGATCGTGAGTGCGGCGACGGCCAGGCCGGCGGTCACCGCCACGAGGGGTCTGCCTGCGGCAGAGCGGGGGGCGGGGATCATGGACTCTCTTCCTCATCGTCGAGTGGGGAGGGGAAACGGAACAACCATCGAACCGGTTCGATGACACGATAGGCGACCCGGGCGTCGAGGTCAAGGAAAGCCGGGAGCGCGACGCCCGCCGCCGGACGCGACGCAGCGGCGGCCCCTCTCGAGACCGCCGCTGCGTTCATCGCCTGCCGAACTCGGCTCAGGCGCGACGCGGGCGACGCAGCACCCACGCCCCGGCTCCGGCCAGCAGCAGGAGCGCCGCGAGGAACCCTCCCGCCAGGGGAGCCTGCGCTCCCGTCGCCGCCAGCGTGCCCTTGGCCGCGACCGTGATCGGCAGACGCGCGATCTCGGTCCCGTCCGCGGCCCACACCACGATGTGGTGCGTTCCGGTCGGGAGGTTCGCCGGGATCCGCACGTCGAACGCCACCCGACCGGCCGCGTCCGCGGCGGGGATGCCGGTGATGCGGATCGGGTCGCTCTGCAGCTCCGCCGTGACCTGCTCGCCCGGCTTCAGCCCGGAGACCGTCACACGGACCACGCCCCCGCGTTCCACCTGCGACGTCGACGCGGCGACCAGCGGCGTTCCGGCCGGGGCGGGGCTCGCCGTCGGCTGAGCGGTGGGAGAAACCGTCGGCTGGGACGTCGGGCTCACGGTCGGCTCGACCGTGGGCGTACCCGTCGGCTCGGGCGTCGCCGTCGGCTGCGGGGTGGCCGTGGGCTCCGGCGTTGCCGTGGGCTGCGGGGTGGCCGTCGGCTGCGGGGTGGCCGTCGGCTCCGGGGTCGCGGTCGGCTCCGGGGTAGCCGTCGGCGCCGCACCGTGCACGATCGAGATCGTGTACGTGGTCTTCGTCAGGTGATCCTGCGCGAAGGCCTCGAGCTTCAGCGTGGTCGGGTCGGTCCCGGCCAGCTGCACGGTGCGCGGCTTCGTATCGTCGATCAGGATGCCGTCGGCGTAGACGAGACCGCTCGGCACCGCCGGGTCGGCGTCGAAGGCGACCGAGGTGGCCCCCTGCGGCGCGTACACCGTGTACGCGGTCTTCGCACCCGAGAAGGCCGGCGAGATCGTGGCATCCGAGAACGACAGCCCCGTCAGCGCCGACGTGGTGTCGTACGCGGTCCGGGTCGACGTGAAGACGCCGTAGACGCCTCCGACGAAGCTCGAGCCGTTGCTCTGGAAGCGCACGGTCACGATCGGGATCTTGTTGCCGTCCTCGTCGAGCACGTACTTCCCCGCCGAATCGCGCTTGTAGCGATCGGCGCTGGCCGTGTCCGCTGTGAACGACGTGGGGATCTCGTCGTACTGGATGTACCACTGGTCGTTGCCGGCGCTATTGGTGACGCGTTCGCTCTTGAGCTTCTTGTCGTTGACGTACACGTCGAACGTGCGCCCGGCGTCGCCGCCGTAGTAACGGACCCCGAGGTAGCGCTTGGCCGCCGAGAGGTCGATCTCCATGTCGTACGAGAAGAACGCCGCCGGGTTCATCTGCGCGTCG
Organism: uncultured Microbacterium sp.; assembly: GCA_913774845.1. Taxonomy (GTDB): domain Bacteria; phylum Actinomycetota; class Actinomycetes; order Actinomycetales; family Microbacteriaceae; genus Microbacterium. Next base: position 21,714 of record CAJYJO010000039.1, on the reverse strand, counting down.
CGGTACGGCATGCCGCGCCAGACGCCGACGCTCGACAGGTTCGTCTTGTAGTTCTTGCCGGCCTCGCTGTTGTTGTTGTCGAACGAGGTGAGCGAGTCGGTGGTCGTCTCGTCGATGCGCTGCTGCTGTTTCTCCTTCAGGATCATTGCCTGGGCGGCGCCGGAGTCGGGCTCGATCAGGTTCATGTACAGCGCGTACCGGGCGTTGTACATGCTGTAGTACGGCTCGAACACCAGCGTGGACGCGGCCTCGTCGACGTTCTTCAGCGCGAACTTCATGACCTCGTGGCCGTTGTTGTCGGGACCGTTGTCGAGACGCTCGATGTTCTGAGCGATGTTCGCCTTGAACTCCTCGACGTTCGAGACCAGCACGTTGTTGCTGAGCGACTTGTCGGGCGTACCCATCCGCACGAGGATGCCGGCGACGTACGTCTTGTCGACCGCGACGCGGCTGAGCTCGGTGGACAGCAGCACGGGACCGTAGCGGAAGGCGGCCCAGTCGGGGTTCTCCGTGTTCGCATCGACCGAGACGGTCGCCGGGATCGTGTACTCGATCCGGTCGCCCGCGGCGATGGGGATCACGAGGTAACCGTTCTCACGCGCCGAGGTGTCCCGAACCTTGCCGTTGACCGTCAGCGTCGGATTCTGCGACCAGTCGGGCACGCGCAGGCGCAGCGTCGTGTCCGCCGGCAGCGCTCCACCGTCGATCGATGCCACCGTGAGCGACACCTGATCGGTGTTCGGCACGTCGGCCACCTGCGTCAGCCTCAGGTTCTGCGGCTCGGACGTCCAGGTCGACGAGCGGAACATGTTGACCCACACCGACGAGCCCTTGCGGAAGTAGATCGAGTCGCCGAGCTTCGTGAAGCTCTCGGTGGCGCTGGCGTGGTCGCACCAGAATTCACCGTCGCGCGCGCCGAACACCTTGGCGTAGCCGGCCGTCTGGGGCTGGAAGTACGTCATCATGCCGGTGTCGCGGTTCTGCGAGGCGAGGATCGTGTTGATGTAGGTGTTCTCGTAGTAGTCGGCGTACTTCACGTCGGGGTTCACCTGGAACAGCGCACGGGTGAGGCGCAGCATGTTGAACTCGTTGCATCCCTCGACCGTCGAGTTCTCGCCGTAGCCGTCGGTCGACCCGTTGGTGGCGAACTGGTAGAGGGTGCCCGGCTGCTGGAAGTGCTCCGAGTAGCTGTTGCCACCGCCCGCGTAGGAGCGGTTCTGCGACACGAACGTCCAGAAGTTCTCGGCCGCCTTGTGGTACATCTCCAGGTCGTCCTTCTCGGCCTGGGTCAGGCGCTGATACAGCTCGGGGGTGTTGGTGAAGAGCGTGTAGCGCTTCATCGCCCCGATGATCTTGGGGATCGTCGCGTTGGCGTGGAGGCCCGCGAGCACGTCGTTGCCGGCGGCGAGCTGACGGAAGAGCGTCACCTCGTCGAAGTATTCGGCGGCCCGCTTGTGGTCGTCGTTCTTCGTGACGGCGTAGAGGTCGTACAGCGCCTCGTTCATCCCGCCGTACTCGACGGCCATCACCCGCGCGGGGTTGTCGAGGCTCGAGGAGTAGTTCTTGATCCAGGTGCCGAAGCCCGAGGCGACGGCGAGCGCGTCGGCGGAGATGTCGGCGGGGGCGAGCTCCTGCGCCTTCAGCAGACCGGCGAGCACCTTGTGCAGGTTGTAGAAGGGCACGATGAGACCGTCGGCGCCGTTGGGCAGCACGCTGGTGGGGAAGGGGGCGACGTAGCCGGTGTTCGCCGGGTCCTTCTTCGCGTACGCCTCCTGGTCGGCCTTGAGTCCCTCCACGAGCGTCGTCATCTTGTCGAGCAGCTGCTGCTTGCGACCCGCGTCAGCCTCGGTCGAGTACGCCTGCGCGAGGGCGAAGAGGTACGAGCCGGTGAAGTGGCCCTGGAAGCGCGGTCCGGTGGGGCTCTCCCATCCGCCGTAGGGCTGCGCGTCGGTCGCGATGCCGGCGAGCTGGTCGAAGGAGTACAGGAAGCGCTTGGGGTCGAGCTCGAGCAGCCAGTCGACCATCTTGGTGCGGCTGTTCTGCAGGTAGGGGTCGGTGACGAGCACCTCGGTGATCTGCGTGTCGTCGAGGTAGAGCGAGGCGTTCTCCCCCTCCTTGGGCACGATCACCGTGAACGTCTTGGATGTCGCCGGGCTTCCGCCGTACGAGGCCCTCGCCGTGAGGGTGACGGTCGCGTCGGCGGCCGAGGGGCGCACGACCGTGGCCTTGTCCCCGCTGATCGCGATCACGCCGGGCTGAGACGAGGTCCACGTGACGTTGGACCCGTTCGAGGTCGTGGTGGTCAGGCCGAAATCGGTGACGGCCGTCGTGGGCACCGACACCGTGTCGAGGCCCTTCTGAGCCACGGACGAGGGGTCGAATCCGGGATTGTTCTTCTGCTCGAGCGCGACGACGTCGTTCGTCGAGGCGACGGCGTTGTACAGCGTCCAGTCGTCGATCGCGCCGCGGGTGTACGCGCCGCGGTAGACCGTGCCGTTGTAGCCGATGGTCTTCTCGACGCTCGACTCCGAGCCGAGCACGCCGGTGTTGCCGTCCACGCCGACGCCCACGACGACGGTCGAGACCTGCCGCTCACCGTTGCGGTAGAAGGTGACCGCTTTCGTGGCCTTGTCGTAGGTGACGACGACGTGCGTCCACGTGTCGGCGGGGAAGAAGCCGTTGCGCGATCCCTGCACCGAGACCTTGTAGGGCTGGCCGTTGCTCCGACCGATCGAGAGGGCCAGGGGCGTGCCGTCGTTCTCGGAGGACAAGTACCACCCCTCCGAGTTGTACTCGGCCTTGCTCCAGGTGAATACCTCTTCCCCGGTCATGGCGCCGTTCGGCTTGAACCAGAACGACAGCGTGAGGTTCTCGGGCTGCAGTGTCGGGCTGGTGCCGAGCGTCAGCGCGTCGTCGCCGCTGAGGTTCAGCGCCTGGCCGGAGATGCCGGCGACGTACTCGGCCGCGCCCTGCTTCATGGCGACGGGGTTCTTCCCCATGCTGGCGTCGGCGAGGGAGCCGTCGAAGGGCAGATCGAGCACCTTCGCGGCATCCAGACCGGATGCCGCTGTCGCCGCCGCGGGCGCGGTGAACGCGACCCCGCTCGCGACGAGGAGGGCGGTGGCGCCCAGCGCCACAGACCTTCGGAGGAGGGACATGCTGTTCCTTTCTGCGGCATCGCAGAGCAGGAGAGGGGCGGGTGATCGAACCGGTTCGGGCTCCGGTCGAGGCGACCCTCTCAGGATGGGCACCATTGCGAATGACGACGACGGCGTCGCTTCCGGGATGTTAGCGCTCACAGGCCGAGAGGGCCAGGGTTCGTCGAACCGGTTGCGCCTTCGTTATCGGCCCGTGATGCGGGGGAACGATCCCACGTCGTCGCTCAGCCGCACCAGCCGGGCCGCGTGCCCTCGACGTCCGCCACCACGGCGCCGCTCACCGCGTCGATGATCTGCGTCCGACGCCCGACGCGGTCGGCGCGGGCGGGATAGCCGTCGAACGGCGCCGCCTCGGGGACGAGTCCGATCGCCAGATGCCGGCCGCTCGGCGAAGCGCACACCTCCACGATGCGGGTCCCCGCCTCGGCGCGCGCGACGAGGGTGGCCATGCCGTCAGGCGCGTGACGCGTCAGCTCGGCGCTCGACCACGTCGCCACCGCGTCGGGAGCGAGCACGAGGCGCCCGGTCCCCGGTGCCGCGCCGGTCGCGCGCGTGCCGTCGACGGCGGTGATCGAACCGCTCGTCAGATCGAGGATCGACAGACCGTCCACGTCGCCGACCACGACCGACGTCGTTCCCGGCAGGAACGACAGCAGATCGCCCAACTGCCCCAGCACCCGCGGCGGCGCCGCACCCGTGGCATCCACGAGGAGGAGGCTGCGATCCGGCGTCTGTGCCACCAAATAGGCGCTGCCCGGGACGAACTGCCACGCGTCCGCCCGCACGGGCGCGCCGTCGAGACCCGCGACCGTGCGCGGTGGCGACGAGGGGTCGGCGGGATCGACGAGGAGCAGCGTCCCGGTGTACTGCTGCACGCCGTCGTCCGAGGACCCGGTGAAGACGTACCCGATGCGGCCGGCGTCGCTCGAGGCGCGCAGCAGGCGGACGTCGCCGCGCCCGGGCAGGGGCAGCGCCGCCTCCGAACCATCGCCGCGAGCGAGCCGCAACGACGTCGCACCGTCACGATCGACGGCCACCGCGACGGTGTCACCGCCCGCCTCGGCGTACTCCTGGATGCGTGGCGCACTCAGGACCGTGGCATCCGATCCCCGGGACAGATCGTGCCGCACGACCTCGTCGTCGCCGTCGCCGCGGTCGAAGGAACCGCCGCGCTCGAGCGTCGTGATCGTCAGGGGCGGGGTCTCGAAGGCGTACTCGGTGCTGCTGACCGTACCCGTGGTCTGTCCACGCAGGGCGGGCACGACGAGACGATAGGCGGTGTCGAACGACAGGGTCTCGGGGATGCGCACGCGCAGCGAGGCACCGACCACCTCGATCTGCATCGGCGCCGCCGGCTCCAGGGCGACCCCCTCCGCCGACGACGGATCGAGCGGCTGGTCGGTGCGGACCGTCACGACCACGTCGCGCTGGGCGACCGCGACGGAGGGGTCGCCGGTGACCGCCCTCACCTGCGGTCCGCGCGCGAGGGCCGCACCGGCCAGCGTCGCCCCCGCCAGCACGAGGGCGGTCACGACAGCCGTGCAGACGGCGACGAAGCGCCGCGCCCCGGGTCGTGACTCAGGAGATGTACGGATCATCGGGCTCGGGCACCTCCTCCGCGGAGTCGGCGACGAGACGCGTCGCGCCCTCTCCGTCGGCGAAGGTGCCGGTCACCCGCACCCAGTCGCCCGACTCCACCCCGGCCGGGAGCGTCGCGCGGTCGACGGGGACGGCGAACAGCTGCGCGTCGACCGTGCAGCAGGTGACGGCGTACCGACCGATCCGAGCGGTACCGGCGCCGTCGAGCAGAACGACGCCCGTGACGTCGGCGCGCTGACCCACGAGGTCGTTCGCGGTCGACCCCGTGCCGAGGATCGTCGCCCAGTCGCGGATCGAGAAGCGCGTCGGGTCGCTGCCCACGAGCACGGGTGCCGGCACGTCTCCCCCGCCGTCCGTCGCGGCGGTGCTCGTGAGCGCGCGCTCCGCGCTGAGGGTCGCCGGCGGCGCCACCAGGAGGGCGAGCGCGGCCACGAGGACGAGCACCGTCATACCCGCGGCCGGGATCGCGCGCCACCGCCGCGCGGGACCGCCTCCGTGGTCGTGGTGCGCGTGGTCGTGGCCCTCGTGCGCGTCGTCGGCGCCCGTGGCCGCGAAGAACACCGCCAGAGCGAACAGCACCGCGCCCACCAGGGTGAGCACGACCGTGAACACGACGTAGCGCGGATGGATGTACAGCGTCAGATCGCCCGCCGCGGCGAGCGCGAGGGTGGCGACCAGACCGATCCCGCACAGCAGCATGCCGCCCTGGCGCGAGACGAACTCCCAGACCCTACGCAAGGAGGTTCACCCCCAGGCCGAGCACCGCGGCGCCGAGCGCGACGATCAGGGTGACGACGGCGAGCGCGCGGGCCCGGAAGGTGGTCGAGAGCATCGCGAGCATCTTGACGTCGATCATCGGGCCGAACACGAGGAAGGCGATGAGCGCCCCGGGCGAGAAGGACGACGCGAGCGAGAGGGCGAAGAACGCGTCGACGTTGGAGCAGATGGCGATGACGAACGCGAGGGCGATGAGCGCGATCACCCCGTAGACGGGGTGACCGCCGAGGCCGACGAGCGTCTCGCGTGAGACCGCCACCTGGATGAGCCCGGCGATCGCCGCGCCGAGGAACAGGGCGGGGAGCATGGCCGAGACCTCGTCGCGGAACAGCGACGCCGCCCGCCGCAGGCTCGGCCGGCAGCGCTCGTCGACCGAGCTCGCGCACGCGGCGGCCCAGGCGGGGGTCAGCAGACGCGCCGGATCCGGGTGCAGACTCACGAGCCAGCCGACGAGGTTGGCGATGACGAAGCCCCCGACCAGGCGCGAGACCAGGATGCCGTCGCTCCACCCGAACGCCTGGTACGTCGTCACGAGGGTGATGGGGTTGAGGATGGGGGCGGCGAGCAGGAAGGTCACCGAGTCGGCGACCGAGAATCCCCTCATCATGAGGCCGCGGGCCAGCGGCACGTTCCCGCACTCGCAGACGGGGAGGATCACGCCCAGCAGCGACAGCACGGCTCGTCGGAGGATGCCGCGGCGCGGGACGATGGCATCCATCACCCGGGTCGGCACCCACAGCTGGACGACGATGGAGATGACCACGCCCAGGAACACGAAGGGCAGGGACTCGACCACGACGCTCGCGGCGAGGGTGATCCCGTCGGACAGGGCGCTGGGCAGAGGAGAGTCCGCGCCGATCGTCGCGACGCGCGCGACGACGGCGGCGATGACGAGGAGCACGCACACGAGGAGCGCCCGGCGGACCGCGGGGCGCGGGGGCTGCGCGGGAGCCGGCCCGCGTGCGGGGGCGGCGGTGCGCGAGCTCGTCACAGCGTCTCCTCGGGCGGATGGGTCTTCAGACGGATGCCGGCGCCGCGCCCCCGTGGAGGGCACGACGCCGGCATCGGTGTCAGCGGATCACGCCGCGGTGCGACGCGGGCGACGCATCACCCACAGTGCTCCACCGGCGACCAGCAGCATCGCCGCGAGCAGACCCGCGGCCAGGGGCGCCTGCGCACCGGTGGCGGCGAGCTGGCCCTTGGCGACGACGGTGATCCCCACGCGCTGGATCTCGGAGCCGTCGGCGGCGAACACCACGATCGAGTGCGCGCCCGTGGGCAGGTTGCCCGGGATCTGCACGTCGAACGTGACGCGTCCGTTGCCGTCGGCGACCGGGATGCCGGCGATGCGGATCGGGTCGCTGCGCAGCTCGGCGGTGATCTGCTCACCGGCCTTGAGCCCCGCGACCGTCACCCTCACGATGCCGCCGCGCTCGACCGTGGTGGTCGAGACCGTGACGCGCGGAGCCGAGGGCGCCGAGGTCGCGCCGGCCGTGGGCGTCGTGCCCGGCGTCGACGTGGCCGTCGGCTCCGGCGAGCCCGTGGGGCCGGTCGTCGGCTCGGGCGAGCTCGTCGGCTCGGGCGACGCGGTCGGCTCCGGCGAGCTCGTCGGCTCGGGCGACGCGGTCGGCTCGGCCGTCGGGGATGCCGTCGGGCTGGCCGTCGGGGACGCCGTCGGGCTGGCCGTCGGGCTGGCCGTCGGGCTGGCCGAGGGGCTGGCCGTCGGGGACGCCGTCGGGCTGGCCGAGGGGTCCGGCGTCGCGGGGACTTCGCGCGGGTCGACGCTCGTCAGCGTCGGCTTCACGGGCTGGAACAGTCCGTCGGAGCCGATCGTGATGCGGTCGATGGTCGTCTCGCGGTTGGTCCCGTTACCGCCGGGGATCGCGAAGCGGTGGTACGCGATGTACCACTCGTCGGTTCCGGGCACGTTGATGATCGAGCTGTGCGCCGTTCCGAGGATGCCCTGCGACGGGTCCTTCTGCAGCAGGAGGCCACGGTAGGTCCACGGTCCGTCGACGCTCGTCGACGTGGCGTAGCCGACGCGGTAGTCGGGCGAACCGGTGTCGTCGATCGAGTAGGTCAGGTGGTACAGACCGTCGCGGTAGTTCATGAAGAGCCCCTCGCGGAAGTCGGGCAGACCGCTGATGCGCTTGATCGTGCCCGCCTTGATGCTCTTCATGTCGTCGGACAGTTCGCCGTAGACCGGGCTTCCGTTGCCCCAGAACAGGTAGTACTTGCCCGTCTTGGGGTCCTTGAAGGCCGCGGGGTCGATCGCCTGACCGCTGTTGACGCTCTCACCATTGGTGATCATCGGCTGCGCCTCCGCGGTGAACGGCCCCTCGGGGCTGTCGGCCACGGCGACACCGATCATCTTCCGGTTGGCGCCCGGCTCGTGCCCGCTGAAGTAGAAGTAGTACTTCCCGCCCTTCTCGGTGATGGTCGGCGCCCACGCGTTGCCGGTGGCCCACGGGACGTTGCCGTTGGCACCGTCGAGGGTCAGGAACGGCTTGTCCGAACGCGTCCAGTCGACGAGGTTCTTCGACTTCCAGACGTAGAACGTGTTGCCGCCCCAGCCGGGGGTGCCGTCGGTCGTGGCGTAGATGTAGTACGTGTCACCGAACACCGCGATGTTCGGGTCGGCGTACAGCCCCGGCAGCACCGGGCTCTTCATCTCGATCGCCTTGAGCGTCCACACCACATCGGCCTGGCCGTTCGTCTTCAGCGTCACCGTCATCGGCGTGCTGAGGTTGCGGACGGTGCCCGAGGCGGGGGTGGCCGTGGTGCCGGTGGCGGTCGCGAACGTCGGACGCAGGGTCGTCAGGTCGGTGCCCGGCTTGACGGGGAACGTCACGGTGCGGTTGGCGGCGTCCACGAGGGGCGCGACCTTCAGCGCGGTGGCATCCTGCAGGCTGACGTCGCCGAGAAGACCGGAGTTGCCGGACTGCTCGACGATCTCCTGGCCGCTCAACGCGCGGTTGTAGAGCGCGAACTCGCGCATCTGTCCGCGGAAGAGGTTGTCGGCGTTGTACACCGACTTGCCGAGGTAGTTCGCCAGGGTCGAGCCACCGCCGATGTCGGCGGGACGCACCGTCACGTTGGTGTTCTCGGCGACCTTCTGCCCGTCGAGATACAGACGGGCCGTGTTCCCGCTGAGGGTGTACGTGAGGTGCACCCAGCGATCGCGCGGCAGCGGCGAACCGGAGTTCGCGTTCTGCTCCCCGGTCCAGTTCCCCGTCGTCAGCGCGGCGCGGTACTGGCCGTCACCGGTGGCGAAGAGGTAGCCGTTGCCCGTGCCGTCGCCCGCCGTGTTGCCCATCCCGTAGAGGAAGTACGGGTTGCGCTGGGCGGGGTCGATGCGCAGCTCGGTCTCGACCGTGAAGTCGTTCACGCCGACGAGCAGGTTGTCGGGCAGGTCGACGTAGTCGTTCGAGCCGTCGAAGGTGAGCGCGCCGTTCGAGAACGTCGCACCGCCCTGGATCTGCGCGTCGCGACCGGCTCCGGAGCGATCGTGCAGCACCGCACCCGAGGCGTCGGTGAAGTCGTAGCGCACGATCTCGCCGTTGGCGTTCGCCGAGAGCGGCTGAGGCAGGTTCGCGCGCAGCGCGGCCAGCTCCGACGCCGTGACCGGCATCACCGTTCCGTGGCGGGGGCTCGCCGGCAGGCGGTAGCTCGCGGGGACCTTCCAGTCAGGCGCGTCGAGGTCGTTCGTGCCGAGCGGGATGTATCCGCGCCCGCCGTACTCGTCGACGAACAGGTAGTACTTGTTGCCCGAGGTGTCTCCCGGGTTGGCCTTGAACACCGTCGGTCCTTCGACGGCGCCGAGGCCCGCGTCCCGACCGATGCAGCTGTCCTGCACCTTCCAGTTCGCGTTCGCGGGGGTCCAGCCCGCCGTGTCCTTGTCGTCGACGGCGGTGAGGCTGCTCGAGTGCTCCTGGATGATGTCGCGGCACCCGGTGGCGCTGGCCTCGTCCTTGGTGAAGCGGTAGTACTGCCCGTTGTCCTTGAGCACCGTCGAGTCGATGCGGGAAGCACCGAAGTCCTGCCACACCTTGGCCTCGCTGAAGGTGACGAAGTCGCGCGTGGTGGAGTACATCATCGTCTGGTAGAAGCCGCCCGTGTGGTTCGGGTCGTTCTCACCGAAGAGCGACGAGGCCCAGAAGACCACGTACTCGCCGAGGTCGTCGTCGTAGTACGCCTCGGGCGCCCACGTGTTGCCGGCGTTGTCGGGGGCGATCTTGACGTGACGCTGCGCGCTCCAGGTGACGAGGTCGTGGGACTCCCAGACCTCGATGTACTTCGAGCCCTGGCGCTGCGCACGATCCCAGTTGCCGTTGCGACCGATGGAGAGGTCGGTGGCGATCATGTAGAACGTGTCACCCTCGGGCGAGCGGATGATGAACGGGTCGCGCAGACCCTTCTCCCCCTCGTTCGAGGTGAACTCGGGCTGGCCGCCGTTGAGCTCGGTCCACGACAGGGCGTTGTTTCCGTTGCTCGCGGCGAAGTAGATGTTCTCGCCCGCGACGGAGTTCCCGGTGAAGTACGCGAAGGTGTACCCCTCGAGCGGCCCGATGTCGGCGGCCTTGCGCACGGCAGCGGAGAACGTGCGCTTCTGCGTCACGGCGTTCTTGGTGATGGATGCCGTCAGCTCGACGGTCGTGTCGGCGCTCTGGCGCGTGACCTTTCCGTCGGCGTCGACGACGGCGGCGTTCGCCGAGGTCCACGTCACGGGCAGCCCCTGCGAGCTGGTCGGGAGGGTGAGGTTCCCGCGCACGTCGTCGACGTTCGTCACGCTCAGCGCCTGGAGTGCGCTCGCGACCGATGCTTCGTCTTCGGGGGTCTTGATGAGGTTCTTCACCTGCGTCGCGCTCAGAGCGCCGTCATAGAGACGGAAGTCGCGGATGCTGCCCGCGAGGAGCTTGTCGGGGTTGTAGTTGGAGCGACCCAGGTAGTTCTTGGTCGTCGTGCCGTTGCCGATCTGGCCGGGGGTGGTGGTCGTGTTGGTGTTCTCGGCGACCTGCTGACCATCGACGTACAGGCGCGCCGTCTTGGTGGGCGCGTCGAGGGTGTAGGTGACCTTCTTCCACACGCCACGTTCGAGGTCGGACCCGCTCCTGGTCTCTTGCTCGGTCGTCCAGTTGCCCGAGGCGATGCCCGCGCGCGCGGGATTCCCGGTCGCGAAGAGGTACCCGTTGCCGTACCAGTCGGTGGTGTTGCCCAGCCCCCACAGGAAGTAGTTGCCGGACTGCTCGGGCCGCACGATCACGTCGGCGCTCACCGTGACGGAGGTGAGGTTCTTGAGGACGTCGTTGGGGAGCTGCACGTAGTCGTCGACGCCGTCGAGACGGACGCCGTCGCCGCTCAGGGTCGGGCCGCCGACGAGCGTCGCGTCCAGGCTCGATCCGCGCGCGGAGGTGTTGTGGGCGACGGTTCCGCTGGTCTCGTCGAGCGGGTACGACACGACCAGCTGCGGGTCGGTCTCGGCGGCCGCGGCCGCGAGGGGCGCGGTCAGGGGTGCGGCCACCAGGGCGGCGACGACCGGGACGGTCAGCGCGAGGCGGGATCGGCGCCGTGGGGGCGCCGAGGCAGGGGTGTAGGGCACGGGGGTGGGGTCCTCTCGTGGTGCATCGTTGCAGGGCCGTCGTCCTCGACAGCCCCCTTATGTTAGCGCTCACAGCTAGAAGGGCAACAGCATGTCGACGTCACCATGACGTCGGCGAGGGTCATGCCCCGGGGGCGTACACCGTTTCATGACCCCACCGCGGGCCCGGCGCCGGCGCCCACGGCCCCGATGCACAGCCCGACGGCGGCGCCGAACGCCGGCCTCGGGCGGACGCCGGGATCAGCGCGAGCGTCGCGAGACAGCCGGGCGCACCGCGGGAGCCGAATCCCGAACGATCAGACGCGTGGGCAGCGGCGTGCTCTCGCTCACCGTGTCGGGTTCTTCGACCGCGAGCAGCACCTTCTGCATCAGGATCTCCCCCAGCGCCGCGAAGTCCTGGCGGACGGTGGTCAGCGACGGGTAGAGGAACCCGGCCTCGGGCAGGTCGTCGACGCCGACGACACCGACGTCTTCGGGGACACGCAGCCCCCGCTCGCGCAGGGCCGACAGCGCGCCGATCGCCATGTGGTCGTTCGCGACGAAGATGCCCTCGCCGGGTGCGATGTCGGCCTCGCTGGCGATGCGGTACCCGCTCGCCGCCGACCAGTCGCCGTGCACCACCGGGATCGCCTCGCTCCGCGAGGTCGCCAGCTCCTCGCGCCAGCCGCGCAGACGCTCGACCGCGTCGGGGTTGCGTGCCGGTCCCGCGATGTGACGGATCGGACCGTACCCGGCCTCGAGCAGGTGCCGCACGGCGCTGCGCGCTCCGCGGTACTGGTCGATCGCGACCAGGCGCGGATGCGGCCGGCTCGACGACGCCGCGGCGATCAGGGGGATGTCGAGCTCCAGAGCCTGGACCGCCGCGAGCACCTCCGTGTCGACCACGATGAGGACGATGGCATCCACGCGCTGCTTCAGCAGCCCATCGATCGCCGAGCGCACCGCGGCGATCTCGTTCTCGGGCGTGCTGATGGTGTCGACGTTGTACCGCGCGGCGCGGGCGGCGAAGTTGAAGTGCATCGCGATCGACGACGGGCCGTAACTGACCGTTCCGGGTTGGACGAGACCGATGGTCCGGGTACGTCGCGTCACCAGGGCCCGCGCGGCGGGCGACGGGCTGTAGCGCAGCTGCGCGATCGCCTGCTCGACACGGGCGCGCGTAGCGGGTCGCACGTTCGGCATGTTGTTGAGCACGCGCGAGACCGTCTGGTGCGAGACTCCGGCGAGTCGCGCGACGTCGAAGATGTTGGCGGTGCGTGCCGGTTTGTCGTCACTCATCCGCGGCCCCCTCCGAGCTCTCGGGCTTGGCCACGAGAGCCAGGAGGGCGTCGGGGGTGACCTCGGCGGCCGGGACGATCTGCGCCAGGACGCCGTCGCGCATCACCGCGACGAGGTGCGCGACGCGCAAAACCTCGTCGAGTTCGGCGGAGATGTAGATGATCGCCAGACCGTTCTCGGAGAGCTCGCCGACGAGGCGCTGGATCTCGGCCTTCGCACCGACGTCGATGCCGCGGGTCGGCTCGTCGAGCACGATGACCCGAGGCGACAGCGCCAGCAGGCGCGCCAGCAGCACTTTCTGCTGATTGCCGCCCGACAGCGTCGACACCGGCCGGTCGATGTCGGCCGGGCGGATGTGCAGCGCTTCGACCCAGCTGTGGGCGAGCTCTCGACGGCGCGCGGTGCTCATCCGGTGGAAGATGCCGCGCTGGGCCTGCAGGGCGAGGCTGATGTTGTCGAGCACGCTCAGGTTTCCGATGATGCCCTCGGTGCGGCGGTTCTCGGACGAGTAGGCGATGCGCTGCGCGATCGCGTCGCGCGGAGAGTTCAAGCGCACCGGGCGCCCGTCGATGAGCAGCTCCCCCGTGACGGGGCGGTCGACGCCGGTGAGCGCGCGCGCGAGCTCGCTGCGCCCGGAGCCGAGCAGGCCCGCCACGCCGATGACCTCGCCCTCCGCCAGATCCAGGTCGGCCTCGCGCAGACGGGGACCCGAACCGATGCCGCGGGCGCTCACGATCGACGCGCTCTCGCCGTCGTCGATCATCCGCTGGCCGAGGGGGGCGAGCGCAGCGGCCGCAGCCCCCAGCATCTTCTCGACGAGGTCGATGCGCAGCAGCTCGCGGGTGGCGTACTCGCCGACCAGCCGGCCGCCGCGCAGCACCGTCACCCGGTCGCAGATCTCGTAGACCTGGTCGAGGAAGTGCGAGACGAACACCACCGCGATGCCCGCCTCCTTGAGCTCGCGGATGACGCGGAAGAGCTCGGCGACCTCGTCGGCGTCGAGGCTGGAGGTGGGCTCGTCCAGGACGAGCACCTTGACGTCGATCGACACGGCCCGCGCGATCGCGACCAACTGCTGGATCGCGAGGGGGTGAGACGAGAGCACGGAGGCGGGATCGACGTCGACCCCGAGGGCGGAGAGGGCGTCCTTGGCCCGCTCACGCATGGCCGCATGATCGATCACGCCCCACCGCCGGGGCTCGCGGCCGAGGGAGATGTTCTCGGCGACGGTCAGGTTCGGCAGGAGGTCGATCTCCTGGTACACCGTCGAGATCCCCGCCGCCTGCGCGTCGGCGGGCGACGAGAAGCGCGAGAGCTCGCCGTCGACGAGGATGTCGCCCGAGTCGAGCCGCAGCGCGCCCGTGATGGCTTTGATGAGCGTGGACTTGCCGGCGCCGTTCTCGCCCATGAGCGAGTGCACCTCGCCCGGCCGCAGCAGGAAGTCGACCCCGGCCAGGGCCGACTCGACGCCGAACCGCACGGATGCCCCGCGTACCTCGAGGAGGGGCGGGGCATCAGTGGCAGGCATGGGGTCAATCATGCACCGGTCTGCGCGGGAGCGCTAACACCGCGGCGGGGCGTTTCCCCCGCCGCGGTGACAAGTCAGCGACTCAGGGCCGAGCGCGAGACGATCACGCGCTGGACCACGACGAACAGCAGCAGCAGTGCGCCGACCGTGATGCGGGTCCACGACTGCTCGGCCCCCGAGAACGAGATGATCGTGCGGATGAGGCCGTAGACGAACACGCCGATCATCGAGCCGACGACGAAGCCGCTGCCGCCGGTCAGGAGCGTTCCGCCGATGACGACCGCGGCGATCGTGTCGAGCTCGGTGCCCACGCCGTTCAGCGGATAGCCGGCGCCGGAGTAGGCCGTCAGCACGATGCCCGCGAGACCGGCGCACACGCCGCTGATGACGTACACGGACAGCTTCGCGCGGACGACCGGCAGACCCATCAGACGAGCCGACTGCTCGTTGCCGCCCACCGCGTAGACGGTGCGGCCGAAGCGCGTGTAGCGCAGCACGAACGCGGCGATCGCGACCGTTAGCAGGGCGATGATGCCCGTCGGGGTGATGTACCAGCCCGCGAACGAGAAGCGGGCGGACTGCAGCCACAGCAGGCCGTCGTTCTCGACCTTGATCGACTCGAGGCTGACCACGAACGCGAGACCGCGGGCGAGGAACATGCCCACGAGCGAGGCGATGAAGGGTTGGACGTCGAAGAATTGCACCAGCACGCCGATCAGCAGACCGATCGCGGCACCGATGAGAACCATCGCGGGGATCGCGACGGCGACCGGCACACCGTCGCCGAGCATCTTCGCGCAGAGGATGCCTGTGAAGGCCATGACCGCTCCGACCGACAGGTCGATGCCGCCGGTCAGGATGACGAAGGTCATGCCGACCGCCAGGACCAGCAGGTAGGCGTTGTCGAGCAGGATCGACGACAGGATGCGGTTCAGCTGGAAGTTCGGGAAGTACCACATGGACCCCGCGATCATCAGCACGAGGATGATGACAGCGGCGAACACCGGGACCCACGAGATGTGGCGGCTGAGGAAACGGCGGTACGAGCCCGCGGGCGACGACGCGACGCGTCGTTCTTCAGTGAGAGTGGCCATCAGGACAGCACCTTTGCGTCGGGACGTCGGGTGAGGGGACGCAGGGCGTTGCGTCCGGCCGTGTGGAAGAAGGCGCGGAAGCGAGGCGACTGCAGGAGCACGACGATGAGCACGGCCGCGGCCATGAACACCGGGCTGACGGCGGGCGGGACACCCAGGAAGGTGATCGTGCTCTTGAGCGTCTGGATGGTGAAGACGCCGACCACGGTACCGGCCAGGCTGAACTTGCCGCCCGCGAGCGAGGTGCCGCCCAGGACGACCGCCAGGATGGCATCCAGTTCGATGTACAGGCCGGCGGCGTTGGCGTCGGCGGCCATGATGTTCGAGCTGTAGAGGATGCCGGCGATACCCGCCAGCGCTCCGCTGGCGATGTACGCGCCCCAGATGATGCCGCGCGAGCGGACACCGGCGAGGCGGCTCGCCTCGGGGTTGATGCCGACGGCTTCGGTCAGCATGCCCAGCGCCGTCCGACGCTCGAGGATGCCGACGACGACCACCGCGAAGATCGCGACGAAGAACGCGAAGGGAAGACCCAGCACGTACCCGCCGGCGATGAACTTGTACGGGTCGCTGTTGATCGTGGTGATGAAGCCGCCCGTGATGAGCAGGGCCACACCGCGACCGGCGAGCATGAGCACCAGGGTGGCGATGATCGGCTGGATGCCGAGCACCGACACGAGGAAGCCGTTCCAGACACCGAGCAGCAGCGCCACACCCACGGCGGCGGCGATGGCGGTGAAGACCACGCCGAGGTTGCCGGGATCGGGCGAGGCCTCGATGACGGTGAGCGCCACGGCGCCGGAGACGGCCATGATCGCGCCCACCGAGAGGTCGATGCCTCGGGTGGCGATGACGAGAGTCATGCCGAGGGCGACGAGCATGAGCGGGGCGCTGTTGCGCAGGATGTCGATCAACGAGCCGTAGAACTGACCGTTCTGCATCGTGATGCTGAGGAACGACGGCCGCGAGATCGTGTTGACGGCGATCAGCGCGACGAGGGCCGCGATCGGCCACACGAGGCGGTGCGTGAGGAACTTCTTCATGCGATCTTCTCCCGATCGGACGACAGTGTCTCGGGTGCGGTCTGCGGCGTCGAGATGGCGGCCGCGTCGAGCTGCCCCTCGGCGATGTAGGACACGAGTCCGTCGAGGTCGACGTCGCGGGTGGCCAGTTCGCCGATCTTACGACGGTCGCGCAGGACGGCGACACGCTGAGCCAGACGCAGCACCTCTTCGAGCTCCGAGGAGATGAAGATGACGGCGAGTCCCTTCTCGGCGAGTTCGGCGACCTTGCGCTGGATGTCGGCCTTGGCGCCGACGTCGATGCCGCGGGTCGGCTCGTCGAGGATGAGCAGCTCCGGCGCGGTGGCGAGCCACCGCGCGAGCAGCACCTTCTGCTGGTTCCCGCCCGAGAGGTTGCGGATGAGGGCGTTCGGGTTCGCGGGGCGCACACCGAGTGCGGTGATGTATTCGTCGACGATGGCCTGCTTCTCGGCGGCGCTGATCTTGCGCAGCGCACCGCGGCGGGCCTGCACGCCGAGGATGATGTTCTCGGCCACGGTCAGGTCGCCGACGATGCCCTCGGCGCGGCGGTCCTCCGAGGAGAACGCGACGCCGCGGTCGAGCGCGTGACGGGGCGAGCCCAGGCGGGCCCCGGTGCCGGTGACCTCGATCTGTCCGTCGTCGGCGCGGTCGGCGCCGGCGATGAGACGGGCCAGCTCGGTGCGGCCCGAGCCCAGGAGACCGGCGAGACCGACGACCTCGCCCGGGTAGACGTCCAGGTCGATCGGCTCGAGCGCGTTCTTGCGGGCGAGGGAGGTGGCGTGCAGCACGGGAGTGCCCGAGCGGTCGATGGAGCGCTCGGCGCTGGCGGAGATGGCATCCAGCTCGCCGAGCTCACGACCGATCATCTTCGCGACGAGCTGCTCGCGACCGAGCTCCTCGACGGGATACTCGCCGACGAGGGTGCCGTTGCGCAGCACGGTGAGACGGTCGGAGATCTCGTAGATCTGGTCGAGGAAGTGCGACACGAACAGGATCGCGACACCGCGGTCGCGCAGGTCGCGGATGACGCCGAACAGCTGCTCGACCTCTCCGCGATCGAGGCTGGAGGTGGGCTCGTCGAGCACGAGCACCTTGGTGTCGACGACCATCGCGCGGCTGATGGCGACGAGCTGCTGGATGGCGATGGAGTGGCTGGCGAGGATCGAGCGAGTGTCGATGCTCACGCCCAGCTCGGCGAGGTACTTCGCGGCAGCGGCGTGGGTGGCCTTCCAGTCGAGCATTCCGCCGCGGCGGATCTCGTTGCCGAGCATGACGTTCTCGCCGACCGTGAGGTTCTGGCAGAGGTTGACCTCTTGGTACACGGTCGCGATACCGGCGCTCTGCGCGTCGGCGGTGGAGCGGAACTGCCGCTCCTGCCCGTCGACCCGGATGACGCCCTCATCGATGCCGTAGACACCGGTCAGCGCCTTGATGAGTGTGGACTTGCCGGCGCCGTTCTCTCCCATCAGGGAGTGGACCTCGCCGGCGTAGAGCGTGAAGTCGACGCCGTCGAGCGCCTTCACTCCGGGGAACTGGATGCTGATGCCGCGCATGGCGACGACGGCAGCACGTTCGGAAGTCATGTCCGACCGCTTTCTGGTGAGTCATGGGGTGTGCGGGGCCGGTCGGGGGAACCGGCCCCGCACACCGGGGAGGGTGCGTCAGGCGTCGGGGGAGGCGCCGTCGGCGGGGATGCCTGGATCAGTAGGGGCGGCTGTCCAGGACCTTCTTGGCCTGCTCCTGGTCGAACGCCTGGTCCTCGACGATGTACTGCTTGTCGACGGACTCGCCGGCCACGACCTTCTTGACGACCTCGGCCGTCTTCTCACCGAGCAGCGGGTTGCACTCGACGATGTAGTTGAACTCTCCGTTGGCCAGGGCGGTCATGCCGTCCTTGACCGCGTCGATCGTGACGATCTTGATGTCGGTGCCGGGCTTGAGACCCGCGGCCTTGATGGCCTCGAGGGCACCGAGGCCCATGTCGTCGTTGTGCGCGAAGAGCACGTTGATCTGCGAGCCGTACTTCTGGAGGAAGCCCTCCATGACGGTCTTGCCGTCGGCGCGGGTGAAGTTGCCCGTCTGCGAGTCGAGCACCTTGATGTCGGTGCCGGCGATCGCCGAGTCGAAGCCCGACGCGCGGTCGGTGGCGGCCGACGAACCGGTGGTGCCCTCGAGGACGACCAGGTTGGTGGGCGTGGAGCCGAAGTTGTCGGCGACCCACTTACCGGCGGTCTCGCCTTCCTTCTTGAAGTCCAGGCCGATCCAGCTGGCGTACAGGTCCTTGGATGCCGAGACCGTGCGGTCCTCGAGGATGACCGGGATGTTGGCGTCCTTGGCCTCCTGCAGCACGTCGTCCCAACCGTCGGTGACGATGGGGGCGAGCACGATGGCGTCGACGCCCTGGTTGATGAAGCTGCGGACCGCGGCGATCTGCGCCTCGGGCTTGTTGTCGGCCGCGTTGAAGACGAGGTTGAAGCCGTTCGCCTCGCTGAACGCCTCCTTCATCGACTCGGTGTTGGCGCTGCGCCAGCCGCTCTCCGAGCCCGTCTGTGCGAAACCGACCGTGATGACGCCGTCGCCACCGCCGTTGCCGCCCGCAGCGGAGCCGCCGCCGCCCGCGCAACCGGTCGCCGTCAGGGCGAGCGCGCCCAGGAATGCGACTCCTGCGATGATCTTCTTCGCCTTCATGGTGAAACCTCCTCGTTTCGCCGGCCTCTGTGCCGGGTCATGTGATGCAGCTCTCGGGTGAGCCGTTGCTGAATGTTAGCGCTCACACATCACACGCTGTCAAGCGAATATTTGCAACGGAAAGGTCACGGACGCCTGTGGTCGGCGGGATGTGAAGCCTCACAAAGATGAGAACTGTGTGAGAAATCCGGCCGGACCCTGCGTTTTCGGTCAGGACGCGCCTAGCGTGCCGGATACGCGATGACGATGTCGCGTCTTTCGAAGGAGAAAATCATGACGGATATCCCCCGTACCCGTTCGCACTCGCTCCGCCGTCTCGTGGTCGCCGGCGCCCTGGCCCTCGCGGCCGCCATCGCCCCGGTGGCCGTGGCGACGACCCCGGCCGAGGCGGCCGGGCGCATGACCTACACCCTCTACGAAGAGGCCTCCCCCACCGCCGATCAGGCCGACGCGTACCAGCGCATCCGGGCGGCGATGGATGCCGCGGTCGCCCGGTACAACGAGTTCAGCGACTTCGACCGGCACCTCAACGTGTACTACGTGCCCGGGGTGCCCACGGCCGAGGCGAGCATCGACGGCACCATCCGCTTCGGCGACAACCGCGGATTCATGCAGGAGCGCACGGCCCTGCACGAGATCTCGCACACGGTCGGCAACGGCACCGCGAACGCCTGGTACGCCATGTGCCAGAACGGGCGGTGGACCGGACCGAACGCCAACGCCAAGCTCGCGGAGTTCGACGGCGCCGGGGCGGTGCTCAACTGCGGCGGTTCGCACATCTGGCCCTACGGACTCAACTACGACAACGAGATGTCCGACCTCAACGCCGATCGTCACGTGCAGATCATCTGGGCGATGATCGCCGACGGCATGTGATCGACCGACGATGACGGGGTCCGGATGCCGCGGCATCCGGACCCCGCATTTCACGATGTTTCCGCCGCCGAGCCGGCGCCGGTCCCAGCGACTAGCGTCGAAGGCATGACCTCCCTTCCGCACGGCGCCCCCGAGAGCACCCCCTCGATCGGAACCTCGGTCTCGGCGGACGACTTCAAACGCGCCTTCCGCGGCCACCCCGGCGGTATCGCCGTCATCACCGCCTATGGCGAGAACGGCCCCGTCGCCCTGACGGCGTCGTCGGTGTCGTCGGTGAGCGCCGATCCGCCGCTGCTGATCTTCTCGGTGTCGGCCCTGTCGTCGGCGACCCCGACGATCATCGCCGCCGACACGATCGTGGTGCACCTGCTCGACGCCGAAGACATCGGCCTCGCCCGCGCGGGCGCCACGAGCGGCCTCGACCGCTTCGCCGACACCTCGGCGTGGTCGCGCCTGTCCACCGGGGAGCCCGTCTATCACGGCGTGCGCGCCTGGCTGCGGTGCAAGATCGTCAGCCGGATGGATGCCGGCGGCTCCACCGTCATCGCCGCCCAGGCCCTGCAGGTCGACGTCGAGCGCGACATCGAGCCCGGCGAGCCCGGGGCCGCCCTGGTGTACCACAACCGCACCTGGCACCGCCTCGGCGAGCACTCCCGCCTCGAGGACTGACGGGAGCCCGCGCCGCAGCTGCGGCGGGTGCTCGCGCGCCCGCGGTCGTCAGCCGCGCCGCAGACGTGGCATCCGTCAGTGGGCGCTCTGCGCACCCGTGCGCGCGAACAGCCGCGAGATCCCCGTCACGACGGCCACGATGATCAGGCCCAGCACGAGGCCGAAGACCGCCGACATCGCGGTCTCGACGATCCACACGATGACGGGACCCGCGGCCTCGATCGCGTGGGTGACGACATGCACGAGGTCGTACGGGCCCGCCCAGAGCGTCTCCGCGAGATTCTGCAGCACGAGATGCCCGCCGACCCAGAGCATCGCGACCGTGCCGATGACGCTGATCACGCGGAACACCGCAGGCATGGATGCCACGACCCGCGCGCCGAAGCGACGGACCCCGCGCGACGGGCTCTTCATGAACCGCAAGCCGATGTCGTCGATCTTCACCAGCAGCGCGACCGCGCCGTAGACGACCACGGTCATCGCCAGGCCGATCACGAGCAGGGCCCCGAGCGTCATCCAGATGCCGAAGCCGGGATCGAGGCTCGACAAGGCGATGAGCATGATCTCGGTGCTGAGGATGAGGTCGGTGCGAACGGCCCCGAGCACGAGCTTCTTCTCGTCGCGAGGACCGTCGTCGTCGTGGTCGCCGTGGTGCACGCCGAACCACTCGAGCACCTTCTCGGCGCCCTCGAAGCACAGGAAGCCGCCGCCGACGATGAGCAGGTACGGCAGCACCCCCGGCGCGAAGGCCGTGAGCAGCAGGGCGATCGGGATGATGATGACGTACTTGTTGATGATGCTGCCGAGGGCGATCTTCCACACCACCGGGAGCTCCCGCGCCGGGGTGAGGCCCTGCACGTACTGCGGGGTGACGGCGGCGTCGTCGATGACGACACCCGCGGTCTTGGCGCTCGCCCGCATGGCGGCGCTGAGGATGTCATCGACGACGGCGAGCAGACCGACGGACATGCGCTTCTCCCGGGGGTGCGAGGGGCGCGGCGCACGCGCGCCGCAGGCTCGACCCTATCGGCCCGCCGCGCGCCCCGAGCGGGGTGGCGCGACCGTTCGGGAGGAGAGTGCGGGAGGGGAGGACGGAAGACGCGCCGATCGTCCTCCCCCCGCCCCTTCCCCTCCCGTGCACGCCGGGCCGCCGCGCGCCGGGCCGCGCGCCGGGCCGCCGCGCGCGGGGTGGCGCAGCAGTGCGGGAGGAGAATGCGGGAAGGGAGGACGAATGACGCACGGCTCATCCTCCGCCCGCCCCTTCTCCTCCCGAGCACAGCGGGCCACCGCGCGGGGGCTGGCGCAGCGGTGCGGGAGGAGAGGGGGCGGGCGGAGGACGAGCGGTGCGTCATTCGTCCTCCCTTCCCGCACTATCCTCCAGCACCGCTGCGCCACCCCGCGCGAG
>CAJYJO010000038.1 GCA_913774845.1 uncultured Microbacterium sp. | reverse complement strand
CCTGGGGTGGCGGCGGCGACCGCGGCGCGCGCCTGCCCATCGACAGCGCCGAGAAGCTCACGTTCGAGCCACTCCTCGGAACCGTCACCGACGCGGTCGATCCCGAACGCGGCCCCGCTGACGACCGGCCGCCCCGAACCGGACGACGACGTCCCCTCGGCGCCCGCCGAGACCGGCGAACCGGGCTCATCCCGCGCATCGATCAGCGCCCGCGACTGCTGCGTCAACCGGTCGTAGATCCCCACCGCCAACACCGTCGGAAGCGTCGCGATGAGATCCGACATCCCGTTCTCACCCCGCACCACCCGGACACAGCGCTGCTCACGCCCGCGTTGATGCCGTTCCGTGATCGTCGTCGGCTGCAACCGCTCCGCCAACGTCGCCAACCGTGCCCGCAGCCGCCCCGGGCTCAACCCCTCCGCCGTGGCGACGGCGAGCACGTCGAACTCTGCACGCTTGTCGACGGGCACCGGGGTGCCGGCATCCATGATCGCCTGCACATGGGCCCGGGAGAGTGCTCCCGCCTCCCATGCGTCGACCGTCGCCGGGAAATGATCCACAAGAGCCAGCGCCTTCACGATCTGCGCCTGCACCGACCGATCCGACAGGCACTCCGCGGCGGCGATCTCCGACGCGACCTCCCGAAGCGCTATCTCCGCCGCCCGGGACGAGGCCCGCTGACCGGCCATGACCTCGAGCGCGAGACGACCCGCCCGGGCCAGCGCCCGGGTCTTACGGGCCTCGGCGGCCGAGAGCGCGGCATCCGCGTCGAGGACCTCGCACAGTACCGCCGCGAGCGGGTCGGACCGGCCGCTGGAAGGGGAATCGGAGATCATGTGTGCATGCTAGCGATGACCTCCGACATCGATGCCGGGCGGGGGCGCGATATGGGGACAACGTGAAAGAACAGTCTCCTGGGGAGGAGCCGTGAGGCGGGACGCGAACCTTCGCTCTCTCGCACCGAAGGGTCGATCGACGCCCTCGCGCCGAACCCACCGAGAGCCGCCGGGGCCACCCTCCACCTCAGCACGCCCCGCCCTCACGCCGAACCCACCAAGAGCCGCCGGGGCCACCCATCACCTCAACGCGCCCTCGCCCCACCGACGACCTCAGCTGAGGACCAGCTCGATCTCGGCGTGCCCCCGGAACACCCGCAGCACGAGGTCGAAGTACGTCTCGCCCTCCCCGCGATCCAGCGCCTCGAGCGCACGCTGCGCCGGCGCCGCCGCGTACACGTCGGGTCGGTCGAGCTTCGCGCGATAGTACGCGCGTGTCGTCTCGACGTCCAGCGCAGCGCGCGAGTGCTCCGCGTCGCGCCACACGACGCGGGCCCCGTCCGTGCCGTGCAGCACGCCGAATCCGCCGTACAGCAGGTCGTCGAGTGCGTCGAGGCTCTCCCCCAACCTCCACTCCTCGTCCGGCATGAACACCCGATCGAGCTCGGCATAGAGCGAGGGGATGCCGTGCACCGCCGATCCGTCGATCTCGATCGTCGGCCGGATCATGGCATCCGGCCGCTCGACGCCACGAGAATGGACGGTGCGCGGCGCGCAACCGGCTCACGGCGGCGAGCGCGCCGACCACTCGAGGCAGCGGCGATCAACCGCTGAGCACGGCCCGATTCACGGTCCGTCCGCACCACGACGCACCGGCACGTGCACGGCCGGAGAACGACGCAGGGCCGGATGCACACGGCATCCGACCATGCGGTGGCGAACCTCACGGAGAGGCTCGGGACGATCAGCTTCCGCCGTTGATCAGCGACAGGTACGACCCGAAGGGGCGTGCGGAGTCGGATTCGGCGAAGTCGTCGGCGAGGCCCTCGTGAGGCGTGGTGTCGTTCTTCATGGAACGAGTGTCCTTGCCCCGACCCCTCGACGGGTGGCGGTTGACAGACAAGGAAAAGTACGCCTAGCTAACTACTCGCTCCTCTAGCCTTTCGATCCGCTGCTCGAGGTAGGCGATGTACTCGACCATGTAGGACAGCTTCGCCTCGAGACGCTCGAGCCGCGGACTGATGTGCCCCTGGTTGAAGGTGAACGGCACTTTCAACGGGTTGTCCGCATCGATTCTCTCCGTCACGGCACGCAGCCGGTTGATGTCTCCGGGGACGTTCGTCATGACCGTCAGCGTACGCGCACCCCTCACTCAGTCTGCGCCATTGACGGGGCGAGGATGATGATGCCCGCTCCGACGAGGGCCACCCCCGTCCCGACGTAGTCCCATACCGTGGGCCGGAAGCCGTCGACCACGATCCCCCACGCGAGCGACCCCGCCACGAAGACGCCGCCGTAGGCCGCCAGCACGCGACCGAAATGCGCATCGGGCTGCAGCGCCGCCACGAACCCGTACGCCCCCAGAGCCAGGATGCCGAGCAGTCCCCGCCACCACCCCCGGTTCTCGCGCACCGCCTGCCAGATCAACCAGGCTCCGCCGATCTCGGCGATCGCCGCAAGGGCGAAGAGGACGACGATTCGCGCGGTGGTCATGCCGTCATTATCCGTGGGGCCGCGATCGTACCCCGGATGCCGATGTCCGGGACGCCGGGACACCGGGCTCGCGTCGACGCCGCACGGGGGTGTTCCCCCTCCCCCGCGCGAGTGCGGTGTCCTACGCTCAGCCCATGAAGAAGATGGCCGCGGTCGCGGCCGTGTTGCTGGTAGCCGGGAGCCTGACCGCGTGCGGCGCCTTCCCGATCGGCCCGTCGCCGTCGAAGACGACCGCGACGCCCGACGCCGATGCAGCCGCCCGTGAGACGTTCGCGCAGGAATCCGCCTACCTCGCCGAGTTGCGCAAGCAGCTCCCGAAGACCGACCTGTCGTCCGTGCAGCTCTGGCTGGACCTCGGCCACGCCGTCTGCGCGGCGTTCGACGACGGCCTCACCCCGAAGGAGGTCTTCGATTCGATGCAGGGCGGTGCGCTCTCGAGCCCCGAGGCGAGTGCGGTCGTGGTGCTCAGCGGCATCCATCTCTGTCCGGAGTACGCACCGACGCCGTGAACGGCGCGCCGGGCGGAGACGACGGAAGACCTCGCTGGCGACGCCGTGGGCCCGCCGACGCACCTCGGGCCGATCGCTCGAGGGAACGGAATCCGCCGGCCGGTCACCACGCGTGACGGATCACTGCCCTCCGGTTCCGGCCTCTCCCTGCCAGACCGCGCGGGCCCCGCTGTCACCGACCTGGACGACGGAGACCGTGGTGCCGACCGCGACCGCGACCGCCACCACCGCAAGAACGAGGGAACCCACTCGCGCGCGGCCCCCGCGCCCCTCATCGGCCGATCTCCGCGCGCGGTGACGGAACCACACCCACTGCGCAGCTGCCACGAGGAACAACCCGACCGCCCACGGCAGGAGCTGATCACCGAGCTCTGTGTGCGCTTCCAGCAGAGCGGACTCCGGCACCTGGCGTTCGAGAGCCTCCCCAGCCTCTTTCGCGAGGGGGACGAACACGAGCGCGACGGCCGCGACGAGAGGGGTGAGAACCCCCAGCCTCCTCCGCGCCGCCGGCCAGACGGACCCCACCACCACCATGAGAGCTGCGAGCGGGACGAGCACGACGACGGCGTGCACGAGGAGAGGATGTGCGGGAAGGCCCGCGATCTGCCACATGCGCTCAGCAAACCACCGGAGAGCCGCACCGGGGACCATCTTGCGCCCCGAGATGGTTACGACTTCATATGAGCCAGGCCGCGGTGACGGTGAGGGGTGAAGCCAGAGGATGGAGCGGCCTGGCCTTACAGCCCGAACGGTGCTTGCATGTGTCTCATGCCCACCGGGTCTTCTCTTCCTCCGTCCGATCTCCGCCCCGAACCTCACAACACCGCCATCACCGGACGGCTCAATTGGCTGCGAGCAGGAGTCCTCGGCGCCAATGACGGGATCGTCTCCGTCGCCGCCCTCGTCGTCGGCGTCGCCGGAGCGACCACCGCGACCGCTCCCATCCTCGCCGCGGGCGTCGCGGGCCTGGTGGGAGGTGCCATCTCCATGGCGCTCGGCGAGTACGTCTCGGTCAGCAGCCAGACCGACAGCCAACGCGCCCTCATCGCGAAAGAACGTGCGGAGCTCGAGGAAGACCCCGAGGGTGAGCTCGAAGAACTCGCCGAGCTCTACCGAGCCCGCGGTCTCTCGCCGCAGACCGCTCACCAGGTCGCGCGCGAACTCACGGCGAGCGACGCCCTGACCGCGCACCTGGAAGCGGAACTGGGACTCGACGAGGAGGGAGTCGCGAGCCCGTTCGCCGCCGCCGGTGCCTCCGCGCTCGCCTTCTTTCTCGGAGCCCTCCTTCCCCTGCTCGCCATCCTGCTGCCCCCGCCCGAGATACGCGTCCCGGTCACCTTCGGCGCGGTCCTTCTCGCCCTGGCCGCCACGGGCTTCATCAGCGCACGCATCGGTGGCAGTCCGGCCCTGCGCCCCGTGGTCCGCATCGTGGCGGGCGGGGCGCTCGCGCTGGCGGCCACCTTCGCCATCGGCCTCTTGCTCGGCACCTCCGGGGTCGTCTGAGCTCATCGATCGGGCGCACGGGCTCCTTGCCTGCCTCGTGTGTCAGTCGACCCGAGCGGAGCGCGGCACGATCGCGAACGCGGCGACTGCTCCGATCGCTAGCAGCACCGCGCCGTATCCGAGCCCGGCGCGATAGCCCTGGGCGAGCGCGTCGACGGGGGTCGCCGCCGCCGCACCGGTCGTTGCGGTGGCCACGGCGACCAGGGCGGCGAGTCCGATCGTGCCGCCCAGCTGGCGTGAGCTGTTGAGCACCCCCGAGGCGATGCCGGCGTCGTGCGGCACGACGCCGGAGGTGCCGGCCGACCCGAGCAGCATGAAGGCCCCTCCGATGCCGACGGCTGCGAACAGGGAGGGCCCGGCGATCCCCTGCCAGAACGCGATTTCCGCGGGCATGAGCGAGAACCAGCCGAGCCCGGCAGCGCCGACGATACCGTGGACGAGGAGCGCCGTGCGCATACCGACCCGGGCCGCGAGGCGCTGCGCGATCGCGATACCGACGACCACGAAGAGGGAGAACGGCAGGAACAGCACCCCCGCGAGGGCGGGCTCGATCCCCCAGACCTGCTGAATGTAGATCGAGCAGAAGTAGAACGCGGCAAGTTGTCCCGCAGACAGGAAGAAGCCGAACACGTTCGCTCCGACGAGACTGCGCACGCGGAACAGCCGCAGGGGCATGATCGGGTGCGCTGTCCGCTGCTCGACGATGACGAAGGCGGTCAGGAGCACGACCCCGGCAGCAGCGCACAGGAGTGTTGATGCAGCGGTCCAGCCGTCCTCACTGCCCGTGGCGACGGCGGCGACGGCCGCTCCCACGCCCGTGGTGACCAGAACTGCCCCGTGCACGTCTAGATGTACTGACCCGGATCGTTGTTGACGTAGGAGAGACCTCCGGGGTCGAGTTGGAGCTGTCTAGTTCTTCAGCTCGAACACACGGAGGTCTCTCGTGTCTCACGGTAATGCCCGGCTGGCTCCGGCCGGCCGGTTGATCATGGTCCAGCGCATCGAATCGGGGCGCGCGGTGGCGCATGTCGCTTCCGAGATGGGTGTCTCGCGGACAACGGCGTGGCGGTGGTGGCGACGGTTCCAGGAGCACGGCGCGGCGGGTCTGATCGATCGTTCCAGCATCGCCCGCTCGCACCCGGCCAGGACCGGGCCGTGCGTGGAGACCCGCGTGAGGATCATGCGGGAGCTCACGCGTCGTGGCCCGGTGTTCATCGCGTCCAAGCTCGGCATGCAGGCCTCGACGGTCGGTCGCGTGTTGCGCCGTCACCGCGTCCCTCTTCTGCGGGACCTGGACCCCGTGACCGGGACGGTGATCCGCGCGACGCGCCGCAGCGCGAACCGCTACGAGCACGACTATCCCGGGTCCTTGATCCACGTCGATGTGAAGAAACTCGGCCGAATCCCTGACGGGGGCGGATGGCGCGCGCATGGCCGCGGATCACGCCCCGCACACAAGCGGGGCCTCGGCTACGACTACGTCCACACCGTGATCGATGACCACTCCCGAGTGGTCTACGCGGAGATCCACGATGACGAGAAAGGCGCCACCGCTGCAGGGGTACTCGAACGCGCCATCGCGTTCTATGCGACCCTCGGCGTCAGGGTCGAACGTGTCATCAGCGACAACGCGTTCGCCTACCGACACTCCGCAGCATTCCACGCCGTGATCGACGCGCACGGCATCACTCAGAAGTTCATCCGCCCGCACTGCCCCTGGACCAACGGCAAAGTCGAACGCCTCAACCGCACCCTGGCGGCGGAGTGGGCCTACGCCCGGGCATGGACCTCGAACACCGCCCGCGCGGACGCCTTGCCAACATGGCTCGACCACTACAACCTAGATAGAGCCCACCTCGGCATCGCAGGCCAGACCCTCATCGACCGAATCAACAACGGTCGAGGTCAGTACACCTAGCGACTGTCGCGCCCCTTCGCAGCGCCAGGCGGAGGTCGGCGCGGGCGCTAAGGCCGGGATGCGGCAGGCGCGACAAAGTGAGCAAGGCAGTTCGGGGGGACAAGCTGCTCGTCTCAGATATCGCGAGGTTGCGCGCAGAGGGCATGGAGCCTACGGGCGGACTTGGGAAATCCTATTTTCTCTGTTGATCAAAGCAGGTGGGCAACCGACGCATCCACGCTCACGTCCGCTAACTCGAGGGCAAACTCGGCGGTTCGCCAGACATGGCGACCCCGCGTTACCAGGGCGCTTCTCTTCGTGTGAAGAGTGCCAGTCGATCGGGTCGGTCTCTGAGCGAAGGGTGCCGAGAATGAGATCCGACGAAGCCAAAACGGGCTCGACCGATCTCGGTCGACGTCATCGAGCATGTAAGTGACGATTTGCGCTGCCTGCCCACCGATAGCAAGGACATCGATCAAAGACGCAGAGGGGAAATGCGCGCTCTCGAGACCGGCAAGCCCTTGTGGTGCCAGCACCGTCACGTCGAAGTCCAAGCGTGAGAGGTCGCGGTCGTATCGGATCCGGCGGACGTCATGACTGGACTCGCCGTGGGCACCTCCATAGAGGCGATGAGCGTCATCGCTGAGAACACTTCCCACGTCACCAATGTCAGAGGCCTTCCGCCGACCATTGCCTGAGGGGTGACGTACGGTAATCGACGCTTTCGCCAGACCAAAACGAGCCTCGTACCGTGTGCTGACAGCCGTGCCGGCTTCCTCATCGACAGAGACAACCGTTGCGCTCATCACTATGCGCGCAAGATCGAGTACCGGAGCCGAGCCCGCTGTCAACGAGAACTGGCTCACCCACGCGGCCGCCAGCTCGTGCGAACGAAGTCCAACTCGGCAGGCCAGGTCGATCTCCGCGAGAGTCGCGGAAAATCGGAGCATATCCATCGTCGATAGATGCGGTGTCTCGGCGGGGACGGTGGTCTTGACGGACCATCCACCACCCAGCTCGACCTGCCCGAGAGCTTCGACTCGCGTTCCGAGCGCACCGACGGCTCTCACGTCCGAGAGCCGGTGGGTGACGCTACGATAGCGAGAGCCGAAGAAGCGGCCTTCGCCGGGGCCGAGAGCTTCGTCGAAGGAATCGAAGATGCGAGCGGTGTCACTGGGCATGAGTGCTCCGCCGTGCGGGGAGACAATGGCGGACACGATAGGTGCGCAACCACCCGGGCACGGAAGGAAGCGTCGCACCAACGTCCGAGGCGAGGATGCTCGTGAACGGATTCTTGACGCCGCCGCCAGAGAATTCGAGGCTCACGGCGTAGCGGGCGCACAGATCCAGCGGATCATCGATGGTGCCGGAGCGACTCGCGGGGCGGTCCACTACCACTTCGCGACCAAAGATTCGATGGCAAGAGAGCTCATCGCTCAGAAGCACGAGATATGGCCGGACATCGTTGTAGATGTCAACAGCGTCGGGCTTACTGGCATCGACGCCATGAAAGAGATGATGCGAAGGGCCGCGCTCGTGCTCCGCGACGACGTCCGAGCGCGGGCGGCCATGCGCATCACACCTGAGGTTCATGGGGGCACCCCAGGAAGCAGTGCATACGAGGTTTGGCATAGCTTCGTCCGAGGGTTTCTTGGTCAGGGAATCGCCGACGGGACGGTTCGGCGAGATCTTGATGTGCGTGAGGCTGCAATCGTGGTCGTGCAAGCCGCCATTGGCGTGTACATCGTCGCTCGGGAGACCGGCTCGATGCAGTCCCTCGAAAAGCAGCTCGAGCGGATGTGGACATATCTCTTACCAGGCCTCATTGCGCATCCACCTTTCTGACGGTCGCGCGTAATGATGGACGGCCGGGGTTGCGTGCATGTCAGCTAGCCCTTCGCGAGTGGGAACTTGACTCATCGTTGCACGAATCCGGATAGTTCCATCTGTGAGTTCACTTAGCCGTGGAACCGGGACGCGCCGCACGGAGCGATCCGGATGAGCACTGCCGCCAAGGACACAGCGGACGACAGTCGACCCCCGCTTTAAGGGCGCCGGCGGTTGCGCGCACGACCCACCCGACCCCGTTCGCCCTTGGGCACATCCGGATCGTTGCGCGCTCGCGATGGACGATGCTAGCCTCCGATCACACGTGACTTAGATGTAAGTGTCTAAAAGTGTGAGGAGTGGCACGGAACCTACGGATGTCCTCGCAACCAGATGCCTACGTGTCGCCGTGACTGCACTCAGGAGCGGAGCCGACAGGCGACGAAGAAGCGGAAAGAGCGGAAGGACCACCTCTGCGAGAGGGCGATTTCCTTCACCAGACGGGGCTAGACATTCCCGCGCCTTCAATCTGTCAATACCTCGGAAGTAGCCGCAACGGAGGAAAGATGCGCACTCTTAAAATCGGAAGAGCTGAGATTTCAGACTCGTCGGCGGCTTACGTGATCGCCGAGATTGGCCACAACCACGGCGGCGATCTGGAGGAGGCCAAAGCGCTGTTCTCCGCCGCTGCCGCGGCGGGCGCCTCCGCCGTCAAGTTGCAGAAGCGAGATAATCGGGCCCTCTTCACGAGGGAGATGTTCGACAAGCCGTATAGCGGGCGAAACAGCTACGGTTCGACCTACGGTGAGCACCGCGAGGCGTTGGAGTTCGGCGACGCCGAATATCGTGAGCTTCAGGAATTCGCCTCGAGGATCGGGATCGATTTCTTCACCACGGCCTTCGACGAAACGAGCCTGGAGTTCATCATGAGCCTCGAGCTCCCCGCGATCAAGATCGCGTCAGGCGACCTGACAAACACCCCTTTGCTGAAAGCAGCCGGGGCAACGGGAATACCTGTCATCGTCAGCACCGGCGGAGCGAACCTCTCCGACGTCGTCGGCGCAGTGAGCGCTTTGGAGAGTGTCGCCGCCAACTTCGCGCTTCTGCAGTGCACGGCGACATATCCCGCACAAGCACAGCAGTTGAACCTGCGAGTGATCGACACCTATCGCCAGATGTTCCCGAGCACCGTCATCGGGTACTCAGGACACGATGTGCTGGACGTGGTGCCGGTGGCGGCTTTTTCACTGGGCGCGCGGATCATCGAGCGACACTTCACCCTCGACAAAGGGGCCCCCGGGAGCGACCATCACTTCTCGCAGACTCCAGCCGAGATGCAAGCGATGGTGGAAGACCTCGCGACAGCCTGCCAAGCACTTGGATCACCTGTGAAGCGGCAGATCCCGCAAGAAGCCCCCGCATTGGAGAAGATGGCGAAGACTCTGGTCGTGCTCGGCAGCCATCCGGCCGGCACGATCGTGGGACGAGAGATGATCGCTGCGAAGACCTCCGGCCGGTCGGGTATCAGGCCGTCGGCTCTCGAACTCGTTCTGGGGGCCCGGCTGAGTCGTGATGTTGAGGATGAGCACGTGCTGAAGCCTTCTGATCTCGTCGACGCACAACTGTGACGGGTTCCGGGCGGGTCGCCCTGGTTACGGGCGCGGCTGGAGGCGTGGGCAGCGGCGTGTGCCGCGCGCTTCTGGACCGGGGATGGACGGTCATCGCCCACGTGCGGTCCGCTGAGCAAGGTCGGTCACTAGCCGACGGGGGTGCGCGGACCGTAGCAGCGAACTTGGAATCGCGGCGCGAGCTTTCAGATCTGATCGCTCAGGTTTGGAGCGAGACGGATCGGATCGACGTCCTCGTGAACAATGCTGCGCTCGGATATGGTCCACCAGACGCCGTGAGGAAGGTGACGGAGGATGGCATCGAGTCACGCCTGGCGGTGAACGTGCTCGCGCCACTCTTCCTCATGAAGGGTCTCGTGAAGATGATCGGCCACGGTGGGCGTGTCGTGAACCTTGCCTCGACCAACCAACAACTTGTAGATGCGAACGATCTGCAACTCTGCAACGCGTGGTCCCGCGAGAACGCCTACCGGCAGTCGAAGGCGCTCAGCCTGATCGTCACGGAGGTGTTCTCGAGAAGGTGGGCAAGCAGATCCGTGGCGGTCAACGCGATTCATCCGGGTACCCGCCTCCCGACAAAGATGGTCCTCGAAAGCGGGGCGGAACCACTCGGGTCTCTGGCGCTTGGAATCGAGACGTGTGTGAAGGAGGTGACAAGCGAACTTCACAACTCAGGAGTTCTGGTAAACGCGGGCGAGCAGCCGGCACGGATCGCCGAGTTGTATCCGGACGAGACAACGAATGAAGCGCTCGTCGCGAGGTTGGAGGAGTTCGCGCCGTGACGCTGAACGTCCGATCCTGGGTGTCGACGAGGTTCTTCACATTCTTTGTCAGCTGGGCCGTGTTCCAGTCGTACTGGGGACTGTGGCTGGCGAATCGAGGTTTCTCCGCCATTGAGATCGGCAGCGCGGTCGCGTGCTCGCTCATGTCGCGAGCTGTCACTGTGGCGCTCATCTATCCCGCGCTAAACCGGCATGCGACGTTGCTTCGCCTGAGCAGGGTCGTACCATGGCTGCTCACCGCAGCAGCAGTACCTTACGTGTTCGTCGCGGGCTTCCCGACGCTTGTCGTCGTCTCCGTGATCTTTGGGCTGATCTACCCGATCATGCTTCCTCTGAACGAGACCCTCGCGACGACGGCCGCCCGACAGGGACTGCTGCCATACGGCCCTACGCGGTCCTTCGGATCAGCAGGATTCATGGCGGGAACCCTCGCGGCGGGATGGTTCACCTCAACCCTCGGCGCTGGCGTCCTCGTGTACGTGCTCATCGGGGCATGTCTGCTCATGGCGCTCGCGGGCTTTGTCCAGCCCACGGCGCCCGACGCGCTCGCGATTCGTGGCTCCGGAACACACGGATTCGCGGCCCTAGCCCGAGACCGAGTATTCCTGGCGTGCCTGCTGATCGCCATGCTTGTACAGGGATCCCACGCCGCGTACTACAGCTTCGGAGCCATCCGGTTCAGCGAGATAGTCACTCCCGCGGCCGTGCCATTCCTCCTCGTTCTCGCCCCGCTGAGCGAGTTCGCACTATTCACACTCGCACGGGCTCGTTTCGAAGGCCTGGGTTACCGGGCCCTCTTCGCCATCGGCGCTATAGCCGCTGCTCTGCGCTGGGCCACCCTTGCCGTCGCCGGGAACTGGGAGGTTCTCGCCGCCTCACAACTCCTGCACGCAGGCTCCTACGCGACAACCCAGATCGCCTTCGCAATCTACGTCCGCGACCGAGTCGACCTCGACCTCCAGGCGGCCGCGCAAGGCCTCTACGCGTCGCTTGCGATGGGACTGGCGACGGCCGCACTGACGTGGGTGGCTGGCTTCCAGATCGACGCAAGCTTCGCAGTCGCACTCCTGACGATGGCAGGCGTGTCCCTGGTCAGCCTGGTCTTCCTCCCCTGGATACGTACCGACAAAAGAAGGGCCGTCTCATGACTCTCGACCTCGCGGGTGCTAACACCCTCCTTGTCACTCCGTTCGATGACTACGGCGACGTTGACGAGCGCTCCCTCGCGCGACTTATCGATCACGTCATCGCGGGCGGGGCGCGTGGTGTCATCCTCCTCGGCTCAACCGGGGAGTTCTTCGCACTCACTCATGAGGAGCGAGTCCGGATCATTCACGCGGGGACCGCTCATGTTGCCGGCCGGGTCCCTGTCACGGTCGGTGTAGGCAGCGACGGCACAGCAGAAAGCATCGCGCTCACCGCGGAAGCACAAGCAGCTGGCGCGGACTGCGTGATGGTGATCCCTCCCATCTACTTCGACACCAGTTCCGACGCGCAGGTGGCCCACTACACCGCCATAGCCGCGTCAACCGAGTGCGATGTGATGCTGTACGACGGGTCGAACGGAATTCGCATGAGTCCTGAGGTCCTGCGGCAGACCGCAGCGACCGCCTCAAACGTTCGCTACGCCAAGATCGCTACCGCAGACCCGTCGCTCTTCGATACATACCGTCAAGCCGCTCCGCAAGTGACGACCATCGTCGGCGAGGACATGATGCTGCTCCAGGGTCTGCGGGCCGGAGGGAGGGGGTCGGCCACGGCGATCGGAAACATTCTCCCGCCCGAAATCACGGCGCTTCATCTCGCCTTTGATAGTGGCCAGACCGAGGAAGCGTATCGGATAGCACTCAGACTGGCTCCTGTGACCATGTTCCTATCCGTACCGAAGACAGGATTCATCGCCAAGTTCAAGTTCGTTCTCGCAAATCAAGGGATCATAGACAGCGATCGAGTAAGAACCCCGCTGATTCCTCTTACCACTCAACAACGAAATGAGATAGTCCACGACATCTTCCCGTTGCTCGATCAGCAATGATGATGAGCGCGATTTGCGGGATTCTCTTTGACCTCGACAACACTCTGCTGGACCATGAGGCGGCAGCGAAGCAAGCTTTCATCAGTTGGGCGGCCGAGATGGCGATCGATCCCAACAGCACCAACATGCAGCACTGGTCAGCTGCAGAGAGAAAGTTCCCGCCAACACCGCAGCGCGGCGTCACAATGTCAACCACGCGCGCCTATCGAATGCAGGAGTTCCTATCCGCTGCGACTGACGGGCCGCCGACAGCAGAACACGAAGAGTTGATCGCCCACTACGGTCGATATCTCGAACATTACGAACGCAGTTGGAATCTCTATCGCGATGTGCTCGGCTCGGTTGCGCGTCTGCGCCGACAGTTCCGGATAGGCCTCCTCACGAACGGCGCTTCCGAATTGCAACGTCGCAAGCTCGAAAAGACTGGTCTCGATACGCTGTTCGATGCGATTGTCGTGTCGGAAGAGATTGAGTGCGCCAAGCCTGCGGCTGACGCGTTCGCCATTGCCTGCCGGCTTCTTCGACTTGATCCGAGAACGGTGCTGTACGTCGGGGACGATTCACGCATCGACATCGACGGCGCGATCGGGGCCGGCCTGCAGGCTGAACTCATCGAACGACAGGGCACGGGCGGCGACACCGTGCTGCACGAACTTACGAACCGGCTGCTGAGCATCTGAACCCCCACGCTGCCGACGCCGCGGGACCTGAGGCGCTCTCGATCTGATCGAGTCGACTCAAGCGATTTCGGTCCGTCGATCTCTTCGTGGTCAGTTTGAACAGAGATCGTCCGGGACGCCTCAATGGAGGCGGCGTACGGCTGACCTCTACCCCGACGAACGACACCTCGCTTCTCGAACGCGAACCCATGTGGTTCTGGTCCCCTTTCGGTCCCCTTATCCACAGATCTGCGGCGTCAGCTCTCCCCCCACAGGATTGAGCGGTAAGCCTCGCCGGGCAAGGGGACCACAAGGGCACCAGAGAACCCGATTTGAAAGAACGACAAAGCCCTGACAAAACTGCCGTCTTGTCAGGGCTTTTCTGTCGGGATGACAGGATTTGAACCTGCGACCCCTTGACCCCCAGTCAAGTGCGCTACCAAGCTGCGCCACATCCCGTCGCCCGCGAGCGGGCAACTCCCCTATATTAGCCCCTCCCCGGCCGCCCCGCGAACCGACCCCCACCCCGGGCGTGTGCGCGGCCGGCGTCGGGCGTGCGCGGAAGGGATTGAGCGGTGTCGGACGCTGTCGCTACCGTCGCGTCATGACGATCGAGATCCTGCCCGCCACCGGCGACCGCTTCGATGACGCCGAGACCGCGCTCGACAGCGGCGACGGACCGGGCTGCCAATGCCAGTGGTGGCTGCTGACCAACGCCGAGTTCGAGAAGACGTCGCGCGACGAGCTCACGCGGCGCTTCCACGCCGAGATGCACGGTGATCGTGCCCCCGGTCTCATCGCCTACGTCGACGGCGAGCCCGCGGGCTGGGTGCGCGTGGGACCCCGCGTCGATCAGGCGCGGCTCCTGCGCACTCGGGACGTCACCACCGCAACGCGCGAGCCGCTCGACGCCGGCGACGTCTGGTCGGTCTCGTGCTTCGTCGTGCGGAAGGCGCACCGGGGCCAGGGCCTGATGAAGAGGCTCCTGGATGCCGCGGTCTCCGCCGCCCGCGACGGCGGCGCCCGTGTCGTCGAGGCGTATCCCCTCGACCCCGCGGTCACGAAACGCTCCGCGAACCAGCTGTACCGCGGAACGGTGCCGATGTTCGAAGAGGCCGGCTTCGACGTCGTCCACCGGCCGAAGCCCGACCGCGCCCTCGTCTCGCTGACGCTCCGGGGCTGACGGCCCGATCTACCATGGAGGTTCGCCGACGAAGGACCTGACATGACGGATGCCACCACCACCGCTCGCGTCGATGCGTGGCTGTGGGCGGTGCGGATCTACAAGACCCGCTCGGCGGCCACCACCGCCTGCCGTGCGGGCCACGTGCGCGTCAACGGGGAGCGCGTGAAAGCCGCGCAACCGGTGCGACCGGGCGACGAGCTGCGCGTGCGGATCCAGGGCTTCGACCGGATCCTCGTCGTCAAGAAGACCATCGCGAAGCGTGTCGGCGCAGCGCTGGTCGCCGAGTCGGTCGACGACCGCACTCCCCCGCCGCCGCCGAAGGAGAGTATGCCGTTCGTGCCCGTCCGCGACCGCGGCGCCGGGCGCCCCACCAAACGCGACCGCCGCGAGATCGAGAAGCTGCGGGGCCGCGAGGTCGACTGACCCGAGGGCGCGGATCCGCTTTGCGGCGCGGGCCCCGAGGTCGTGCGGATGGCCGCGCCCGAGCGCGGTGCCGCCGTCGCCGGTCAGCCCAGCTGATCCAGCAACCAGCGTGAGCCGTGCGACACGGCGCCGAGCTCCTCGACGCGGCGCGTCAGCGCGCGATCGCTCGTCACGACGATGACGGGCCGGTGGGTCGCGACGAGCGCCCGGGCGACGGCCACGATCTCGTCGTCTCCCTCGCCGTCGGCACGACGCACCTCGACCGCTCGTCCCACCGATCTCGCGGACCGCGCCTGGCCCTCCAGCACCGCGGTGATCGACGGGAACCAGCGCGTGGCGGAGAGGCCGAGGAGCTCGGCATCCACGCCCGCCGCGTCGAGCGACGCCAACTGGGACAAGAGCCGCTCGGCCGCACCCGCACGATCCTTCCACCAGCCGTCGGGCACCGAGCCCATGACGTTCGCCACGTCGACGACGAGCGCGGGCCGGGTCGACAGTGCGGCACGCAGGGCAGGCCAGGATGCCGCGAACCCGGGGTGCAGCGGCAACGCATCGACACGGTCGACCGGCACCCACTCGAGGGCGACGCTCTCGGGGTCGCTGATCACCGGCTCGAAGGGAGTCGTGACATCGGCCACGAGCGTGCAGTAGGACCAGATACCGAGGTCGAGCACGCTCTCGAACCGCGCCCGCACGGCATCCGCCGGGACGCCCGCCTCCTCGCCCGATTCGCGCAGCGCGCCGTCGCGGGCGGATTCGCCCTCGTGCCGCGCACCGCCGGGCAGGGCCCAGGTGTCGCCGAAGTGGCTCCAGGCGACACGGTGCTGCAGCAGCACACCGCGCAGCGGGTCGAGGGCGAGCAGCCCCGCCGCCCCGAATCGACCCCAGTACTTCTCGCCGGTGGGCGCGACGACCCAGGCGTCGCCGGGATCGCGGGGTCCGTGCGGGCGCCGCGGTTCACCGGGGGCGGGAGGTTCGATCGTCATCGCGTCCAAGCCTGGCACAGCCGAGCGGTGGCGGCTCCGTCGAACGTCACACGGGGCCGGCGTCGAATCGCGCGCCGCGCGGGTCAGACGGCATCGCCAGAAGCACGGCGAGGAAGAACGGGCCCAGTGGGACCACCGCGAGCAGGAGGAAGACCGCGGATCGGTTCGTATCGTGCAGCCGGCGCACCGTGACGCTGAGAGTGGGAACGAGGGTGAGAATCAGCCACAGTCCGTCGAGGAGCATCGGCACGGCGAGCTCAGTGCCCGTCGCGGCGGCCGTCGGCGCCTCGATCGCCGCGAGCGCCGGAGCCAGCAGCGCCACGTGCACGACGGTGACGGGCAGAATCCACCACCAGTACTCGCTCCGGCTCGCGCGACCGCTGAGCTCAGCGCTCTTTCGCGCGGCCCGGGCGATCGCCGAGCGTGGGGATGCACCGGGAAGCGGAAGGGCGCGCGGGTGTGCGAAACGCGTGGGGGTCATCGAGGTCCTTCCGACGGCGGGTCGCCTGTCAAGGGCCAGACGCGTGTGCCGGAACTCTACGCAGAACTCGTCACGCGCCTCGAAAGTTATCCACAGGAGCACGCACGAACGCCCCGACCCCCGCAGGAGTCGGGGCGTTCAGTGAACCCTCAGGCGTCGAAGCGCGCGCCCTCCGGCACGGGCGGCAGCAGCATGAAGACGAGCAGGATGAGACTGCCGACGAACGGCACCAGACCGATGAAGATCCAGAAGCCGCTCTTGTTGGTGTCGTGCAGGCGGCGCACCACGAGGGCGATGCCGGGTACGAGGGTGGCGAGTCCCCAGACGACGTAGAGGACGAGGAAGACCACGCCCAGTCCGGAGGGTCCGGCGGGCGCGCCGTACTCGTCGACCCCGCCCCCGCCTCCGGTGACCAGCGCGAGCGTTCCGAGCACCGCCAGCACCACGGCGTTCACCAGGACCCACCACCAGTACTCGCTGCGGCTGGCCCGCCCGGTGAAGGTGGCGTACTTCTTGAAGAAGCGCTGCACGGCAGCGCCGATCGGTGCGCCGTAGTACGGCTGCTCGAGTGCGGCGCGAGTGTTCGTATTCGACATGTGTGTCCCCCTGACACGTGACGAGATGAGGCGCCGACGGGACCGTCGGCGCGACAGCACTGTACCGATACCGCAGCGCTTCCCGCAGGAATGTTTCGATGTCCGACGTCGTGCTGCCGCGCCACCACCACGCACGAACGCCCCGACCCTCACGCGGGGATCGGGGCGTTCGTGCTCTGCCTCAGCGCTGGCGCTTCTCGCGGATGCGCATGTTCAGCACGATGGGTGTGCCCTCGAAGCCGTAGATCTCGCGCAGGCGCCGCTGGATGAACCGGCGGTAGCCCGGGTCGAGGAACCCGGTCGTGAACAGCACGAAGGTCGGCGGACGCGTCGCCGCCTGCGTGCCGAACAGGATGCGGGGCTGCTTCCCGCCGCGGAGCGGATGCGGGTGCTCGGCGACGAGCTCCGACAGGAACGCGTTGAACTTGCCGGTGGGGATGCGGGTGTCCCATGATTCGAGCGCCTGCTCGAGAGCCGGCACGAGCTTGTCGAGGTGACGTCCGGTGCGGGCCGAGATGTTCACGCGGGGGGCCCATGCGACGTGCGCGAGGTCCTGCTCGATCTCGCGCTCCAGGTAGCGGCGACGGTCCTGGTTCTCCATGTCGTCGTCGTTGAGGCGATCCCACTTGTTGAACGCCAGCACGAGCGCACGACCCGACTCGAGCACGAGGTCGATGATGTTGAGGTCCTGCACGCTGATCGGCTGCGACACGTCGAGCACGACGACGGCGACCTCGGACTTCTCCAGCGCCGTCGAGGTGCGCAGCGACGCGTAGAAGTCGGCGCCCTGCGACAAGTGCACACGACGACGGATGCCGGCGGTGTCGACGAGCGTCCACAGTTTGCCGCCGAGCTCGACGACCTCGTCGACGGGGTCGCGGGTGGTGCCCGCGAGCTCGTTCACGACGACGCGTTCCTCGCCCGCGGCCTTGTTCAGCAGCGACGACTTGCCGACGTTCGGGCGACCGAGGATCGCGACGCGGCGCGGTCCGCCGATCTCGTACTTCGCGACCGCCGACACGTCGGGCAGCACCTTCATGAGCTCGTCGAGCAGGTCGGCCACGCCGCGGCCGTGGATGGCGGAAACCGGGTGCGGTTCACCCAGACCGAGGTTCCACAGGGCCGTGGCCTCGGGCTCCTGGCGGGCGTCGTCCACCTTGTTGGCGATGAGGAAGACGGGCTTCTTGCTCTTGCGCAGCAGCTTCACGACGTGCTCGTCGGTCGAGGTCGCTCCCACCGTGGCATCCACCACGAAGAACACGACGTCGGCGAGGTCGATCGCGACCTCCGCCTGGGCGGCGACCGAGCGGTCGATGCCCTTCGCGTCGGGCTCCCAGCCGCCGGTGTCGACGAGCGAGAAGCGGCGGTCGAGCCACTCGGCCTTGTAGGTGACGCGGTCGCGGGTGACGCCCGGGGTGTCCTCGACGACGGCCTCGCGGCGGCCGAGGATACGGTTTACCAGCGCGGACTTGCCCACGTTCGGGCGGCCGACGATCGCGACGACCGGCAGCGCCGGCAGGAACTCGATCGCACCCTCGCCCGAGGCGAGACCCGCCAGCAGCTGGGCGTCGTCCTCATCGAGGTCGAAGTCCTCCAGCCCCGCGCGCAGCGCTTCGGCCCGCTGCTCGGCGAGCACCTCGTCGAGGTTCTCCATCTTCTCGGCGAGCTGGTCGGGCCCGCCTTCGTACTCGTCTTCAACGCCCATCGCGGGCTCCCATCGTGGAGTCGACGACGCTCAGCACGGCGTCGACGGTCTGTTCGAAATCGAGGTGGGTCGAGTCGACGACCTCGACGCCTTCGGCGGCGGTGAGGAAGTCGACGACCGTGGAATCGGCCGCGTCGCGCTTGTGCAGCGCGGCGGCGACCTTGGCGGCGTCCTGGTCGGTCAGTTCGGCGCTGCGCCGCGCGGCGCGCACCTCGGGCGCCGCGGTGAGCAGGATGCGCACGGGCGCGTCGGGAAACACCACCGTGGTGATGTCGCGACCCTCGACCACGACACCGGTGAGTGACGCGGATGCCACGAGGCGGCGGAACAGCTCGTTCACCGCGTGCCGCACGGCGCCGACGCGGGCCACCCCGCTGACGGCGTCGGTGACCCGGGGCTCCCGGATCTCCGCGGTGACGTCGACACCGCCCACACGCACCCAGCGATCGGCCGGGTCGAGCGAGATCGCGTAGTCGAAGTCGCCGAAGACCTCCAGCACCGCGGTGGCGTCGGAGGTGTCGGCCCCGTGCTCGAGGGCGTGCCAGGCGAGGGCGCGGTAGGCGGCCCCCGTGTCGAGGAAGCCGTAGCCGAGGCGGCCCGCGGCGGCCTTCGACACGCTCGACTTGCCGCTGCCGGCGGGACCGTCGATCGCGACGACGACCGGCGCGGCGGTGCCCGCGGGCGCCGTGGTCAGGGAGGGGGTGGACTCAGTCATGGGTGGTGCTCGCAATCCGCCAACCCCGCTGCTGGAGCCCGTCGACGGCCCGGCGGACGGCGTCGGGGACGACGCTGATCTCGGCCAGGCCGAACGGGGCTCCGGGCGAGTGCTCGAGGCGTAGGTCTTCGACGTTAACGTCGAGGTCGCCGAGCTCGCCGAAGAGGCGACCCAGCTGGCCGGAGGTGTCGTCGACCATGACGACGAAGGTATCGAAGCGGCGGTTCTGGCCGTGCTTGCCGGGGAGGCGCTCCACGCCCTCGTTGCCGCGGCGGATCGTGTCGGCGACCGCGCGCCGCGCCCCGGGCACGTCGGGGTCGCGCAGCGCCTCGGCGACGTCGGAGAGGTCGGCGGCGAGCTGGTCGAGCACCTCGACCACCGGGGCGGCGTTCGCGCCGAGGATCTGCACCCAGAGCTCCGGAGCGGATGCCGCGATGCGCGTCGTGTCGCGCACGCCCTGCCCCGCGAGACGCAGGGAGCCGTCGGGCGCCTCGACGAAACGACCCGCGAGGAGGCTCGCCACGAGCTGGGGCACGTGCGACATCAGCGCGACGGACTCGTCGTGCTCCTCGGGCGTCATCTCGATGAGCGTCGCCCCGAGATCGAGAGCGAGCCCCTCGACGAGGGACAGATCGTGGGCCGAGGTCTCGGCATCCCGGCACACAACCCACGGTCGACCGACGAAGATGTCGGCGCGGGCCGAGATCGCTCCCCCGCGCTCGCGGCCGGCCATGGGGTGCGAGCCGATGTAGTGGGTGAGGTCGACGCCGCGCTCGCGCAGGGTGCGCACCGGCTCGAGCTTGACGCTCGCGACGTCGGTGACGACGGCATCCGGGAACGCTTCGAGCTCGC
This sequence comes from uncultured Microbacterium sp., assembly GCA_913774845.1. Lineage (GTDB taxonomy): Bacteria > Actinomycetota > Actinomycetes > Actinomycetales > Microbacteriaceae > Microbacterium. The sequence continues at coordinate 21,150 of CAJYJO010000038.1, read as the reverse complement.
GCTGGACCACGTCGGCGGTGACGTCGGGCGGCACGGCCACCACGATGAGCGACGGGCGGTCGTCGGGGCGCTCGGCCCGGCCGGCGCCGTAGTCGATCGCGAGACGCAGCTGAGAGGGCGAGGCGTCGACGAGCACGACGTCGACGCCCGCGGCGGAGAGGGCGTGGCCGATGCTGGCGCCGAGAAGGCCCGAACCGACGACGCGGACCGTGCCGCTCGTGCGGGTCGCCAAAGGTCCGGCCGCGCGCGCGGACGTTGCCTTGACTTCGCTCATCGGGTCTCCTGCCCTGGGCGGCGCCGCTCGCACCGCAAGACGCCCCGGAGGCTCACTCCGCGGGAGCGTCGCCGTCTCGACGAGACAGCGTGAGCAGGGCACCGCGTTCTACTGTAGTCAACTCGCGAGCCTTGCCCACCGGGAGAGTTCCCAGGTGCAGCGGCCCGAACTGCCGCCGGACCAGCTCCACCACCGGGTGACCGACCTCGGCCATCATGCGGCGCACGATCCGGTTCTTGCCCGAGTGCAGCGTCAGCTCCACCAGACTCTCGCCGCGCGAGGAGTCGAGCAGCCGCGCCTTGTCGGCCGCGATCCGCCCGTCTTCGAGCTCGACGCCCTTGATGAGGCGCTGGATCGTCTGCGGAAGAACCTGCCCTTCGACCTTGGCGATGTACACCTTGGTCACCCCGAACGAAGGATGCGCGAGCACGTGGGCGAGGTCGCCGTCGTTGGTGAGGACGAGAAGGCCCGAGGTGTCGGCATCCAATCGTCCGACGTTGAACAGGCGCTCGTCCCAGTCCTTCGTGTAACGACGCAGGTCGGGACGCCCTCGGTCGTCGCTCATCGAGCTGACGACCCCGGTGGGCTTGTTCAGGATGACGTAGCGCTTCGACGCGTCGAGCTGGATCGCCGTGCCGTCGACGTCGACGAGGTCGACCTCGGGGTCGATGCGCGAGCCGAGCTCGGTCACGACGACGCCGTTCACGCGCACGCGTCCCGCGACGATCATCTCCTCGGAGACGCGGCGCGAGGCCACACCCGCGTTCGCAAGGACTTTCTGCAGGCGGACGCCCTCTTCGCTCATGTCAAGACCTCTCCGTCGAATCCGTCCGAGCCGTCGTCGAGCAACGGCGAGATGTGCGGCAGCTCGTCGAGCGAGTTGATGCCGAGGTGGACCAGCAGCTGGTCGGTGGTCCCGTAGTGGATCGCGCCCGTGTCGGAGTCGGTGAAGACCTCCGTGATGAGCCCGCGGGCGAGCAACGTGCGCACGACAGAGTCGACGTTCACCGCGCGGATGGATGCCACCTGCCCCCGCGTCACGGGCTGCTTGTACGCGATGACGGCCAGGGTCTCCAGCGCCGCCTGCGACAGCCGCGAGGGCGCCTGGGTGTTGACGAATTCGCCGACGACGTCGTCGTACTCCTCGCGCACGTACAGGCGCCACCCGCCACCGACCTCGCGCAGTTCGAAGCCGCGGACCGGTCCCCCGGTCTCGCCGTCGTAGTCGGCGACGAGCGCCTCGACCGCCTGCCGCACGGCCGGTACGGGAGCGGCCACCGCGGCGGCGAGGCTCACGAGGCTCTGCGGTTCGTCGACCACGAGCAGGATCGCCTCGAGGCGTCGGGCGACGGATGCCGGATCGCTCGGGCGCGGAGCCGGGATCGGGGCCTGCGCGGGCACGGTGCCCGGCGCGGTCTCGGTGCTGTCAGCGGTCATAATCGGCTCCCAGGGCGGCGAGGTTCTCTTCCGACCACCGCTCCGCGGTCCAGCGCAGGGTCAGCTCGCCCAGCGGTTCGAGCTGCTCGAACGACAGCGCCGCGTGGCGGTACAGCTCGAGGATCGAGAGGAACCGCGCGACGACGACGCCGGTCTCGGTGACGCCGGCGACGAGGTCGCGGAAGTTCAGGGTGCCCGCCGAGCGCAGGAGCGTCACGACGATCGCGGCCTGCTCGCGGATGCTCACGAGCGGCGCGTGCAGGTGGTCGAGGCCGACGGTGGGGATCTGCTTCGGGGTGAAGGCCACGACCGCGAGCGCCGCGAAGTCGTCGGCGCTCAGCGTCCACTTCAGCTCGGGCACCGCGCTGCGGTACTTCTCGTCGAGCCGCACGTTCCGGGTGTGGCGCCGGTCCTCGCGCTGGAGGCAGCGGGCGAACCACGCTGACACCTCCTTGAACGCGCGGTACTGCAGCAGACGCGCGAACAGCAGGTCGCGCGCTTCGAGGAGCGCCACCGACTCGGCATCCACGAGCTCGCCCTGCGGCAGGAGCCCCGCGATCTTCATGTCGAGCAGAGTCGCGGCGACGACGAGGAACTCGCTCGCCTCGTCGAGATCGCCCTCCGGCCCCATCGCCCGGAGGTAGGCGATGAACTCGTCGGTCACGCGGCTCAGGGCGACCTCGGTGATGTCGAGCTCGGCGCGCGAGATGAGGGTGAGCAGCAGATCGAAGGGTCCGTCGAAGACGGGGAGCGTGACGCGGAAGCCCGGGAAGTCGGTTCCGGTCCCTTCGACAGGCTCAGGGACCTCGGTCGAGGGCTCAGGGACCTCGGTTGCGCCAGAAGCGAGCCCGTCGACGTCGTCGCTCACCGGGGATTCAATCCGGAGGTGGCTGAGCCTGTCGAAGCCACCGGTCGCTGCGGTCCCGGTCCCTTCGACAGGCTCAGGGACCTCGGTCGCGGGCTCGGAGATCTCGGTCGCGGGCTCGGGCTCGGGGGCCGACGCGAGGGCGACGGCGTCGAGGGGCTCGTCAGGCGACGGCGCCACGGGCGACCAGCTCCCGCGCCAGCCGCAGGTAGGCCTGGGCGGCGGCGTGCTCGGGCGCGAACTCCGTGATCGGCATGCCCGAGACCGAGGCATCCGGGAACTTCACCGTGCGGCCGATGACCGTCTCGAGCACGTCGTCGCCGAACGCCTCGACCACGCGCTCGAGCACCTCGCGCGAGTGCAGCGTGCGGGGGTCGTACATCGTGGCGAGGACGCCGTCGAGCTCGATCGCGGGGTTGAGGCGGTCGCGCACCTTGTCGATCGTCTCGACCAGCAGCGCGACACCGCGCAGCGCGAAGAACTCGCACTCGAGCGGGATCAGCACCCCGTGCGCCGCCGTCAGCGCGTTCACCGTGAGCAGGCCCAGCGAGGGCTGGCAGTCGATGAGGATGACGTCGTAGTCGGCCGCGACCTTGCGCAGCACCCGCGCGAGGATCGTCTCGCGCGCGACCTCGTTGACGAGGTGCACCTCGGCGGCCGAGAGGTCGATGTTGGCCGGGAGCACGTCGAGACCCTCGACGCGCGTCTGCACGATGACCTCGTGCGGGTCGCGCTTGGTATCGAGCAGCAGGTCGTAGATGGTCGGCACGTCATGGGTCTGGATGCCGAGACCCGCCGACAGCGCCCCCTGCGGGTCGAAGTCGATCGCGAGCACGCGGCGGCCGTAGCCGGCGAGCGAGGCCGCGAGGTTGATCGTGGTCGTCGTCTTGCCGACGCCGCCCTTCTGGTTGCAGAGGGCGATGATGCGGGCGGGGCCGTGACTGTCGAGCGGCTTCGGGGTGGGAAACCCCTGGTAGGGGCGACCGGTGGGTCCGAGGATGACCTCGTCTGCGCCCGTCTTACTGCCCTTCGTGCTCGCCGACACCGAGTCTCCCGCCTTCGTCATAACGTCGTCGAGTCTAGCCGTCGACCGTCGCCGCGCCCGTGTGACCCGCGGGCCGGCGCCGGCTCGCTTGCATCCGTCCGCCGCATAACCTCCGCGATCCGCACGACGTCAGCGCGAAAGCGCCCTCCCCTGCTGACTTTGCGCGAATCACCGACCCCGCGCAGGCACGAGGACCGCCCGATCGCCGAGCCGTGGGCGACCAGCGCGTCAGCGAGATACCGGCTTGCGGGTCGCGGCCCACGGGCGCCGAGCCTGCACGAACAGCGCCAGCGCGAGCGTCAGGGCCGCCCAGACGGCGGCGACCTTCGTCAGCACGCCGTAGATCAGGTGGGTGGGCGTCCAGTCCGCGTCGAACCCGCCCTCGACCGCGATCGCGAGGACCGACGCGCCGACCAGCGCGACCGGGAGCGAGAACCACCACGCCCAGCGGGCGGCATCCGGGATCACCCTCCGCACCGGCCGGGCCGCGCGCCGCGACAGCCACACGGTCGCGAAGATCGCGAGCACGAGCAGCCCGAATGCGCTCGAGGCGTGCTGCAGCCACTTCGCGCCGGTGAACGGGCCCCACTGCCCCGCGAGTACGGGGAACAGCTGCTCGCCCACCCGCCCTTCGTGGGTGAACAGGTCCCACGCGATGTGCGAGGCCACCCCCAGCGCGAGCGAGAGGACGAGCCACAGGATGCCGGCGACACCCCCGCCGACGCTCTCACGCGCCGCCGCGCGGGCACCGGCGTCCCACTCCGCCGGCAGGCGCTCCGCGATCGGGCGCGGCACGAGTTCCCGGGTCGCGGGTCGGAGCACGCATCGCCACACCAGCAGCAGGACGAAGGCGACCACGACCGTGACCGGCAGCCACGCGAGATCGTGCGTGAGACCGTAGCCGGGCCACATTCCGCGCACGAAGAGCGGCAGATCGGGGGTCATCGCCCCGATCGCGACGCCCGCCGGAATCAGCCGCGTGCGCAGGAAGGGCAGCGCGACGACGGCATGGCTCGGCGTGAACGGCATATCAGCTGAGGAACAGCCCCGCGAGCGTCTTCTTGCCGCGGCGCAGCACCGAGACACCGCCGGGGAGCGTGCCCTCGACGACCGCCTCGTCGCTCGTGACCTTCTCTCCGTCGAGCGAGACGCCGCCCTGCGTGATCGCGCGGCGCGCCTCGCTGAGGCTCGCGCACAGGCCCGTGGCGGTGAGCGCCTCGACGACGCTCGACCGCGCGGGCACCGTCGCGTGCGGCAGCTCCTCGAGGGCGCTGCGCAGCACGGCTGCATCGAGCGCGGTCACATCGCCCTGACCGAAGAGCGCCTCGGTCGCGGCGATCACGGCCTCGGCCGCCTCGGCGCCGTGCACGGTCGTCAGCACCTCGCGCGCGAGGCGCTTCTGCGCGGCGCGGCGGAACGGCTCCGCCTCGACCAGGGCCTCGTACTCCTCGATCTCGGCGCGCGTGAGGAACGTGAACACCTTGAGGCGCTCGATCACGTCGCGGTCGTCGGTGTTGAGCCAGAACTGGTACATGACCCACGGGCTGCACATGTCGGCATCCAGCCAGATGGCGTTGCCCTCGCTCTTGCCGAACTTCGTGCCGTCGCTGTTGGTGATGAGCGGCGTGCCGATCGCGTGGACGGACGTTCCCTCGACCTTGCGCACGAGGTCGGTGCCGCTGGTGAGGTTGCCCCACTGGTCACTGCCGCCGGTCTGCAGCACGCAGCCGTACTGGCGGTGCAGCTCGAGGTAGTCGAGGCCCTGCAGGATCTGGTAGCTGAACTCGGTGTAGCTGATCCCGGCCTCGGAGTTCAGGCGCGCGCTGACGGCGTCTTTCTTCAGCATCGTGCCGACGCGGAAGTACTTGCCGATGTCGCGGAGGAAGTCGATCGCGCTGAGCGGCGCGGTCCAGTCGAGGTTGTTGACGATGCGCGCGGGGTTCTCGCCCTCGAAGTCGAGGAAGCGCTCGACCTGGAGTCGGAGCTTGCCCACCCACTCCTCGACGGTCTCGCGCGCGTTGAGCGTGCGCTCCGCGGTGGGGCGCGGATCGCCGACGAGACCGGTCGATCCGCCGACGAGTCCGAGCGGGTGGTGACCGGCCAGCTGCAGGCGACGCATCGTGAGCAGCTGCACGAGGTTGCCCAGGTGCAGGCTCGGCGCGGTCGGGTCGAAGCCGCAGTAGAAGGTGATGGGGTCTGCGCCGAGGAGGTCGCGCAGCTCGCCCTGGTCGGTCGAGACGTGCACGAGTCCGCGATACACCAGCTCGTCCCAGACGTTGTCGAAGGTCGGGTCGTTGGCGGGGGCGAGGGCGCTCACGGGCGCCGCGTCGGTGGAGGCAGACACCGGATCAGGGTACCAGCGGGCCGTTCCGACCCCGGATGCCGCCGCCCCGACGTCGCCACGATCTCCGCTCCCGCGGGACGCCGCGCACCTCACCCGGCGCGGATGCCCCACCACACCAGGAAGGCCGCCGCCAGCGACGTCACCCAGCTGACGAGGCTGCCGATGAGGAAGTACTCGGCCCGGTTGCCGTCGTCGCGGTCGCGCGAGATCTCGGGGAAGCGCACGATGCCCTTCGCGGCGAGGACCGCGGCCAGGAGCGTGTAGGCCGCGCTGAGCGTGAGCACGAAGACGAGGATGCGCTCGAGCGGCCCGATGAGACGGCCGCCCTTCAGGGTGGGCGCCGCGTCGGTGTCGACCGTGCCATCGCCCATCTCGGAGCGCAGGGCGATGCGCACGACGGCGTTGCCGGACTCGAGCAGGAACACCAGGCAGCCGATCACGAGCACCGCCACGTCGATCGACACCGCCTCCCCCGGTCGGTAGGAGGCCCACAGCTGTCCGAAGAGTCCCGGCCGCTCGCGCCCCGGAGCGACGACCACGCACGCCGCCGCCGCGAGCCCGAGCAGGGCCACGGGCCAGAGCCCGGCGCGGGCGGGACCGTTCTCGGGGACGACCCACATCCAGATCGCACCGACCGCGACGGCGAGGATGCCGGCGACGAGGGCGTCGAGACCCGCGGAGACCACGATCAACAGCACGGCCGCGACCGCGAAGACGAGGACGCGGCGCGTGCGGATCATCTGCCGCAGCAGGTCGACCGCACCGACCGCGAGCAGAAGGAGTCCCGCGGCGATCATGCGCGCGCCTTCGCCGCGAGCACGTCGAAGCCCTCGATGACCGCCGCGGAGCCGCCCGCGGCCAGGGCCTGCGACACCGCGGACTGGCTGACGCCCTCCGCGTCGGCCAGCTCGCGCTGCGTCAGGCCGATGCACCGGCCGTAGGTCAGCCGTCGCGTGCGCTCGCTCATCGCCGAGACGAGCTGGTCACGGCTGAGCGCGTAGGCGGCGGCGAGAGCGACTGCCTCGGACATGCTGGCATCCTGCCCCTCGGCGAGCCGGATCCCGGTGCGCGCGAGCGGCGCGGCGCGCTGTTGCAGCCGTTCGACGTGCTCGATCGCGTCGCGGGCGGCCCACCACGCCGGCCCCTCGGGCAGTGTGCGTCCGTCGAGCTCGATCGGGCGCGTGTCGCCCACGCCGATGCCGAAGCGGCAGTCGACGTCGTCGGGCAGCGCGAGGCGCAGCAGCAGAAGGGAGGCGAGCGCGTCGGTGAGCGACGCGTACTCGCCCTGCAGCTCGTCGCCGACGACGGCCGTGAGGGGGGCCGTTGCGACGGGCAGGTCGTGTTCGACCCTCTGCACGGCCTCGGCGATGACGCGTTGGGCGCCGGCCCGGTCGGCCAACTGCCGAGAGGCGACGATGTCAGCGATCACCGCGATGGTCATGAGATAAGCCTAAAGCTTATTTACCGGCTTTGATAAGTGATTCGCTGATATCAGCCGAGGAGGGCGCGGGATGCCGCCTGAGCTCGCGCGACGAGCTCCTCACGCTGCTCGGCCACGCGGACCGGGGCCGTCCCGCCGACGCCTGTACGACTGGACACCGAGCCCTCGATCGTCAGCACCTCGCGCACCTGCGGGGTGAGCGCGGGCGACACGTGCGCGAGCAGGGCGTCGTCGGCGTCTTCGAGGCCGATCTCGCGCTCCTCGCACGCCCGCACGAGCGCTCCGGAGATCTCGTGCGCGTCGCGGAAGGCCACGCCCTGCCGCACCAGCCACTCGGCGACGTCGGTCGCGAGCGAGAACCCCTGCGGGGCGAGCTCGGCCAGGCGGTCGGTGTGGAACCGCATCGTGGCGATCATGCCCGAGAACGCGGGCAGGACGAGCTCGAGCGTGCGGACCGAGTCGAACACCGGCTCTTTGTCTTCTTGCAGGTCGCGGTTGTACGCCAGGGGCAGACCCTTGAGCGTCGCGAGCAGGCCCGACAGGTTGCCGATCAGGCGTCCGGCCTTGCCGCGCGCGAGCTCGGCGATGTCGGGGTTCTTCTTCTGCGGCATGATGCTCGAGCCGGTCGAGTACGAGTCGTCGAGGGTGACGAAACCGAACTCGCGGGTGTTCCAGAGGATGACGTCCTCCGCCAGGCGCGAGAGGTCGACGCCGATCATGGCGGTGATGAAGGCGAACTCCGCCACCACGTCGCGGGAGGCCGTGCCGTCGAGGGAGTTCTCGGCCGGGCGGGCCAGACCCAGCCGGTCGGCCACGAGCTGGGGGTCGAGACCGAGCGTGGCCCCGGCGAGCGCCCCGCCGCCGTAGGGCGACACCGAGGCGCGCACCGACCAGTCGCGCAAGCGCTCGAGACCGCGGACGAAGGCCCAGCCGTAGGCCTGGAGATGGTGGGCCAGGAGGACGGGCTGGGCGTGCTGCAGGTGCGTACGGCCGGGCATGATCGCACTCTCGTGCGCCTCGGCCTGCGCGACGAGAGCGTCGATGAGGCGGAGGAGGTCGCGCGTGATCGTGCGCGAGTGATCGAGCAGATACAGCCGCACGAGGGTCGCGATCTGGTCGTTGCGGCTGCGGCCGGCGCGGAGCTTGCCGCCGAGCGCCGGGCCCACCGTCTCGATGAGAACGCGCTCGAGGGCCCCGTGCACGTCTTCGTCACCGGGTGCGGCGACGAGCGAGCCGTCCTGCACGCGGGCGGCGAGGTCGTCGAGACCGTCGTGCATCGCCCGCGCCTCGTCGGCGCTGAGGTACCCCGCGGCCTCGAGAGCCGCGGCGTGCGCGTGCGAGCCCCGGATGTCGTACAGCGCGAGATCCCAGTCGAAGTGGGTGGACCGGCTCAGCGCCGCCAGTTCGGGAGACGGTCCGCCCGAGAAACGGGCCCCCCACAGGGCGCCCTCGTTCGTCGACTGACCGGTCTCGCTGCTCATACCCTCCAGCCTAGCGAGGGCCGTCGACACCGCCGGAGCCGGTGACGGGCGTCGACCCGGCCACCTCCGGTCGAGGGGCGGCATCCCGTCCGACGACGGCGCGGACGATCGCGTCGATGACCGTCTCGAGGGGACCCCGGCCTACCGTGAGCGCCCACACCGTGCATCCGACGATCAGCCCCACCGTGAGCGGCGCGAACAGGCCCGCGTCCCGGATGCCGAGGAGATCGGACGTGTCGCCGAGCAGCGCGAGTGCGACGATCGCCCACACCACGAGCTGCAGCACGTACCCGGTCAGCGGCATCGACCCCACCGCGCGCAGCGGCACGGCGACCCAGCGCACGGGCGTCCGGCACAGCAGCAGGCACGTGCCGATGACGAACAGGGCGAAGCCACCCGAGCCGATGACCTCCCACAGGCCCGACGAGTGGTCCTCGGCGGTCAGCACGGCCGCGAGGTAGGGCTGCCGCGCGACGAGCGGCGCGGTCGCGACGGCGAAGCCGTACCCGGCGAGCAGGAGCGAGAGTCCCGCCATGACGAGCATCGCCTGCTCGGGCAGCGCGCGCAGGTCGAGACGACCCACCCCCATCCCGGCGAGCAGGAAGGCGATCCAGACGGTGAACGGGTAGTGCCACCCCACGATCGCGGCGAGCTCCTCTCCCCCGACACCCACCCAGATCGGCGCCGCATCGAGCACGGGCTGGATCCACGGCATGACCAGCGCCAGCGCGCCCGCGGCGACGAACAGCCCGCGAGCCCGCATACCCAGGAACGGCAGCGCCAGCACGAACAGCAGCGCGTAGGCGGGAAGGATGACGTAGACGGGAACGCCGGTCAGCACCAGCAGCAGCCCGATCACCCAGAGCAGGGCACCGCGCAGGGCGAGGCGCGCAGCCGCCCGGGAACGGCGCTCGGGGTCGAGGGGCCGGCTCCCCCCGGTGACCAGCGAGATCGAGACGCCCGCGAGCACGGCGAACAGGATCGAGGAGCGCCCGTTCACGAGCGTCACCCAGGTGTCGGGCTCGAGAGCGAGCACCCGATCGGTGTCGAGCAGGTGCGCGGCGAGCATGCCGAGCACCGCGAGTCCGCGGGCGAGGTCGACACCGGCCAGCCGGCCCGGACCGTCGAAACGGGCCCAGAGCCGGCCGGCGCGAGAGGTCAGTCCTGACGCAGAAGCCACACCAGCAGCGCTTTCTGCGCGTGCAGACGGTTCTCGGCTTCGTCCCAGACGACGCTCTGCGGGCCGTCGATGACCTCGGCGTCGACCTCGTAGCCGCGGTCGGCAGGCAGGCAGTGGATGAAGATCGCGTCGTCGGCGGCGCGCGTCATCAGCTCGCTGGTGACCTTGAAGCCGCCCAGGTCGCGGATGCGCGCGATCTTCTCCTCCTCTTTGCCCATCGAGACCCACGTGTCGGTGACGACGACGTCGGCTCCGGATGCCGCGGCCTCAGGGTCGCCGAGCAGGGTGATCGAGCCGCCGGTCTCGGCGGCGATCCGCTCGGCATCCGCGATCACGTCGGCGCGCGGCGCGTAGTCGGCGGGGGCGGCGACACGGACGTGCATGCCCGCGGTGACGCCCGCGAGAACGTAGGAGTGGGCCATGTTGCTCTGCCCGTCGCCGAAGAACGACAGCGTCAGGCCCTTCAGCTCGCCCTTGTGCTCGCGGATCGTGAGCAGGTCGGCGAGCAGCTGGCAGGGGTGGAAGTCGTCGCTCAGCGCGTTGACCACGGGCACGCGGGTTCCGCGCGCCATCTCTTCGAGGCCCGCCTGCGCGTAGGTTCGCCAGACGATCGCGGCGACCTGGCGCTCGAGCACGCGGGCGGTGTCGGAGGGGGTCTCCTTGCCGCCGAGCTGGCTGTTGGCGGTCGAGATGATCAGGGGCGAGCCACCGAGGTCGGCGATCCCGACCGCGAACGACACGCGCGTGCGGGTCGACGACTTGTCGAAGATCACCGCGACCGTCTGCGGGCCCGCGAGCGGCTTCTGCGCCCAGCGGTCCTTCTTCAGCTCGATCGCGAGGTCGAGGATCTCGGCCTGTTCGGCCGGGGTCAGGTCGTCGTCGCGCAGCAGGTGGCGGGTCACGCGGGGGCTCCTTCGAGGATCAGGGCGTCGGAGACGGTCGCCAGAGCGGCACCGAAGAGGTCGAGGAACGCCGAGACCTCGGCATCCTGGATCGTCAGCGGCGGTGCGATGCGGATCGTGGTGTCGTTCGCGGCGTTGACGACGAGGCCGTGCTGCTGGGCGGCGGCGACCACGGCCTTGGCGACCGGGCTGGTGAGCCCGATGCCGAGCAGCAGACCGCGTCCGCGCACCCCCTCGACGAGCGGGGAGCCGAGCGCGGCGATCCCCTCGCGCAGCTGCGCCTCGCGGCGAGCGGCGTTCTCGACCAGGCCCGCCGACTCGATCTCCTCGAGCACGGCCCCGCCGACGGCGGTGCCGAGGGCGTTACCGCCGAAGGTCGACCCGTGCGTGCCGGGGAAGAACAGGTCGCTCGCCGCGCCGAACGTGATGAGCGCGCCGATGGGGAAACCGCCGCCGATGCCCTTGGCCACCGTGATGGCATCCGGGACGATGCCGGCGTGCTGGAACCCGAACCACGCGCCCGTCCGGCCGGCGCCGGTCTGGATCTCGTCGACGATCAGCAGCGCACCGTGACGGGCGGTGATCTCGCGCGCCGCCTGGAGGTATCCCTCGGGCAGCTCGACGACGCCGGCCTCGCCCTGGATGGGCTCGACCAGGAGCGCGGCGACGCGCTCGTCCATCGCGGCCTCGAGCGCCTCGATCGTGGCGTCGATGTGCTCGACCCCGGGGACCATGGGGAGGAAGTCGGCCTGGAGCGCGGGCTTGCCGGTCAGGGCGAGAGCCCCCATGGTGCGGCCGTGGAAGCCGCCCTTGAGGGTCAGGATGCGGGTGCGGTCGGTGCCGCGACCGTGCAGGCGCGCGAGCTTGAGCGCCGCCTCGTTCGCCTCGGCGCCGGAGTTGCCGAAGTACACCCGGCCCGACTCGCCCGTCCCGGCGAGACGCTTGAGCCGCGCGGCCATCGCCAGCTGCGGAGGCGTGGCGAAGTAGTTCGAGACGTGGGCGAGCGTGGCCGCCTGCTCGGTGACGGCCTTCACGAAGACGGGGTGGGCGTGACCGAGTGCGTTCACGGCGATCCCCGCGAGGAAGTCGAGGTACTTCGTGCCCTCGTCGTCCCAGACGTACGCCCCCTCGCCGCGCACGAACAGCGCCATGCGGTCGCCGAAGCTGCGGACCAGATCCCGTCCCGCGTCGTCCTGCCAGGTTGCGGTGGTCATGCGACCACCTCCGTTCCGATTCCCTTGCTGGTGAACAGTTCGACGAGCACCGAGTGCGGCACTCGTCCGTCGATGATGGCCGCGGTGGGCACTCCCCCGTCGACGGCGTCGAGGCACGCCTGCATCTTCGGGATCATCCCCGACTCCAGCCGCGGCAGCATCGCCCGCAGTTCCGTCGAGGTCAGGTGGGAGACGAGCGAGTCGCGGTTGGGCCAGTCGGCGTAGAGGCCCGGCACGTCGGTGAGCACGACGAGCTTCTTGGCGTTGAGCGCCGTCGCGAGGGCCGCCGCCGCGGCATCCGCGTTCACGTTCAACGAGGTGCCGGGATGGTCGAGGTCGGGAGCGATGCTCGACACGATCGGCACGCGGCCGGCTGCCAGGTGGTCGAGGACGGGCTGCGGGTCGACCGTGACGACGTCGCCCACGCGGCCGAGATCGTGCTCGACGCCGTCGACGACGACGCCGCGACGCCGGCCCCCGAAGAGCCCCGCGTCCTCTCCGCTCAGGCCCGTGGCCAGCGGCCCGTGCGCGTTGACCTTGGCCACGAGCTGCGGGTTGATCTGCCCGGTGAGCACCATGCGAACGACGCCGATCGCCTCGGTCGAGGTGACGCGGTAGCCGCCGCGGAACTCGCTCGGGATATCGAGGCGGTTCAGCATCGACGAGATCTGCGGGCCGCCGCCGTGCACCACGACGGGCTTGACGCCCACGTAGCGGAGGTAGGCGATGTCGGCGGCGAAGGCGTCCTGCAGCTCGTCGCTGACCATCGCGTTGCCGCCGTACTTGACCACCACGACCTGGTCGCGGTACTTGCGCACCCAAGGCAGCGATTCGACGAGGGTGATCGCCCGCTCGCTGGCTTCGGCGGGGTCGGTGTCTTGGAGGTCGACGTGGGTCATGAGGAGTAGGCGCTGTTCTCGTGGACGTAGTCGTGCGTGAGGTCGTTGGTGCGGATCGTCGCGGTGGCGTCGCCGACCCTCAGATCGATGACGAGGTCGGTGGCGCGCGGGGTGAGATCCACGTCTTCGCGCGGGCGGTCGGGCCCGCCGGCCGTGCACACGCGCACCCCGTTCATCCACACGTCCACGTCGAAGGGGTCGAAAGCGGCGTCGGTCGTGCCGATCGCGGCGAGCACACGGCCCCAGTTGGGGTCGTTGCCGAAGATCGCGGCTTTGAAGAGGTTGTTGCGGGCGACCGAGCGACCCACCTCGACGGCGTCCTCCTCGGACGCGGCGTTCACCACCCGGATCGTGATGTCGTGGCTCGCGCCCTCGGCATCCCCCTGCAGCTGCGCGGCGAGATCGTCGCACACCGCGACGAGGGCGGCGGCGAACGCGTCGGCATCCACCGTCTTGCCGCTGGCACCGCTCGCGAGGAGCGTGACCTGGTCGTTGGTCGACATGCAGCCGTCGGAGTCGAGGCGATCGAAGCTCACCCGCGTCGCGGCGCGGAGAGCGGCGTCGGCCTCGGCCGCGTCGAGCAGGACGTCGGTGGTGAGCACCACGAGCATCGTGGCCAGGCCCGGAGCCAGCATGCCGGCGCCCTTCGCCATGCCGCCGATCGACCAGCCGTCGCCGACGTGCACGGCACGCTTGGGCTTGGAGTCGGTGGTCATGATCGCCAGGGAGGCGTTCTCGCCGCCGTCGGCCGACAGTGCGGCCACGCCCTCGTCGACGCCCTGCAGCACCTTGGCGCGGAACACCTCGTCGCCCGTGCCGATCAGGCCCGTCGAGCACACGACGACGTCGCCGGCGCCGACCCCGAGCAGCTCGGCGGCCCGCTCGGCGGTCTGGTGCGTCGTCTGGAAGCCGAACGAGCCGGTGAAGCAGTTCGCCCCGCCCGAGTTGAGCACGACGGCCTCGATGACGCCGTCTTTCACGACCTGCTCCGACCACAGGATCGGGTTGGCCTTCGCGCGGTTGGAGGTGAAGACGGCGGCGCCGACCTTGAGCGGACCGCGGTTCACGACGACGGCGACGTCGCGTGCTCCGCTGGACTTCAGGCCGACGGCGACTCCGGCCGCTTCGAATCCGGCGGGGGCGGTCACGCTCACGGGGCGACTCCGTTCACGGGAAGGGCGGTGGCCTCGGGGAGGCCCAACGCGAGGTTCATGGACTGGATGGCAGCGCCGGCGGTGCCCTTGACGAGATTGTCGACGGCGGCGACGACGGTCACGCGGTTCGCCGCGCGGTCGATCGCCAGACCAAGGGAGGCCACGTTGGCACCGAGCACGTCAGCCGTGCGCGGGAAGACGCCCGCGGGCAGCAGCTCGACGAAGGGCTCGTCGGCGTACGCCGCTTCCCACGCGTCGCGGATCTCGGCATCCCTCGCCCCCTCGCGGATCGGGGCCGACGAGGTGGCCAGGATGCCGCGGGCCATCGGGACCAGCACGGGGGTGAAGGAGAGCCGGATGCCGTCGCCCGGCGCTCCGGCGGCGACGAGCGCCTGCCGGATCTCGGGGATGTGCCGGTGCGTCCCGCCGACGGCATACGGGTTGGCCGAACCGAGGATCTCGCTCGCGAGGAGATTGGTCTTGGCCGCTTTGCCGGCGCCGCTCGGGCCCACGGCAAGCACCGAGACGATGTCGGACGGGTCGATCACGCCCGCGGCGACGCCGGGGACGAGGGAGAGCGCGACGGTCGACGCATTGCAGCCGGGGGCGGCGATGCGCTTCGCGCCGGCGAGGGCACCGCGCTGCTTCCCGCCGACGACGGGCAGCTCGGGGACACCGTAGGCCCACGGGTCGGGGTGCGGCCCGCCGTAGAAGGCCGCCCAGTCCTCGGGCGAGGTGAGGCGGTGGTCGGCACCGGCGTCGATCACGAGCGGGGTGTCGGCGAGCGCGTCGGTGTACTGCGCCGACTGACCGTGGGGCAGCGCGAGGAACACCACGTCGTGCCCGGCGAGCACCTCGGGCGT
The DNA here is from genome assembly GCA_913774845.1 of uncultured Microbacterium sp. Lineage (GTDB taxonomy): Bacteria > Actinomycetota > Actinomycetes > Actinomycetales > Microbacteriaceae > Microbacterium. The sequence continues at coordinate 6,051 of CAJYJO010000038.1, read as the reverse complement.
GGTCGGCTGCAACTCGAGATGGCCGAGCGAGCGCAGGTGCGGCTGATGGGCGACGAGGGGCTGTCCCGCACTGGAGTGCGCGGTGACCGTGCGGACCTCGATGTCGGGATGGTCGGCGAGGAGGCGGAGGATCTCGCCACCCGCGTAGCCGGAAGCGCCGGAAACGGCGACCGAGAGGGTCATACATCTACCTTACGAGTCGGGGCTGGTGCTGATTCAGCATGAACCGGGGCGGCGACGCCCGTATGCCCGACCGATGGCGGGTTACGAGGTCGCCGAGAATCGGCGCGCGACCCGACGTCGACGCTCGTCACCGGTGCTCACGAAGAGCGCCTCGGTGCGAACGGTGATCGACGACATGTGGCGAGGGTATCGGCCGCGACGGCGAGGGGGCAAATCGCCGTCCGGGTGTCTTTCCCGGAAGTCTGCAGCCTGTCCCCCGCATGTCCCCCAAATGGGGGACAAATTTCGCGTATGCTCGGTGTCCTGCCCTCATCGCCGGGCACTTCCGACTGCCCCCTTACCGGCGATGAGGGCAGTTCTCCGCCCCCACCCGTCGCATCGGAGCGTCGTCCAGCCGCCCCCAATTCGGCAGACGACGTGAGCGACGGCCACGGAGACGAGGAAGCGCCGCGCGGCCGAGGCCGCGCGGCGCTTCTGGGGTCGCAGGTCAGTCGCGGATCGCCGCGCCGAAGCGTTCAGCGGCCACAGCGACGCCGGCGAGCTTGGCATCCGTCGCCTCGGCCGCGGTCAGGGTACGGTCGTCGGCGCGGAAGCGCAGGGCGAACGTCAGGCTCTTGACACCCTCGGCGAGCCCCGACCCGCGGTAGTCGTCGACCAGGCGCGCCCCCTCCAGCAGGGGCGACCCGCCCTCGATGAGCGCGCGACGCACGTCACCGGCGGCGGTGTCGCGGGGCACGGTGAGCGAGACGTCCTGCGTGGCCGCCGGGAACCCCGAGAGGGATGCCGCGACCACGCGCGACTGCGCCAGCTCGAGCATCGCGTCGAGGTCGAGCTCCGCGACGAGCACACGACCGGGGAGGTCGGCCTCGGCCGAGACGGCGGGCAGGAGCTCCCCCACGTAGCCGATGTCGGTGCCCGAGGCGAGGACGCGAGCGGTGCGGCCCGGGTGCAGCGCCGCGCGCTGCGCCTGGACGAGCTCGATGTCGAGTCCCGCGGCGGCGGCGAGGACGCGCACCGCATCGACGGCGTCGGCGAGATCGGCGGCGACGGCCGGCTGCCCCGGCTGCTTGGCGACGGTGTGCCCCGTCAGCAGCACGGCGACATGACGGCGCTGCGGCGGGATCGAGGCGTCGAGCGCGGTGAGCGTCGCGGCGTCGGGACGGACGGCGAGCGGCGGCACCGACGGGGTGCCGTACTGCACGCCGGGCTTGGGGAGGAAGACCGTGCCGGCCTCGAACAGCGCGAGGTCGACGATCCCGCGCGAGACGTTGCGGTGCGCGACCTGCAGCAGTGCCGGGATCAGCGAGCGGCGGAGGAAGGGCGCGAGACCGTCGAGCGGGTTCGCGAGCTTCACGCTCGGGAGCTTCTCGCCCGACGGCGAGCCGTGCAGCGCGTTCTGCTCCTCGGTGGTGAAGGGGAACGACGGCGTCTCGACGAAGCCGGCCGAGGCCAGGGCGTTCGCCACGCGGCGGCGACCCTGCTGAGCGGAGGTGAACCCGCGACCGGATGGGGGCGTGGGTAGCACCGAGGGGATGCGGTCGTACCCCTCGATGCGCGCGACCTCTTCGGCGAGGGTCCACTTGTCGGAGAGGTCGTGGCGCCACGAGGGGGCGGTCACCGACCAGCCGCCGTCGCCCTCGTCGACCGTGCAGCCGATGAGACGCAGGGCCGACACGATCTCGTCGTCGGTGTACTCGACGCCGATGAGACCCGACACGAAGCCCGCGGGAAGGACGATCGGGTCACGGCGGTAAGGCGCGCCGAGCGCTCCCCCGAGTTCGGTGTCGAGAGTGCCGCCGGCGAGCTCGACCATCAGCGACGCGACGCGCTCGGCGGCCACGTACGGCACGAGCGGGTCGACACCGCGCTCGAACCGGCGCGACGCCTCGGACGGCAGCTTGTGCCGACGCGCCGTGCGGGCGATCGACACCTGGTCGAAGGTCGCGGCCTCGATGAGGACGTTGCGGGTGGCGTCGCTCATCTCGGTCGGCCCGCCGCCCATGACGCCCGCGAGGCCGATCGGACCCGACTCGTCGGTGATCAGCAGATCTTCGGCGCTGAGGGTGCGCACCTGGCCGTCGAGGGTCTCGAGCTTCTCGCCCGCCTCGGCGCGGCGCACGGTGATGCCGCCCTGCAGGCGATCGAGGTCGTAGCCGTGGATCGGCTGGCCGAGCTCGAGCATGACGTAGTTGGTGATGTCGATGAGCACGCCCAGCGAGCGGATGCCGGCCAGCGACAGCCGCGTGATCATCCAGGGCGGCGTCGGCCTCGAGGGATCGACGTCGCGCACGATGCGTGCGACGAACTCGGTCGCCCCGTGGCGGCCGCGGATGGGCGCCTGGTCGGCGACCGTGACCGGGAAGCCCGAGGGCGTGCGTGCCGCGGCCTCGGCGTGACCGAGACCCGGGTCGCGGAAGTCGGCCCCGGTCGCGTGCGAGTACTCGCGGGCCACTCCGCGCAGCGACAGGGCGTAGCCGCGGTCGGGCGTGACGTTGATCTCGACGGCGATGTCGTCGAGACCCAGGAGCGCGATGGCATCCGTTCCGATCGGCGCGTCGATCCCCAGATCGACCAGACGCAGGATGCCGCCGTGCTCGCTGCCGAGACCGAGTTCCTTCGCCGAGGCGATCATGCCGTCGGAGACGTGTCCGTAGGTCTTGCGCGCGGCGATCGGGAAGGGGCCGGGGAGCACCGAGCCGGGCAGGGTCACCACGACCTTGTCGCCCTCGAAGAAGTTGCCGGCGCCGCAGACGATGCCGCGCACTCCCCCGTTCTCGGCTCCGACGTCGACCTGGCACCAGCGGATGGTCTTGCCGTTGGACTGCGGCTCCGGAGTGAACTCCTTCACCTCGCCGACCACGATGGGGCCGGACAGCTCGAAGCGGTGCACGTCTTCTTCTTCGAAGCCGACCGACACCAGCGCGGCGAGGACGTCCTCGGGCGTGGCGCCGGCGGGCACGTCGACGTACTCGCGCAACCAGGAGAGCGGGACGCGCATCAGACCACCATTCCGAACTGCTCGCTGAAGCGGACATCGCCCTCGGCCATGTCGCGCATGTCTTGAACGTCGCTGCGGAACATGAGCGTGCGCTCGATGCCCATCCCGAACGCGAAGCCCGAGTACTCCTCGGGGTCGATGCCGGCGGCCCGCAGGACGTTGGGGTTCACCATGCCGCAGCCGCCCCACTCGATCCAGCGCGCCCCGCCCTTGAAGGTGGGGTGCCACAGATCGAGCTCGGCGCTCGGCTCGGTGAACGGGAAGAAGTTCGCGCGGAAGCGCGTCTTGGCTTCAGGACCGAACAGCACGCGCGCGGCGTGGTCGAGCGTGCCCTTGAGGTGGGCCATCGTGATGTTCTTGTCGATGACGAGGCCCTCGAACTGCGTGAACACCGGCAGGTGCGTCGCGTCGAACTCGTCGGTGCGGTACACCCGGCCGGGGCAGAGCACGTAGATCGGCAGGTCGCGCTCGAGCATCGACCGCACCTGCACGGGGCTGGTGTGCGTGCGCAGCACGAGGTGGCGCGCGACCGGGTCGACGAAGAACGTGTCCTGCATCTGACGCGCGGGGTGGTCGACGTCGAAGTTGAGCGCGTCGAAGTTGAACCACTCGTGCTCGAGCTCGGGGCCCTCGGCGATCTCCCATCCCATGCCGACGAAGATGTCGGACACCTGCTCCTGCAGGAGCGAGATCGGATGCCGCGCCCCGACGCGCGCGCGCTGCGGAAGCGCCGTGACGTCGACGCGCTCGGCCTCGAGCTGCGCGGCCGTCTCGGCCTCGGCCAACTCGGCCTCGCGAGCGGCCAGCGCCTGGTTGACCTGCCCGCGGGCCTGCCCGACGAGCTTTCCGAACGCGGCCTTCTGGTCGGGGGCGACGTGGCGCATCTGGGCGTTCAGCTGGGCGAGGGAGGACTGCTCCCCCGTGTGCGCGGAACGGGCGGACTTGAGCTCGGCCGTGGTCGCGGCGGCGGCGATGGCGGCGAGAGCCTCATCGACGGCGGAGGCGACGGCCTCGGGGGTGATCTCGGGTGCGTCGGACACGAGATGAGAGTCTACCGACGGGCGGGGACACTCCCCCGCCCGTCGGTAGGACTCCTCAGATTCCGCCGCCGCTCCCGGCGTTGTACTTGCCGAGCCCGCGCTGGGCGACGATCAGCTCGGTGTCGGTGCCGGCCTGACCCGCGGGCTCCGCGGGTGCGACGTTGCCGCCCTTGGGCGAGCGGCGCAGGCCGAGCTCGACACGGTGCGCGGTGTACGACAGGGCGAGGCACATCGCCACGTAGATCACGCTGGCGATCATCGCGGCGGGGACGAGCGGCGAGCCGTACTCGCCGTTCGAGCCGAGCAGGCGCGCGAAGTACAGCAGTTCGGGGTACGTGATGATGAAGCCGAGCGCGGTGTCCTTCAGTGTGACCACGAGCTGCGCGATGATCACCGGCAGCATCGCGCGGATCGCCTGCGGCAGCAGGATCAGGCGCATCACGCCCGACTTGCGCAGACCGATCGCGTACCCGGCTTCGCTCTGACCGCGCGGCAGGGCCTCGACGCCCGCGCGGATGACCTCGGACAGCACGGAGCCGTTGTAGAGGATCAGCGCGATGACCACGGCCCAGTAGGACGGCATCCGGATGCCGATGACCGGGAGGCCGTAGTACAGCAACAGCATGAAGACGAGCACGGGGACGGCGCGGAGGATCTCGACGACCCAGCCGACGGGGAGGCGCACCCACGTGTGGTCGGACATCCGGCCGATCGCGAGGACGAAGCCGAGGATGAGGGCGCCGACGGCCGCGACGGCGAAGGCCGCGAGCGTCGCGAGGGTCGCCTCGCCGAAGCGCTCCCAGATCGCACTGTAGGTGAAGACGTTCCACTTGGCCGCGGAGAACTGGCCCGTGTCGATGAAGCGCCAGACGACGAAGCCGATGATCGCGGCGACGATGAGGAGCGTGACGACGCCGAGGATGCGGTTGCGCAGCTGCGCGCGGGGGCCCGGGACGTCGTACAGGACGGAGGAGCTCATCGGACGACCTTCCACTTCTTCTCGGCGGCGTTCTGCAGCGCCGCGAGCAGCAGCACCAGGATGACGAAGACCGCCATCACGAGGAGGATGGTGACGAGCTGGTTCTCGCCGTTCTCACTCATCGTCGCCCGGATGTTGCCGAGGTTGACGACGGAGAAACCCGCCGCGACGGTGGTGTTCTTGAGAAGCGCGATGAAGACGCTCATCATCGGCGGGATCACCGAGCGGGTCGCCTGGGGCAGGACCACGAGGGTCATCACCTGGCCGAAGCCGAGCCCGAGGGCACGAGCTGCCTCAGCCTGACCGACCGGCACCGTGTTGATGCCCGAGCGCAGCGTCTCGGCCACGTAGGTCGCGGTGTAGATGCCGAGGCCGCACACCGCGAGCAGAAGGAAGCTCCCGCGCGGGACGTCGATCAGCAGCGGCACGCAGAACGCGAAGAAGAACAGCACGAGCGTCAGCGGAGTGTTGCGGATCCAGTTGACGTACACCGCGCCGACCGCGCGAGCGATCGGGACGGGCGACACCCGCATGGCCGCCACGATGAAGCCGAGCACGAGCGCGATCAGGCCGCCGCCCACGAAGAGCACGACGGTCCCCCAGAGGGCCTGCGCCCACAGATCGGGGTAGTCGAAGATCTGGTTCACCGTACGCTGTCCGTTCTTTCTCGTCCTGCTGTTCGAGTGGTGCGGGCGGCGCGGTCGGCGCCGCCCGCACCGGGGCGTCAGCTGACGGGGTCGACCGCCGGCTGCTGGCCCTTGACGCCCGAGGCGCCGAGGTTCTTCTCGAAGATGGCCTCCCAGGTGGAACCGCCGTCGGTGAACATGGTGTTCACGAACTCCTGGAAGGCG
>CAJYJO010000037.1 GCA_913774845.1 uncultured Microbacterium sp. | reverse complement strand
TCAGCTGACGGGGTCGACCGCCGGCTGCTGGCCCTTGACGCCCGAGGCGCCGAGGTTCTTCTCGAAGATGGCCTCCCAGGTGGAACCGCCGTCGGTGAACATGGTGTTCACGAACTCCTGGAAGGCGGTGTCGCCCTTGGCGAGGCCGACACCGTAGCGCTCCTCGCTGAAGGGCTCGCCCGCGATCTTGAGGTTGTCGGGGTCCTGAGCTGCGTAGCCGAGGAGGATGGCCTCGTCGGTGGTGACGGCATCCACTTCGCCGTTCTTCAGCTTCTCGACGCACTGCGAGTAGGTGTCGAATTCCACGACCTGGGCGGGAGTCTGCTCGCGGATGCGCTGGATGGGCGTCGAGCCGGTCACCGAGCACACGGTGGTCTCGGCCGTGAGCGAGTCCTTGCCCGTGATGGTGTCGTTGTCGGCGGCGACGAGGAGGCCCTGACCGGTCAGGAAGTAGGGGCCGGCGAAGGAGATCTGCTCCTTGCGCTTGTCGGTGATGGAGTAGGTGCCGACGTAGTAGTCGATGTCGCCGTTGATGAGGGCCTGCTCGCGGTTCGCGGAGGCGATCGCCTTGTACTCCACCTTGGAGCTGTCGGCCGGGTCGTAACCGAGCGACGCGGCGATCCAGCGTGCGACGTCGACGTCGAAGCCCTTGCGCTCGCCCGTGACGGGGTCGAGGTAGCCGAGGCCGGGCTGGTCTTCCTTCACACCGACCACGATCTTGCCGGCCGAGGTGATCTTCTCGAACGTGGGGCTGCCGTCGATCGTGACGTCGGTGGCGACCGCGCCGTACACCGGCGCGTCAGAGCCGCTGCCGCCCTCCGCACCCGGGGTGCCGCTGTTGCAGGCCGTCAGGGCCAGCAGGCCGGCGGCGAGGATGCTCGCGCCGGCGAGAAAACGTGATTTACGCATGTGATGTCTCCTTGGTTACGTGTGCTGTGCGGATAAGGGTCGTCGGTGACGGCGCGCGCGATCGCCGCGGGGCGGGCGATGCTCTCGTCTCGGCTAGGAACCTCCTCGTTCGTCGCCGTCAGGGTCGTTCGTCAGTGCGTGATGAGCTTCGAGAGGAAGTCCTTGGCACGGTCGGATTCGGGCTTCGTGAAGAACTGCTCGGGCGTCGCCTGCTCGACGATCTGCCCGTCGGCCATGAACACCACGCGGTTCGCCGCCTTGCGGGCGAAGCCCATCTCGTGGGTCACGACGATCATCGTCATGCCGTCCTTGGCGAGGCCGACCATCACGTCGAGCACCTCGTTGATCATCTCCGGGTCGAGGGCCGAGGTCGGCTCGTCGAAGAGCATGACCTTCGGCTTCATCGCCAGCGCGCGGGCGATCGCGACGCGCTGCTGCTGGCCGCCCGAGAGCTGAGCGGGCAGCTTGTCGGCCTGATGGCCCACGCCCACGCGGTCGAGGAGGGCGCGCGCCTCCTTCTCGGCATCCGCCTTCTTCATCTTGCGGACCTTGATCGGGCCCAGCGTGACGTTCTCGAGGATCGTCAGGTGCGCGAAGAGGTTGAACGACTGGAACACCATGCCCACGTCGGCACGCAGCTCGGCCAGGCCCTTCCCCTCTTTGGGAAGCTCCTTGCCGTCGATCGTGATGCTGCCGCTCGTGATGGTCTCGAGACGGTTGATGGTGCGGCACAGCGTCGACTTGCCCGAGCCCGAGGGTCCAATGACCACGACGACCTCGCCGCGGTCGACCGTGAGATCAATGTCTTTCAGAGCCTGGAACTGCCCATAGTGCTTCTGGACGTCGGCGACGACGACCAGGGGCTCGGTCTTCGGGGGAACGGATGCCATGCCTTCACCCTATGAGGGTGACGCGCGGGCGACCACATTCCCGCGCACGCCTTAACCGTTCTGTAACAGCGCGCTTCAGCCGGCGCGCTGCGCGAAAGCCGTCTCGTACAGACACACGCTGGCCGCGGTGGCGAGGTTGAGCGACTCGGCACGGCCGTAGATCGGCAGCCGCAGCGATAGATCGGCCCGCGCGAGCGCGGCCTCCTCGAGACCCCGCGCCTCGTTGCCGAACAGCCACGCCGTCGGCTCGGCGAGCAGGTCACGGGATGCCAGGAAGTCGCCGCCCTCGACATCGGCGGCGACGACGCGCAGTCCCGCCTCGTGCATGCGCTCGACGACGTCGGCGAGTTCGAGGTCGACCGCGACCGGGACATGGAACAGCGACCCCGTCGTCGAGCGCACCACCTTCGGGTTGTAGGGGTCGACCGTCCGGCCGGTGAGGATCACCGCGTCGGCTCCCGCGGCGTCGGCGGCGCGGATGATCGTGCCCAGATTGCCCGGATCGCGCACCTCCTCGCAGATCGCGACGAGACGGGGAGCCGCGGCCAGGATGTCTTTCAGAGCGGTGGGCGATTGCCGAGCCACCGCGACGATGCCCTGAGGGGTGACGGTGTCGGCCATGGCATCCAGGACGGCCTCGGTCGTGTACTGCAGATCGACGCCCGCTCGCTCGGCCGCGTCGCGGACGTCGGTGTGCTTCTCGAGGGCGGTCGGGGTCGCGTACAGCTCGAGCACCGTGTCGGGCGCCCACGCGAGGGCCTCCCGGGCGGCCTGCGGACCCTCGAGGAGGAACAGGCCGGTCTCCTGACGGGCAGCACGTTTGCTGAGCTTGGCCACGGCGCGCACCCGCGGCGAACGGGGGTTCTCCAGCACGGGTCCAGTTTATGGCGCTGACGGCATGCAACCCCGGATGCCGCGCACGAACGACGGAACGGGCGCCCTCCGAAGAGGACGCCCGTTCCGGGGACAGACGTGCTTACGCGGTCTTCGCAGCGTTGACGTCGCTGGGCAGCGCAGCCTTGGCGGTCTGGACCAGCGAGGCGAACACGGCGGGCTCGTTCACGGCGAGCTCAGCGAGCATGCGACGGTCGACCTGGACACCCGCGAGGCCGAGGCCCTGGATGAAACGGTTGTACGTGAGGCCGTTCTGGCGGGACGCAGCGTTGATGCGCTGGATCCACAGACGACGGAAGTCGCCCTTGCGCTTGCGACGGTCACGGTACGCGTAGACCAGGGAGTGGGTGACCTGCTCCTTGGCCTTGCGGTACAGACGCGAACGCTGTCCGCGGTAACCGGAGGCGCGCTCGAGGATGACGCGACGCTTCTTGTGGGCGTTTACAGCCCGCTTGACTCTAGCCATTTCTGTTTCTTCCTAACGTGCGTCGGCGCTCAGAGACCGAGGAGCTTCTTGGCGACCTTCGAGTCACCCTTGGCCAGGACCTGCTCCTGGTTCAGACGACGGGTGCGCTTCGAGGCCTTGCCTTCGAGGTTGTGGCGCATACCGGCCTGCTGCTTCATGAGCTTGCCGCTACCGGTCAGCTTGAAGCGCTTCTTGGCACCCGAGTGGGTCTTCTGCTTCGGCATCTGTCTTCCTTCGTTGGTGTTCCCGGCGGAGCGGGAGTCTGGGGAGCTTTACTCGGCGGGGGCCGAGGTGGGCGTTTCTTCCGGGGCCGAGTCGCCACGGGCGGCACTGCGTGCCGCCTCGCGGTTCGCCGCGCGCTGCGCGTTCTGCTCGGTCTTGACCTCGGACTTGTTCTTGTGAGGAGCGACCACCATCACCATGTTGCGGCCGTCGATCGTGGGATTCGACTCGACGGTGCCGAACTCGGCGACGTCTTCGGCGAACTTGCGGAGCAGGCGCACACCCTGCTCGGGACGCGACTGCTCACGACCACGGAACAGGATCATGGCCTTCACCTTGTCGCCCGCCTGGAGGAAGCCCTCGGCGCGCTTGAGCTTGGTGATGTAGTCGTGGGCTTCGATCTTCAGACGGAACCGGACCTCTTTGAGGACGGTGTTCGCCTGGTTACGACGCGTCTCTTTGGCCTTCTGAGCGGCCTCGTACTTGAACTTGCCGTAATCCATGATCTTGACCACGGGCGGCTTCGAGCTCGGCGCAACCTCGACCAGGTCGAGGTCCGCTTCCTGGGCCAGGCGCAGCGCAGCTTCGATTCGGACGATGCCGACCTGCTCGCCGTTGGGTCCGACGAGACGGACCTCCGGGACTCGGATGCGCTCGTTGGTGCGGGGATCGCTGATGCGGAACTCCTCTTGTGTGCGGGTGGTGGCCGCCGCGATCCGATCGGACCGCGGGCGAAGAGGAGTACACACGCCACCCGGCACGGTGCTGTCAGCACCGGCTTCTGCACCCTGGCAACCCCGTGCAACACGGAGCGGAGTGCGGGAACCCGGTAGCCTGGAGCGGCAAGCGCGGGTGGGATGTGATCCTCTTTCGTACGGAGTGAAACACTCCGAAGCCCGCCATAGTCTAGCAGAGAGATTCACGTGGACACGATCCCCTCCGACCAGCCCGCCGACGACCACGCCGCACACCGTCACGGAGGCGAAGACGAGCGTCTCGCCCGCTGGGAGGAGCAGGAGCGCGCGGCTTCCTCCGCCACCCGCGACATCGCCGACGTTCCCGCCGTCGAGGTCATCACGACCGCTGCCGTCCACCTCATGAGCGCCGCCGCTGTGAAGACCGGACTGGCCGACGACCCCGGCCAGCAGCTCGACCTCGACGAGGCCCGCAAGCTCATCAACGCCCTCGCGGGACTCATCACCGCCGGCGCCCCCGAGATCAGCGACATGCACGCCCGCTCGCTGCGCGACGGCCTGCGCTCGCTCCAGCTCGCCTTCCGCGAGGCGAGCACCATCCCCGACCCGATCGGCAAGGGGCCGGGCGAGAAGTGGACGGGTCCCGTCACGTAAGTCGGTCGTTCTGGGGTGGTCCCGTCACGTAAGTCGGTCGTTCTGGGGTGGTCCCGGGCTCCGGAATGCCCCCTCCCCAGGTCAAGAGAGGGGCCCCTACCCCGATTGACCTGGCGAGGGGGCATTCCTGCGCCCTCTCTCGCCGCAGGTCACCTCTTCCGTGACACCCGCCGGGGGTATGAGAGCGGGTCGATGTCCCGATCGACCTGGGAAGCTGCATTCCTGCGCCCTCTCCCGCCGCAGGTCACCTCTTGCGTGACACCCGCCGGGGGTATCGCAAGCGCGTAGGTCGCCAGGAATTATCGCTTCCAAGTCGACAGAAGCGACGCGTACTGGCGACTCACGCCATATCTGGAAGACAGCTCAGGCGCCGGAGCTGCGGTGCAGTTTCACCGTGAGGGAGTCCACGAGGACGGCGATGCGGTCGTCGGCCGCCCAGCGTCGGGCGATGCGCGCGAGCACGGCATCCAATTCGTCCTGCTCCAGGCCCGACATCAGCTGCAGGTGGACCACCAGCTCGGGGCCACGCAGGCGCCCGGTCGGGTCGCCCGACTCCACGGCGAGATCGAGCACGGCGAGCTCGCCCGAGATGCTCTCCTGCAAACCGGTGAAGATGGTCGGCGAGGTGTGCGCGGGTTCCCAGACCTCTCCCTGGGCGATCGCCCACACAGCCGGTCGACGGAGGACGAACTCCGTCTCGGACGCGGGGTCGATGACGATGAGCTCGGTGTCTTCCGAGGCCGCTGCCAACGCCGTCCGGCGCCCGTCCGCGGGGACGGGGCGAGCTGTGGCATCCCAGGTCTGCAAGGCCGTCACGGACGTGAAGACGGGGAGCACCTTGCGGCCGTCGGGAGCGGCGACCGTCACGATCGACAGCTCCTGCGTCTTGTCGACCTCGAGGCCGTGGGCACCGACGCCGTGGTCGCCCTTCTCCGCCACCAGGGGGATCAGCAGGCGCGCCTCGCGGTAGGCGTCGACGACGGCCCGACCGTCGCCCTCCCCCGCGCGGAACGCGAGGAGCGCGGCCAGCAGCGCCGGGTCGGCGGAGCCGTCGTCACCCGAGTGCGGGTTCGCCGCGAAGCTGCGGCCCTCCCACGGAACGCCGGCCGAGTCCGCGTGGGCGCCGTGGGCGTGGCCGTGCGGATCGTCAGTGTCCGGCGACATCCAGCGCCTCGGCCAGGGTGAACTGGCCCGCGTAGAGCGCTTTGCCCACGATCGCGCCCTCGACACCCAGCGGCACGAGTTCGCGCAGCGCCGCGATGTCGTCGAGGCTCGAGACACCGCCCGAGGCGACGATCGGCTTGGGGGTGCGCTGGGTCATCTCGCGCAGCAGCTCGATGTTGGGTCCGCGCAGCGTCCCGTCCTTGGTGACGTCGGTGACGACGTAGCGGCTGCAGCCGGCATCTTCGAGACGCTCGAGGACCGTCCAGAGGTCCCCGCCGTCACGGGTCCAGCCGCGGGCGGCCAGGGTCGTGCCGCGCACGTCGAGACCGACGGCGATCGCCTCGCCGTAGCGGTTGATGACGTCGGCGGCCCACTCGGGGTTCTCGAGCGCCGCGGTGCCGAGGTTGATGCGGCTCGCGCCGCTCTCGAGGGCAGCCTCGAGCGAACGGTCGTCGCGGATGCCGCCGGAGAGCTCGACCTGCACACCCTTGACCTGCTTGATGACCTTGCGCATGACGTTCGCGTTGCTGCCACGACCGAAGGCGGCGTCGAGGTCCACGAGGTGGATCCACGGCGCCCCCTGGCGGGCGAAGTCCGCGGCGGCGTCGACGGGGTCGCCGTAGCTGGTCTCGGTACCGGCCTCACCCTGGGTCAGACGGACGGCTTTGCCGTCGGCGACGTCGACCGCGGGAAGCAGCACAAGTTCGGGCGTGGACGCGAAATCGTTCATGGCTCCTCGCACCCTTCGGCGCATCTCGCCGAGCCGGGGCACGAGGTCACACAGTAGTCGTGCGCAGGCCGTCGATCCAATTGGCGAGGAGGCGGATGCCGGCTTCGCCCGACTTCTCGGGGTGGAACTGCGTCGCGGCCAGCGGCCCGTTCTCGACCGCCGCGAGGAACGGCGCTCCGTAGGTGCACCACGTCAGCACGGGCTCGGGGAACGGCGGCGTGACCTCGAGCGTCCAGTCCTGCGCGCCGTAGGAGTGCACGAAGTAGAACCGCTCGTCCTCGATCCCCTGGAAGAGGCGCGAGCCCTCCCCGGATGCCACGGTGTTCCAGCCCATGTGCGGCAGCACGGGCGCCTCGAGCTCGGCGACGGTCCCCGGCCACTCCCCCAGTCCGGGAGTGTCGGCCCCGCGCTCGATGCCGCGCTCGAACATGACCTGCATGCCGACGCAGATTCCGAGAACGGGACGACCGCCCGCGAGACGGCGGTCGATGATCTCCCCGCCGCGACTCGCGTTGAGCGCGCTCATGACGGCGTCGAACGCGCCGACCCCGGGCACGAGCAGACCGTCGGCGTCGAGCAGCAGCGCACGGTCGGAGGTGAGGCGCGCGTCGGCACCGGCCTCGATGAGCGCCTTGACCACGGAGTGAACGTTCCCGGAGCCGTAGTCGAGGACGGCGACGACCGGCTTACCGGTCACAGCGCGCCCTTCGTGCTCGGGATGCCGTCGACGAGCGGGTCGAGAGCCTTCGCCTGACGGAAGGCGCGGGCGAGCGCCTTGTACTCGGCCTCGGCGATGTGGTGCGGGTCGCGTCCGCCGAGCACGCGCACGTGCACCGTGAGCCCCGCGTGGATCGAGATCGCCTCGAACGAGTGGCGCACGAGCGACCCGGTGAAGTGGCCGCCGATGAGGTGGTGCTCGAAACCTGCCGGCTCGCCGGTGTGGACCAGGTACGGCCGGCCGCTGATGTCGACGACGGCCTGGGCGAGCGCCTCGTCGAGCGGCACGAGCGCATCGCCGTAGCGGGCGATGCCCGACTTGTCGCCGAGCGCCTGCCGGATCGCCTGGCCGAGCACGATCGAGGTGTCTTCGACGGTGTGGTGGGCGTCGATGTGGGTGTCACCGGTCGCGCGCACGCGCAGGTCGGTCAGCGAGTGCTTGGCGAAGGCCGTGAGCATGTGGTCGAAGAAGGGCACCGTCGTCTGGATGTCGCTGGTTCCGCGACCGTCGAGGTCGAGCTCGAGCTCGACACGGGACTCGCTCGTCTCCCGCGTGATCGAAGCGGTACGGGGCGAGGCGGGGCCGGTCATGACCGCGATCCTACCGAGGCGAGCGCGTCGAGGAACGCGGTGGTTTCGTCGGCGGTGCCGGCGGACACGCGCAGGTGGTGGGCGATGCCGGCGTCGCGGATGAGGACGCCTCGGTCGTACAGCGCCTTCCACGTGACGGCCGGGTCGTCGACGCCGCCGAAGAGGACGAAGTTCGTCCAGGACTCGTGGGCCGTGTATCCGAGGGCCGATACCGTCGCCGAGATCCGGTCGCGCTGCGCGACGATCTCGTCGACCATCTGCAGCATGGTCGGAGCGTGGGAGAGAGCCGCCGTCGCGGCCGCCTGCGTGAGCGCGCTCAGGTGATACGGCAGGCGCACCAGACGCAGGGCGTCGACGAATGCCGGGTCGGCGGCGAGGTAGCCGACGCGCGCGCCGGCGAATGCGAACGCCTTGCTCATCGTGCGTGAGACGACGAGACGGGGCCGGCCCGGCAGCAGGGAGACCGCGGACGGCTCGTCGCGCGGGGCGAACTCCTCGTACGCCTCGTCGACGATCACGATGCCGTCGGTGGCCTCGTAGACGGCTTCGATGACATCGAGACGCATCGGGGTCCCGGTCGGGTTGTTCGGGGCGCACAAGAAGACGATGTCCGGGCGCTTCTCGCTCACCTGGACAGCGGCGGACTCGGCGCTCAGCGTGAAGTCGTGCTCGCGCTCCCCCGAGATCCACCGGGCGCCGGTGGCACGCGTGAGGATCGGATACATCGAATACGTCGGGGCGAAGCCCATCGCGGCACGTCCGGGCCCACCGAACGCCTGCAGGATGTGCTGGAGGACCTCGTTCGAGCCGTTCGCCGCCCAGATCTGCTCGGGATTGAGCCCGTGCCCCAGGTAGCCGGCGAACGCTTCTCGCAGACCGGTGAACTCGCGGTCGGGGTAGCGGTTCACATCGCGCAGCGCTCGAGCAACGGCATCCAGGATGTCGTCGGCAACTTCGGCGGGAACGGGATGGGTGTTCTCGTTCACGTTGAGCGCGACGGGCAGCGCCGCCTGCGGGGCTCCGTACGGGGTCATACCCCGCAGATCGTCGCGAAGAGGGAGGTCGTCGAGGCGTACGGTCACCTCACCCATCGTAGGCGGCGGGGACGGACGACGTGCGCGAGCGGGGGTCTCGCCGCTCAGGCGGCGGGGGCGTATTCGGCGGGGATCGCGATGCGCTGTCCCGCCGACACCGAACCGCCCGGGAGAGCGTTGAGACGGGTGATCTCGGCCACCACGTCGCGCGGGTCGGCCGAGGGGGCGATGTCTTCGGCGATCGACCACAGGGTCTCGCCGCTCATGACGGTGATCTCGGTGAACGACCCCGCGGGGGCCCCGGCGTCTCCGGAGGCGAGCGCGGAACCACCCCCGACGATGGCGGCCGCGAGGACGGCGGCGATGGGGAGGGAGACGAGGAACGCCACGACACGACGACCGCGCGCGGTGATCCGCAGGCGGGTGGACGGGGCGGTGAAGGCGATGCTGCTCATGATGTGCTCCTTGGTGGGGAGAGATTCGCACCCCGCCCTCGGCCGGGAGGACGATGGTGCGAATCTGTCTTCCGAATCTATCTTCGACGTTGTTCGAGTGTCAAGAGGCCGGATATCGGAGACGAATCGAACGCGACACGCGTGCAGCTCCGTGCCATTCGGGTCGTCGACCGGATACGGTTTCGACACGGAGACCTCATCACCAACCTCCGACATTCGAATTTCCGCCGTCTTTTCCGCGGCGCGAGGGGAGCCCAGATGACCGACGCGACGACCGCCGCCGGCCGCGAACGACCGCAGACCCGCCGGCGGAAGAACCTCAGCGACAAGCAGCTGGCGATCCTCGAGGTCATCCAGCGGTCCATCGCGCGACACGGCTATCCGCCGAGCATGCGCGAGATCGGTGACGCCGTGGGGTTGAAGTCACTCTCCAGCGTCACGCACCAGCTGAACCAGCTGGAGCTCAGCGGCTACCTCCGCCGCGACCCCGGCAAGACGCGCGCGATGGAGGTGCTGATCGACCTTCCCGGCGCCGCAGCCGAGAACCCCGCCGATGCCGCCCCCGCCCTGGGCGACGCCGCCCTGGTGCCCCTCGTCGGCCGGATCGCCGCGGGCGTCCCCATCACCGCCGATCAGCAGGTCGAGGAGATCTTCCCCCTCCCCCGTCAGCTCGTCGGCAAGGGCGAGCTGTTCATGCTGAAGGTCTCGGGCGACTCGATGATCGACGCGGCCATCTGCGACGGGGACTGGGTCGTCATCCGCTCGCAGGCCACCGCCGAGAACGGCGAGATCGTCGCCGCGATGCTCGACGGCGAGGCGACGGTCAAGACGTTCCGCCGCCGTGACGGCCACACCTGGCTGCTCCCCCGCAACAGCGCCTTCGAGCCGATCCTCGGCGACGAAGCGGTCGTGCTGGGCCGCGTCGTGGCGGTCCTGCGCACCGTCTGATCAGATCATCGAGGGCCGGATGTCCGCTCGCGCGGCGGCATCCGGCCCTTGTCGTGTCTCGGACCTCCTCGGACCGCGCCGGAATCGGAAATCCTCACCGGAATCGGAGCGAGGAGGCCGCGGCATCCGATTCCGTTCGGCTCCTCCGGTTCTGAAGCGCCTCACGTCGCGGATGCGGCGCAGCTCCGGAACGGATGTCGGAGGCCCTGCCTAGGCTGGGCTCATGGCTGACACCCTCCCCTACGGTTCCTGGCCCTCGCCGATCACGCCCGAGTCCGTCGCGCAGGCATCGCCGCGCGTCGACGGGGCCCGGCTCGTGGGCGACGAGATCTGGTGGGGCGAGTCCGTCCCGCACGAGGCAGGCCGCGTCGCGGTGAAGCGACGTCGGGCCGACGGCTCCGTCGAGACGGTGCTGCCCGCCCCCGCCAACGCGCGCTCCGCCGTGCACGAGTACGGCGGCGGCGCCTGGACGGCGTCGGACGACGGCGAGCTGTACTACGTCGAGAAGACCGACCAGCGCGTCTACGCGCTCCGTCCGGGTGAGAGCGCGCGCCCCCTCACCCCCGCTGACGACGCCGTGCGGCACGGCGGTCTCCGCTGGGAGCACGGCGTCCTGCTCGCCGTCCGCGAGACCCACGGCTCCTCCCGCGTGCCGCACCGCGCGATCGTGCGTATCTCCCTCGACGGCCCGGTCGAGGTGCTCGCGGAGGGCAGCGACTTCCTCGCGCAACCCGCCCTCTCCCCCGACGGGCGTCGCTTGGCCTGGATCGCATGGAACCACCCCGACATGCCGTGGGACGCCACGACGCTGCGCGTCGCCGACCTCGAGAGCGCGGCCGTGCACGATCTCGCCGGCGGCGATGGGCGCGCTCCCCTGCAACCCGTGTGGGTCGCCGACGACGAACTCCTCTACGCCGACGACCCCGACGGGCGCTGGAACCTCTTCCGTCACCCGCTCTCCGGCGGTCCGCAACCCCTCGCCCCCGCCGACGCCGACACGGGCGGCGGGCTGTGGGTCCTCGGCACGCGGTGGTTCGCCGCCGCAGCCGACGGCCGCGTGGTCGCGGTCCGCACGAACGGAGCCGACGAGATCGTCGAGATCGCGCCCAGCGGGGTGCGGCCGATCGACGTGCCGATCGTGGCCGGCGCCGCCATCGACAACGTCGCTGGTTCGCGTGTGCTGGTCTCGGGCTCCGACGCCGGTGGCCGCGCGGGCCTGTGGGTGGTCGATCTCGACTCCGGCGCGGTCGATCTCGTCACCGGAGGCGCCGGGTCCTGGCCCGACGAGTGGATGCCGCGCGCCCGCGCGCTCACGACCGAGGGGCCGCACGGCCCGGTGCACGCGTTCGCCTACGCCCCCACCAACCCCGACGTCGCCCCGTTGGAGGGAGGGCGGCCGCCCTACGTGGTCCTGGTCCACGGCGGACCCACCTCGCACGTCGGGCCGGCTCCGTCGGCAAAGACCGCGTTCTTCACCAGCCGCGGTATCGGCGTGCTCGACGTCAACTACGGCGGTTCGACGGGCTACGGCAGGACGTACCGCGACCGCCTCAAGGGGCAATGGGGCGTGGTCGACGTCGACGACGTCGCCGCAGCGGCATCCGCCCTCGCCGAGGCGGGGCTCGCCGACCGGCAGCGCCTCGCCATCGCGGGCGGCTCGGCCGGGGGCTGGACGGTGCTCGCCGCCGTCACCCGCACCGACGTCTTCTCGGCCGGCATCTCGCGCTACGGTGTCGGCGATGCGCGTGCGCTGGCCGAAGACACCCACGACTTCGAGGCGCGGTACCTCGACGGACTCATCGGACCGCTGCCCGAGGCCGAGGCGGTCTATCTCGAGCGCTCGCCCCTGGGCCGTCCCGAGCTGTTCCGCGTTCCGCTCCTCATCCTGCAGGGGTCGGAGGACCGGGTCGTTCCCCCGTCGCAGGCCGAAGCCATCCGCGACGCCCTCGCCGCTCACGGCGTCCCCCACGCCTACGTCCTCTACGAGGGAGAGGGTCACGGGTTCCGTCGGTCCGAGACGGTGATCGACTCCCTCGAACGCGAACTCGGCTTCCTCGGCGCGGTGTTCGGCTTCGAGACCCCCGGCGTTCCCCTTCTCGACCTGGAGGCCAGCGCGGACTGAAGGTCGTCGCCGCACGCACGAAGGCCCCGGCGACATGATGTCGTCGGGGCCTTCGTGAAGGGGGTCAGGCTGCGAACGGGGCGAGGTCCGCCGCCAGGCGCGCACCCACGTGCGCGTGCAGGAACGTCCCGTTCTCGCGGTGCTCCTGAGCGACGATGAATCCGCTCTCGTGCACCGCCGAGACGAGGTCGCCGCGGTCGTACGGCACGACCGCCTGCACCTCGACGGCCGGCAGCGGCAGTGCGTCCTCGATCGCCGCCCGCAGCTCCTCGATGCCCTCGCCGGTTCGGGACGAGGCGAAGATCGCCTTCGGGGCGAGGCCGCGCAGCACCAGCCGGTCGTCCTCGGACACGAGATCGGCCTTGTTGAAGACGACGATCTCCTGACCGAAGTTCGCGTCCACATCGCCCATCACGTCGCGCACCGTCATGAGCTGAGCCGCCGGGTCGGGATGCGAGGCGTCGACGACGTGCAGGATCACGTCGGCGTCGCCGACCTCCTCGAGCGTCGAGCGGAACGCCTCCACCAGCTGATGCGGCAGGTTGCGGACGAAGCCGACGGTGTCGGTCAGCGTGTACACGCGGCCGTCACTGGTCTCGGAGCGGCGGACGGTGGCATCCAGGGTCGCGAACAGGGCGTTCTCGACGAGGACGCCCGCGCTGGTCAGCCGGTTGAGCAGGCTCGATTTGCCGGCGTTGGTGTACCCCGCGATCGCGACCGAGGGGATCGTGTGGCGCTTGCGCTCCGCGCGCTTGGCCTCGCGGGCGGGGGCGAAGTCGCGCAGCTGCTTGCGCAGCAGCGCCATCTTCGTGCGGATACGACGGCGGTCGAGTTCGATCTTCGTCTCACCGGGACCGCGCGAGCCCATACCCGCCCCGCCCGCGCCGACCTGTCCACCGGCCTGACGCGACATGGAGTCACCCCAGCCGCGCAGACGCGGGAGCAGATACTCGAGCTGCGCGAGCTCGACCTGCGCCTTGCCCTCTCGGCTCTTGGCGTGCTGGCTGAAGATGTCGAGGATCACCGTGGTGCGGTCGATCACCTTGACCTTGACGACGTCTTCGAGCGCGCGCCGCTGGCTGGGGGCGAGCTCGGTGTCGGCAATGACGGTGTCGGCGCCGACCGCGGCGACGATGTCGCGCAGCTCGGCCGCCTTCCCGCGACCGACGTACGTGGCGGGATCGGGGTGGGGCCGGCGCTGCAGCACGCCGTCGAGCACGACCGCACCGGCCGTCTCGGCGAGGGCGGAGAGTTCGCGCAGCGAGTTCTCGGCATCCGTCTGCTCGCCCTGCGGGTGCACGCCCACGAGGACGACGTTCTCGAGGCGCAGCTGGCGGTACTCGACCTCGGTGACATCCTCGAGCTCGGTGGAGAGTCCGGCGACGCGGCGCAGCGCCGCGCGCTCCTCACGGTCCCACTGATCGCCGTCGGTGTCTCCGCCGTAGGCCGTGGTGGCGTCCTGGAGTGCCTGTGCTGCACCGAAGACCCGGACCCCGCGGTGCGCTTCGGCGCGCGAGAGCACACGGTCCACCGGGTCGACGGCGGGCGCTTCGGTGCTCGGGGGTGTGGTCTGTTCGGTCATGTGTTCCTTTCGTCCGCGGGTGTCTCCGCGTGTTCTGGCACTTTATCCGCCCGGGCGGGCGGGAGGCCGGTCGGATATCCTGGCCTGATGGGCAACGAGCACTATTTCAGCGCGTCGCCGTCGAGTTCCGAGCAGCTGCGTCGCATCCGTGTGACGCTGGCCGGCCGGGATCTCGAGGTGGTCACGGCGGGCGGCGTGTTCAGTCCCGATCACGTGGATGCCGGGACCTCGGTGCTGCTGGCCAACACGCCTCCCCCGCCCGCCGGTGGGAACTTCCTCGACCTGGGGTGCGGGTGGGGTCCGATCTCGCTGTCTCTGGCGCTCGCGTCACCGCACGCGACCGTGTGGGCGGTCGACGTCAACGAGCGTGCCCTCGATCTCGTGAGGCGCAATGCCGAATCCCTCGGCCTCCACAACGTCAACGCCGTCCGGCCCGAGGATGTTCCCGACGACGTCTCGTTCCGCACCATCCGCTCCAACCCGCCGATCCGGGTGGGCAAGAACGAGCTGCACGGCATGCTGCAGCAGTGGATCCCCCGCATGACGGAGCGCTCCGACGGCTGGTTCGTCGTGCAGCGCAACCTCGGCTCCGACTCGCTGCAGCGCTGGCTCGCCGCCACCTTCGCCGACGGTTACGGAGTGCAGCGAGCCGCGACCGGACGCGGCTTCCGCGTGCTGCGGGTGCGCCGCCACGGCTCGCCGCCGAGCGAGCCCATCGACGTCGTGGTCTGAGCCGGGCGCCCCCGCCCCGACCCGGGGCGGCGAGGACACACGCTCCGCCCGAGCGCACACGATCATGCGCCACCGTTTCGTGTGGTTCGCGCCGATCGTGTGATTCCGAGCGCCCGAGTGAGGTGGTCCGGTCCTCAGGCGAGCGCGACCTCGCCCGTGAAGACCAGCGACGCCGGACCCGACAGGTACACGCGGCCGTCCGACACGCGCACACCGAGCGTGCCGCCGGGAGTGTCGACCACCCAGTGGTCGGGAGCGGCCGCCCCGGCCCAGTGTCGGACGGCCAGGGCCGCAGCCGCCACGCCCGTGCCGCAGCTCAAGGTCTCGCCCACGCCACGTTCGAAGACACGCATCCGGATCGCCCCGACGCCGTCGCGCACCAGCGGGTCGGCCGGCACCACGAACTCCACGTTGGCGCCGTGCCGGGGCGCCGGGTCGAGCACCGGCTGGTACGCGAGATCCAGCTCCTCGAGCTCGGCGTCGGACGACAGGGCCACCACGACGTGGGGGTTGCCGACGTCGATACCGACGCCGGGTCGCGCGACGGGCAGCCCCTTCGCGCGGACGAGGGTCTCGTCGGCATCCACCGCGAACACCCCCAGGTCGACCTCGAAGCCGCGGTCGCTGCGCGTGAGCGTCTTGATCCCGGCGCGGGTGCCGATCCGCAGCCCGTCATCGATCGCGGCGAGCCCCGTGTCGGTGAGGTAACGGGCGAACACGCGCGTGCCGTTCCCGCACATCTCGGCCTTCGAGCCGTCGGCGTTGCGGTAGTCCATGAACCACTCGGCCCCGTCGGCGGCCGCCGAGGTCCCCTCGGCGAGCGCGCTCGAACGCACCACCCGCAGCAGCCCGTCGGCGCCGATACCGAAATGGCGGTCGCAGAGCGCGGCCACCTGCGCGTCGGAGAGGTCGAGGTCGCCGTCGGGGTCGGCCACCACCACGAAGTCGTTGCCGGTTCCGTGGCCCTTGGTGAACGGGAGAGTCGCCATCGCTCCAGTCTACGGAGCCGGCGGAGGCGGTCCTCCCGGGCCGTCCACCACGATGCGCCGGCCGGTCGCCCACGTGTCGAACGGTTCGTACCCGAGGGCGTCGTAGAACCCGCGGGCGGCGACGTTGTCGGGTCTGACCATCAGCTGCACCTTGGGACACCCCATGTGCTCGAGCAGCCGCTCCGCCTCCGCGACGAGCGCACGCCCGATCCCCCGTCCGCGATGCGAGTCGGCCGCCGCCAGGTAGTACAGCCAGCCGCGGTGACCGTCGTATCCGGCCATGACACTGCCCACGACGCGGTCGCCCTCGGCGGCCACGAGGAACAGCTCGGGCTGCACGCGCAGCTTGCGGTGGATGTCGGCTCGTGGATCGTTCCATGGACGGGTGAGGCCCGCTTCCTCCCAGAGGGCGACCACGGCGTCCTCGTCGGCGGGGGCGAAAGCCCGAATCGTCCAGGTCATGCCGCACCTCCGGCGAGGGAGGCGAGCCGTGCGGCATCCGTCGTCCTCGCGTCGAGCCACTCGGCGTCGCCGTAGCGGCGGAACCACGACACCTGCCGACGCGCGTATCGCCGGGTCAGCGCCTGGGTCTCGGCCACCGCCGCGTCGCGGGTCAGCTCGCCGCGCAGCTGCGCGAGCGCTTGCGCGTAGCCGATCGCCCGTCCGGCGGTGACGCCCCGCTCGAGACCCGCCGCGCGAAGGCCCTCGACCTCGTCGACGAGACCGTCCGCCCACATGCGGTCCACGCGCGCGTCGAGGAGCGGGACCAGGGCGTCGCGCGGTACGGACGTGGCGAGGATGCGCGTGAACGGATGCCAGAGCTCAGGCGCCGACGGGAGTGCGCCGCCGTGAGTCCGCTCGCCCTGCGCGAGCACCTCGAGCGCGCGCACGACGCGACGACCGTTGCGCGGGTCGATGCGTTCGGCCGCGGCGGGGTCGGCCTCGCGCAGGCGGGCGAACAGCGCTCCCGGGCCGTGCTCCTCGAGGTCGGCCTCGAGACGTGCGCGCAGTTCTTCGTCTCGCGGCGGGAAGCGGAAGTCCCACAGCACGCTCGAGACGTACAGGCCCGAACCGCCGACGAGGATCGCGTCCGCGCCTCGGCCGTGGATGTCGCGGACGGCGGCGCGAGCGGCATCCTGATACCAGGCCACCGCGGCCTCGTCGGTCACCTCGAGGGCGTCGAAGAGGTGATGGGGGATGCCGCGCCGCTCGGCGATCGGCAGCTTGGCGGTGCCGATGTCCATGCCGCGGTACAGCTGCATGGCGTCGGCGTTGACGATCTCGGCGAGGCGACCGCGCGCGGCGAGCGTCTCGGCGAGGTCGAGGGAGAGCCCCGTCTTACCGGTACCGGTGGCCCCGACGACGGCCCAGAGGACCGGCGCGGTCACACGCCGACGCGCAGCGTGGGCAGCCCGAGCGACACCGCGCGCGGTGCACCCGCCTCGCCCGCGGGGGCGGGGACACCGCAGGACTCCGCCTGCGACCGGTCCCACGCGTCGCCGGCGCGGGTGCGACGGACGCGCAACGGCGCCCCGTCGGGAGCGTCGGCGAGCAGGTGGAAGGGCGCCGCGTGAGTGACCGTGACCGACACGACGTCACCGGGGCGCGGGACGACGGAGCCTGCGGGCAGCTCGAAGTGCACGAGACGGTTGTCTTCGGCGCGCCCGGTGAGGCGGTGCGTCGACGTGTCTTTCTTGCCCTCGCCGGCGGAGACGAGGACCTCGAGCGTACGCCCGAGCTGCTTCTGGTTCTCTTCGGCCGAGATGCGATCCTGCAGCGCGACGAGACGCTCGAAGCGATCCTGGACGACGGCCTTCGGAACCTGGTCGGGCATGGTCGCCGCGGGGGTCCCCTCGCGGATGGAGTACTGGAAGGTGAACGCACTGGAGAACCGCGAGGCCTCGACCACGCGGAGGGTCTCCTGGAAGTCCTCCTCGGTCTCGCCGGGGAACCCCACGATGATGTCGGTCGTGATGGCCGCGTTCGGGATGCGCTCGCGCACGCGATCCAGGATGCCGAGGAACTTCTCGCTCCGGTACGACCGGCGCATCGCCTTGAGGATGCGGTCGGAGCCGGACTGCAGCGGCATGTGGAGCTGCGGCATGACCGCCGGGGTCTCCGCCATGGCGGCGATGACGTCGTCGGTGAAGGCCGCCGGGTGCGGGCTCGTGAAACGGATGCGCTCGAGTCCCTCGATCTCTCCCGCGGCGCGAAGGAGCTTTCCGAACGCCAGGCGGTCGCCGAACTCGACCCCGTAGGAGTTGACGTTCTGGCCCAGCAGGGTGACCTCGATCGCCCCGTCGTCGACGAGCAGACGGATCTCGTTCAGGATGTCGCCGGGACGACGGTCTTTCTCTTTGCCGCGGAGGCTCGGGACGATGCAGAAGGTGCAGGTGTTGTTGCAGCCGACCGAGATCGACACCCACCCGCTGTGCACGGAGTCGCGTTTGGTCGGGAGGGTCGAGGGGAAGATCTCGAGCGACTCGAGGATCTCGAGTTCGGCCTCGCCGTTGTGGCGCGCGCGCTCGAGCATGCCGGGGAGCGAGCCCATGTTGTGGGTTCCGAATACGACGTCGACCCACGGAGCCTTCTGCTGCACCGCATCTTTGTCCATCTGTGCGAGGCAGCCCCCCACGGCGATCTGCATGCCCTCGTGCGCATCCTTGCGCGACTTGAGGTGCCCGAGCGTGCCGTACAGCTTGCCCGCGGCGTTGTCGCGCACGGCGCACGTGTTGATGACGACGACGTCGGCCTCGACGCCCGCATCGGCGCGGACGTAGCCGGCGCTCTCGAGCGAACCGGACAGACGCTCCGAGTCGTGCACGTTCATCTGGCATCCGAAGGTGCGGACTTCGTACGTGCGCGGGCCGTTGTCGCTCTGCGCGGCGGCGGACGGAGCGATCAGCGTCGGGGTCGAAACGGGGGTGGTCATGATGCGAGCAAGTCTAAACGTCGCGTCCCCGACGTGCGCCCGGTCTCCACAGGAGTCGGACCATCGAACGGCTTCTGACGCGTACTGGGCAGAACCGTGCGCGTCTAGGCCGTGAACCTGCGTGTGCGGTGGATATCGTGAAAAGGTGCCGTCCCAGGTGCGGGGCGTCGGGGAGGCGAGATGCGCACGGAGGGTGCGAGCGACCGACCGGGAGCGCTCGTCGGAGCCGACCGCGATGTCGATGCACTCGCCGCGCATTCCCGGGAAGGGACGTCGCTCGTCGTCGCCGGCCCCCGCGGCAGCGGTCGGAGCTTCGTCCTGCGCGCCATCGCGGCGGAGCTGGAGCGCTCGGGCACGGCCGTCATCGCGGTGAAGTCATCCGCCGCGCTGTCGCGCGTGGACTTCGGAGCACTGGATGCCACGGGCAGCGGCGCTCTCGCCGCGCTCCGGGCCGAGCCGCACCGAGCGCGAGTGGACGCCGTCGTGCTGATCGACGACGTCGACCTCCTCGATCCGGCGTCCCTCCGCCTTCTCTCGACGGCCGTCGCCGCGCGACACGTGACGGCGGTGTTCGGACTGCGCACCTCGCGCCCACGAGCGATGGAGCGGCCCGCGGGGTCCGACCAGGCGCGCGCAGCCGTCCTCGACCTGTGGGCCGAGGGGCTGGCCCGCCGCTGCGACCTGCTCGAGTTGAGCGGCGACGAGGCGCTCCAGCTCATCGACCTGTCCCCCGAGGCAGCGATCCTGGACAGCGCGACGCGCGCCGGGCTCGTGTGGCGCGCCGACGGCTCCCGCAGCCTCCTGCAGCATCTCCTGGTGGAGGCCGTCGCCGCGGCCCGCGCGGGCAGGGATCCGCTGACCGCCCTGCGGACGATCGCCCGCGACTCTCGTCTCGCCGTCGCGCTCGAGAGACACGCCTCCGACATCCCCCGTCCGGACCTCGAGTGCCTCGCCGGGGTCCGGCGCCTCCCGCGGCTCGAGCTCGCCGCGGCCACCCGACTCTTCAACGCCGAGAGCGTGCATGCCCTGCTCGCGACCGGACTCCTGCACGCAGACGCCTCCGCGGAGCGGCGGCTCACGGCGAACGACCTCATCGCCCACGAGGCGCAACGCCGAATCGGCGTCGCCCACCTGGAGGCACTCGTCGACGAAGCGGGAGCGCGCATGCTCGCGGAGGAGGACGAGTGGTGGAGTCGCCCCATCGCCGTCGCGGTATCGCAGCGGTGGCACCGCCTCGGTCCGCAGCTGTCGGGCGAGACGGCCCATCCCCCCGCCCTCCGCGCTCGCGTCGCCCTCGCCGCCGCCCAGGAGGCCAACGATCATGGCGACGCCGCTCACGCGGCCGCTCATGCCGCACGCGGATTGCAGGCGGTCGACGATCCCGCCCTGCGCGTCGAAGCCGCACTCGCCCACGAGGATCCCCCGTCGTCGGCGAACGACACCTTCGACCTTCACGATGTCGACGCGCGTCGACGCGCCGCTCGGGTCGTCGTCCAGTGCAACAACCCCGACGTCGCCGTCGCCGTCGTCGCCGCGGCGGACGCGCGGGCGGAGGAGCTCCTCGAGCATGCGGCGCAAGCGGGCATGCGACTGGATTGGGCGAGCGCAGCGGATGCCGCCGGGCGCGCCGTGTCGGAGTCCGACGCCTCCTGCGCGGTGCGTCTGCGCGCGGCCGTGGCGGCGGGCACAGCCGACGCTTTCCGCGGTGCGTGGCGCGACGCCCGCCACCATTACCGGTCGGCCCTGCACCTGCTGGACACACGCCCGAGTCCTCCGGACATCCGCACGCGCAACCGACTGACAGCGGTGATGACGATACTCTCCGGCCATCTCGTCGCGGGAGCCGACGGATCCGATCTGCACGAACGGCTCCAG
This sequence comes from uncultured Microbacterium sp., assembly GCA_913774845.1. GTDB lineage: Bacteria > Actinomycetota > Actinomycetes > Actinomycetales > Microbacteriaceae > Microbacterium. The sequence continues at coordinate 61,052 of CAJYJO010000037.1, read as the reverse complement.
CGCGAACTGCTCTCGGCCGCGCGGGAGGAGGACCCGGCGGAACTCACCATCGCCGGAGCCGCCGCCGCGATTGCCTTCGCGAGCGCCGGACGACCCGAGGAGTCCCGGCGTGAGTTGAGGTCCGCCCTCTCGCGCGAGCGGTCAGCGGTCGCGGACCCCGCCGCCGCGATGATCGAGATGGCCGTCGCGGAGGAACTCGCGCTGGCCGGGCGCCTCGACGACGCCCGTGCCGTCCTGCTCCAGGTCGATGACCTGGACGCCCCGCTGCTGCGCCGGAGCCGACTCTACGTCGAGACGACGGTGCTCGTGGCCGAGGGACGATTGAAGGATGCGCGCCGCTGCGCGCGGGCCACCGCCGACCTGTCCCGCTCCGGCACGGCCGCCGCCCTGCGGATCCGCGACCTGTTCCGGCTCGCCACGCTCGGAGAGGCGGCGGCCGACGAGATCGACGAACTCGTCCAGCTCGCAGCCACCACCGATCTCCCGGTCGCCTCGGAAGCCGCACGGCGCGCGTGGGCACGATCGGGCAGACAGGAGCAGCTCCCCATCGATGAGCTCCGGCTGCACGCCCTCTGGTCGGTCTCGACGTCGCGACCGGATGACCCCGGAGTGCCCCCCTCGACCGGAGCCACGACGTCTCCGGCCGGCGAGCAGCTCACGGCGCGCGAACACGAGGTCGCCCTTCTCGCCTACGACGGCCTGACCAATCGCGAGATCGCGACCCGGCTGTTCCTGTCGATCCGGACGGTGGAGTCCCACGTCTATCAGGCGCGGTCGAAGGTCGGAGCGGCCTCGCGCCGGGAGCTCGCGCGGATCGTGGCCGGCGACGTCGATCGGATCGGCGCCGGCGGAGGCGCCGGCCCGGGGCGATGAGGGACGGCGGCACCGCCTCGGGAGCACCTCGTCCGAGGCCATGCAGGGCGGCCGCGTCGCCCCGGCGAAGGCACCGGCTCGGGGCGATGCGGGACAGCAACGCCGTCTCAGGGAGCACCTCGTCCGAGACCATGCGGAACCGGCCGCGTCGCCTCGGCGGAGGCACCGAGCCGGGGCGATGCGGCACGGTGGCGACGTCGATCGCGCGCCGCGGATGCTGGACGGTGGCGTCACCGGGGCGTCCCGGGGCCGATCGCGGCGTCAGTCGTCGGGAGTGAATCGGACCCCGGGTGCCGGAGCGGGGCGACCGAAGGAGCGTGCACGACCGATCCCGGCCTCGGACAGAGCGGTTCGTGCGGCGGTGAGGGCCACCGATGAGGGATACCCGCGACGTGCGAGCTGGCCGCCCAACCGCCGCAGGGCGGCGTCGTAGTCTTTCCCGTCGACGCCGCGCATCTTCGACCGAGCGAACTCCAGCGCCCGCTCCGCGTCATCGTCGGGGAGCTCGGAGAGAGCGGCCTCGGCGATGTCACGCGGGATCCCGCGCTTGCGAAGCGTCTCGGCGACCGCCCGACGCCCCTCCCCGCGCTTCTCGATCGCCGACAGCACCAGCTGCTCGGCGAAGGTCGCATCGTCGAGATAGCCGAGGTCGACGAATCGGTCGATGAGGCAGTCGACGATGACGTCGTCGGCCCCGTCGACGCCGCGGATGACGGTGCGTGCCTCCGACAGCGAGAGCGAGCGCGACCGCAGCTTGCGCAGAAGCAGCTCTTCGGCGCGCTCTCTGACCTCGTCCGCATCGTTCTCGGGGGCGTCGCCGTCGATACCCGGCGAGGACGGGTCATCGGCGAGGATGGCCCGCAGCCGCGGTCGACGACCGCTCGCGGCATCCCGCCCCGAGCCCGCGCCGGCCCACGCGTCGCCGTCGGACGCCTCCGACGGTTCGACCCGGACCGGCGCACCGGAACGCGCCGCACCGGCCGGGTGGGAGGTCGCGCCGGCGGGCTCGTCAGCAGAACGAACGCCGCCGCGGCGGGCCGAGGACGCGTCGGATGCCTCTTTACGGTCGCTCATTCCCGGCCCGCTCGAGGCGTTCCGTCGCCCGCCGAAGAGGGGGATGACCGGCGCGAGCCCCTCACCCGCTCCCCCACCGGGCAGTCCTCGCAGCCGACCCCCACGGTCAGCGGAGCGCCGCTGGTCGTCGACGCCCCGGTCGCCGCCCGCCGGCTCGACGGACCGGCGACCGGGGTCGTCGTGGTCGTCGCTCATCAGGCCGGACGGCGCGCGGCCAGCTCGTCTTCTCCGGACGAGGGCGCGGCCCCGCCGATACCGAGCTTCGTCTTGATCTTCGACTCGATCTCGGCGGCGACGTCGGGGTTCTTGATGAGGAAGTTGCGAGCGTTCTCTTTACCCTGACCGAGCTGCTCGCCCTCGTAGGTGTACCAGGCACCCGACTTCTTCACGATGGCGTGCTCGACACCGAAGTCGATGAGGCTGCCTTCGCGCGAGATGCCCACGCCGTAGAGGATGTCGAACTCGGCCTGCTTGAACGGCGGCGCCATCTTGTTCTTGACGACCTTGACGCGAGTGCGGTTACCCACGGCCTCGGTGCCGTCTTTCAGGGTCTCGATGCGGCGGATATCAAGGCGGACCGACGCGTAGAACTTCAGCGCCTTTCCACCGGCGGTGGTCTCGGGCGAGCCGAAGAAGACGCCGATCTTCTCGCGCAGCTGGTTGATGAAGATCGCCGTGGTCTTGGTGGTGTTGAGGCCACCGGTGAGCTTGCGCAGCGCCTGCGACATGAGGCGGGCCTGGAGGCCGACGTGCGAGTCGCCCATCTCGCCCTTGATCTCGGCCTCGGGCACGAGCGCGGCCACGGAGTCGATGACGACGAGGTCGATCGCGCCGGAGCGGATCAGCATGTCGGCGATCTCGAGCGCCTGCTCGCCGGTGTCGGGCTGCGACACGAGCAGAGCGTCGATGTCGACGCCCAGCTTCTTGGCGTACTCGGGGTCGAGGGCGTGCTCGGCATCGATGAACGCGGCGATACCGCCGGCGCGCTGCGCGTTGGCGATCGCATGGAGGGTCAGGGTCGTCTTACCCGACGACTCCGGACCGTAGATCTCGATGATGCGGCCACGAGGCAGGCCGCCGATGCCGAGGGCCACGTCGAGGGCGACGGAGCCGGTGGGGATGGTCTCGATGGGCGCGCGGTCGTCGCTGCCCAGCCGCATGACCGAGCCCTTTCCGAACTGCCGATCGATCTGGGCAAGTGCCGATTCGAGGGCCTTTTCGCGCTCTGCGGGTGAGGGCATGACGTCTTCTTTCTGCTCGCGTTCCGGTCGCCTGTAGGCTGTCGCGCCCCCACCGACGGTGAGGTGACCCGACAAGGCGTTCAGGGTGTCGTTCGACGTTCCCCACCGTAGAGAGGACCTCCGACATTGGCGTCGGAGAACCGTCCATCTGGGGAGAGATCGATCGCGAACCCTGTTGGGAAGGAGCCTACGCCGGCATCGAACGTAGGTTCGATGACACGCCGTGGATCTCTGTTCGAATCCACGATTCGACGAGCGGGAACACGTGACGGTAGCCGATGCGGATCAGGAACGGCGCGGCTCCAGCCGACCGACACCGTAACGCCGGTTCTCGGGGACGTCGGTCTCGGCACAAAGGGCGAGCCACACCTCGCGCGGGTCGACGCCGGCGGCGAGTGCATCGACGCTCGTGCGCCCGCCGACGGCGGAGAGGACGAGGTCGGTCAGCAGGGACCCGCCGCGCGGGCCGAACTCGTCGGCGACGGCGCGGTCGAACTCGCTACGACGCATGCAGCGTCAGCGCAGCGACAGTTCGGGCTCGACCGCGGCGACGAGGTCGTCGGGGACGACGTCGGGGAAGGTCTGCAGCCCCTCGAGGACGGAGAGGCGGTCGCCGACCTGACGCATGATGGTCGAGATGGGCACGTCGAGCGCCTCGGCCACCGCGGCCAGGATCTCGCTCGAGGCTTCCTTCTGACCGCGCTCGACCTCGCTGAGGTAGCCGAGCGCGACACTCGCCCGGCTCGCGACCTGGCGGAGGGTACGGCCCTTCTGCTGGCGGAGGTCACGCAGGACTTCGCCGATCTCTTGACGAACCAGGATCATTAGGGGGCCCTCCTCACTGCTGATTCCGTCGCCGCCCGGATGAGCGACTGGTGAACACCGTTGAAGGTCACCCTAATGCCGCGCGCTGTGCACAGGATGGGAATCGCAGAACGAAACCGCGATGTGACAGGATTTGTTCCCGCATTTCGTCGGCACGCGCCGTGATCGGCAGATCACAGTGCCGCCAGGGCTCGCCGGAGCGCCAGATGCGCCGTCTCGTGCCGGATCCGCTCACGGTCCCCGGCGATGACGAGGGAGTCGACGCGGGTGCCCAGCGGCGTCGACACGGCGATGTGCACTGTACCCACGGGCTGTCCGTCCTGTCCGTCGGGCCCGGCCACTCCCGTCGTGGCGATGCCGACGTCGGCGGCCGCGCCGTCGCGCCCGAGCACCTCGCGCACCCCCCGCGCCATCTGGCGCGCGACGCGCGGATGCACGGCGCCGTGCGCCTCGAGGAGCGCCTGATCTACCCCGAGCACCCCGTGCTTGAGATCGGTCGCGTAGGCCACGACTCCCCCGCGCACCGCGCGCGAGGCGCCGGGGATGTCGACCAGCGATGAGACGACGAGTCCCCCCGTGAGGGACTCGGCCACGGCGACGGTCCAGCCGAGCTCGACGAGTCGATCCAGGAGCAGGGACGCGCTCTCGCGCGGCGTGCGGACGACCGTCTCATCGAGGTCGTCGGGGATGCCGTCGATCATCTGCGCCCCTTCTTCCCGCGCGCCGCGCGCACCTCGGTCACGACGTAGTCGATACCCGAGGCGATGGTGAGGATCACGGCGATGGTCATGGTGACGACCCCGGCCCACCAGACGGTGCTCTGCCACGCGGACGCATCGGACAGACCCGAGAGGGGTGCGAGGGCGATCGAGAGCGCGACGGCCTGGAAGACCGTCTTGAGTTTGCCCATCCACGCGGCGGCCAGCACGTGGTCGCTCACGACGACGAAGCGGTACACCGTGATCCCGACCTCGCGCACGAGGACGACGATCGTCACCCACCACGGCAATTCGCCCAGGATCGACAGCCCGATGAAGGCGATGCCGGTGAGCACCTTGTCGGCGATCGGATCGAGGAGCTTTCCGAGGTCGCTGACGATGTCGTACCGGCGCGCGATGTATCCGTCGACGCCGTCGGTGGCGATCGCGACGATGAAGACGATCGCGGCGGCCCAGCGGAGAGCGCCCCCGGCCCCCGCGTCGGCGAGGAGGAGCCACAGGAAGACGGGCGCGCAGAGGATGCGCGCGATCGTGATCGCGTTGGGGAGCTGCGGGTGGACGGCCATCAGTCACGCCCCGTGAGCTGCCAGGCGTCTTCCGAGCCTTCGTCGTCGTCGGCGTTCACCACGGGCAGGCCCTCGAACTGCGCCTCGATCGGATCCGCGCCGTACCGGTCGTCGACATCGCCCGCGGGGGCCGACGGAGAGTCATCGCCGCGGAGTCGTGCCAGCACGGCGGGCAGCTGCTCGTTGGTCACCAGCACATCGCGCGCCTTGGACCCCTCGGACGGGCCGACGATCTCGCGGGACTCGAGCAGGTCCATGAGACGACCCGCCTTGGCGAAGCCCACCCGGAGCTTGCGCTGGAGCATCGACGTCGAGCCGAACTGGGTCGACACGACGAGCTCGGCTGCGGCGAGGAGCAGCTCGAGGTCGTCACCGATGTCGGCGTCGATCTCCTTCTTCTCGGCCGCGGCCTGCACGTCGGAGCGGTACTCGGGTCGCGCCTGCTGCGTGACGTGCGCGACGACCTTCTCGATCTCCTGCTCGCTCACCCACGCGCCCTGCACGCGCAGCGCCTTGGAGGCTCCCATCGGCAGGAAGAGACCGTCGCCCTGCCCGATCAGGCGGTCGGCTCCGGGCTGATCGAGGATGACGCGCGAATCGGTGACGCTGGTCACGGCGAAGGCCAGGCGCGAGGGCACGTTCGCCTTGATGAGACCCGTGACGACGTCGACCGACGGTCGCTGGGTCGCCAGGACGAGGTGGATGCCGCTCGCGCGCGCGAGCTGCGTGATGCGGACGATCGAATCCTCGACGTCGCGCGGCGCGACCATCATGAGGTCGGCGAGCTCGTCGACGACCACGAGCAGGTACGGGTAGGGCTTGAGGACCCGCTCGCTGCCGGCCGGCAGCTGGATCTCTCCCGCGACCACGGCCTTGTTGAAGTCGTCGATGTGGCGGAACCCGAACGACGCCAGGTCGTCGTAGCGCATGTCCATCTCTTTCACGACCCACTGCAGCGCCTCGGCGGCCTTCTTGGGGTTCGTGATGATGGGGGTGATGAGGTGCGGCACGCCCGCGTAGGAGGTCAGTTCGACGCGCTTCGGGTCGATCAGGACCATGCGCACGTCGGACGGCTTCGCCCGCATGAGCAGACTCGTGATCATCGAGTTCACGAAGCTCGACTTTCCCGAACCGGTGGAGCCCGCCACGAGGAGGTGGGGCATCTTGGCGAGGTTCGCGACGACGAATCCGCCCCCGACGTCTTTGCCGACGCCGATGGTCATGGGGTGCGTGGACGACGTCGCGGCATCCGAACGGAGGATGTCGCCCAGGGTCACGATCTCGCGGTCGGCATTGGGGATCTCGACACCGATCGCGCTCTTGCCCGGAATGGGCGCGAGGATGCGGACCTCGTTCGAGGCGACCGCGTAGGCGATGTTGTTGGTGAGCGCGGTGATGCGCTCGACCTTGACACCGGGACCGACCTCGATCTCGTACTGCGTCACCGTCGGACCACGCGAGAAGCCGGTCACGCGCGCGTCGACCTTGAACTGCTCCATGACGCTCTCGATGGCCTTGACCACGGCATCGTTGGCCGCGGAGCGGGCCTTGGGCGGTGTGCCGGCGGCGAGGGCGGTCACAGCGGGCAAGCGGTAGTTCGCCGCGGGCGGCGCGCCGGCGTGGTCTCCGCCGAGACCCGAGATGCCGGGCAGATCGTCGTCGACGGCGGCCTCGAGGGGCGAGTCGTCGTGCAGACCGCGGCCCGCTGCGGCTCCCGCGAGAGCCGCGGCGTCGAACACCTCGGTCAGGGCATCGGGAGTCGGCGGGAGGGGCGGCGGTGTCGGACGGGTCATCGGCTCGGGCTCGACCATCGCCGACTCGAAGCCGCCCTGCGTCGTTCCGGGCGACAGCAGCTCGGTCAGGTCGTTCGACCCGAGCGACCCGTCGGTCTCTTCTTCGCGCCCCGTCTTGTTCCGTCGCCACCACGGCAACGACTTCTCGGCCGGCTCGTCGTCGGCGTCGTCGGCCGGGAGCACCTGCGTCGCCGTCGTCTCATCACGCTCGGCACGCTCGGCCCCGAACATCCAGGCGTAGAGGTCGCCCAGACGGCGACCGATGCGGTTCGGCGGCGTCTTGGTGAGGATGAGGACGCTCAGCACCGCCAGCAGCGAGAGCGCGATGTAGGCGCCGACATTCGTCAGGACGAGGGCGAGCGGCTCTCCCACGATCCAGCCGGCGAGTCCGCCGGCGGGACTCAGCGCCGGCAAGCCACCCACGTTCGGCGCGGGGCGATCCCCCGCGACGTGGCAGAACCCCGCGACCGTCACGATGAAGAGGGCGAAACCGATACCCACACGACCGTTGTCATGCACGGACGCCGGGTGACGGAACAACCACCCCGCGAGAAGGAGCAGCAGCACCGGGAGGACGAAGGCGACTCGTCCCACGAGCCCGCCGAAGCTGTACGCGCTGATCAGCGCAGCGGCATCCGTTCCGATGAAGAACCACTCGACCACCGCACCGAGGGCGGCGAGCACAACGAGGAAGAACGGGAAGCCGTCGCGGCGCTGATCGCGCTCGAGGTTCTCGGGGCCGAAGGCACGGAACATGCCGCCCACGCCGTGGGCGACGGCCATCCACGCCCGGACGGCGACGGCGGGCCTCTCGGGCTCGTCGACGTAGCGCTTGGGCGCCGGGGCGGCACGCTTGGACGCGGGTGCCGCGGCCTTCGCGCGCGACGACCCCTTGGCGGGAGCACGACCGCCGGACGGTGACGAGGTACGAGGCATTCCTCCACGGTAGGCCGGACCTCCGACATTCGGGGGTACCGACGCGGAGTTCAGCCCAGGCGCTTGACCATGACGTCGCGCCCGATGCCCTTGCGCACCACGGCGAAACCCTCCGAGCGGTAGAGCGACACCGCGTAGTTGTCGCGCTCGACGCTCAGGCTGATGCGTGCGTATCCCTGGGATCGGGCGTGATCGACCAGCCGTTGCAGGAGGGCGCGACCGGTGCCGTGCGCGCGCCAGACCGGCCGGACCCCGATCACGAGCTCGGGCACCCCCGTACCCACCCATGCGAAGCCGGGCTCGTCGCGCGGGAGCATGCGGTACCACGCCGCCCCGACCGGCTCCCCGGCCGGAGATTCGGCGACGAATCCCGCGTCGCCGGGGCGCATCCACCCGGCGATGTAGCGGCGATACTCCGGGCTGCTCAGGATCTCGTGGCGCGGGCGCGAGACGCCGGCACGCCAGGTAGCGGCCTCGACCGTCATGTCGGCGAGGAAGGCGCCGTCGGAGGCCAGCGCCGCACGGATCGGGAGACCGGGCATGCCCGCATGATAGCGACCGCCGCGGGCACCGGGAAACGACGGAGCGCCGCGGGCGTACCCGCGACGCTCCGATCGGATCAGGCCTCGATGACCATCGGCACGATCATCGGCCGGCGGCGGAGCGACTGGTTGACCCAGCGACCGATCGTGCGCCGGACCACCTGCGAGAGGGCGTGGTTGTCGCGGACTCCCGACTTCGCCGCCTCGGCGAGAGCCGCCGCGATCTTCGGCTTGACGCTGTCGAACACCTTCTCGTCCTCCGCGACGCCGCGAGCGTGGATCTCGGGGCCGGACACGATCTTCCCGGTCGCGGAGTCGACGACGACGATGACCGAGATGAACCCCTCTTCGCCGAGGATGCGGCGGTCCTTGAGGTCGGCATCCGTGATCTCGCCCACCGACGAGCCGTCGACGTAGACGAAGCCGATGTCGACCTGGCCCACGACCTGGGCCACGCCGTCGCGCAGGTCGACGACGGTGCCGTTCTCACCGAGGATCGTGTTCTGCTCGGGGATGCCGGTCTCGCGCGCCAGCTTGGCGTTGGCCATCAGGTGCCGGTACTCGCCGTGCACGGGGAGCACGTTCTTGGGCTTGAGGATGTTGTAGCAGAACAGCAGCTCGCCGGCCGCGGCGTGACCCGAGACGTGCACCTTGGCGTTGCCCTTGTGCACGACGGTCGCGCCGAGCTTGGTGAGCCCGTCGATCACGCGGTAGATCGCGTTCTCGTTGCCCGGGATCTGGCTGGAGGCCAGGATGATCGTGTCGCCCTCGCCCGGCTCGATCGCGTGGTCGAGGTTGGCCATCCGGCTCAGGACCGCCATCGGCTCGCCCTGCGAACCCGTCGACATGTAGACGATCCGGTCATCGGGCAGGTCGCGGGCCTTCTTGTAGTCGATCAGCACGCCGTCGGGCACGTTCAGATAGCCGAGGTCGGCGGCGATGCCCATGTTGCGCACCATGCTGCGCCCCAGGAGGGCCACTCGACGACCGTTCGCGTGGGCGGCGTCGAGCACCTGCTGCACGCGGTGCACGTGGCTCGAGAAGCTCGCCACGACGACGCGGCGCGGGGCCTTGGCGATGACTTGGTCGAGCACCGGGCCGATCCCGCGTTCGGTGGGCGTGAAGCCCGGCACATCGGCGTTCGTGGAGTCGACGAGGAACAGATCGACGCCTTCTTCACCGAGGCGGGCGAAGGCACGCAGGTCGGTGATGCGGCCGTCGAGCGGCAGCTGGTCCATCTTGAAGTCGCCCGTGGCGAGCACCAGACCGGCGGGGGTGCGGATCGCGACGGCCAGGGCGTCGGGGATGGAGTGGTTGACGGCCACGAACTCGAGGTCGAACGGGCCGACCTGCTCGCGCTGACCCTCCGCCACCGTGAGCGTGTAAGGACGGATGCGGTGCTCTTTGAGCTTCGCCTCGATCAGGGCGAGCGTCAGGCCGGAGCCGATGAGGGGGATGTCGCCCTTGAGCTTGAGCAGGTAGGGCACGGCGCCGATGTGGTCTTCGTGACCGTGCGTGAGCACGACGCCGACGATGTCGTCGAGCCGGTGTCTGATGGGCTCGAAGTCGGGCAGGATGAGGTCGACGCCGGGCTGGTGCTCCTCGGGGAACAGCACGCCGCAGTCGACGACGAGCAGCTTGCCGTCGTACTCGAACACGGTCATGTTGCGACCGACTTCGCCGAGACCGCCGAGCGGGATGACACGGAGGGTGCCGGCGGCGAGCGCGGGCGGATCGAACGGGGTAGTGGGCATGTGAGCCTCCTCGGATGCCGCGTCGCGGCATCCCTTCGTGTGGCGTCCCTGGCCGCGGTTCGGCGGACGCCGATGCTTATCTCGTGGTGCCGTGCACCTTCGGCAGGGCACCGCCGGCGGCCGCGTTGCGGTCGGGGCGGAAGTTGGAGAAGTCGGCGCCGGCCACGTTCTTCACGAGGGCCAGTTCGTCTTCGATGACGGCGGCTTCCCACTCCTCCGGCCCCACGAGGGGCAGGCGGACGCGGGGGCTGCCGATACGGCCGAGGCCGTGCAGGATGTACTTCGCCGCGACGGTGCCGGGCACGTGCGTCATGACGGCGCGCACGAGCGGCTCGAGGCTCTGGTGCGCGGCGGTGGCGGATGCCAGGTCGCCGGCGTTCACGGCATCCACGATCGTGCGATAAGGAGCCGCGGCGATGTTCGCCGTCACGCCGATGAGTCCCGCGGCGCCGATCGAGAGGTGCGGGAGCACGTTGGCGTCGTCGCCGGAGAAGTACATCAGGTCGGTCTGATTGAGCACGCGGCTCACCTCGCTGAAGTCGCCCTTGGCGTCTTTGATGGCGAGGATGTTCGGGTGCTTGGCGAGACGGAGGATCGTCTCGTATTTGATGGGCACGCCCGTGCGGCCGGGGATGTCGTAGAGGATGACCGGCAGGTCGGTCGCGTCGGCGACGAGGCGGAAGTGCGTGAGGATGCCGGCCTGGGTGGGCTTGTTGTAGTAGGGCGTGACGATCATGATGCCGTCGGCGCCGGCCTTCTCGCTCGCCTTGTAGAGCTCGATCGCGTGCGCGGTCTCGTTCGAGCCGCCGCCCGTGATGATCTTCGCGCGACCGGCCGAGACGCTCTTTCCGACCTCGACGAGACGCAGCTTCTCGGGGTCGGTGAGGGTCGAGGTCTCACCGGTGGTACCGGTGACGACGATGCCGTCGGCTCCGGCGGTGATGACGTCGTCGATGTGCTTCTCGGTCGCGGGCCAATCGACTTCGCCGTCGGCGGTCATCGGGGTGATGAGCGCGACGAGCACCTGACCGAAGGGATTGCCGGAGTGCGTCATGCGTCCAGGTTATCGGTTCGACGGGGACGCGCCCCCGTCTTCCCGGAGCGCGCGAGACCGGTCAGCGTCCGCGCGACGCGGCGCGCACGACGAGGCCGTCGGGGAGCAGCCGGGAGAGGGCGACGAGGACCTTGTACCGCCACGAGGGCACCGAGACGCTGCGCCCGCGCGCCGCGTCGCGCAGCCCCTCGCGCACCACGGTCGTCGCGTCGAGCCACATGCCCGGCGGGACGCCCTCCTGACCCGGGGGCAGGCCGAGTCGTTCGTGGAAGTTGGTGTGGACGAACCCCGGGCAGACGGCCGTGACCGAGACGCCGCGCGGACGGTAGACGACGTTCGCCCACCGGCTGAACGAGATGAGCCAGCCCTTCGCGGCGCCGTACGTGCCGCGCGGAACGAAACCGGCCACCGAGGCGACGTTGACGATGCGCCCCCTCCCCCGCTCGAGCATGGCCGGCAGCGCGGCGCGAGTGAGGCGCATGGCTGCCTCGACGTGCAGACGCAGATGCCGCACCTCCGCGTCGACGGGATTCTGCTCGAACGCCAGGTCGAGTCCGAAACCCGCGTTGTTGACGAGGAGGTCGACGCCCGCGGCCCGCGCCTCGACGGCGGCCAGTCCTTCGGCGGAGAGCAGGTCGGCGGGGAGGATCTCGGCGTCCACGCCGTACCGCTCGCCCACCTCGGCGGCGACGACGGCGAGGGCGTCGCGGTCGCGCGCGACGAGCACGAGATCGGCCCCGCGTGCGGCGAGCTGGCGGGCGAACTCCGCCCCGAGCCCGGAGCTGGCCCCGGTGACCATCGCCGTGCGTCTCATGTCACCGCCCGCGCCGGTAGGTCTCGAAGCGGTACCGGATGCCGCTGCGCGAGGTGTGCCATCCGGCTTCGGGGTCGGCGGCCACCCGTCGCCACCCCTCGGTCGAGGGGGCGAGGGTGTCGCCCTCGACGTCGAGGTCGAGACGGGTCACCTCGAGCACGTCGGCCGCGTGCACGGCATCGGCGTAGAGCATGCCCCCGCCGATCACCCAGACCTGCGCGCCCGTGGCGAGCGCGAGCGCCGCCTCGAGCGAAGCGGCCCGTTCGGCGCCCTCGCTCACCCAATGGTCGTCGCGGGTGACGACGATGTTGCGGCGACCGGGAAGCGGCCGGAACCGGGGCGGGAGCGACTCCCACGTCCGGCGCCCCATGACGACGTCGTGCGTCGCCGTGACCTCGCGGAAGTGGGCCATGTCCTCGGGGACGTTCCACGGCATCCCGCCGTCGGCGCCGATGACGCCGCCGTGCGCCTCGGCCCACACGAGCCCGACCGAGGTCATACGGCGACGGCTCCGCGGATCGCGGGGTGGTGCTGGTAGCCCTCGACGACGATGTCGTCGAAGGTGTAGTCGAAGACCGACTCGGGCTTGCGGGCGAAACGCAGCGTCGGAGAGGCGTACGGCTCGCGGCTGAGCTGCTCGCGCACCTGGTCGCGATGGTTGTCGTAGATGTGGCAGTCGCCGCCCGTCCACACGAACTCGCCCGGCTCGAGGCCCGTCTGCTGGGCGACCATGAGGGTCAGCAGGGCGTAGGAGGCGATGTTGAAGGGCACGCCGAGGAACATGTCGGCGCTGCGCTGGTAGAGCTGGCACGACAGCTTGCCGTCGGCCACGTAGAACTGGAAGAGGGCGTGGCACGGCGCGAGCGCCATGTCGGGGATGTCGGCCGGGTTCCACGCCGACACGATCAGGCGCCGCGAGTCGGGATCGCGACGGATCTGCTCGACGACCTGGGCGATCTGATCGATCGTGCCGCCGTCGGCGGTCGGCCACGAGCGCCACTGCACGCCGTAGACGGGTCCGAGCTCACCGTCGGCGTCGGCCCATTCGTCCCAGATCGTGACGCCGTTCTCTTTCAACCACGCCACGTTCGACTCGCCGCGCAGGAACCACAGCAGTTCGTACACGATCGACTTGAGGTGCACGCGTTTGGTGGTGATGAGGGGGAACCCCTCGGCGAGGTCGAAGCGGATCTGTCGACCGAAGACGCTCGTGGTGCCGGTACCGGTGCGGTCGGACTTGTGCACGCCGGTCTCGAGCACGTCGCGCAGGAGGTCTTCATAGGGCGTGGGGATGTCGGCGGTCACGCATGTCACAGTACCCGCGGCACGGCCCGCGGGTAGGTCACGCGCGCATGCGGAGGTCCGGGGTCGCCTGGGGAGGAGCCACGGATCCGGGACGCCGCCACGACGCGCCTCGGAGAACGCCGGGTATCGCCCGTCACGCAACGACTCATCGGCCCGAAGACCTCCCTCGCCCATTAGCCTTGCTCGTCGTGGACCTGACCCTCGCCCTCCTCGTGATCGCCGCGCTCGTCGTCGCGGCGACGGCTGCGGGCCTCCTGGCCCGCGCGCGTCAGGGCCGCGCCCGCGCCGTCGACTCGGCCGAGGTCGTCGATCCGCGTCGCCTGGGCGCCGACGCGCTCGGCGCGGAGGCGACACTCCTGCAGTTCAGCACCGAGATGTGCTCGCGCTGCCCCCAGGTGCACCGGATGCTGTCCGAGGTCGCCGACGCCCGCGACGGCGTGCGGCACCTCGACGTCGACCTCACGCACCGCCCCGACATCGCTCAGCACTTCCGCGTGCTGCAGACCCCCACGACCCTCGTCCTGGACCGCCGCGGCATCGTGCGCACACGCTTCGGCGGCACGCCCGGCCGAGCCGTGGTCGAACTCGAGCTGGACACCCTGCAGAAGGAGGCCCCCCGTGCCTGACGTCTCGCGCATCGATGCCCGCGGCCCGCGCTTCGCGGCATCCATCACCGCCGTCCTGCTGCTCGTGGCGACGCTGCTGAGTCTGCTCGGTATCGCCACGCGCCGCGGAGCGGTGACGTTCACCTCGGCAGGCGCGACCGTGTCGCCGAGCGACTGGGCACTCCCCCAGGCGACGCTCGGGGACCGCGCCGCCGACCCCGGCTTCCTCCTGCTGCTGGTGATCGCTCTGCTGTTCGTCTGGGGCGTCGCCGCTCCGCGCACCGCCCCTTGGGGCGTGATCTACCGCCGCGTCGTCCAGCCGCGTTTGGCGCCGCCGACGGAATTCGAGGACCCTCGCCCGCCGCGCTTCGCCCAGGGCGTCGGACTGCTCGTCACCGCGGTGGGGCTCGTGCTGCACCTGGCGGGCGTTCCGTGGGCGCTGCCGATCGCCGCGGCCATGGCGTTCGTCGCCGCGTTCCTCAACGCGGTGTTCGGGCTGTGCCTCGGATGCCAGCTCTACCTCGTTCTGCAGCGAGCGGGCCTCATCGGTCGGCGCGGTCCGGCCCCCGCCTGACGCCCGGCCCCGTCCGGGCTGTCAAGACCCGTTCGCGGCACGGCCCCGTCGTTAGGCTGGCCGCGTCGCGGTCGCCCGGACCGCGCCGAGAAAACGGAGGTTCCCATGGCCGTCACGAGCGAAGCCACCACCGCCTGGAAGGGCAGCCTGTTCGAGGGATCGGGTGAGGTCACCTTCACCTCGTCGGGCATCGGCACGTTCGACGTGAACTGGAAGGCGCGCAGCGAAGGGTCGAGCTCGGTCACCACGCCCGAGGAACTCCTCGCCGGAGCGCACTCTGCCTGCTTCAGCATGGCGCTGTCCAACGCCCTCGCCGACAACGGCACCCCGCCGGAGTCGGTCGACGCCACCGCGTCGATCACCTTCAAGCCCGGCACCGGCATCACCGGCAGCCACCTCAACGTCAACGCCGTCGTCCCCGGCCTCGACGACGAGACGTTCCAGAAGATCGCCGCCGACGCGAAGGCCAACTGCCCCGTGTCACAGGCGCTCGCGGGCATCGACATCACGCTCGAGGCCACGCTTGGCTGAGTCTTCGGCCCGACGCGTCGTCATCGCCGGCGCGTCGGGCCTCATCGGCTCGGCCCTCATCGCCTCGCTCCGAGGCGACGGCGTCGAGGTCACTTCCCTCGTGCGTCATGCCCCCACCGACGCGCACGAGAAGCAGTGGCTGCAGGACGCCTCGCCCCTCGACCCCGACGTGATCGCCGGAGCCGACGCCGTCGTCTGCCTCAACGGCGCCTCGATCGGGCACTTCCCCTGGACGCCGTCCTACAAGAGCACGCTGCTGTGGTCGCGGATCACGCCGACGCGCACGCTCGCCGCCGCCGTGCGCGCGCTCGGCGCAGATGCACCCGCGCTCGTCAACGCCAGTGCGACGGGGTTCTACGGTTCGCAGCCGGGCGCCGTCCTCACCGAGGACTCCTCGCGCGGCCAGGGTCTGCTGGCCGACATCTGCGTCGACTGGGAAGAGGCGGCCCGCACCGCGGGCGACGCCGCGCGCGTGGCGATGCTGCGCACCGCGCCGGTCGTGCACGAGCAGGGCGTGCTCAAACCCCTGCTCCTCCTGACGAAGCTCGGCGTCTCCGGGCCGATCGGTCGAGGCACGCAGGTGTGGCCGTGGATCACGCTCGACGACGAGGTGCGCGCCATCCGTCACGTCATCGACTCCGACATCGCCGGCCCCGTGAACCTCACCGGTCCCACCCGCGCGACGGCGAACGACCTCGGCTTCGCCCTCGCTCGCCGCATGAACCGTCCCTACGTGCTGCGCGCGCCGGTGTGGGGCGTCAAGCTCGCCCTGGGGACGGATGCCACCGAGGCCCTTCTCACCTCGGATGCCGACGTCCGCCCGACCGTGCTGGAGAAGAGCGGCTTCCGCTTCACCCATCGCACGGTCGAGGATGCCGTGGCCTCGGCCGTCCCCGCGCACGACGCGGCGTGATCCGCCACGCGCTCCGGCGCGAGACGCACCCGGTCGTCGGTCAGCCCGCCCGGCGCTCCGCCGCCTCGAGCCGGATCGCCGTGCGGACGGCCTCGCGGGCACGCCGCCGATCGCCCGCCGCGTCGTAAGCGAGGGCGAGCCGGAACCGGGCGCGCCAATCGCCGGGGTTGGCCTCGACCTCGGCGCGGTACGTCGGGAAGAGGGCGTCGCCGTCTTCGCGCTCGATGCGCCCGCTGGGCCGGACCGGCAGCTCTTCGTCGGGGAGGCCGCCCTCGGCGTCGAGCCGCTCCCCGAGCTTCTGCGCCCGCACACCGAACCACAGCTCGCGTCCGATCGCCCACAGGGCCAGGAGCGGGAGGACGAGCAGGGCGACGCCCATCACGATGCCCACCGGCTCACCGCTGCCCAGCAGCACCAGCGCGCGCTGACCCGCGAGAACCACGTAGAGCAGGAGCAGCACCGTCATCACGGCGACGGCGACGCGGGTTCTCATGCGCTGGTGACGCCCGCGACCTGGCCGGACACGTCGCCGTCGGCCACCGGGGCCTCAGGCGGGAGGGGACGCGTGCGCACGCCGATGTCGATGAAGGAGTCGAGGCCGATCGTCACCCCGCGCGCGTCGCGAGCCGCCGCGAGGGCGATGCGGATGCCGGGCGCGTAGGCCGTCGCGGGATCGACGGTGTCGTGCACGATCGAGAGCGATTCGCCCGCCCCCGAGAGCACGGTCTCTTGACGCGCGACGACACCGGGGCGGCGGAGGGAGTGGATGGGGACAGAGGCGACGCGCTGGCCGCGGGCGCGCTGATCGACGTGCGGGGACTCGACGGGGCCGACCTCGGCGCGGGCGGCCGCGATGAGCTCGGCCGTGCGCACCGCGGTGCCGCTGGGCGAGTCGACCTTCGTCTCGCGATGCGCCTCGACGATCTCGATCGAGGGGAAGAACGGGGCGGCCGCCGCGGCCAGGGCGCTGCCGATCACGGAGCCGAGCGAGAAATTGGGAATGAACACCGCGCCGGTGCCGCTGGCCTCGACGAGGGGCCGCACCAGGGCGATGCGCTCGTTCGACCACCCGGAGGTGCCGACGAGGACGTTCAGGCCGCGCTCGATCGCGGCACGGACGACGTCGATGGAGACGGCCGGAGTGGACGCGTCGATGACGAGATCGGCCCCGTCGAGCTCGGCGAGGTCGGAGCGGGAGCCGAGCACCGCCGAGACCTCGAAGCCGTCCTCGGCCTCGACGACCTCGCGGATCACTTTGCCGAGCTTGCCGGTACCGCCCACGATGGCCACGCGCGTCGTCATGCGTTCCAGCCTAGGCGCGGCGACGGGGCTGGACGCCGAGTTGTCCACAGACGCGCCGCGGACCGCCCTCGAGTGCGCCGGATGCCGGCATCCCTCCGTCAGACCGGAAGGGGATCGATGAGGCCGGTGCGCAGCTCGACCGGGAGATGAGCGAGGTCGTTGTGGGACAGCAGGGTCCAGGGGCGACCTTTCTTCTGCGCGATCACGGTCAGACCGCAGTAGGCCTGGTTGATGGTCATCCACCGCCACTCGGGAGCCTGCAGCACCTCGCGCACGAACCACGCGATGACGAAGTTGTGGGTGATCACCAACTCGTGCACCTCGCCGGTCTTGCGCGCCAGGAACTCGGCGGTCGCGTCGGCCATCTGCGCGCGACCCGCATCGATCTCGGCCTCGGTGACGGAGCCGAAGAACGGCTCGTAGGCCGCGGGCGTCTCGGGGGTCATCCCGGTGGGCACGCAGTCGAACAGCAGCGCCGACGACTCCGGCGCGACCGCGGGCAGACGGTCAGCCACCGCGCGCGCGGTCTGCGCCGCGCGCTCGAGAGGCGAGTGCCAGACGGCGTCGAGAGGCAGCCCCGAGAGCCGATCGGCGAGCAGGGCCGCTTGACGCTGACCACGCGGAGACAGGGGACCGTCGGTCAGCCCGTGCTCGGCATCCTGGTGCTCGCCATGGCGCACCAGGTAGATGTAGTGCGTCACGTCAGCTCACTCCGTCGTCGATCCGCCGTCCTCCGGCGCTCCGTCCCAGCCTACGTCACGCCTCGCGCGCGGGGCGGTCACTCGGCGGCGCGCGCGATGTCCGACAGCTGCGCGCGACTGAGACGCACCCCGACGGCCCGCATGCATTCCACGACGTGACGGGGAGCGAACGCGTTCACGATGGGCGCGGTGACGATCTTCTGCGCGAGCAGCCAGGCCACCGCGACGGCGGCATCGGGGATGCCGAGCTCCTCCCCGACCGCGTCGAGTGCGCGGAGCACGCGGGATCCGCGGCGGTTGAGATGGGCCGCCACCTGCGTGCCGCGCGCCGAGCGCGAGGACTGGCCCCGGGTGCGGGTCTCGCCGGCGAGAAAACCGTGCGCGAGGGGGTGGGAGGGCGTGACCGCCATGTCCTGCGCGCTGGCGATGAGGCGGACGTCGCCCTCGAACTCCGACCGGCGCAGCACGTTGTACGGCACGTCGAGCACCGTGATGCGCGGGTACCCGGCCGACGAGAGGATGCGCGCCTCGACCAGCTGGGCGGCGGTGTAGCCGTGGGCGCCGATCGCGCGGACCTTGCCGGACTCGACGAGCCATTCGCTGGTGGCGAGCGTGTCTTCGAGCATGGCGGCGTCACCGCGGATCGCGTCGAGCGAGAGGACGTCGATGCGGTCGGTGCCCAAGCGCGTCAACGAGGCCTCCACGGCACGCACGAGATTGACGGAATCCAACCCGGGGTTGTCGGGGTGTCCCCCGATGCGCACCGTCACCACGGTGTCGTCGCGCACCCGGCGCGTGCGCAGCCACTCCCCGATGATGAACTCGCTGCGTCCCGCGGCATAGCTGTCGGCGGTGTGCACGGCGTTGCCGCCGAGCTCGGCGTAGGCGTCGAGGATCTCGTGGCTCGCCCGCGCGTCGACGTTCCACCCGAACTCGCCCCCGCCGAGGAACAGCGGGAACACCTCGAAGCCGGTCTCACCCAGCGGCACGCGCACGTGTGAGCCGAGGCCCGGTCCCTGCAGCGTGATGGGCGCGGAGGGGTGAGGCGGACGATCCCGACGCAGGCGCGGCGAGGCCGTCTCGTCGACGCCCGAGCCGCTCATGGTGGCATCCCCTCTCCGGGTACCGGGGTGGCGGTACGGCACGCGCCGTATCGATACGCCCCCCGACGTACTTCGAGGTTAGGGCGTTGCCAGGGACCGGCCCCCGTTTCCCTCGGCTCGGCGATAAATATTGGGTAACGCTTGCGCGCGCCGCCCCTCAGCGGCCACATCCGTCACATCCGTCACATCCGTCACACGACGGATGCCCGCCCCGCGCGAGGCGGGACGGGCATCCGGTGACGAGAGGGTCAGCCTTCGGCGGGAGCCTCGGGGCCCTCGCTCGCCGCGGCCGAGCTCTGCGTGTCGGCGGACTCGGGCGTGGTCGCCTCTTCGTCGAGCACGGGCTCGAGCGACAGCTTGCCGCGGTCGTCGATCTTCGTGATGCGCACGAGGATCTTGCGACCGACCGAGAGCACGTCCTCGACGTTCTCGACGCGCTTGCCACCGGCGAGCTTGCGGACCTCGCTGACGTGCAGCAGGCCGTCCTTGCCGGGGAGCAGCGAGACGAACGCGCCGAAGGTCGCGATCTTGACGACGGTTCCGAGGAACTGCTCGCCCACCTCCGGGTTGGTCGGGTTGGCGATCGCGTTCACCTGGGCGCGGGCGGCCTCGGCCGAGGGACCGTCGGTCGCGCCGATGTACACGGTGCCGTCGTCCTCGATCGAGATCTGGGCGCCGGTCTCGTCCTGGATGGCGTTGATCGTCTTGCCCTTGGGGCCGATGAGCTCACCGATCTTGTCGACCGGGATCTGCACGCTGATGACGCGGGGCGCGGTGGGCGCCATCTCGTCGGGGGCGTCGATCGCCGAGTTCAGCACGTTGAGGATCGTCAGACGAGCCTCCTTGGCCTGGGTGAGGGCGGCGGCCAGCACCGACGACGGGATGCCGTCGAGCTTGGTGTCGAGCTGGATCGCGGTGATGAACTCCGAGGTACCGGCGACCTTGAAGTCCATGTCGCCGAGCGCGTCTTCGGCGCCGAGGATGTCGGTCAGCGCGGCGTAGCGCGTCTGTCCGTCGACCTCGTCGGTGACCAGGCCCATGGCGATGCCGGCGACGGGGGCGCGCAGCGGCACGCCCGCGTTCAGCAGCGACAGGGTCGAGGCGCAGACCGAGCCCATCGACGTCGAGCCGTTGGAGCCGAGGGCCTCGGACACCTGACGGATCGCGTAGGGGAACTCCTCGCGGCTGGGGAGCACCGGGACGAGCGCGCGCTCGGCCAGGAAGCCGTGACCGATCTCGCGACGCTTGGGCGAACCCACGCGACCGGTCTCACCGGTCGAGTACGGCGGGAAGTTGTAGTGGTGCAGGTAGCGCTTGCTCGTGATGGGCGAGAGCGAGTCGATCTGCTGCTCCATCTTGAGCATGTTCAGCGTGGTGACGCCCAGGATCTGAGTCTCGCCGCGCTGGAAGATCGCCGAGCCGTGGACGCGCGGGATGACCTGCACCTCGGCGTCGAGCGGACGGATGTCGGCCAGGCCGCGACCGTCCATGCGGACGCCCTCGGAGAGGATGCGACCGCGGACGATCGTCTTGGTGACGGACTTGTACGCGGCGGCGAACTCGAGGGTCGCGACGGCGGGCAGCTCGCCCGACTCGACGGCGGCCAGCAGCTGCTCCTTGACCGAGGACTTGACCTCGTCATCGGCGTTCTGGCGCTCCTGCTTGTCGGCGATCTGGTAGACGGGCACCAGACGGTCGTAGGCGCGACCGGCGACGAAGTCGTAGACCTCCTGACTGTAGGCCGGGAAGACGGGGTACGACTGGATCTCCTTCGACGCGGTACGAGCGACCTCGTTCTGCGCGTCGACGAGCTGACGGAGGAAGGGCTTGGCGGCCTCGAGGCCCTCGGCGACGACCTGCTCGTTGGGCTTGGTCGCGCCGCCCTTGATCATGTTCCAGCTGCCCTCGGTGGCCTCGGCCTCCACCATCATGATGGCGACGTCGCCGTCGTCGAGCACGCGGCCCGCGACGATCAGGTCGAAGACGGCGTCCTCGAGCTGCGTGACGGTCGGGAACGCGACCCACTGGTCGGCGTGCTCGCCCTGGCCCGGGATGAGCGCGAGACGCACACCCGCGATGGGGCCGGAGAACGGCAGACCCGAGATCTGGGTCGACATCGACGCCGCGTTGATGGCGAGGGCGTCGTAGAACTCGCCGGGTGCGATCGAGAGAACCGTGACGACGATCTGCACCTCGTTGCGGAGGCCGTCGACGAACGACGGGCGCAGCGGGCGGTCGATGAGACGGCACACGAGGATGGCCTCGGTGGAGGGGCGACCCTCGCGGCGGAAGAACGAGCCGGGGATCTTGCCGGCGGCGTAGGAGCGCTCCTCGACGTCGACGGTCAGCGGGAAGAAGTCGAAGCCTTCACGCGGGTGCTTGCCGGCGCTGGTGGCCGACAGGAGCATGGTCTCTTCGTCGAGGTAGGCGGCGACGGCGCCCTGAGCCTGCTGGGCGAGGCGACCGGTCTCGAAGCGGATGGTACGGGTGCCGAAGCGACCGTTGTCGAGAACGGCTTCAGCGGCGGTGATTTCTGGACCTTCCAAGAGGTCCCTCCTTCTTTGTTTAGGCTCGCCGCCCCGTGTGGGCGACGAGCTGACATGCGAAGGAGCAGGAACAGGCAGAAAGGGCGCGCCGACGAATCGACCCGGAATCCCGGCGACTGGCCACCAGTAGACGACCACCCGGCGATCCGACGGGGAGTCCACCACAGGGGACCAGCGTCTGCCGGCCTGCTCCGTGAGCTCATATGTAGTTGAGCGGACACCAAGACGGCATCCTGCTCCACCCTATCAGCGACGGCCCGCCAGGGCTGGGCGCGACGGGCCGTCGTGCTCTACCGTGACCTCATGGGTCTCATCCGTCGCAGCAGTCACACGCTCCTCGCGTGCGTGCTGCTCGGCACCGCTCTGGCCCCGTTCCCCGCCTCCGCCGTCACCCTCCCGGCAGCCGCCGCAGTCGACGACGGCGCCGTCGCACGCGTGACGCAGGAACTGGATGCCGCCGAAGCCACGGCCGCGCAGGCATCGCGTCGCGCCCTGGATGCGTCCGCCGCCGCGGAGCGCACGCGACTGCTCGCCGAATCCACGGCATCCCGAGCGGCAGACCTGACCACCCGCAGCGACGCCGCGGACACCGCGATGGAGTCGGCGACCGCGGCTGCCGGACTCAGCGCCGCACGGCTGTACCGTACGGTCGGCGGAGGGCCCCTGGTGGCGCAGCTGCTCACCGACGCCGACCCCGACTCCCTGCTCCAGCGGCTCGGCATCCTGGATCGCGTCTCGGCCGCCGCCGCCCGCACGGCCGGCACGGCCCGTAGCGCCGCCGACGTCGCGACGTCCCTGCGCGCACAGGCGGAGCAGGCCCGCGATGAAGCGGCGCGGCTGGCCCAGGAGGCCCAGTCCGCCGCCGCTGAGGCGCAGGCGCAGGCGGACGCCGAGTCCTCGGCGGTCACGGCCGCTCAGGCGCGTCTCGACGACCTGTACGCGCAGCTGGCCGCCCTGCGCGAGACCACGGCGGCCGAGGAGCGCGCCGCGCGCCAACGCGAGAAGGCGCAGCAGGACGCCGCCGCACCCGGTGGCGCCACCGGCGGTGGCGCAGCGTCCGGCGGGTCGACGTCGGCCGGCTCGGGATCCACCGGCGGGGGCGCGGCACCCGCGAACGGCGGCTCCGGTGGCGGCTCGGGCTCGAGCGGCGGGTCCGGCTCCGGGGGTGGTTCGGGCTCGAGCGGCGGTTCCGGGGGTGGCTCCGGCTCGAGCGGCGGATCCGGCTCCGGCTCGATCGGCGGGTCAGGCTCCGGCGGCGCGTCGGGAGGCGGCGGCGGGGCGACCGCTCCCGCGGGCCCGATCATGAGCCCGAACGACGCGCGCGCACACGCGCGCGGCGCCCTCGGCGGGTGGGGATGGGGCGACGACCAGTACTCGTGCCTGAACTCCCTGTGGAATCGCGAGTCCGGGTGGCGCGCCGACGCCCTCAATCCGAGCAGCGGCGCCTACGGCATCCCCCAGGCCCTCCCCGGAGAGAAGATGGCCTCCGCCGGACTCGACTGGCGGACCAACGCCGTGACGCAGATCTCCTGGGGCCTGTCGTACATCAAATCGCGCTACGGCAGCCCCTGCGGCGCGTGGGACCATTCCGAGCGCACCGGCTGGTACTGAACGCCGCGACCTCACAGGAACCGGCCGGTCGCGCGCGATCTTCCGGGCCCGGAGCGTGTGATCTCGGCCGGAGCGTGTGATCTCGCCGTCACGGCCCGGCCCGTCACGACGTGCGAGCCCGCTCGCGGTCGCCGCGCGTGGGCAGCTCCACGTAGCCGTCGTGCTTCGCGCGGACGCCGTCTCCCGCGGTGCGCCCGCGGAGGCGCCGCCACACCCAGGGCAGGGCGTCGCGCGTGAGCCACACGCCGCTCGCGCGCTCGTCGTCGTCGGCGTGCAGCGCCTCGTCGAGCGCGAGCAGGGCACGCGCGTCGGGCACGCCGAGCGTCTCGGCCGCGCGATAGGCCACGAGGCGGTGTCCCGCCGAGCGCAGGTGCACCAGATCGTCGGCCCACAGGGACGGATCGCCGATCTCCCCCACCGCCTCGAGGTCGAGCAGCATCGCTCCCTGCTCGGCGGCGATGCGCCGCAGCTCCACGTTGTAGGTGGCGAAGCGCCGGGCGAAGAGGCGGGCCGCGGGCCGGCGCGGCAGGAAGGTCGTCACCAGCAGCACGTCGGCCCCGGTGCGACGCACCGCCCGCACGGCGGACTCGACCTCCGCGACGAGCGCCGGGATCACCGGCGCCGGGCCCACGAGATCGTTCGCTCCGATGAGGATCGACACGAGGTCGGGCTCGAGCGCGAGCGCCGCCGGGACCTGCTCGTCGATCAGGTGCCGGACGCGCCGGCTGCGCACCGCGAGGTTGGCGTAGCGGAACGGTCCCTCGTCGCTGGTGTGCGCCAGGAGTTCGGCGAGACGGTCCGCCCAGCCGCGGAACCGGCCCTCGGGCATGCGCGAGGCGTCGCACAGCCCCTCCGTGAGCGAGTCGCCGAGCGCGACGAAGCGCGTCCACCGCCCCCGCGAGCGCGAGGGTGAGGCCGCTGCCGGGCGCGGTCCGCCTCGCCGCAGGAGACTGTCGTCGACGCGTCGGAGGGTGACGGCATCCTGATAGTGCCCGACGAGATCGCGCGTGAGCGCCTCCCAGGTGCGACCGTGCACGGCGTCCCGCGCCGCGCGGGCGAATGCGCGGCGCTTGGACTCGTCTCCCGCCAGATCGGCCACGCGCGCCCGCAGGTCGTCGAGGTCACCGGGCTTGTAGAGCCATCCGTCGACGCTGGAACGCACGAGATCGAGCGGTCCGCCGATGCCCGTCGCGACGACGGGGACGCCGCTGGCCAGGGCCTCCTGGATGGTCTGACCGAAGGTCTCGCTCTCCCCCGGGTGCACGAAGACGTCGAAGCCCGCCATGGTCGATGCGAGCGTCGCACCCGACAGATGGCCGGTGAAGACGGCATCCGGGATCGCCTTCTCGAGCGCCGGACGCGAGGGCCCGTCGCCCACGATGACCAGACGGGTGCCGGGCAGATCGGCTAGCGCGCGCAGGTCGTCGACCTGCTTCTCCGGGGCGAGGCGTCCGACGTAGCCGATGATGCGTTCCCCCCGCGGAGC
Organism: uncultured Microbacterium sp.; assembly: GCA_913774845.1. Classification (GTDB taxonomy): domain Bacteria; phylum Actinomycetota; class Actinomycetes; order Actinomycetales; family Microbacteriaceae; genus Microbacterium. Next base: position 36,184 of record CAJYJO010000037.1, on the reverse strand, counting down.
GACCCGGGCCCGCCACGCGTCGTCACGGTGCTCGGGCGCGAAGCGGACGGCATCCACTCCCCTCCCCCAGCGGCGCAGGCGGTCCACCCCCAGCTCCTCGAGCTGACGGGTCGAGGCCGACGACGGCGCGAGGGTCAGGGTCGCGCGGCGATGCAGGCGCGCGACGTGCCCCGCGACGAGCGCCGTGGCGTGCGGCAGGCCGTACTTCTGCGCATAGGCGACGACGTCGGTCTGATAGACCGCGACCGAGGGGATCTTCAGGGCGTCGGCGGCGGCGAGTCCCTGCCAGCCCAGCACGAACGGGGATGCCAGGTGCACGACGTCGGGATCGAAGTCGCGCAGCAGCGCACCCAGGCGTGCCGCGCGGGCGAACACCACCCGCACCTCGGGGTACGACGGCAGCGGCACCGATCGCAGCAGCTCGGTGCGGGCGCCGTGCAGGTCGGCGGTGACGTCACCCGACTTGGGGGCGATGACGAGCGTCTCGTGCCCCGCCTCGGCGAGATGACGCAGCACGTGGAGGACGGAGCCGGTGACCCCGTTCATGTGCGGGAGGAAGGACTCGGCCAGCAGCGCGACTCTCACGAGTCCAGGGTGGGGTGCGGGAGGGCGCTTCCGGGACGACGTTCGCGATGTTCACCCGATGCTCCGCCCGCCGTCACCCCCGCGTCGGCGGGGCGTCTCGATCCGCGGCGGAGAGTGACGGGATGGACGGAGTCGACGCCTGGCTGCAGGCGATCGCGGCGAGCCCGTGGGCCCTGCTCGGGATGGCGGCGCTCGTGTTCGCCGACGCCTTCCTCGTGGTGATTCCCGGGGAAGCCGCGGTCACCGCGTTCGGCGCTCTGGCGGTGTCGCACGGGACGCCGCCGTTGGCGGGTGTCATCGTCGTCGCGGGCGCAGCCGCCTTCGCCGGTGACGCCGGCTGCTACCTCGTGGGGCGCACGGTCGGCGTCGAGCGCTGGGCGTGGATGCGCGGGCCGCGCGTGCGGAGCGCACTCGACTGGGCGAGGGCCCGGCTGGAGCGCAATGCGGCGGTGGTGTTGTTCACGGCGCGCTTCGTGCCGTTCGCGCGGCTCGCGGTGAATCTCGCCGCGGGGGCCGCTCGCGTGGGGCCGGCCCGGTACCTGGGGGTGGCGGCGCTGGCGGCCCTGGCGTGGGCGGCCTACCAGGCGGTCATCGGCGCGGTCGTGGCGGCGGTGGTCCCCGGTGGGCCCGTGGTGGCGGTGGCGGTGTCGATCGCCGTGGCGGTGGGCATCGGCGTGGGCATCGACTTCGCGCTCGCGCGCCGGGCGAAGCGGCGGGCGGCGGCTCGGGGCTGAAGAGGGCGGGGTTCCGAGCGCCCAGCGGAACGGCGGATTCGGACGACGAACCGGCGTCCGTTCGCATCCCATGCGCGGCTCCGCATCCGTTACCCCGCTCTCCGGTCCCGGACGCCGGCGCCCCGGCGCCTCAGACCAGGGCGAGCGTCCGTTCCGCGGCGTCGACCAGCGCCCGACCGTACGACGGCCCGTGTCCGGCGGCGTGGACGGCGAGCGGGTGCAGCTGATGCACCGGGACCCGCTCCCGCCACCCGGCGGCCAGCGGTCGAGCCCGGTCGTAGGCGGTGAGGATCTGCTCGAGGAACGGGCAGCCGAAGAGCGCGAGCATCGCGAGATCGGTCTCGCGGTGGCCGCCGTGCGCCGCGGGATCGATGAGCACGACGCCTTCGCCGGACCACAACACGTTCCCGGCCCAGAGGTCGCCGTGGAGGCGCGCGGGCGGCTCGCCGTCGTCGAAGGCGCCCTGCGCGATGAGGGCGCACGCCCGACCCACGACCTCCGCCGCGGATGCCGACAGGTTGCCCGCGGCGACGGCGATCGGCACGAACGGCTCGACCCGCTGAGCCGCGTAGAAAGCTCCCCAGGTCGACGTCGGGATCGCGGGCTGCGGGCGTCGACCGATGAAGATGCCGCCCTCCCATCCGGGCGGCGGCGACCCGAAGGCCTCGGCCCCCGCTGCGTGCGTCGCGGCGAGCGCTTCACCGAAGGCGGTCGCGGCTGCGGCGGTCGGGGCGGCCTCGGTGATGCGCTCGAGCGCGATGCGGTCGTCCCCGACCTCGAGGACCCTCGCCGTGCGGGCGCCGCCCGCGTCGGCGAGCCACCGCAGTCCGGCCGCCTCCGCGGCGAAGAAGCCGTCGGGCGCGTCGGCGCGGGTCTTCACCAGCTGTTCCATGTCCCCAGTCTGTCGCGATGTCGGTGGTCACCGGCACGATGGGGGCATGAGCGACGGCTACGACCCGGACTTCCTCGGCATCCCCCTGCCCCTGCCCTCCCCCGACCGCCCGACGACACGACTCGACTACCCGCGGTTCTCGGTGCTGCTCGATGAGGAGCGTCGCTTCGCGGCGGTGACGGGCGTCGTGATCGACGGTGCGTCCTTGCGCGAGCAGCCCCGCACCGGCGAGTGGCGGCTCGACCCGCGCGTGGCCGCCGACGCGCAGGCGGGTCCCGACGTCTACAGTCGCAACGACCTCGACCGGGGCCATCTCGTGCGCCGTCGCGATCCCGGTTGGGGTTCGGCGTCCGAAGCCCGGGATGCCACGGAGGCCACGTTCTTCTACACGAACGCCGCCCCGCAGGCGGCGGGATTCAACCAGTCGAAGGAACTCTGGCTCGGCCTCGAGGACCACGTGCTCGCCTATGCCGAGACGACCGATCAGCGCCTCGCGGTGTTCACCGCCCCCGTGCTCGAGCCCGACGATCCGCCGTATCGCGGCATCCGGGTGCCGCTGCGCTTCTGGAAGATCGCCGTCTGGCGTCAGGACGACGCCCTCGCGGCGGCCGGATTCGTGCTCGATCAGAGCGACCTGGTCGACACCCGGCAGGGTCTCGCCGTCCCGCCACTGGGCGCCTTCCGCACCTTCCAGGTTCCGATCGCCGACATCGCCGCCGAGGCGGGGATCGAGGTCGGGCCGCTGGCCGCCGCCGACACCTTCGTCCGTCGGGGTCTGCGACCGGTGGCCGCCCGCGAGCTGCGAGCTGCCGACGAGATCGTGCTCTGAGCCGGGCACAGCAGGCGACCCTGTCGGGCCACCGGCGCCGCGAGCGAAGCGAAGCCGTCGGCGTCCCCCGGACGCCGCCCGCGACCTCACGGGGGCGGCGTCTCAGCGCATCCGCACGGCGTGCAGCAGCGTGTCGATCGCCGCAGCCTGGTGCCCGTCACGGAGCTCGGCGTCCGCGCTCGTGCGGGTGACCCGCTCGCACCGCTCGGTCCTGAACCGCTCATCGACCGCGCCGCGCAGCAGCTCGGGCGTGTAGAGGATCGCAGGGTCGCTTGGTCCGTGTCCTCCCGCGGCGATGTTCTCGATGTCGTGACCGAGGACCACGAGGGTTCCCCCCGGAGCCACCCACTCGGCGATGCGCGCGATGGCCGCCGCGCTGTCGCGAAGGTGCAGATAGCACGAGATGACCAGGTCGACGGGTGTCGTCGGATGCCACTCGCGCACATCGCCCACGGTCCAGTCGACCCTGTCGCCGCCGGGTCGCGCCGCGGCGAGCGCGAGACCCGCGCTCGAGAAGTCGACCCCGGTGCACGCCCACCCGCGCTCGGCGAGCCACAACGCCGTACGCCCGTCGCCGGTCGCGACGTCGATCGCCGTACCGGGGACCAGGGTCGCGGCGATCTCGCGCACGACGGCGGGCGGCTGAGTGGCCCAGACTCCCCCGGCGGAGGCGCGGTAACGCTCGTCCCACTGCGCGGCATCCATCGCGACTCCCTCTGCTCGGCTTCCACCCTAGGTCCGCACGACGAAGCCCCGCCGCCCACTCGGGGCAGCGGGGCTCGATCACGGGCTCACTCGCCCGACAGACCACCCAGCAGATGTCCGAAGGAGCGGCCCTCGCCGAGGTACGACGACGGGTCGAACGGGTCGGCGTCGCGAACGGGCTCACGGGCCGCGATGGCATCCGCGAACTCACGGGCGCCGCGATCGACGCGCGAGCCGAGCGGGGCGACCTCGTCGGCATTCGAACCCCAGTCGCTGGATGCCGCGAACACACCGGTCGGCACGGGATTGGCGTGCAGGTAGGTGAAGAGCGGGCGGATCGCGTAGTCGATCGCGAGCGAGTGCCGGGCGGTGCCGGCGTTCGCGCCGATGAGCACGGGGGTGCCGTTCAACGCCTGCGGGTCGAGCACGTCGATGAACGACTTGAACAGCCCCGAGTAGCTCGTCGAGAAGATCGGCGTGACGGCGATGATGCCGTCGGCCGAGACGACCGTGTTGATCATCTGCTCGAGCGCCGGCGGCGCGAAACCGGTCAGCAGGTTGTCGGTGAGCTCATGGGCGTAGTCGCGCAGCTCGAAGACGTCGCTGGTCGCGTCGATCCCGCGCTCACGCAGCTCGGCGAGCGCCGCGTGGGCGAGGCGATCCCCGAGCATGCGCGTCGACGAGGGCGTCGACAGACCCGCGGTGATGACCGTGATACGGCGCGCGGCCATGTCAGGCACCGACCTTCGTCGCCGCGGCACCGAACGCGCTGCCGGAACGCGGAGCGGCATCCTGGTACGGGCTTCCCGCCACCATGTTGTCGCCGCGGTTCGCGCCGGGGACGGCCTGGCGCGGAGCCGCACCTGCGTAGATCTTCTCGACCTGGTTGGCGTGCGTCGGCGCGTCGGGCACCTCGGCCGGGCGGTTCTTCTGCAGCTCCTTGCGGAGCACCGGGACGACCTCGGAGCCGAGGATGTCGAGCTGCTCGAGCACCGTCTTGGTCGGGAGCCCCGCGTGGTCGATGAGGAAGAGCTGGCGCTGGTAGTCGCCGAACGTCTCGCGCATCGCGGCGTAGCGGTCGATGACCTGCTGCGGCGAGCCGACGGTCAGCGGGGTCATCTCGCTGAAGTCCTCGAGGCTCGGGCCGTGCCCGTACACGGGCGCGTTGTCGAAGTACGGACGGAACTCGCGCACCGCGTCCTGGGAGTTCGCGCGCATGAACACCTGACCGCCGAGACCGACGATCGCCTGCTGGGGCGTGCCGTGACCGTAGTGGGCGAAGCGCTCGCGGTACAGCGTGATCAGGCGCTGGTAGTGCTCCTTGGGCCAGAAGATGTTGTTCGCGAAGAAGCCGTTGCCGTAGTACGCGGCCTGCTCGGCGATCTCGGGAGTGCGGATCGAGCCGTGCCAGACGAAGGGCGGCACGCCGTCGAGGGGCCGCGGGGTCGAAGTGAAGCCCTGCAGGGGCGTGCGGAACTTCCCCTCCCAGTCGACGACGTCCTCGCGCCACAGCTTGTGCAGCAGGTCGTAGTTCTCGATCGTGAGCGGCAGGCCCTGACGGATATCCTTGCCGAACCAGGGGTAGACGGGGCCGGTGTTGCCGCGACCGAGCATCAGGTCCGCGCGACCGCCCGACACGTGCTGCAGCATCGCGAAGTCCTCGGCGATCTTCACCGGGTCGTTCGTGGTGATGAGGGTCGTCGACGTCGTGAGGATCAGACGCTCGGTCTGGGCGGCGATGTACGCGAGCGTCGTCGTGGGCGACGACGACCAGAACGGCGGGTTGTGGTGCTCGCCGAGGGCGAAGACGTCGAGACCGACCTCCTCGGTGTGCTTGGCGATCGTGAGCGTGTCCTTGATGCGCTGGGCTTCGCTCGGGGTCTTCCCCGTCGTCGGGTCCTGGGTGATGTCGCTCACCGTCATGACACCGAACTGCATTCCGGGCCAGTTGCTCGTCTCGTTCACGATGCGCCTCCTGTTTGTATGCATCTGAATATACATGCTCCAACGCGAGGCGCCCAGCTTTATTCCGCGCCCGCGCCGCGGCATCCGCCCGAGCGCCCGCCAGATCACACGACCGGTCCGAGATCACGCGTCCCGTCACCCACCGAACGCGTGATCCCGTACGGATCGTGTGATCTCGCGCACGGCCACCCAGCGCGCCGCCGCGGCGCACCACCCGGCAACGGAGACCGGAACGCGCTACGCGCCGAGCAGTCCCGCCCCCACCGACATCCCGGCGGCCGGAGCCGGCGGCACGGCCCACAGCCCCGAGCCGACGTGACGGACGTACTCGTTCATGGCATCCGTCGACAGCGCTCTTTGCACCGTGATGTAGCGCTGCGGGCTCTTCTGGAACGACAGGAAGAACAGTCCGGCGTTCAGCCGCCCGAGGTCGGTGGTCCCGTCGACGAAGTTGTAGCCACGACGGAGGAGCCGGATGCCCCCGTTCGTGTCCGGGTGCGCGAGCCGCACGTGGCTGCGCGGGTCGATGGCCGGGGCGCCGGTCGATCCGGTCGCCGCGAAGTCGGGCGCCGTGAACTCGTCGCCGCCCGACAGCGGGGCGCCCTGCGCCTTGTCGCGTCCGATCACGCGGTCCTGTTCGGCCAGCCGCGTGCGGTCCCACGTCTCGATGAGCATCGAGATGCGCCGCGCGACGAGGTACGACCCGCCCACCAGCCATGCCGGACCCTCGGATGCCGAGACCCACACGTTCTCGTCGAGGGCGGCGGTGTCGTCGGCGAGGATGTTCGCCGTTCCGTCCTTGAAGCCGAAGAGGTTGCGCGGAGTCGACTGGTCCGACGTGGTCTTGGAGGTGCGGCCGAACCCGAGCTGCGACCAGCGGATCGTCGCGCGCCCGAACGCGATGCGACTGAGGTTGCGGATCGCGTGGACCGCCACCTGCGGGTCGTCGGCGCAGGCCTGGATGCAGAGGTCGCCGTCCGAGCGCAGCGGGTCGAGGTCGTCGCCGAGGAACGCGGGGAGCCGCTCGAGCCCGTCGGGCAGCTGCCCCTGAAGCCCGAAGCGCGCGTCGAACAGCGAGGGACCGAAGCCGAAGGTGATGGTCAGGTTGCTCGCCGGGAGTCCGAGCGCCTCGCCCGTGTCGTCCGGCGGCGCCTCGGGCGAGCCGCCGACGGCGCCCGTGGCGGTGACCTCGAGCCCCTGCATCATGCGGGCGGCGGCGTACGTCCAGTCCGCCAGCAGTTCGGCGAGGTCGTCACGGGTGGTGCGGGCCATCATGTCGTAGGCCGCGAAGTGCAGGTGCTCCTGCACGGGCGTCGTGATCCCGGGCTGATGGATGCCGCTCGCCGAGGCCGCGGCATCCCTCTCCGTCTTCTGCTGCTCGAGGGCGTAGGCCTGCCCCCCGACCAGACCCGCGCCGGCACCCACGACGAGCCCCGTGGCCCCCGCGCCCAGGGCGAGGCCCATCAATCCGCGGCGCGAGAGACCCGCCTGCGGAGTCTGCTCCTCCTGCTCGGTCACGCTCACTCCAGGATCGTCACCGTGAGCTGCGACAGCGGCTCGGCGAGGGCGTTGATGAGGTCGGTGAGCCGGCGCTTGTCGGCCTCGGTGATCTGGCTGTACGGGACGAAGCCGGCATCGAGCGAGCCGTAAGCCGCCAGCGCCGCCTCCAGGTCGGCGTAGCCGCCGTCGATGCGCGAGACCAGCGCGGTGCCCTTGTCGCCCTTGGAGTCGGCGAAGTCGCGCACGAGCGAGAACGCCATCTTGGAGCCCTCGACGTTCGCTGCGAAGTCGTTGAGATCGGTGCCCGACCACCAGTCCTCCTCACCGCTGATCTTGCCGGTGGCGACCTCGTCGAGCAGCGCGATCGCACCGTTCGAGATGCCCGCGACGCCCTGCGCATCGAGCGCCTGGGTGAACGCGTCGGAGTGCACGTAGTCGTAGAGCTCCTGCGTGTCGGCGATGAGCTTGTCGCCGTAGGTCGCACGCTCGGCCGGGGTCGAGGGCGCCCAGTTCTTCCACGCGGGGGTCTCGCCGTCGGCGTTCAGCGCGTCCTGCGCGGGGACCCAGAGGTCTTTCTCGATGCGGTGGAACCCGGTCCAGTCCAGGCCCTCGGCCACGGCGTCGACCTCGCGGTAGTCGATGCGCGGGTCGAGGTCGCCGAGCGCCTCGGCGATCGGCTCGATGCGCTCGTAGAACGCGCGCACGCGCGGGAACTGCTCCCGGGCCGCGGCGTCGTCGCCCGACTCGTACGCGGCGGCGAAGGTCTGCACCGCGGGGATCAGCTGGCCCACCTGATCCTTGACGAACGCGGCGTAGAGGTCGACGGCCTGCTGCTTCTGCTCGGCGTCCGCCCCGGTGACGGCGACCGCGTCTCCGGTGACCGAGAAGCTCGCCCGGCCCACGCCGTCGCCGACCATGCCGGGCTTGCAGAGCGTGAAGTACTCCCCGGGCTGGGCGACGACGGTGAGGTTGCGCGAGGCGCCGGGGGCGATGTTCTCGACCTCGCCGACGATGCGCAGACCGTCGGATGCCAGCAGGTAGAACTCCGTGACCTGCTCGCTCTGGTTGGTGACGTCGAAGGCGACCGTGCCGCTCGGCGCGCTGGCGGACGAGACCGCGCACCCGTCGTCGGTCGAGGTGACCGAGAGGGCTCCGGAGGCGGCGGCGTCGGACTTCGCGACGCAACCGGACAGGACGAGGGCGGCCGCGCCGGCCACAGCTGCGGCCGCGAGGAGGCGAGTCGGGTTCATGATGCTCCGTTTCGGAAGGAGGGGGGATGCCGCGGCGTCGGGCACGCGAGCGGCGCCGGGGGTCTACGGGGTCGCGGTCACCGGGTCGGGGGTCGGGGCGGGAGCCGGACCCGCGGCCCGACGCGAACGGCGGTTGGCTCGGACACCCCGCACGAAGAGCGGGACGACGACCGCGACGTAGGCGATCCACGCCAGCACCTGGAACCAGGTCATCTGCGGCATGAAGCCGACCGTGGCCTGCAGCAGCGCGGCGAGCGGACCGCCCGGGGCGATGACGCCGGAGACGTCGAACGCCCAGCCGAAGGGGAAGCCCGCCCAGCCGGTGGCGACGAGACCGGTCGCCGGGTCGAGCGGGGCTCCCGCGCCGAAGGGGCCGGGCAGCGCACCGGCCTCCTGCAGGTCGTGGAACGCGTAGGCGAGCACCCCCGCCGCCACGACGACGAGGAATCCGCCGGTCCAGGTGAAGAAGCGCGAGAGGTCGAGGCGGAGCATGCCGCGGGCGATGAGCCAGCCGAGCAAGACCGCCGCGGCGAGACCGAGCAGCGCGCCGAGGAGAGCGAGCGGGGCGTCGCCGAACGACTGCACCATCGACCACAGCAGCAGCGTCGTCTCGACGCCCTCGCGAGCGACCGAGACGAAGCCGATCGCGACCAGCGCCCACACGCCGCCGCGGAGCGCCCTCTCGACGCCGCCCTCGAGGCCGGCCTTGAGCGTGCGGCCGGCGCGCTGCATCCAGAAGATCATCCACGTGACCATCGCCACGGCCAGGAGCGAGAGACCTCCGCCGAGCAGCTCCTGCGCCTCGAACGTCAGCATGTAGGCCCCGAAGGTGAACACCGCACCGATCACGAGGGCCAGCGCCACGGCCAGTCCGACACCCGCCCACAGCCGGGGCAGGGCGTCGCGACGGTCGAGGCGCGTGAGGTAGGCGACGAGGATGCCGACGACGAGGGCGGCTTCGAGGCCTTCACGGAGGCCGATGAGGAAGGTGGCGAGCACGGGCGTGACCGACTTTCGAACGACGGAGGATGCCGCGACGCGGCGACTGAGGTAAGGACAGCCTCACCTGACCAGGACAGATTACGCATTCTCGCCGCTGCGCGCACCTCTGGGTCGCTTCAGAGCCCGATCACTCCCGCGGTAACCGTCGGCAACATTCGGGCGCCGCCGGACGAGGGCGATCTAGCCTCGACGCATGTCCGACCTGAATCTCCCCGTCCTCGACCTCTCGCTCCTCGACCAGGGCCCGGATGCCGCCGCCCGCTTCCGCGACGAGCTGCGTGCCGCAACACACGACGTCGGGTTCTTCTACCTGACCGGGACCGGCGTCAGCGCGGAGCTGGAGGCGAATCTCCTGAAGGCCGCGAAGGACTTCTTCGCTCTCCCCGAGGCCGAGAAACTCTCGATCGAGAACGTGACGAGCCCGCACTTCCGCGGGTACACGCGCGTCGGCGGCGAGCGCACGCAGGGACGCGTCGACTGGCGCGAGCAGATCGATATCGGACCCGAGCGCGACGCGATCGACGACCGCGAGGGTCCGGGATACAACCGACTGATCGGCCCGAACCTGTGGCCCGCGGCACAGCCCGAGCTGAAGGACGTCGTCGCCGAATGGCACGACCACCTCACCGGCGTCGCGCGGAAGCTGCTGCGTGCGTGGGCGCTCGCCCTCGGGGCAGAGGAGCAGTACTTCGACCGGCACTTCGGCGACCCGCAGACGCTCATCAAGATCGTGCGCTACCCCGGCAAGGACGACCCCACCCCGCAGCAGGGCGTCGGCGCCCACAAGGACTCCGGCGTCCTGACGCTGCTGTGGGTGGAGCCCGGCAAGGGCGGACTCCAGGTCGAGCGCGACGGCGAGTGGGTCGACGCTCCCCCGGTGTCCGGCGCCTTCGTGGTCAACATCGGCGAACTGCTCGAGTACGCCACCCAGGGCTACCTGCGGGCGACGAACCACCGCGTGATCTCGCCGCGCTTCCCCGACGAGCGCATCTCGGTGCCGTTCTTCTTCAACCCCGCCTTGGACGCACGACTGCCCATCATCGAGCTGCCGGCGGAGCTCGCCGCCGAGGCCCGCGGCGTCGAGGACGACCCGACGAACCCCATTCACGCCACCTACGGCGAGAACGCCCTCAAGTCGCGTCTGCGCGCCCACCCCGACGTGGCCGAGCGCTGGCATTCCGACCTGCTCGCCGCCCGCACGGCATCCTGAGTCGCCGACGGTCGCGCGCCGGTCGCGTCTGCGGCCGCACGCCCGCCTACCTGCCCGCGAGGGTCCGCCGATAAACGCCGCGCCGAGTGAAACACGCCCTGTCAGCGCGTGTCTCACTCGGGGCGGCGTTTATCGCGGAAGGAAACCCGCCGCGGTCCCGCGGAGGGGACACCGCCACGGTCCCGCGGAGGCAGAGCGGATGCCACGGGGCCACGGCATCCGGGAATGACGAAGGCCGCCCCACCCCGTGGGGCGGCCTTCCAAGAATGTTTTGCGCGATAGAACGCTGGTGCGATTAGCGACGCAGACCGAGACGCTCGATGAGCGAGCGGTAACGGTTGATGTCGACGTCCTGCAGGTAACCCAGCAGGCGACGGCGCTGACCGACGAGCAGGAAGAGTCCACGGCGCGAGTGGTGGTCGTGCTTGTGGATCTTGAGGTGCTCGGTCAGGTCTTTGATGCGCTGCGTCATCATCGCGACCTGCACCTCGGGGGATCCGGTGTCACCGGGGTGCGTCGCGTACTCTTCGATGATCGCCTTCTTGACGTCTGCTTCGAGTGCCATAGATGGGATCCCCTTCCTTCTCATTGCGCGGCGCCCGTCACACGATGTGCGAGCTCTCTTTATCCGCGGCCGATCGAACGGCAACCGCATGAGTCTACCAGCATTCGGATGCCGCGACCGCACCCGTCCGCGACGCCCGGTGTCGGAGGCCTGGCGTAGCCTCGATCCGTGAGTCAGACCGATCCCGCCGCGCCCCCGCGTCGAGGCGCGCGCGGAGCGTTCATCGACCTGCGCCCCCTCACCACCTCCCCCGCCTTCGCGCGGCTGTGGATCGGGTCGACGCTCGCGGGCCTCGGCGGGCAGCTGACGGTCGTCGCGGTCATGCTGCACGTGTTCGAGCTGACGCAGAGCACCTTCGCGGTGTCGATGATCGCCGTCGCAGGGCTGCTGCCCATGATCGTCGCGGGGCTGTACGGGGGCATGCTCGCCGACGCGTTCGACCGGCGCACGGTGGCCCTGCTCGCCGCGGTGGTCACCTTCGCCTCCACCGCGCTGCTGGCGATCCTCGCCTGGACGGGCCTCGAGACCGTGGGCTGGCTGTTCGTGCTCAGCGTGGTCAACTCGGCGGCGAACTCGATCGTCATGGCCACGAAGTCGGCGATCACCCCGAGGTTGATCCCGCGCGACCTGCTGCCGGCCGCGGCGGCGCTGCAGGGCGTGACCGTCGGGATCATGGTCATGGCCGGACCCGCCCTCGCGGGGGTCCTGGTGGCGGTCGCCGGGTACGCGTGGACGTACTCGCTCGACGTCGTACTCATGACCTCGCTGTTCCTCGGCCTGTGGTCGCTGCCGAAGCTCCGCCCCGAGGGCGAGATCGTGCGCCCGGGGCTGGAGTCCTTCCGTGACGGAGTCCGCTTCCTCCGCCGCGCCCCGAACATCCGCCTGCAGTACATCCTCGACATCATCGCGATGACCTTCGGGCAGCCGGTCGCACTGTTCCCCGCCCTCGGCGCGGTCCTGCTCGGGGGCGGCGCGATCACCACGGGCGTCCTCACCGCCGCCGTCGCGGCGGGCGCCTTCCTCTCGAGCCTCTTCTCCGGCCCGATCGGTCGGGTGCGACGCCAGGGGCTCGGCATCGAGCGCGCGATCCAGGTCTACGGCCTGTCGATCGGGCTCTTCGGTCTGGTGCTGCTCGCCGCCACCTCCGGGTGGCTGCGCCCCGCGATCGTCGACGAGACGCACGCCGCGGTGGCGCTCATCACCCTCGCGGCCCTCGCCCTGGCCGTGTCGGGCGCGGCCGACAACGTCAGCGCCATCTACCGCTCGACCATGATGCAGGCGGCGGTCCCGGATGCCATGCGCGGGCGCCTCCAGGGGATCTTCATCGTCGTGGTCGCCGGCGGTCCCCGTGTGGGCGCGCTCTACGCCGGCACCCTCGCGACCCTCGCCGCCCTGTGGATCCCGCCGTTGTTCGGCGGCATCCTGATCCTGGGGCTCGTGGGCACGCTGGTGCGCTTCTCCCCGCGCTTCCGGGCCTACGACGCCCTCGACCCGCAGCCCTGACCCGACTCGCACGCTCGCGCGGAACCTGCCGACCGTCGGCGGATTCCGGACGTCGCATCCGCTCGACCCCCGCGCCAGCGGCCGCGGGTCGTATGGTCGGGATCGTGGCATCCTCCCCCGCTCCCTCCCCCGTCTCGGTCGCCGTGCAGTTCGTGCTCACCGGAATCGTGTGGGGGTCGAGCTTCCTCTTCATCGCGGTGGCCCTTTCCGGCATGACTCCGGCGCAGGTCGCGGGCGGACGCCTGCTGTTCGGCGCTCTGGCGCTGGCCGCGATCGTGGCGATCCGGCGCGAGCGGCTCCCCCGCGGGCTGCGCACCTGGGCGCACCTGTGCGTTCTGGCGATGACGTTCTGCGTCGTGCCGTTCCTGCTGTTCGCATGGGCGGAGCAGCACGTCTCGTCGGGCCTGGCGAGCATCTTCAACGCGACCACGCCAATCATGACCGCGATCATGGCGTGGGCCGTGTTCCGCGTCGAGAGCCTGCGCCTCGGGCAGCTGATCGGGATCGGCGTCGGCATCGCGGGCGTGGTCGTGATCATCGCCCCCGGGGCGGTGGGCGAGGTCGGCGACAGCACGGTCGCGCAGCTCGCGCTGCTCGGCGCGACCGCCTGCTACGGCGTGAGCCTCGCCTACATGCGACGGTTCCTCGGCAACAGCGGTCTGAGCGGCGTCGCCTTCGCGTTCGGCTACATCGGGCCCGCGGCGGCGTTCATGCTCCTGCTCTCGCCCGTCATCCTCGCCGAGCCGATGCGGCTGACCCTCCCGGTCGTCGGGAGCATCGTGGCCCTGGGCGTCCTCGGCACGGGCGTCGCGTACGTGTGGAACCAGAACACCCTGCGCGCTTGGGGCCCGACGCGCGCCTCGACCGTGACGTACATCACACCGGTGGTCGGGGTGGCGCTCGGCATCCTGGTGCTCGGCGAGCGCATCTCGTGGAACGAGCCGGTGGGCGCGGCCGTGGTGTTCCTCGGCATCCTGCTCGTCCAGCAGCGCCTGCGCCTCCCCCGTCGCGTCACCGCTTGAACCCGAAGACGACGAAGGCCCCGGATGCCGAGCACCCGGGGCCTTCGCGACGATCAGGCCTGGAGCGCGAGCTGCAGGTCGAGCTCGATGGTGACGTCCTTGCCGACGAGCACGCCGCCGGTCTCGAGGGCGGCGTTCCAGGTGAGGCCGAAGTCCTCGCGGTTGACGACCGTCTTGGCGGTCGCGCCGGCCTTGTAGTTGCCCCACGGGTCGGTGCCGAAGCCGCCGAAGTCGAGAGCGAAGGTCGCGGGCTTGGTGATGCCGCGGATGGTCAGGTCGCCGTCGACGAGGAAGTCGCCGTCCTCGAGGCGAACGCCGGTGGAGCGGAAGTCCATCGTCGGGTAGGTCTCGATGTCGAAGAACTCGGCCGAGCGCAGGTGCTGGTCGCGACCCTCGTCCTTGGTGTCGACCGAGGTGACGTCGACGGAGGCCTCGACGGTCGCCTCGAGCGGGTTCTCGGGGGCGACGATCGTGGCGCTCTTCATGCCGAAGGTGCCGCGGACCTTCGAGATCATCATGTGGCGCACCGAGAAGGTGACCTCGCTGTGGCTGGGGTCGAGGACCCAGGTGCCCGCCTTGTAGCCGGGGATGTCGAGGGCGGTGGTGTCGGTCATGTCACTCCTAGAGGTCTGGGGAGCCGTGTCGGCGTCCTGCCGAGGGTCAACTCCCATTCACACGAATGTATTCCACGATCGAGGAAAACGACGAACCCGAGGGAGCCGCGGCGCCCTCGGGTTCGTGAATTCTCGATGAAGAACTCCCGATCAGCCGACCTTGAGGAGGTCGATGATGAAGATGAGCGTCTTGCCGCCCAGGAAGTGTCCGCCGGCGGGACCGTAGGCCAGGTGCGGCGGGATGACGAGCTCGCGGCGTCCGCCGACCTTCATGCCCGGGATGCCGTCCTGCCAGCCCTGGATGAGGCCGCGGAGGGGGAACTGGATGCTCTCGCCGCGGCCCCACGAGGAGTCGAACTCCTCGCCCGACTCGTACTCGACTCCGGCGTAGTGCACGGTGACGGTGTCGCCGGGCTTGGCCTCGTCGCCGTCGCCGACGATGATGTCGCGGATGACGAGGTCGGAGGGGGCGGGGCCGCTGGGAGCGTCGAACTCCGGCTTGGTGCGATCAGTCATGACTCCATCCAAGCACGCCGCGCGCTCCCGCGAAGCCCCTGGACAGACGGCGGCGGAAAGACTCAGCGCCCGGTGCCGCGGCGATGCCTGCGTGTCGACCGGGCGCTGAGTTGGCCTACCTCGATGGTGCTCCCACCCTCCCGCGGTGTCAAGACCCCTCAGGGACGCAGCAGTGCCGCGCGCGCCGCCGTCGTGCGCTCGAGCAGGTAGCGCTCGGTCGTCGGCGCGTGCGGGTCGCGTCCCGACAGCGAGCGCTGTCGAGCGGCGGCGAGGGCTGTGGCATCCGTGATGAAAGCCTTCATCACCCCCGAGCGGTCTCCCGGCAGCGTGCGCGCCCACGCCATCGCCGATCGCCGGCCCGGTGGCGTGGCGAGCATGTCGACCTCCTGCGGCGTGAACCACCCGGCCGCGGCGTACTCGCCCAGGCGCGCCCGCGTGAGCCGCGACTCCTCACGGCGCAGGGCCAGGATGCCGAGGATGAACAGCACGAACAGCGGCACCTGGAGCGCCGCGTACAGCTCGAAGAAGTCGAAGAAGGTCGCCGAGCCGTTCCACAGCCCGTGCAGCACGATCGCGCCGATGACCCCGGGGATACCGTACGACAGGGCGGCGGAGGTACGCAGCCCCCGTCGAGCCGCGAGGCCGAACGCGAAGCCGGTGAGGCTGGTGAACATCACGTGCGCGAAGGGCGACAGCACGGCGCGGAGGAAGAACGTGCTCGCGACCTGGGCGGGACCGCCCTCGAGGTAGCTGATGGCGAAGTACTGCACGTTCTCGGTGAGGGCGAAACCGGCACCGATCAGCGCGCCGTACACGATGCCGTCGACGGGGCCGTCGAACGCACGCCGCGCGAAGGCGAACAGCAGCAGCACGCCCAGACCCTTCGCGATCTCCTCGACGATCGGAGCCTGCACCACCGATCCGAAGGCCGGCGCCAGACCGCCGGTGACGACCGTGACGAGCAGGTCGACGCCCAGGGCGATCACGACGGAGGCGATCGCCCCCCACGCCACCGCGAAGACCAGCAGGCGTCGCGGCTCCGGCTCCCAGCGGTCGATGTAGCGCACCGCGAACCAGACGATCACGAACGGGATCGCGGCGAGCAGCAGCCCGATGAACGACGCCGCCGTCCCGAGGAAACCCGTGAAGTAGCGCACGAGCAGCGCCAGCAGCGGCACGAGCAGCACGGCCACGATCCACAGGGCGACGCCGCCGCGACGCGAGCGGGGCGGGGCGGCCGAGAGGGCGGCCCGGGGCGCGGTCTCGATGCGCGCGGGCTCGGCCGAGTCGGGCCGCGACAACGGCGAAGGGGTGCTCATGCGCTCAGCCTAGGGGCGCGCTCGGACGGGTCGTCCGGGGTTGCGGGCGTCCCGCCCGGCCCGGCCCGGTAGCGTGGAGGCATGCGTTTCGCCCACGTCCGTTCACAGGAGGGGGCCGACGCCCCCCGTCTCGTCAGCGTCCACGGCGAGGAGTTCTCCTTCGTCGACGAGCTCTTCGACGGCGCACCGCGTACCCTCGAGCAGCTGATCGCGGGGGGAGACGATCTGCTCTCGCGCGTGCGTGACGCGGTGACGGCTGCTCCGCGGCATCCGCTGGCCGGCATCCGGTACGCGTCGGCGGTGCTCGCTCCCCCGTCGATCCTCGCCGTCGGGCTCAACTACGCCGCGCACTCCGGCGAGCTGGGCCTGAAGACCGACGCCGGCCCGACCGTGTTCGTGCTGTGGCCGAACTCGCTCACCGCGCACGGCGAGACGACGTCGTGGCCGCGCTCGCTGAGCGAGGCGGTCGACTACGAGGCCGAGCTCGGCGTCATCATCGGCCGCCCCGGCCGCGACATCCCCGAGGACGAGGCTCTCGAGCACGTGTGGGGCTACACGGTCGTCAACGACGTGACGGCGCGCAACATCCAGTTCTCGGAAGCGCAGTGGTCGCGCTGCAAGTCGTTCGACGGCTTCACCCCGACGGGTCCGTTCGTGGTCACCGCCGACGAGATCCCCGACCCGCAGGACCTGCACATCTGGACCGTCGTCGACGGGCACACGGTGCAGGATGCCAGCACCGGCCAGATGGTGCGCTCGGTGGCGACGCTCATCCACAAGCTGTCCGAGTCGGTGACGCTCCTGCCCGGGACCCTCATCTCCACCGGCAGCCCGGGCGGCGCCGGATACTCGCGCGATCCGCAGATCTTCCTGCGCGACCGCTCGACCGTCACGGTCGGCATCGACGGCATCGGCGAGCTGACCACCCACTGCCGCATCCTCGACTGAGGCGGCATCCGGGTTCGATCCCGGATGCCGGCGCCCCAGCCCTCCGCTCCCGCTGAGCGTCAGTCCTCGACGACGCTGTCGGCCGCGCGCACGATCGGGATCGCCGCCGTCACGGCCTGCAGCCCCGACAGCCGAGCGGGCGAGATCTGCTTCATGACCTCGTCGCGCGACATCAGCCCGGCCTCGACGACCAGGTCGGCGACGTTGCGGTGCGTCAGCAGCGCGGTCTTGGCCAGGGCCGCGGCGGCCGCGTAGCCGATGAACGGGGTGAGCGCGGTGACGACGCCGACCGACGAACCGACCATCGCCCCTAGGCGCTCGCGGTTGGCGGTGATGCCGTCGACGCAGTTGACGCGCAGGGTCCACATCGCCTGCCGCATCCACGTGATCGACTGGAAGATCGAGTGCGCGATCACCGGCTCGAACGCATTCAGCTGAAGTTGTCCGCCCTCGACCGCCATGGTGACGGTCATGTCGGCGCCCACGACCGAGAACGCCACCTGATTGACGACCTCCGGGATGACGGGGTTGACCTTGCCGGGCATGATGCTCGACCCCGCCTGACGCGGCGGGAGGTTGATCTCGCCGAGACCCGCCTGAGGGCCGCTGGAGAGCAGGCGGAGGTCGTTGCAGATCTTCGACAGCTTGATCGCGTTGCGCTTGAGCGACGACGAGAACGACATGAACGCCCCGGTGTCGCTCGTGGACTCCACCAGGTCGCTCGCGGTCTCGAGATCGAGACCGGTGATCTGGCGGAGGTGGCGCAGCACCGCTCCGCCGTAGCCGGCGTGCGCGGTGATGCCCGTGCCGATCGCCGTCGCGCCCATGTTGATCTCGAACAGCAGGTACGCGTTCTCTTTGAGGCGGTCGTAATCCTCACCCAGCGTCGTCGCGAATCCGTGGAACTCCTGACCGAGCGTCATGGGCACGGCATCCTGGAGCTGGGTGCGACCGACCTTGAGCACGTCGTGGAACTCTTCGGACTTCGTCAGGAACGACCTGCGCAGGAGGGCGAGTTCGTCGAGCAGGCTCTGCAGCGTCAGCGAGAGACCGATCTTGATCGCGGTCGGGTAGACGTCGTTCGTGGACTGGCTGCGGTTGGTGTCGTCGATCGGCGAGAGGAAGGCGTAGTCGCCCTTCTCGCGTCCCGCCATCTCGAGCGCGATGTTCGTGATGACCTCGTTGGCGTTCATGTTGGTCGAGGTGCCGGCCCCGCCCTGGATGACGCCGACGGTGAACTCGTCGTGGAACTCCCCGTCGATGACCCGTTGGGCGGCCCGGTCGATCAGGTCAGCCTTGGCCGCGTCGAGCACGCCGATCTCGCGGTTGGCGCGGGCGGAGGCCTGCTTGACCATCGCCAGACCCCGGACGAGGTCGGGGTAGACCGAGATCGGTCGCTTCGCGATCGGGAAGTTCTCCTGCGCCCGGGCGGTGTGGATCCCCCAGTAGGCGTCGGCGGGGATCTCGAGCGATCCGAGGGAGTCGGTCTCGGTGCGGGTGCGCGTCATTGCGTCCAAAGCCATGTGGAAGTCCTCGTGGGTGTCACGGCGAGCAGGGATGCCACGAGCCTAACGAGCAGGCCCCGGTCGGGCGCTGGACACGGCGGCCGGTCGCACGATCGATACCGTCCGCGGCGTCTATTGCCGCCCGGTGCCGCTCAGGCGCGTTTGCGGGAGAACGCCTCGAGACGCTCCTCGGGGCTGAGCGCGGCCATGCGCGCCGTCCATTCGGGAGTGAAGAGCCCCGAGGCCTCGGCGTCGACGACGGGCACGACGGCGTGGGTGATCGTGTCGTCCCACACGTGCACGAGATGGAAGGAGCGACCGGCATCCATTCCGTTCACCGCCTCCGCGGGACGGGCGAGGTCCATCGTGTAGCAGGAGGCCGAGGCGACGCTCACCGGGACACCGGCGAAGGTTCCCGAGGTCGAGTAGTGCAGATGGCCCGCGAGGATCGCCCGCACGTCGCTTCCCGCGATCGCGGCGGCGAGCCCCGGCTGATCGCGCAGCTCGAGGATGTCGAAGAACGGGATGTGCGTGGGCAGCGGCGGGTGGTGCAGCGCCAGGATCGTGCCCAGCGGCGCCGGCTCGGCGAGCTCGGCGCGCAGCCACTCGAGCTGTGCGGCGTCGAGGTCGCCGTGGTGCCACCCCGGGACGGTCGAGTCGAGCGCGATCAGCCGCAGGCCGGCGAGGTCCCAGACCCCCGTCACGGGCTCCTCGGTCGGTGCCGCATCGAGGAGGTGCTCGCGCAGGGCGGGACGCTCGTCGTGGTTCCCGGCCACCCACACCACCGGGGCGCCGAGGCGCGCCGCCCACGGCTCGACGGCCGCACGGAGCGCGCGATACGCCTCGGGCTCGCCCAGGTCGGTGAGATCGCCCGTGAAGACCACGGCATCCGGTCGCACGCCCGTCGCCTCGGCCGCGTCGAGCGTGCGGCGCAAGTGCCGGGCGGTGTCGAAACGCTCGCCCAGCAGGCGGTCGCCGCCCAGCAGGTGGGTGTCGCTGAGGTGGAGGATGACGCGCGCCGCGGGCGCGTGCTGACCGAACTGCACGGATGCCATGCCCCCAGCCTAGGAGCGACCCCCGACATCGCCGGGGCGGCCCGTCAGTGGTTGAACAGGATCAGCAGCAGTGCGCCGAGCACCGCCGCCCCGCAGACGGCGAAGCAGGCGTAGGCGGCCACGAGCGAGATGCGCTTCTGGCCCTCGCTGAGCGGATTCTTCTTGGCGGCCTTGGCGACCGCCTTCTCGTGCCGGCGCTTCTGCTTGTCGGTGAGCACGGTGATGGCATCCGTGAACTCGGCCGGAGCGACCAGCGGCGGACGACCGCCGCGCACGAGCAGCCGCAGGCCCAGCGCGTAGAACGTCACCACGATCGACGCGCCCAGCAGGGCCGCGAGGAACACGTGCACGAAGGCTTCCCCGTCGATGACCATCAGGCGTCCTTCTCGGCTGTGGCGCGCTCGAGGCGGCGCTGACGACGCGTGGGTCCGGGCTTGCGCGGCACCTTGACCGCGGCGCCGGAGTCGGCGACCTCGCTCATCGCGTTGGCCGAGGTGACCTCGTCGCGGCGCGAGCGCAGGAACAGACCGAGGATTACGACGACCGCGATGACCGCGTCGACCGCGACGCCCCACCCGCCGAGCCAGACCACGATGAGAGCCGCGGCGGCACCCACGGCACCCGCGGCGGGGAGGGTGAGGACCCACCCGATCATGATGCGCCCGACCGTGTTCCACCTCACCGTCGATCCGCGGCGCCCGAGGCCCGAGCCGATGACCGAGCCCGAGGCGACCTGCGTGGTCGACAGGGCGAAGCCCAGGGCGCTGGATGCCAGGATGGTCGCCGCCGTGGAGGTCTCGGCCGAGAAGCCCTGCGCGGGCTTCACATCGGTGAGCCCCTTGCCGAGGGTGCGGATGATGCGCCAGCCGCCCATGTAGGTGCCCAGCGCGATCGTGAGCGCACACGCGAAGACGACCCAGAGCTGCGGGTCGGGGTCCGCAGACGACTGCCAGCCGACCGTGATGAGGGCGAGGGTGATGACGCCCATCGTCTTCTGCGCGTCGTTGGTGCCGTGCGCCAGCGCGACGAGGCTCGAGGTGAAGATCTGCCCCCAGCGGAAGCCGTCGCGTCCGTCGGCCTTCATGTCGTAGCGGCGCGTGACGCCGTAGGCGATCTTGGTGACGGTGAACGCGATGAGGCCGGCCGTCAGCGGAGCGATGAGAGCGGGGAGGATGACCTTGCTCAGCACCACGCCGGTGTCGATCGCCGAGGCCCCCACCCCCACGAGCGTCGCGCCGATCAGGCCGCCGAAGAGGGCGTGCGACGAGCTCGAGGGAAGACCCAGCAGCCACGTGAGCATGTTCCAGGTGATCGCGCCGATGAGACCGGCGAAGATGATCGGCGGGAAGATGTCGGGACTCAGCTGGTCTTCGCGGATCATCCCGCCCGAGATGGTCTTGGCCACCTCCGTCGAGAGGAAGGCGCCGACGAGGTTCAGGCTCGCGGCCAGGAGGACGGCGACCTTGGGCTTGAGCGCCCCCGTGGCGATGGGGGTGGCCATCGCGTTCGCGGTGTCGTGGAACCCGTTGGTGAAATCGAAGAACAGTGCCAGCGCGATGACCAGCACGATGATGAGGGCTGCGCTCTCCACCGTTCGCTTTCCGTGAGAAGGAGGAAGGGATGCCGACGGGATCGGCGCGACGAACGAAGAGTTCACCTGGAGTTCGACACTCGTTCACCGAGGTCGCCTCGACATCCTTTCACCGAGGACCGCGGCGGTCAAACTTGCGGGCGGCGGGCGCGCGGCATCCTGGACATTCTCCCCGACCGATGTCGGGAGGGCGCACTAGCGTGGAACGGTGACCGATCTCGACCCGAAGCTCGCCCCGCCCGTCGCCGCCCGCCGCCCCGCCCCGCGCACCCACCACGGCGACACGTTCGACGACCCCTACGAGTGGCTGCGCGCCAAGGACGACGCCGAGGTGATCGCGCACCTCGAGGCCGAGAACGCCTACACCGGCGAGCGCACCGCGCACCTCGGCGCCCTGCGCGACGAGATCTTCGGCGAGATCAAGGGCCGCACGCTCGAGACCGACCTGTCGGTGCCCGCCCGCCGCGGCGACTGGTGGTACTACGGCCGCACCGTCGCCGGCGCGCAGTACGGCATCCAGTGCCGCGCTCCGCTGGACTCCCCCGACGACTGGACCCCGCCCGTGCTGTCCCCCGACCGGCCCGTCCCCGGCGAGCAGGTGCTGTTCGACGGCAACGTCGAGGCCGAGGGCACCGACTTCTTCTCGCTGGGCAGCTTCGAGATCACGAACGACGGCACGCGCATGCTGTACGGCATCGACGTCGCGGGCGACGAACGCTACACCGTCCGCGTGCGCGACCTCATCACCGGAGAGACGCTCCCCGACGAGATCCCCGGCACCTTCTCCGGAGCGACGTTCTCGCCCGACGGACGCTTCATCGTCTACACGACGGTCGACGACGCGTGGCGTCCCGACACCGTATGGCTGCACGAGATCGGCACGCCCGTCGCCGACGACGTGAAGCTGTTCCACGAGCCCGATGACCGCTACTGGGTCGGCGCCGACTTCACCCGCAGCGACCGCTTCCTCGTGATCGAGATGGGCTCGTCGATCACGAGCGAGGAGTGGATCCTGGATGCCGACGACCTCCGCGGCGAGCCCCGCGTGGTGTGGCCGCGCCGCGAGGGCGTGGAGTACTCCTCGTCGCACGCCGTGGTCGACGGCCAAGACGTGCTGTACATCCTGCACAATGACGGCGCCCTCGATTTCGAGCTGGTGCGGGTGTCGGCATCCGATCCCCAGGGCCCCCGCGAGACGGTGATCGCGCACCGCACCGGCCACCGCCTGCTGGGCGTCGACACGTTCCGCGACTGGGGCGTGGTCGGCTACCGCCGCGACGGTCTCGCGCGCCTGGGCATGTTGTCGTACGCCGACGGCTCGGTCACCGAGATCGCCTTCGACGAGCCGCTGTACAGCGTCGGCACGGGCGGCAACCCCGAGTACGCTCCCCCGGTGCTGCGCCTCGGCTACGGCTCGTTCGTCACCCCCGGCACCGTCTTCGACTACGTCGTCGAGACGGGCGAGCTGCTGCTGCGCAAGCGCCAGCCGGTGCTCGGCGGGTTCGACCCCGCCGACTACGGCCAGGCGCGGGTGTGGGCCCCCGCCGACGACGGCACGCAGGTCCCGGTGTCGCTGGTGTGGAAGCGGTCGTTCGGCGAACCGGGCGCCGCCCCTCGCCCGGTGCACCTGTACGGCTACGGCTCGTACGAGCACTCGATCGAGCCCGGCTTCTCGGTCCCCCGCCTGTCGCTGCTCGACCGGGGTGTCGTCTTCGCCGTCGCGCACGTTCGCGGCGGCGGCGAGATGGGCCGGCAGTGGTACGAAGACGGCAAGCTGCTCGCCAAGCGCAACACGTTCACCGACTTCGTCGCCGCGGCCCGGCACCTCGTCGACGCCGGCTACACCACCCCCGACCGCATCGTCGCCGAGGGCGGCAGCGCCGGAGGACTGCTCATGGGCGCCGTCGCCAACCTCGCCCCCGAGCTGTTCGCCGGGGTG
Organism: uncultured Microbacterium sp.; assembly: GCA_913774845.1. Classification (GTDB taxonomy): domain Bacteria; phylum Actinomycetota; class Actinomycetes; order Actinomycetales; family Microbacteriaceae; genus Microbacterium. Next base: position 12,935 of record CAJYJO010000037.1, on the reverse strand, counting down.
CTGGCCGACGTCCCCTTCGTCGACGCGCTGACCACGATCCTCGACCCCTCCCTTCCTCTTACGGTGATCGAATGGGACGAGTGGGGCGACCCCCTGCACGACGCCGACGTCTACGCCTACATGAAGTCGTACTCGCCGTACGAGAATGTGCGCGAGGGCGTCGAGTACCCGCGCATCCTCGCGGTCACGTCGCTCAACGACACCCGCGTGCTGTACGTCGAGCCCGCCAAGTGGGTCGCGCGCCTGCGCGAGGTGGGCGCCGACGCGCTGTTGAAGTGCGAGATGGTCGCCGGCCACGGCGGCGTCAGCGGCCGCTACAACGCCTGGCGGGAGCGCGCGTTCGAGCTCGCCTGGTTGCTCGACGTGCTCGGCCTGGCGGAGTAACGGGCTGCGGGGGCGGCGGCTGCGGGGGCAGTGTGTCCCACCTATGACGGTGCTTGTCCCACTTATGGCCGGTGAGGACGACGTTAACCAGCCATAAGTGGGACAAGGGTCAGTGGCCGGGCCGCCAGCCTGCCCTGATGAGCGCGGCGCGGACGAGAGATACCGCCGAACCGCCGTCCGCACGGAGGTGGTGACTGAGGATCCGGACGTGATCCCACCCCGCTTCGCGGATCGCCGCCCACCGGTCGGCGTCGCGAGCGAACTGCCGTGAATTCTCGGCGTGGACCCGCCCGTCGTATTCGACGGCGACGCGCCACCTCTCGAAGACCAGATCGACCTCCGCGACGAATTCTCCGCGCCCGGTGAAGATGTCGATGTTGACGTCGGGCTCCGGCAACCCGTGGCGTGTGAGAAGGAGGCGCAGGAGGGTCTCCCGCGGCGACCTCGCCCCCGGACGGGCCAGCGAGAGTGCTCGACGCAAGATGCCGCTCCGGACATCACCCATGCGTGTGATCTCGGCGTCCAGACCGGCAACGGTTGCGAGGGGCTCCCGCCCTGCCAGGAGCGCGTCGGCTCCTGCGACCAGGTCGTCGAGACGCCATAACCGTCCGCACTGCCGCCAGGCGCGTACGGCGTTCTCGATCGGCATCCCGTCGGGTCCGGCTTCGATGGCCGGCTCCCGCGTCTGCAATCGATGACCGACGACGCCGCGTGTGCGCGGCTCGCGGGCGGGGCGATGCGCCGACACGTGCACGCGCGGTGTGTACGGCCACTCCGGGGTGCTGAGGCCCCGGAGGGCGAACACCGTCTCGTGGCTGAAGAACTGCCCCTCCGCGAGTCGGGGCGCGTAGGCCTGGCACCGCTCGAGGATGCTGTCGTCGCCGGGCGACCGTGAACGCACGCCGTGGAAAGGGGCCGCGAGATCGGAGGCGCGAAGGCGGGTTCTGCTCGAACCGCGTTCGAGTGCCTCCGCCACGTGGAACCGCTCGGGCAGATCGGCGGGAAGGGGACGGCGTCGGGTCACGCTCCAGGATCCCGAGCGCCGCCCATCGAAACGGCGTTCTCCCCAGACCTCCCGTCCGCTGAAGGCGTGTGGAGGAGGCATCCCGCTCCGTCCTCAAAGACCATGTCCCACTTATGGCCAGTAAACAACGCTCCCACCCACCACAAGCGGGACGAGCACCGGCACAAGAGGGACAAGCCCTCCACCAGTGGAACGCCGCCGCCACCGCAACACACGCTCGTCCCACTTATGGCCAGTACACAACGCCCCCACCCACCACAAGTGGGACGAGCACCGGCACAAGTGGGACAAGCCCTCCACCAGTGGGACGCCGCCGCCACCGCACCACACGCTCGTCCCACTTATGGCCAGTAAACAACGCTCCCACCCACCACAAGTGGGACGAGCACCGGCACAAGTGGGACGAGCACCGGAAAGTCGCACACGCCCACGCACACGCGACGACGCCCCGCCCCGCGCACGGCAGGACGGGGCGTCACAGCGGCAGGCTCAGCCGAACAGGGCGGCGGCCTCCTCATAGCGGTACAGGGGCACGCTGTTGAGCTCGCCGAGGGCGTCGGCGAAGGGAACGCGCACGATGTCGGTGCCGCGCATGGCGACCATCTGTCCCCACGCGCCTTCGTGCAGCGCGTCGGCGGCGTGCAGTCCCAGGCGAGTCGCGAGCACGCGGTCGAAGCCCGACGGCGAGCCGCCGCGCTGGATGTGGCCGAGCACCGTCGACCGCGTCTCGATGCCGGTGAGGCGCTCGATCTCGGGGGCGAGGAGCTCGCCGATGCCACCGAGGCGGGGACGGTTGAAGGCGTCGAGGCCCTTGTCGCTGAAGGCCTCGTCCATGCCCTTGAGCTTGAAGCCCTCGGAGACGACGACCAGGGGTGCGCGGCCGCGATCGTGGGCGCGGGTGACCTGCTCGACGATCTCATCGATAGACATCGGCACCTCGGGGATGCAGATCACGTGCGCGCCCGCGGCGATACCGGCGTGCAGCGCGATCCAGCCGACGTGGCGACCCATGACCTCGGCCACCATGCAGCGCTGATGCGAGTCGCCAGTGGTGCGCAGACGGTCCATGGCATCCGTCGCGATGTTGACGGCCGTGTCGAAGCCGAAAGAGTAATCGGTCGCGCGGAGGTCGTTGTCGATCGTCTTCGGCACGCCGAGGACGTTGATGCCGTCCTTCGACAGGCGGTCGGCAGCGGCCAGAGTCCCCTCGCCGCCGATGGCGAGGATGCCGTCGAGCCGGTGCCCGTACATGGTCTTGGAGATGTTCTCGGCGCCGCCGCGCGCTCCCTCGTAGGGGTTGGTGCGGCTCGTGCCGAGAATCGTGCCGCCGACCTTGGACAGGCCCTTCACCTCGTGACGCGTGAGCGGGAAGAAGTCGCCGTCGACCACGCCACGCCAGCCGTCGCGGATGCCGACGAACTCGATGTCGTAATTCGTCGTGCCCTTCAGCACGACGCCACGGATGACCGCGTTCAGCCCGGGGCAGTCGCCGCCGCTGGTCAGGATGCCGATCTTCATGGGCAGAGTCCTCTGGTGCTGTGGTTCGGGTGAAGGGGGGCGGCGCCGTTGCCGTCTTCGACCTTATCGCCGCGGGCGGGACCGCTGCCACACGGTGACGGGGCGGCGAGCCACGCGCCCGAGCCCCGGACTCTGCGTCCTCCTCGCACGCTCGGGGGCCCGAGCCTGAGGTTCGGGGCGGAATCCGCCCCAACCCGCCGAATCCGCCCCAACCCGGAGAGCCCAGCACGCACGAACGCCCCAACCCGGAGAGCCCAGCACGCACGAACGCCCCGGCGCCGAAGCACCGGGGCGTTCGTGACAACGCGAATCAGGCCTTGCCGAGCGCCTGGCGCAGCAGGTGCATGAGCGCCGAGAGTTGCACGGAGTCGCTCGAACCGGGCTCGATGGCCTGGCCGTCGAGGGCGCGCGCGGCGAGACCCTCCTTCGAGTCGATGAGCTCGGCGATCTTGGTGTCGATCGTGTGCGCCGCGATGATGCGCCACGCGGTGACGGGCTCCTCCTGGCCGATGCGGTGCACGCGGTCGATCGCCTGCGTCTGCTCGGCGGCGGTCCACGACAGCTCGGCGAGCACGACGTTCGACGCGGCCTGCATGTTCAGGCCGACACCGGCGGCGGTCAGCGAACACACCGCGATACCGACGTCGGGGTCGCTGTTGAACGCGTCGATCGCGGCCTGCCGGGCAGTGGAGGTCTGTTCTCCGCGCACCGACACGGCCTTGAGGCCGGAGGCCTTGAAGTGGGCCTCCGCGGCATCCATCACGTCGATGTGCTTCGCGAAGAAGACGACCTTGCCGACCGATCGCTGCAGCTGCACCGCGTAGTCGGCCGCGAGGTGCGCCTTGGCCTGGCCGATGCGGCGGACCATCGTGAAGACGTTCTCGCTGCCCGAGCCCGCGGCCTTGCTCTCTTCGAGCTCGCCGTGCGCGACGAGGCGCACGATGTCCTCGTCGATCTCGCCGGCGGCGAGTCCTCGGTCGCCGCGCGCCTCGATGATGCGGCGGTATTTCGCCGCGAGGCGGGCGCCGAGTTCGCGCTCGGCCTGGCGGATCGACCGGCCGTACTCGTCGTCGAGCTCGACGGGGAGGTCGGCCACGAGCTTGTCGGGCAGGTCGGCGGCGACGTCCTTCTTCTTGCGTCGCACGATGCCCATCGAGATCACGGCCTCGCGCGCTTCGGGGTAGAACGCCTTGTCGGCGGGCGTGAGGCCCGTGGCATCCAGCTTCTCCATGAGCTCGGGGCCGGGCTTCTCGCCGTTCGTCCACCCGAGGAAACGCCAGATCGCGTCGAAGTCCTCGACGTCGTTGATCAGCGGAGTACCGGTCAGTGCCAGCATGAGCGGGTCGCGCGTCTGCTGACGGACGCGGGATGCCAGAGCCAGCACGTTCTGCGAGCGCTGCGACGTGAGGTTCTTGATGAAGTGCGCCTCGTCGACGACCACGCCCTTGAGGCCGATCGACGACAGCCACGACAGGTGCCGGTCGAGGATCTCGTAGTTGACGATGAACACGTCGGCGAAGGCGTCGATGTCGGCGCCGCCGCCCGAGATCACGGTCGCTCGGCGGTGCGGCGTCCAGCGCTGCACCTCGCGAGCCCAGTTCATCTTCACGACGTTGGGCACGACGACCAGCAGCGGGTACGCGTCGGCGACCGAGGCGGCCAGGACCGACTCGGCGGTCTTGCCCAGACCCGGCTCGTCGGCGAGCAGGAACGAGCGGTGCCCCTGGCGCACGGCCTCGAGGAAGCGCGACTGGTGCGGCATGACTTCGAGTCCGCGCGGCGAGACGCGGTCGAACTCGGGCACGGGCGGCAGCTCCATGCTCGCGGCGGAGCCGCCGGCGCCGGTCTCGAACGCCTTGTAGAGGGGGCCCATCAGCTCCCAGCCGTCGAGGCGGCGACGCGGGGCGTCTCCGCTCGGGCGGGGGGTGAGGTCGGGCGCGAGGAAGGGGTTCGCCATCTGGCGCGCCTCGATGGATGCCGGCACGACCTGCTTCTCAGCGAGAGCCGCCGGGACGACCGGGGCCACCTTGGGCGTGTTGTCGGTGATGATGAGCTCGTCGGGCGGCAGCTCGGCTCCCGACTCCAGCAGCCAGTCACGACGCATGCGTCGGGCGACGGGAGAGGTGGCCTGGTCGACCTCGAGCAGCTGGATGAGCGAGGTGTCGCGCGCGGCCGTCTTGGCGAGGATGGTCGCGACGCCGTCGAGGCGCTTGAGCAGTTCGGCGCGGGCGGCGTCGGTGATCTCGGTGTCAGCCTTGACGCGAGCACGTTCCTCGCGCACGAGGAACGCGATCACCTGGAACTTCACCCGGTTGGTGGGCCCGAGCTTTCCGCGCTGCGCCTTCGCCTCGACCTCGCGCACCTTGCGGGCGAGGATCGGGATGACGGGGGCTTCGTCGTCGCGTCGGGATGACGTGGTCTTCCTGCGCCGCTGGTTCGAGCTACGGGCGGCGGTTGCCGTGGTCGGCATGCTCCTCCTGAGCGTGTCGTCCGGATGACGATCCGGAGCGTCCGGCGAATGCCGGTGGATCAGTGACCCCGGAGTTCGTCGCTCGAACCGCCGCCGAAGAAGCGGTGTCGGCGACCCGCAACGCGTCTACGCCGGAACGGCTCGCAGGACAGCGGAAGTCGGGGTCGCCCCCATTCTAGCGGCCGGGATCACCTTTCCGCGTGAGGTGCCAGGATTTGTCGCCGAACAGGGCCGCCCGGCGACGGATTTTGGCACCTCACGCGCGCGTCAGCGGCGCAGACGCAGGCTGTTCAGCACGACGAACACGCTCGAGAACGCCATCGCCGCGCCGGCGAGCATGGGGTTCAGCAGCCCGAGCGCCGCCAGGGGCAACGCGGCGACGTTGTACGCGAACGCCCAGAAGAGGTTGCCGCGGATGATGCGCATCGTCCGCCGGCTGAGGGTCAGGGCCGTGACGATCCCCCGCGGGTCGTCGCGCATGAGGGCGATGTCGCTGGCGTGCAGCGCGGCATCCGTCCCCCCGCCCATGGCGATCCCCAGATCAGCGGATGCCAGCGCGGCGGCGTCGTTGACCCCGTCGCCGACCATCGCGACGGTGCGCCCTTCGCGGCGCAGCGCCGCGATCTCGTCGACCTTGCCCTCGGGGAGGAGTCCGGCTCGCACGCGCTCGATGCCGAGCTCGGCGGCGACCGCGCGGGCGATGTGCTCGTTGTCGCCCGTGAGGAGCACCGGTTCCAGGCCCATGGTCGTCAGCCGTGCAACTGCCGCGGCGCTCTCCGGACGAACGGTGTCGGACACCTCGATCACCGCCTGGACGGTCATCGCGCCGTCGGGGGCAGCCCAACCGGCGACGACGACGGTCCCGCGCCGCTCGCCCGTCTCGACCGCCGCGGCGAGCGCCGCGGGAAGATCCGCGCCGAGATCGGCGGCGAGCGCCGGCCGTCCGGCGAACACGCGCACGCCGTCGACGAGGCCCGTGACGCCACGGCCGGGCAGCGCCTCGAGGTCGGCGGCGACGGCGCCCTCCCCCGCGGCCTGGACGATCGCGTGGGCGACGGGATGCTCCGATCCGCGTTCGACCGCGGCGATCCGCCGCAGCGCGTCGGCGGCATCCTGGCCCTCCGCCGTGGTGACCGCGGCGACGCTCATGCGGCCGCTGGTCAGCGTGCCCGTCTTGTCGAGCACGATCGTGTCGATCCGCTCGGCCGACTCGAGGGCCGCGGGTCCCGTGACGAGGATGCCGAGCTGCGCCCCGCGACCCGTGCCGACGAGGATCGCGATGGGCGTGGCCAGCCCCAGGGCGCACGGGCAGGCGATGATGAGCACCGCGACCGCCGCGGTGAAGCCGGCGGCGACGGGCTGTCCGGCCAGGAGCCACGCGACGAGGGTCGCCACGGCGAGGACGATGACGACCGGCACGAAGACGCCCGAGATGCGGTCGGCGAGACGCTGGACGCGGCTCTTGCCGAGCTGGGCGTCCTCGACGAGACGAGCGATGCGGGCGAGCCGGGTGTGCTCCCCGACCCCGGTGGCGCGGACCACCAGCCGACCGCCCGAGGCGATCGTGCCTCCGGTGACGGTGGATCCGGGGCCGACGTCCACCGGCAGGGCCTCTCCGGTCAGCATGCTCTCGTCGACGGACGCTCTTCCCTCGAGCACCTCCCCGTCGGTGGCGACCGTGGCTCCCGGCCGCACGACGAAGGCGTCGCCGACCGCGAGCCGGTCGATGTCGATGCGGCGTCCGTCGGCGAGCTCCGCCTCCCGCGCGCCGAGGTCGAGCAGGGCGCGCAGCGCCGCCCCGGCCCGGCGCGTCGAGCGCTGTTCGATCACGCGCCCGAGCAGCAGGAACACCGTCACCGCGGCGGCGACCTCGAAGTAGACGACGCTGGTCGCGTCGTGCACGGGGCCGAAGAGCATCACCTCGTGCCGGATGCCGATCCGCCCGGCCGTTCCGAACACGAGCGCCCACACGCTCCACAGGTAGGCCGCGAAGGTGCCCAGGGTGATGAGCGTGTCCATGGTCGCGGCCCCGTGTCGGGCGTTGCGCAGCGTCGCACGGTGGAACGGCCACCCGCCCCACAGCACGATGGGCGTCGCGAGAACGAGCGACACCCACTGCCACCCGGGGAACTGCCACGCCGGGATCATGCCGAGAACGACCACGGGCACGGCCAGAGCGAGAGAGACCCATAGCCGCACGCGCAGCGGTGTGGAACCGGGCGCGTCGGTGGTGTCGTGGACGTGGCCGCCGTGGGCGTCGGCGCGCTCGTGGCCGCTGACGGCGTCCACGGCCTCGTGGCCACCACGGACGTGCGCCTCGGCGATGCCGGTGCCGGTCACCGCGTCGATCTCGCCGCCGGGCGCGGGCACGGGGACGGCGTCGGGCGCCGGGGTGCCGGCATCCGGGTGCTCGCGTGAGAGGGAGGTCGGGCGGACGGATGCCGGCGCGGAAGCGCCGCGAAGGCGCACGGTGGCGTCGTACCCGGCGGCGCGAACGGCGTCGACGAGGGCCGCGGGATCGAGATCGGACGGGTAGCGAACCCGCGCGGTCTCGGTCGCGAGGTTGACCGCGGCCTCGACGCCCTCGACGCGGCCGAGCCGCTTCTCCACGCGAGCGACGCAGCTCGCACAGGTCATCCCCTCGATGTCGAGGACCGCTTCGGTGGTCTCGTCGCTGTCACCCATGCCCGTCCCTCCGTTCACCGTCGAGAACCACGATACCCCCTGGGGGTATTCCCGGATCAGGGGGGATTGCCCGCCGCTCCGGCATCGCCGCCCCGGCACCGGCGGCCGACCCTACGCTGGAACGGTGGCCGAGACGATGACGCGCGAACAGCGCACGGTGCTGGCGGTCGCGGTGCTCGCCTCGTTCGTGTCGTTCCTCGACGGGACCGTGGTCACCGTGGCCCTCCCCGCGATCGCGGGCGAACTGGGCGGCGGGCTGTCGACCCAGCAGTGGGTCGTCGACGCCTACCTCGTGACCCTCGGCGCCTTCATCCTCGTGGCCGGCTCGCTCAGCGACGTGCTCGGCCGCATCGTGGTGCTGCGCATCGGCCTGATCGGCTTCGGGGTGACCTCTCTCGCCATCGCGGCCGCACCCACCGCCGAGTTCCTCATCGTCGCGCGGGCGTTGCAGGGCATCGCGGGCGCCCTTCTCGTGCCGAGCTCGCTCGCCCTCATCACCTCCACCTTCCGCGGACCCGCTCAGGCCCGCGCGATCGGCGTCTGGACGGGCGCGACGACCGTGGCCATGATCGCCGGCCCCCTCATCGGCGGCATCTTCGTCGACACCCTGTCGTGGCGACTGGTGTTCCTCGTCAACGTGCTGCCGATAGCGGTGACCATGTGGCTGCTCGCCCGCCTCGGCCACCGCGACCACCGGCGCCCCGGCGCGCGCGTCGACATCCTCGGGGCGGTGCTGTGCGCCCTGGGTCTGGGCGGGATCGTCTTCGCCCTCATCGAGCAGCCGAACCTGGGCTGGGCGTCGCCGGTCATCTGGGTGCCGGGGGTCGTCGGCATCCTGTCGTTCGCAGGATTCCTCGCGCGCCAACGCACCGCACGCGACCCGATGATGCCCCTCGATCTCTTCCGCTCGCGCAACTTCTGGGCCGGCAACCTCGCGACGGTGTTCGTCTACGCGGCGCTGTCGCTGAACGGCTTCGTCGTCAGCGTGTACCTCCAGCAGGGCGCAGGACTGCCCGCAACGCTCGCGGGCCTCGCCTCGCTGCCGAGCACGGTGCTGATGATCCTGCTCAGCTCGCGCATGGGCGCTCTCGCGGGCCGCTTCGGGCCGCGACTGTTCATGACGCTCGGGCCGGTCGTGATGGCGGCGGGGGCGCTGCTGCTGCTGAGCGTGCGGGCGGACTTCGACTACTGGACGCAGGTGCTGCCGGCGGTGATGGTGTGGGGCCTGGGTCTCACCGCGACCGTCTCCCCGCTCACCGCGGCGGTGCTCGGCGCCATCGACACCGAGCGGTCGGGCATCGCCTCGGCCGTGAACAACGCCGTGTCGCGGGTGGCGGGACTGCTCGCGATCGCCGCCGTGTCGGCCGTGGTCGGCGGTTCCCTCGACCTCGACGGCTTCCATCGCGCGGCCGTCTTCACCGCCGTGCTGATGGTGCTCGGGGCGGCGGCGTCGTTCCTCGGCATCCGGAATCACCTGTCGCGGCAGGACTGAGCGCGCGGCGGCGGTCCGGCGGCGGACCCCGCCCGAGCAACCCATCGACTGTCCAGGGCACCCGGACGAATCAGGAAACGTTCCGGGTGTTTCGGACGCTCGAAGCGCACGCGCATCGGGACCGCAGTCTGCCCGCGAACGAGCCCCGGCCCGCCGCGTCGCTCAGCGCAGGATCGCCCGCGCGCGTTCGACGTCGTCGGCCATCTGCACCAGCAGCGCGTCGATGCCGGCGAACGCGGTCATCTCGCGCACCCGCTCGACGAAGCGCACCTCGACGTGGTGCCCGTAGAGGTCGAGGCCGGTCTCGTCGATGACGTAGGCCTCGACCTGGCGCGCGTGCACGTCGTCGAAGGTGGGGTTGGTCCCCACGCTGATCGCGGCGGGGTAGCTGATGCGCCGGGCCCCGTCGACGTCGACGAGCCAGCCGGCGTACACGCCGTCGGCAGGGACGAAGCCCTCGAGGTCGGCAGAGAGATTGGCGGTCGGGTACCCGAGCTCGCGGCCGCGCTTGAGTCCGTGGACGACCTCGCCCCACACCGAGGGGGCTCGACCGAGCAGCCGCGCGGCCGTGGCGACGTCGCCCGCGGAGAGCGCCTCGCGGATCCACGTCGACGAGACCCGGCGGTCGGCGTGCACCGCCCGCACATCGTCGACGACGTCGACGCGGAAGCCGTGCTCGGCGCCCAGACGCTCCAGGAGGGCGGGGTCGCCCTCTCCCCCGGCACCGAAGCGGAAGTCGCGACCGACGAGGACCGTTCTCGCCTGCAGGGCGTCGACGAGGATGCCGCGGACGAACTCCTCCGCGGGGATGGCCGCCAGAGCCTGGTCGAAGGTGAGCAGCAGGGTGGCATCCACCCCGGCCCGCTCGAGCAGGTCGAGCTTCTGGTGGGGCCCGATCACGTCGGGCGGGCACTTCTCGGGCCGCAGCACGCTCAGCGGGTTGCGGTCGAAGGTCACCGCCACCACGCGCGCCCCGTCGGACGCGTCGACGCGAGCGCGATCGATCACGGCGCGATGACCGGTGTGCACGCCGTCGAACTTGCCGATCGCCACGACCGACGGCCCGAAACCGGCGGGAACCTCCGCGGGGTCGCGGAAGACGATCACGACGCCGTCCGGCGGTGCCGCACGAGCCACCACAGCCCGAGGAACGGCAGCACGAGCGGGATGAAGAGGTAGCCGTAGCCGTAGACCGACCACACCGTCGGGTGCTGGAACAGCGCGGGGAGCACGAGGCTGAGGGTCCCCACGACGAGCACGCCCACGAGCTCGAAGACGATCGCGATCCACGCCACGCGGTACCAGGCGGGCCGTGCCGAGAAGACGAGCGCGAGCGTGGCGAGGATGTACACCACCGCGGCGAGGGCGGACAGCGAATACGCCAGGGGCGCGTCGTCGAACTCGCGCACGATCTGCACGAACGAACGGCCCGTGGCGGCGAGCGCCATGATGCCGTAGACGACGACGAGGACACGGCCGATGCCGGTCATCCCCCGGCGGCGGGTGGGAGTGGTGGATGCCATGACCTGTCGATTCTAGTTCGCCCGCGGCCGCGCCGCCCGGCGCTCCGGCATCAGGCGAGCTGCACGGTCCAGATGACGTGCATGCGCCACACCATCACGGCGACGGCGAGGGCGGCGACGCCCATGACCACGGTGCTCCAGCGGCTGCGTTCGATCAGGGCCCAGGCGGCACCCGCGATCGGGACGAGGGCGGCGGACACGAGGTAGGTCCAGAACTCCAGCAGGCTCCCCGACGGCGGGTTGCCCGCGAACGGCGCGATGATCGCCACGACGATCTGCACGACGAGCAGCAGCTCGATGAGGGCGAGCGAGCCGACGGTGACGTCTCCCGGACGCCGTCCGATCAGACCCGCGCCGACCGCGACGAGTCCGGCGAGCACCGCGAGACCCACCTGCGCGAGCGTGAACCACAGGATCATCGGGCGACCTCCTCGGGCATGTTCATGACGCTTTTGAGCTGCGTGCCGCGCTTCTCGACGACGCCGACCAGAAGGCCGTCGGGGTCGATCGCCGCGGCCACGGGGCCGGTGAGGCGGCCGCCGCCGTCGATGCGCTTGCCGTGGCGCAGGTCGCGGGCTTCGTCGGGTCCGACCGCGAGGGCGCCCATCACGACCGCCGCGGCGGTGGCGGGCGCAATGAGGGCGTCTTGGGAGATCTCGTCGACGGATGCCGCGGCCGCGACGTCGAACGCGCCGATGCGCGTCCGGCGCAGGGCGGTCAGGTGCCCGCCCACGCCGAGGGCGCGCCCGAGGTCGCGCGCGAGGGCGCGGATGTACGTGCCGCTCGTGCAGTCGACGACGACGTCGAGCTCGATCGTCCCCTGTCCCCGGCGGGTGGCGCGCACGTCGAAACGCGAGACGGTGACCCGCCGGGATTTCAACTCGACCTGCTCCCCCGCCCGGGCGAGGTCGTACGCCCGGCGCCCGTCGACCTTGATCGCCGACACCGTGCTCGGCACCTGGTCGATCTCACCCGTCAGCGCGGCGATGCCGTCGCGAATGGCCGCGTCGGTCACGGCGGCGACGGTGTCGGCATCCGCTCGCGCGGTCTCGACCCCGTCGGCGTCGTCACTGTCGGTCGACACCCCCAGCAGGATGGTCGCCTCGTACGTCTTGTCGGCGCCGACGATGTAGGTCAGCAGGCGCGTCGCCCCTTCGACGCCGAGCACGAGAAGGCCCGTCGCCATCGGGTCGAGCGTGCCGGCGTGGCCGATCTTGCGGGTGCCGAGCGCCCGCCGCGCGCGGGACACGACGTCATGACTGGTGATGCCTCCGGGCTTGTCGACCAGGAGGATGCCGGGGCGCACCATCAGCAGAAGTCCCCGAAGACCTGCACGGGGTGGGCGGGGTCGGAGTTCTCGACGATGACGGATGCCGCCGCCTTCGGCCGCGCGGTGGCGAGGTAGTGCTTCTCGGCATCCGGGAGCTCGGGGCGGGGAGCGCCGATCGGCGGATTGCTCTCGAGCCAGATCGAGAAGTTCCACAGCCCCCGCACGGCGGCGTCGTGCAGGAAGCGTCCAGAGACGACGAGGACCGCGTCCGCCGGTGCGACGTCGTCGGGACCGAAGGGGTCGCCCGCGCGGAAGGGTCCGATCAACCATTCACGCACCTGCGGGGCCCCGTCGGCGACGGAGACGTGGAACACCGCCGTTCCCTCCTCGGCGATCGCCTTCTCGAAATCACCGGCGAAGTCCATCGCCGCGCCGAGATCGAGGGCGTCGACCGCGACGACCACGCGCCCCGCGCGGTTGTTCTGCCGCATCAGGTCGCGCAGACTTCTCTGCAGGGTCTCGACGGCGTTCTCACTCGACATGCCTCCAGCCTACGATCGACCGCCGAC
>CAJYJO010000036.1 GCA_913774845.1 uncultured Microbacterium sp. | reverse complement strand
CCTGGGGTGGCGGCGGCGACCGCGGCGCGCGCCTGCCCATCGACAGCGCCGAGAAGCTCACGTTCGAGCCACTCCTCGGAACCGTCACCGACGCGGTCGATCCCGAACGCGGCCCCGCTGACGACCGCCCGACCCGAACCGGACGACGATGCTGCATTGGCGCCCGCCGAGACCGGCGAGCCGGGCTCCTCCCGCGCATCGATCAGCGCCCGCGACTGCTGTGTCAACCGGTCGTAGATCCCCACCGCCAACACCGTCGGCAACGTGGCGATCAGATCCGACATCCCGTTCTCACCCCGCACCACCCGCACACACCGCTGCTCCCGCCCGCGTTGATGCCGTTCCGTGATCGTCGTCGGCTGCAACCGCTCCGCCAACGTCGCCAACCGTGCCCGCAAACGCCCCGGGCTCAACCCCTCCGCCGTGGCGACAGCGAGCACGTCGAACTCCCCACGCTTGTCGACCGGCACCGGGGTACCGGCATCCACGATCGCCTGCACATGAGCCCGGGACAGCGCGCCCGCCTCCCACGCGTCGACCGTCGCCGGGAAATGATCCACAAGAGCCAGCGCCTTCATGATCTGCGCCTGCACCGACCGATCCGACAAACACCCTGCGGCGGCGATCTCCGACGCCACCTCCCGAAGCGCCATCTCCGCCGCCCGCGACGACACCCGCTGCTCGGCCAGGGCGTCGAGCGCGAGACGCCCCGCTCGGGCCAGCGCCCGGGTCTTGCGGGCTTCGGCGGCTGCGAGGGCGGCATCCGCGTCGAGGACCTCGTCGAGCACGACCGCGAGGGGGTCGAGCCCGTCTGGAGATGGGGGTGGAAAGCTCATGCACGCACGCTATCCCGCACCCCCGACATTAGAACGCTGACCAGCCCTTTCTGTGGATATATCAAGCAGTTCAGCCCCTGGGGAGGAGCCGTCGCCGACCGGACCCACGGCGTCGAACCTATGAATAACGGAAAGATCACGACACCCTCTTCCACTCCGTTACCTCACCGTTATAGAGTGCTTGCAGGGTAGTTGTTTTGCTGTGGCAGCTACCGACATGTGATTGCAGGACACTCTGGTGCAGGAAAGGGCCGGTCGGGAATCCCCCGACCGGCCCTTCGTCTTCCTGGGCCGCACGCCGGGCCTCGGCATCCGGCCTTCGGCTCGACGACGATCGCCGAGACAGCAGCGGAGTCAAAGCACCCCGACATTGCGTCGGACAGAGCAGCCCGTAGCCCACAGACGAAGTCACCAGACCAAAGCCCCGCCCGAGCACGGACGCCGCGCAGAGCCGGGCTCACGCACTGCCTGCGAGCGCCCAGCCGACGCCGTCGCACCACACCTTGCCCTGAATACCGGGCCCGCACGCTCGGCCAATTCCGACGCCAAGCCGCCCCCGTCTGAACTCCCGACCCCCGACCCAACCCACTGAAGACACCCCCGCGGCGAAACCACGCCACCCACCCCGCACCAGAACCAACACCCGGCAACACGACGCCCCGACCCCCACTCCAACCGAGGAGGATGGCGGAGTGAAGGATGCAGATCTGACCGAGCCCGACGGGCGCATCGTGCTCGTCCGCCACGGCGAGACGGAGTGGAGCCGCACCGGCCGCCACACCGGCCTCACCGACATCCCGCTGACCGAGACGGGCGCTTATAAGGCCGAACTCGCGGGCACCCTCCTCGCCACGCGCCGCTACGACCTCGTGCTGACGAGCCCTCTCCAGCGGGCCGTGGAGACCGCGAACCGCGCCGGCTATCCGGGGGCGAAACCCGATCCGCGACTCGTCGAGTGGGATTACGGCGCCTACGAAGGACTCACCACACCGGAGATCGTCGCGCAGCTGGGTCGCCCCTGGACGATCTGGCAGGCGGGCGCCCCTGCCGGCGCCACCCGGGGCGAGAACGTCGAGCAGGTGACCGCGCGCGCGGAGTCGCTCCTCGCGGAGCTGCGACCGCGCGTGCGGGCCGGAGAGCAGATCCTGCTGTTCTCGCACTCCCATTTCCTGCGGGCATTGGCCGGGACCTGGCTCGGCCTGACCGCCGCCGGCGGCCGCTACTTCGTCCTGGGGACCTCGGCGGTGAGCGAGCTGGGCCTCGAGCACGGCAACGAGGTCATCACGCAGTGGAATCACGTCCGCGGCCGGTGACCCCGAATGGGTCGGATGCCGATGAGAAATCGGTCACGAAAATATAACGACGACCTCTTCCCCTCCGTTACCTCACCGTTATAGAGTGCTCGCACGGTAGTTGTTTTGCTGTGGCAGCTACCGACATGTGATTGCAGGACACTCTTGGTGCAGGGACAAGGGCCGGTCGGAAGCCTCTCCGACCGGCCCTTTCTCTCTCCGGATGCCGACGGGCCGCCGCCCCGGTCCACGTACCGCCGAGCGCCGCGACGAACATCGCCCCGACGGCCACGGGCAGCGAAACGGGTGTCACCCGTCGTCACCCCAAGTCTCATGCATCGGAATACATCGCGCGCGCAACCCCCACCCCGGATCGCCCCCGCCTCGGGCGGAAATCCCCCGCTCGGCTCTACGCTGAGGGGATGACCGATCGACGCCTCGCCGTGCAGGCCTGGGAGAGCCTCTTCCGCGCGCAGCACGAGGTGTTCGAGGACATCCGCTCCGATTTCGACCGCAAAGAACTGACGCAGGCCGAGTACGACGTCCTCCTCACCGTCACGCGAGCACCGCGGATGACCGCGCGTCTGCGCGACGTGACGGGCAACATGCTCATCAGCCAACCGAGCGTGTCGCGTCTCGTCGAGCGCATGGTGCACCGGGGGCTGCTGACCAAATGCGCCGATCCGGAGGACGGCCGGGGTTCCCTCGTCACGGCCACCGAGAACGGCGCCGTGGTCTTCCGGCGCATCGCCGCCGCGCACGGACGATCGATCGCCGAACGCATGGCGCGCCTCGACGACGACGAGCTGGCGCAGCTGCACGAACTCACCGCGAAGCTGCGCGACAACGGCTGACCGTCTTGGACGTCAGCACTCGATGACGTTGACGGCGAGTCCGCCCTCGCTCGTCTCCTTGTACTTCGTCGACATGTCGATACCGGTCTGCCGCATCGTCTCGACCACGGCGTCGAGCGAGACGTAGTGCGAACCGTCGCCGCGCAGCGCCAACCGCGCCGCGGTGACGGCCGTCGACGCCGCGATGGCGTTCCGTTCGATGCACGGGATCTGCACGAGACCGCCCACCGGGTCGCAGGTGAGCCCGAGGTGGTGCTCCATGGCGATCTCGGCGGCGTTCTCGATCTGCCGGTTCGTACCGCCCATGACCGCGGTCAACCCACCCGCGGCCATCGCACACGCCGAACCGACTTCGGCCTGGCATCCGCCCTCGGCGCCCGAGATCGAGGCGTTCGCCTTGAACAGCGAGCCCAGGGCGGTCGCGGTCAACAAGAATCGGCGGATGCCCCGACGACGGTTGGCGTCGGCGACGTGGTCATCATCCCAGTGCGCGACCTCGGTGCGCGTGACCGCGTGACCGTCGTAGCCGAGCAGCGCGCTGCCAACGAGTTCGCCGTGCGGGGTGACGGCGTTGCCGACGCCGAGCCCGGAATCGGCGAGGAAACGCCACCAGTACATCGCCACCGCCGGGAGGATCCCCGCCGCCCCGTTCGTCGGCGCGGTGACGACTCGACCGCCGGCCGCGTTCTCCTCGTTCACCGCGAGAGCGAACGCGCCGAGCCACTCCCCCGGGAGCTCTCGATGACCCTCCGCCTCGATGGCATCCAGTTGACCGCGGATGACGGCGGCCCGGCGCTTGACCTTCAGGATGCCGGGCAGGACCCCGTCGTTATGCAACCCGGCGTCGACGCAGGCGGCCATGGCATCCCAGATGCGGTCGAGGCCGGCGGCGATCTCCTCGTCGGAGCGCAGCGCCGCCTCGTTGAGCCGCGCAGCCTCGGCGATGGTGATGCCGCGCTCGTCGCACAGGGCCAGCAGTGTCGCAGCGTCGTCGAAGGCGAGCGGAAGGGGCGCGGACGCCACCCGCGGCGCCTCCCCCTCGCGGCGGATGAACCCGCCGCCGATCGAGTAGAACGTCTCCTCCGCCACTGCGGCCCCGTCGGCGCCGCGCGCGACGAGCGTCATCGCGTTCGGGTGGCCGGGGAGACGGGTACGCGGCTCGAGGGCGATGTCGGCCTTGGAGAAGGGGACCTCGTGCTCTCCAGCGAGCGCCAGCACCCTGCCGTCGGGCCAGTCCGACCACGCTCGGCGGACGGCATCCGGGTCGACGGTCTCGGGATCGAGACCCTGCAGTCCCGCGACGACCGCGTCGGGGGTGCCGTGACCGATACCGGTGGCCCCGAGCGAGCCGTACAGCGCGCAGGTGACGGATGCCACGCGCCCGAGGCCGCCATCGGCGCGCAGGCGGGTGACGAAGTCGAGGGCGGCCTTCATGGGGCCGACGGTGTGGGAGCTCGAGGGTCCGATCCCGATGGAGAACAGCTCGAACGCGGAGGTGTATGCGCTCACCCCGCCAGCGTACGTCTCCTGCCCGACACCCGTCGGCCACCGCTGCGCCACGCCCGGGATGCACGCTGTTCGGGGCCGATTAGACGTCTCTCACGGTCCCGGCTATGCTAGACCACGGCCTGCGCGCCGTTTCGCGCGGAGGCCCTGCGCCCGTAGCTCAATGGATAGAGCATCTGACTACGGATCAGAAGGTTAGGGGTTCGAGTCCCTTCGGGCGCACACTGTGTTGAGACAGTGACAAGCCCCGGCCGTGAGGAAACTCCGGCCGGGGCTTCTTCCGTCTCCGGATGCCTTTCCGGCGCCCACCGGGCACCGCACGCGCCGGCCCCGCCCCCACCGGGCGCCAACCGACTCACCCCGCCATCAGCGAGCACCCATCGCAGCGACGGCGCGCGCCTCAGCGCGACGCGGACTTCTTCTTGCGCTTCTCCTCCGGCGCGGGCCCGTCGGCATCGTCGTCGCGTTCTGCCGACGCCTTCTCTTTCGCCCGGCGCTTGGCCTGCGAGGCGAGGCGAGCGAGGTCGACCATGCGGAGGGCGTCCATGCGCGCCTTACGCATCTGCGCGTACTCCGGATCGGCATCCGCGGTCATGCCTTCGACGTCGAGTCGCTGGCTGAGGTTGGCCTCGACGTCTCCCCATGCGGCGATGCGCGCGTCGGCGACGAGTTCTTTCACCCGCTCGGGGTCGTCGGCGAGCAGGCGCAGTTCTTTCGCGACGCCGCGCGACTGCTTTGCCCGGCGACGCAGGTTGCGCGTGTCGCGATCACGGTAGTCGTGAGTGCCCGAGGAGTCCGAGAAGCGACCCCACGCGCGCTTGCGCTGGTGGGTGACCCGCTCGGCCGCCTGGTCCTGCTCATCGGCCAGCGCGCTCAGCGTGGTGCGCGCGAAGTCGGCGAAGACGTCGCCGTCGAACTGGCCCCCGCGGGCGATGGTCTCGACGAGGATGCGGTTGCGCACCGCGAGACGCGCTGCCGCGATCGCGATCGACAGCCCCTCGGCGATGGCCTCTTTCGTGCGCCCCACGTGACCTCCCGTCCCAGGCTATCGCCCGGGGCTTCGCCGCGCTCAGCCGAGCTTCGCCACGACGGCCGCCACGCGACGGGCACGGGTCTCGGCCGCCTTCGCGGACTCGACCTGGGTGACGTGCGCCTTGCGCGCGCTGGGCGATAGCGCATCGAAGGCCTCACGCACGCCGGACTCCGCGAGGGCGCTCGCGAGATCGTCGGGCACCTCGACGGTGCGCGGAGCGGTGTCGAGGGCGAGGTGGACCGAGATCGGGTCGCCCCCGGACAACCCGGTCGCCGCGCGCTTGTCGGCAGAGAAGGGAATGAGGAAACGCCCGCCCATGACGCCGATCGTGCTGGCGTAGACGTAGCCGTTCACGTCGACCGTGACAGCGGCGCGTTTCCCGCCACCCAGCTGCTCGACGACCTCGGGCGGGACCTCGATGCCGGTGTTGTTCCCCATCTGCGACAGGGTCGTATCGAAACGCATGAGCAGAGTGTGGCAGAGCGCCGCGCTAGGTGAACAGTGCGAGAAGCGCAATCCCCTCCGCGCGTGTGCGTGTCTGCCCTAACGTCATGGGTGTTGCGGAGGGCCTCGGAGAGTACTCGGGGGCCTTCTGTCGTATCCGGGGTTCTACCGGAATGCGAGCATGCACGCAAAGGCCAATCCGAAACAGGGCTTACCTCCGAAGATGTAGAGAGGCGGCCGGACGGTCGCTGCCAACACACTGGGAGGTTCATCATGAGCTCATCGCCCAACCGCATCGTGGCCACCGTCTTCGGTGCCGTCTACCTTCTCGTCGGTCTGCTCGGCTTCGCCGTCACCGGCGGCGTCGGATTCATCGCCACCGAGGGCGGACTGCTCCTCGGCATCTTCGCCGTCAACCCGCTGCACAACATCGCGCACCTGCTCATCGGTGCCGCGCTGCTGGTCGCGGGCCTCGCGAACGCGCGTGCCGCGAAGGGCGTCAACACCACGGTCGGTGCCGTCTACCTGCTGCTCGGTATCGTCGGCTTCTTCCTGGTCGGAACCGCCGCGAACATCCTCGCGCTGAACACCGCCGACCACTTCCTGCACCTCGCCAGCGCCGTCGTGCTGCTGGGTGTCGGCCTCGGCACCGAGCGCAACGTCCCGCGTACCGCGGCGGTCTGATCATGACCGCTGCGACCTTCACGAGGTCGTGGCCCTCCGTATCCGCGTGGGGGGCCGGCCTCATCATCGCCGCCCTCGGCGCGGGTGCGATCGTCCGTTCCGATTCCGGGGCCGCCGCGAGCGGCCTCGGAATCGGGATGGTGATCCTCGGACTGGCGTCGCTCGCATGGGGCGCCGCCACCCTCTCGACGGGACGCCTCGTCGTCCCCCGAGCCGCTCTCGGCGGCGCTCTCGCCGCCCTCGCCGCCACCGCGGCGCTCATGTTCGTCGCTCCGGCGCACACGAGCATCATCGGTGTGGCCGCGGCATCCCTCCTGCTCGTCGTGGTGGGAGCCACCACCGCCGTGCACCTTCGTCGTCGCGCCCGTCAGAACCGTCGCAGCGCGCAGCCGATGAGCGTCACCGGACTGCTTGTGGCTGCGGCCGTCATCGCGGTCCTGGTGACGCCGGCTCTCGGCGCGACCCAGGATGCCGTGCTCCTCCGCGACGACGGTACGGTCCCCGTCGTCACCCACGACGGACATTGAGCCCGCTCCCAGCGCCCGCCCTCTCAGACGGTGGCACGCTGGAGAGGTGACCGACGCGACGATCTCCTCGACACCGGCCTGGGTCCAGTCGCTGCGCGGGAAGATCCTCGTCGCGCTGGCGGGCGACCCGACCGGCATGGCCCCGTACGTGCGCGCCATCGCCGAGGGCGACGACACCGGCTACTTCGCCGAGAACGGTCCGGCGTGGACGGTGCACGCCGGCATGGGGACGCTGGTGGCCGGCATCCGGGCCCTGCTCCTGCAGGCGCTGCACCCCGGAGCTCTCGCGGGCGTCCACGACTGGTCGCGCTACCGCGAGGACCCCATCGGACGCCTCACCGGGACCGTGCGCTGGGTCATCACGCTGACGTACGGCTCGAAGACCCAGGCGGATGCCGAGACCGCGCGCGTCGGTCGATTCCACCGCCGGGTGAAGGGCGAGTACCGCGCCGGCGACGGGTCCGAGCGGGCGTACACCGCCGAGGCCGCCGACCTCGTGCGCTGGGTGCATCTGGCGTTCACCGACGCGTTCCTCGCCGGGCACGAGGTGTCGCGCACCCCGATCCCGGGCGGTCCCGACGCGTACGTCAGCGACTGGGCGACCGCGGGCCGGCTCATGCGCGTGGTCGACCCGCCCCTGACGCGCTCAGCGCTGCGCGCGGAGATCGACGGGTTCGCCGACCGCGGGGAACTCCGCGGTGACGAGCGCGTGGCCGAGGTGGTCGCGTTCCTGCGCAAGCCGCCGTTCCCCGGGCTCATGGGCTTGTCGTACCGGGTGCTGTTCGCCGCCGCTGTCGCGACCATCCCCCGCCGCTACCGCGTGATGCTCGGCGTGCGTCGCTGGCCGCTGCCGGTGCTGACCCTCACGCGGGTCATCCTGCGCATCACCGAGCGCGCCCTCGGCTCGGGTCCGCGCGCTCAGGACATGGCCCGGCAACGGCTGCGGAGGCTCGAGAGCGAGACGGCATGAGCGACGACCCCCGCCCGTCCGCCGAGCGCTACCGGCTCGACCGCGCTCTGCGCGACAGCGGCCTCGAGCCGGAGCCGCAGGCGGAGGGGCCGGCGCGCGGATCGACGGCGGCGGAACGGGCCGCCTTCGTCGAGACCTCGATCCAGCAGGCGATCCGGCGCGGAGAGTTCGACGGCCTTCCCGGGGCCGGCAAGCCCCTCCCGGATCTCGGCGGATCGCACGACCCGGACTGGTGGATCCGCCGCAAGATCGAGACCGAACAGCTCACCGGCCTCGGCCCGCCCGCTCTGACGCTGCGCGTCGAGCACGCCGAGATCGCGCAGAGGATGGATGCCATCGCCCACGAGGCCGACGTCCGCGAAGCCCTCGAGGACTTCAACCGCCGCGTGATCGAGGCGCGCCGCCAGCTGCTCGGCGGCCCTCCGGTGGTGACGCCCACGGTGGACGTGGACGCCGAGGTGGCGGGGTGGAGGGAGCGACGGCGAGTGCGCGAGGAGGCAGCGGCGGTCACCGCATCGACGCGCCGACGGCGCCGGTGGTTCGGTCGACGAAGCTGAGAACCGGCCCTCGAGGCGAGGCGCGTCAGAGCGCAGCCAACGCCTCCGCCCGCTCCACCAGAGCGCGAGCCCGCGCGAGCGTCGGAGCGTAGGACCCGTCGACGGGGCCGTCGGGCGTCGAGGAGAGCAGGGACCGCGCATCGTCCACGTCGGACGACGACGGCGTGAAACCGGCGTGGGCGCCGGGGACGGCGGCATCCTGGAGCGCGAGAGTGCCCGTGAAGCCCATCGCGACGGCGTGCACCGCGGCGTCGCGCGCCTGATCGACCGGACCGCAGGGGCCGTCGATGGGACCGGCGATGCCCGCGGCCGCCGAGGCCACCACGAGCTGCGCGCGCGGCCACGACAGGGCGATGCGGTCGGCCGCCATGCCCGTGTCGCGACGGAAGTCGCCGGTGCCGAAGGCCAGGCGACGCGTCGCCGGGTGGGCGGCGATCGCCGGGGCAGCCAGGAGCGCCGCGGCCGACTCGACCATGGCGACGATCGGCGTTCCCGGGGGGAGGGATGCCGCGACGTGAGCGACGTCGGCGGGCCCGGCGCACATGGCCAGGACGACGCCGGCGAGGCGGTCGTCGAGCTCGCGTCCGAGGGCGAGGTCGGCCTCTCCGTCGCGGGTCCCCGCCGCGCTGATGCGCAGCCACACCGGCGCCTCGTCGGCGGCCGCGCGGGCCCGGTCACGCCCCTCGGCCTTGCGGCCGGCGGGCAGGCCGTCCTCGAGATCGAGCACGAGGACGTCCGCCGCGGTCTCGAGCCCGCCCGCGAGAGGCGAGCGGAGCATCCAGGTGCGCGCGAGGTCGACGCGCGCGGGGGCGGGGGCGGCCGAAGCCGCCCCCGCCGGGGTGTGCGCGATGGTCACGAGCGGCTCCGAGCCGCCGCCTCCGCCTCCGCCTTGGCACGGAAGGCGTCGAGCGTGTCCGTGTCGACGGTGGTGGGGCCGGCGCCGACCTCGGCCGAGGCGAGCTCCTTGGCATCCGCGGCCTTGTTGACCGAACCGTGGTCGTCACCGGTGAGCAGGCTCTCATCGAACGGGATGTTGCCGGCGAGCACCTCACGGACGCGCTGTCCGTCGTACTCCTTGGTCCAGGCGCCGATGAGCATGGTCGCCACCGCGTTGCCGGTGAAGTTGGTGACGGCGCGGGCCTCGGACATGAAGCGGTCGATGCCGACGATCACACCGACGCCGTTGACGAGGTCGGGGCGGTAGGCCGAGAGGCCACCGGCGAGCGTCGCCAGACCCGCACCGGTCACGCCGGCCGCACCCTTGGAGGCGATGATCATGAAGATCATGAGGCCGATCTGCTCGGGGATCGACATCGGCGAACCCATGGCCGAGGCGATGAACAGCGACGCCATGGTCAGGTAGATCGCGGTGCCGTCGAGGTTGAAGGAGTAACCCGTCGGAACCGTGATGCCGACGACCGGCTTGGACACGCCCAGGTGCTCCATCTTGGCGATGAGGCGGGGCAGGGCGGCCTCGGACGAGGAGGTGCCGACGATGAGCAGGTACTCGCGGCCCAGGTACTTCATCAGCGTGAAGATGTTGACGCGGGTGACGGCGTACAGGATCGTGCCGAGGACGCCGACGATGAACACGAAGCACGTGAGGTAGAACGCGCCCATCAGGATGCCGAGGCTGATGACGGCCGCGAAACCGGTCTTGCCGACGACGGCGGCGATCGCGCCGAAGGCACCGATCGGGGCGAGCCACAGGATCATGCCGAGGATGCGGAAGACGAGCACCTGGAAGTTGCGGATCGCATCGACCATCTGCGCACCGCGCTCGCCCATGCGCTGCAGGGCGAAACCGACGAGCAGGGCGATGAAGAGCACCTGGAGGATGCTGCCGCCGGTGAAGGCGGAGAAGAACGTCGTCGGGATGATGCCGAGGATGAACTCCTGCGTGGTGGTGGGCTCGGCCGACGACTCGTAGGTCGCGCCGGCGATGTTGAGGCCCTCACCGGGGTGGATGATGTTGCCGACGATGAGGCCGATGATCAGGGCGAACGACGACATGACCAGGAAGTAGACCATCGCCAGGCCGCCGATCTTGCCGACCGTGGAGGCCTTCGCGATCGAGCCGATGCCGACGACGATCGTGCAGAAGATCACCGGGGCGATCATCATCTTGATCAGGCTGACGAAGCCCTTGCCGATCGGTTCGAGCGTGGTCGCGAACGCGGGGGCGACGAGACCGACGACGATACCGCCGATCACGGCGATGATCACCGAGATGTAGAGCCAGTGGTTGCGATCGATCTTCTTACGCGGACGACCGTCGCGCGTGGTGCGGAGTGACAGAGCCATCAGGGGATCCCCTTTTCTAACGCCTTCGTTGAGTCCGGCGGGGGCGCCGGTCGATGTGACGACTTTGATCGAGGCGGGACGAGGGAACCATTTGTGGTCGTATTGTTCACGGCATGAAGGAGAGAGGACGGGGGATGCGACTGAGCGTGGGCGGGCGCCTGGCCCTCGTGTCGCTCGGCGTCGTCGTGCTGGTCGCCGGCGTGCTCGCCGCCCTGCTCTCGGCGCAGCTGAGCGACTCGGGTCAGCGCGAGGCCGCGCAGGTGACCCGCTCGGTCGCGGAGACCCTCGCCCACGAACCCGAGGTGGCCGCCTTTGTCGCCGCCCGCGACTCCGACGCCCTGCAGCCGATGGTGGAGCAGATCCTGCCCGACGCGGCGCTCTCCTTCGTCACGATCATGACGCCCGACGGCATCCGGCTCACGCACCGCAACCGCTCCGAGATCGGCCTGCCGTACCAGGGGTCTCGAGACGAGGCCCTGGCGGGAGAGAGCTACACCGAGGTGTACGAGGGCACGCTCGGGCCGTCCGTGCGCACGATCGTGCCCATCCGCGACGGGGGCGACGAGAACGGCCCCATCGTGGGACTCGTCGCCGTCGGCGTGACGCTCGGCGCCGTGCAGCAGGACCTCGCCGCCCGCGTGCCGCTGATCGTCGCGGCATCCGCCGCCATCGTCGGGTTCGGCGTGCTGGGGGCCCTCTACGTCCGGCGCAGCGCGCGGCGGGTGACCGGTTCGTACACGCCGAGCGAGCTGTCGCGACTGGTGGAGAGCTACGAGACGGTGCTGCACTCGCTGCGCGAAGGGCTCGTCGTGACCGACCGTGACGGGCAGATCGTGCTCTACAACGACGAGGCCGCCGACCTCCTGGGGCTCCCGCCCGCGACCAGCGGACAGACCTCGCTCGACCCCCGCGACACCGACATGGACGCCACGCTGGCCGAGGCGATCGCCAGCGGGCGCCGCATGGTCGAGGAGACGGTCGTTAACGGCGAGCGCGTCCTGCTGGTCAACCAGGAGGAGTCGCGCGACCTCGCCGGGCGACGCGCACCCGAACGCGGCCGCGTCATGACGCTGCGCGACCGCTCCGAGCTGCAGGCGCTGCTGGGCGAGCTCGAGGGCGTGCGCACCCTCAGCGACACCCTGCGGTCGCAGACCCACGAGCACGGCAACCGCCTCCACGCGCTGCTGGCCCTGCTGGAGCTCGGGCGCATCGACGACGCACGGCGGTTGATCGTGGCATCCACGGGGGAACGCCAAGAGCTCGCCGACCGCCTCGTCTCGGACGAGGACGACGCCGTCGTCGTGGCGCTGCTGCTCGGCAAGCTCGATGAGGCCGCCGAACGGGGCGTGCGCCTCGACCTCGACATCGTCGAACCCGCCCCGGCCCTCCCCCTCACCGCTCCCGAGGCGGTGACCGTGGTCGGCAACCTCGTCGACAACGCCCTGGATGCCGCCTCCGCCGGCGCGGAGACCCGCTGGGTGCGCGTGAGCCTGCGCGAATCCGGGGGCGACGCCGTGCTCGAGGTCGCCGACAGCGGGGCGGGCTTCGACCCCGCACTGGGCGATCCGTTCGTCTACGGCGCATCGACGAAGACGGCGCACAATCCCGGGGGACGCGGCGTGGGCCTCGCGCTCGTGCGGGACATCGTCGCCGCCCGCGGCGGGACCCTGCAGCTCACCGCCGACCCGACGGCGGTGCGCGTGTTCCTGCCGGTCGTCGCGGAAGCGGTGACCTCGTGATCCGCGTGCTCGTCGTCGACGACGACGCCCTCGCCCTCGAACTGCACAGCGCATACGTCGAGCGCGTGCCCGGGTTCGAAGTCGCCGGGCAGGCATCGGGGGCGCGCGCCGCGATCACCGCCGTCGCCGACCCCGAGCGCCGGATCGACCTGGTGCTGCTCGACATGACCATGCCCGACGGCAACGGCCTCGACGTCGCCCGACGGCTGCGGGCGATGGGCTCCGGCGTCGACATCATCGCCGTGACCGCGGTCCGGGATGCCGGGACCGTCCGCGCCGCGGTGTCGATCGGGGTCGTGCAGTACCTCATCAAGCCGTTCGCATTCACCGCCTTCCGCGAACGGCTCGACGCCTACCGCACCTACGTCGAGGGGCTCGATCGTGCCGCCGGGGAGGCGACGCAGTCCGAGGTGGACGCGTTGTTCGGCTCGCTGCGCACCGTGGCGGCCCCCGTCCTGCCGAAGGGGCTGAGCGACGAGACGCTGCAGGCCGTCGCGGAACGCGTCCGCACGGCGGAGGGGGCGGTGTCGTCGACCGAGGTGGGCGAGCGCGAGGGGATGTCGCGGGTCACCGCGCGGCGCTATCTCGAGCACCTCGCCGACGTCGGGCGGGTGCGCCGTGTTCCCCGCTACGGCGGCCAGGGCCGCCCCGAGATCACCTACGCCTGGGTGCGCAGGTAGCGCGTCGACACCCTTCGTCTCCCGTCCGCGAGGTCCCTGAGCCGGCCGAAGGGACCGCAACCCGCGCGACGCCACACGAAGGTCCCTGAGCCCGTCGAAGGGACCGGGACCCGCGCGACGCCAGACGAGGTCCCTGAGCCCATCGAAGGGACCGGCACCCGCGACGCCACACGAGGTCCCTGAGCCCGTCGAAGGGACCGGGACCCGCGCGACGCGCCACACAAGGTCCCAGAGCCCATCGAAGGGAGCGGCACCCCCCGACCACGCCGCACGAAGGTCCCTGAGCCCGTCGAAGGGACCGGGACCCGCGCGCGACGTTGTCCACAGGAGCTCCCGCGCAGGATCGTCGCGGTGGCACGATCGGCGAATGCCCTGGACCTACATCCTCGAGTGCCGCGGCGGTTCCCTCTACGTCGGCAGCACCGGCCGAGAGCTCGAGAGCCGCGTCTGGGAGCACAACAACGACGACGAGATGGCGGCATCCTTCACCCGCAGACGGAGGCCCGTGCGGCTCGTGTATGCGGAGTGGTTCGACGCGGTCGAGCTGGCCTTCCTCCGCGAGAAGCAGCTTCAGGGCTGGCGGCGCGAGAAGAAGCTCGCGCTCATCGCGTCCCGCGGAGCAGACCTGCCAAGACTTGCGCGACCCGACCCGGGACCGGTGACTTCGACAAGCTCAGCCACCTCTGCCGAAGCACCGACAGACACCGGATCGGGAACCGACCGATGACTTCGACAGGCTCAGCCACCTCTGCCGAAGCACCGATAGGCACCACCTGAGCACCCGGCCGGTGACTTCGACAGGCTCAGCCACCTCCGCTGAAGCACCGATAGGCACCGGATCGGGAACCGACCGGTGACTTCGGCAGGCTCAGCCACCTCTGCCGAAGCACCGACAGACACCACCTGAGCACCCGGCCGGTGACTTCGACAGGCTCAGCCACCTCTGCCGTGGGAGGTCCGGTCGTTCAGAGGCCGAAGGCGGCGCGGACGCCCTCGTTGACGACCTCGCCGGCGCGCACGTTCAGGCCCTTCGCGAGGGCGGGGTCGGCGGATGCCGCGGCCTCCCAGCCCTGATCGGCGATGCGCAGGATGTACGGCAGGGTGGCGTTCGACAACGCGCGCGTCGACGTGTGGGGCACGGCGCCGGGCATGTTCGCGACGCAGTAGTACAGCGCCTCGTGCACGCGGAACGTCGGCGCGTCGTGCGTGGTGGGGCGCGAACCCTCGAAGCAGCCGCCCTGATCGATGGCGATGTCGACGAGCACGGCGCCCGGCTTCATCGCGGCGACCATCTCGTCGGTGACGAGCTTGGGCGCCGCCGCTCCCGGGATCAGCACCGAGCCGATCACGAGGTCGGCGTCGGCGAGCTGCTCCGCGATCTCGAGACGGGTCGAGGCGCGGGTCTCGATCGCGCCGCCGAATCGCTCCTCGAGCTGGCGGAGCTTGGGGAGCGAGATGTCGACGACCGTCACACGAGCGCCGAGCCCGAGGGCGTTCGCCGCCGCGTGCTCGCCCGCGACGCCGCCGCCGATCACCACGACCTTCGCGCGCGGCGTGCCGGGGACGCCGCCGGGGAGGAGCCCGCGTCCTCCCGAGGCGCGCAGCAGGTGGTGCGCTCCCTCGATGATCGACAGGCGTCCGGCGACCTCGCTCATCGGGGCGAGAAGCGGGAGGGCCCGATCGGCGGTCTGCACGGTCTCGTACGCGACCGCGGTGGTCCCCGAGGACACGAGCGCGTCGGTCAGCGGCCGGTCGGCGGCGAGGTGCAGGTACGTGAAGAGCGTCAGATCGGGGCGCAGGTAGCCGTACTCGGGGGCGATCGGCTCCTTGACCTTGACCAGGAGCTCGGCCCGCGCCCACGTCTCATCGGCGGTGGCGACGACCTCGGCCCCGGCCGCACGGTACTGCTCGTCGGAGAAGCCGCTCCCCTCCCCCGCCCCGGCCTGGACGACCACCTCGTGACCTCGATGCACGAGGGCGTCGACACCCGCGGGCGTCATCGCGACGCGGTTCTCGTTGTTCTTGATCTCGGTCGGCACGGAAACGCGCACGGGTTCCTCCTCGAGCGGATGAGCATTGCGGAGAGAATCGCAGAAACGAGTGTTTCGGTGGCGTTAAACCGCCGATCTTTCGACGGGATGCCAAAAAGTCGCCGTATTATCAAAAACGAACGCGCCGGAAAGCCCCATCGACCGAAGGATCTGCGATGCCCGACGACGAGCTTCACCCGCATGACGCCCGCATCATCGAACTTCTCTCCGCGGACGCGCGCATCACGAACGCCGCGATCGCCGACGACCTGGGCGTCGCCGCCTCGACCGCGCACGCCCGCCTACGCTCGCTCGTCGATCGGGGTCTCATCACCGGCTTCCACGCGGCAGTGGATCAGAGCCGCCTCGGTCGCGGACTGCAGGCCATCGTGGGAGTGACCCTGCGTCCCGGTCAGCGACAGGAGAGCATCCGCGCGTTCGCGCACGACGTGCGCCGGCATCCGGACGTCATCCAGCTCTTCTTCCTCGGCGGGGCCGACGACTTCCTCGTGCACATCGCCGTCGACGATTCCTCGGCGGTCCGCCGCTTCGTCGTCGACCACCTCTCGGCGCGGCACAGCGTGGCATCCACTCGCACCAGCATCATCTTCGAGTACCACCGCAACGCGGTCGCGGCCGACTTCGACTGAGGCCGCGCTCGATAGCCTGGGCGCATGACCCGGAACCCCCTGCTGCCCTCCATCGCGGACGTCCTCTGGGCCGGAGCGGTCGTGATCGTTCTGGCGATCGTCGTGATCGGCGTGCTCGTGTGGGTGCAGCGCCGACGGCGCTAGACCGCAGCGGCGATCGCGGCGATGTCGGCCGGGGTCGAACGGCAGCAGCCGCCGACCAGGCGCGCCCCAGCGGCGACCCACGAGGGCACCGCATCGGCCAACGGATCGGCACTGCCGCGCCAGGTGCGGGTCACGGCATCCCACCGCTCCCCCGTGTTCGGATACGCCACGAGCGGCACGTCGGGAGCCTCGGCGAGCGCGGCGGTGACCGTCGCCGGGGCGCAGCAGTTGACGCCGACGGCCAGCACGTTCGGGACGGATGCCGCCGTGCGCAGCGCCTCGGCCCGGGAACCGGCCGCCGCGAAACCGGTGCTGTCGGCCGAGACGCTCACGAACGCCGGCACCCCCAGCTCGGCGAGCTCGAGCGCCAGGGCCTCCACCTCGAGGGGAGACGGGATGGTCTCGATCGCGAGCACGTCGGCGCCCGCGTCGGCAAGGAGGTGCAGGCGGCGCCGGTGCAGTGCCCGCAGCTCGGCGACGCTCAATCCGTAGTCCCCGGTGTACTCGCTCCCGTCGGCGCGCAGGGCGCCGATCGGTCCCACGGATGCCGCGACGACGACGTCGCCCGCCTCGCGCGCGAGCGACACCGAACGGCGCAGCAGCGTCTCGACCTCGGCATCCGGGATCGATCCGCAGAGGTTCAGCTGGTACGAGGCGGTGATGACCACCTCGGCTCCCGCAGCGACGAACTCGGCGTGGGCGGCGCGGACCTCGTCGGGATCATCGCGCAGGACGCGAGCGGACCACAGCGCCGAGGTGACGTCGTTACCGCGGGCCTCGAGGAGGGTGCCGAGTCCGCCGTCGAGGACGACGGGGCGCTGCGCCACCGTCGCGGCAAGGTCAATCACGCCTCGTGCGTCTCGCCCGCCGCGAGCACCCGGAGGGCGTCGGCGAGCAGGGCCTGGTCGGCGCGGCTGACTCCGCGCAGCGCCTCGGCCTCGAGGCGGACGAGCTCGGTCATCGCGGCGTCGACGCGCTCGATGCCCTCGGGGGTGATCGCGACGAGGATCGCACGGCCGTCGGACGGATTCGGACGGCGATGCACCAGACCACGCTCGGCGAGTTTGTCGAGGCGGTTCGTCATCGCCGCGCTGCCGATCATGGTCGCCGCGATCAGACGCGTCGCGCTCAACTCGGTGCCCGCCCGGCGGAGCACGGCCAGAACGTCGAACTCCCAGAGCGCGATCCCGGCGCTCGCGAAGGCACGCGTGCGGAGCTTGGAGAGGTGGAAGGCCGCGCGACGCAGGCGCGACATGACGTCGAGGGGCGTGAGGTCGATGTCGGGCAGCAGCCGCGACCACGCGTCGATGAGGAGATCCACCTCGTCGTCTTTACTGCTTGCGGTAGCCACATGACGACGGTACCGGAGCCACGGGGGGATGGCCGCGTTTGCACGGGGCGGGGCGGCGCGAGCCGGGACGAGCCGGGGCGGGGCGAGCCGGGGCGGGGCGGCGCGGGGGCGAGCCGGGGGGGGCGAAACTCCTGAAACTCAGCGTCGCTCGGTCCCGACACGCGGCAACAGACACCCGCCACGGCGGAAACTCAGGAGTTTCGCCCACCCGTCGCCGGCGGCAACGACCCGATCCGCTCGGCGAGCGCGCGACCGGCGGCGCGCAGCCATCGCGCGGGGTCGGCAATCGCGGCGGCGGAGGACCCGGCGAGATCGGCGAGCGAGATCGTGGTGGTGAACGCCGAGGTGTCGGCATCCGGCGCGATGCGACCGGCGACGAGCGCGACCGGGCGAGGACCGGCGAGCGACGCGATGCGTCCGGGAACCTTGCCCGCCCCCGAACTCGCGTCGAACGCCCCCTCGCCGGTGATGACGACGTCGGCGCGCGCCACCGCGTCGGCCAGGCCGATGAGATCGGCCACGACCTCGGCTCCCGGAACGAGTTCGGCACCCCAGGCCCGGAGAGCTGCGCCGGTTCCCCCGGCGGCCCCGGCTCCCGGCGCAAAAGGGTCGGTGTCGAGCAGCACTGCGGCATGGGCGAGGGCAGCGTCCGCCGCGGAGAGGTCGAGCAGCCCCTTCTGCGGACCGAACACCGCGGCCGCGCCCGCGGGCCCGATGAGGGGGCTCCGGACGTCGGTCAGCACCACGGCCCCGCCGGCCGGGGGCGGGCGCAGACCGGAACGGTCGAGGCGGACGGCGGTGCGAAGGCCCCGCAACCCGGGTGCGGTGTCGGCGCCGGCGGCATCCGTGATCCGTGCGCCGAGCGCCGCGAGGACGCCGAATCCGCCATCGGTCGAGGCGCTCGAACCGATGCCGAGGATCAGTCGCGAGACCCCGTGATCGAGGGCCGCGGCGATCGCCTGGCCGAAGCCGCGGGTGTCGGCGTCGAGAGGGCGGAGGCGGCCCTCGAGGAGTTCGATGCCCGACGTGGATGCCAGGTCGACCACACCCGTACCGCGCGGCGCCGCGGCCGTCGGCGGAAGAAGGGCCCAGGATGCCGCGACCTCGCGGCCGTGCGGGCCGGTCACGCGCACGGGCATCCGGCGTGCGCCGGGGACGGCGGCGAGGAAGGCCTCGAGCGTGCCCTCGCCGCCGTCGGCCATGGGACGCGCGAGGGCGAGGTCGCCGGGGCGCGCGTCGTGCCACCCGGCGGCGAGCGCGGCGGTGGCGGCGACGGCGGTGATCGAGCCCTTGAAACCGTCGGGCGCGAGCAGCACGGTGGTCACGCGCCGACCTTAGCCGGTCGGCATCCCCCGTCGGTCGGCACCCGGGTGGCGGTGGTTCGCGTGCGTCGGGCGGCGCGAGCGCGCCGTGTCGCGCCCGCGCACCCGCCGTTGAGCGTCCAGGAAACGCCGTATCGCGCGCGGGCGTCACGGCGTGTCTTGGACACTCACCCACTCGCGCCCCGGCGCGGGCGGGGGCGGACCCGGCGGGTCAGCGGCGGCCGGCGGGGATGGGGGCATCGCGGCGGGCGGCGGCCTCGAGACGCTGGCTCCGTGCGTGACGGGCGTGCTGCAGGACGCTGACCGTGACGATGATCGCCAGCAGCGCGTACAGCACGATCGTGAGCGGGGACGAGACGAAGATCGACGGGTCTCCCTCCGACACCGCGAGCGCTCGACGCATCTGCGTCTCGGCCATGGGTCCGAGGATCGCGGCGATCAGCACGGGCGCGAGCGGGATCGAGAAGCGCCGCATGACGAAGCCGACGACGCCGATCGCGAGCGCCAGCCACAGGTCGACCACGCGCGAGGCGATCGCGTAGACGCCGAGCATCGCGACGACCGTGATGCCCGCGTAGAGGTAGTGACGAGGGATCAGCAGCAGCTTCGCCCACACCGCCGCGAAGGGCAGGTTGATGATCAGCAGGATGATCAGGCCGAGGAACAGGCTCGCGAGCAGCGGCCACACGAGCTCGCCGGAGCGCTCGAACAGCAGCGGGCCCGGCTGCATCCCGTACTGCTGGAACGCGGCGATCATCATCGCGGCCGTCGCCGAGGTCGGAAGCCCGAG
The DNA here is from genome assembly GCA_913774845.1 of uncultured Microbacterium sp. Taxonomy (GTDB): domain Bacteria; phylum Actinomycetota; class Actinomycetes; order Actinomycetales; family Microbacteriaceae; genus Microbacterium. Next base: position 26,133 of record CAJYJO010000036.1, on the reverse strand, counting down.
GCCCAGCAGCGCGCCCATCGCCGAGCCCGCGGTGGCGTTGCCCGCGGCCTCGGGGGCGGCGACGCCCTGGATCGCTCCACGCGAGCCGAAGTCGGTGTCGACGCGGCGGCGGGCGAGGCGCTTCTCGGTGCCGTACGCGAGGAACGTGGGCACCTCGGACCCGCCGACCGGAATCGCCCCGAAGGGCACGCCGAACGCCGTGCCGCGCAAGAACGCGGGCAGCGCCTGCCGCCACTCGCGCCGCGTGAGAAGCGGTGAACCGCTTGGCGCGACGAGCTCGCCGGGTCCGCCCGCGCGGCGGATGTGGCCCGCGACATGCAGCACCTCGCCGATCGCGAGCAGGCCCACGGTGATGACGATGATCGAGATGCCGTCGAAGAACACGGGGCTGCCGCCGGTGAAACGCTCGGCTCCCGTCATCCCGTCGATCCCGACCAGGGCGAGGGCGAAGCCGAGACCGAGGGCGACGAGGCCGCGCACGATCGAGTCGGCGACGACGGCCGAGATCGCCACGAACGCGAACACGGCGAGCGCGAAGTACTCCGCGGGCCCGAACACCTTTGCGAGCTCGACGATGTACGGGGCGAAGAACACCACCAGCACGCACGCGATCGTGCCGCCGAGGAAGGCGCCGATCGCCGAGGTGCCGAGCGCCTTGGCCGCCCTGCCGTCCTTCGCCATGCGATGGCCCTCGAACGTCGTCGCGATCGCGGAGGAGTTGCCGGGGGTGTTGAGCAGGATGCCGGCGGTGGAGTCCCCGAACAGACCCCCGAAGTAGATCGAGGCGAACATGATGAACGCGCCGGTGGGGTCGAGGCTGAAGGTGACCGGCAGCAGCAGGGCGACCGCCATCGCCGAGCCGAGGCCCGGGAGCACGCCCACGGCGGTGCCGAGCACGGCGCCGATGACGAGGAAGAGGAGGTTCTGCGGCGTGAACGCGACCGCGAACCCGTCGGCGAGGTTGATCAGCTGATCCACGGCGAGAGTCCTTCCAGGATGCCGGCGGGAAGCGACAGACCTAGGCCCGCCCCGAACGCGAGCTGCACGAGCGACGACACGATGACGCTCACACCGATGTCGAGCAGGGGCCGGCGACTGCCGAACGCCCATGAGATGACCCAGAAGAGCGCGGCAGCCGAGAAGATCCAGCCGAGCACGGGGAGCACGACGATGAAGCCGGCGAGACCCGCCACGGTGATGCCGAGCGTGCGCCAATCCACCGACGCCGGCTTCGACGGCGACGCCACGTCCTCGGGAGAAACGACCCGCAGCTCGCCCGTCTCGTCGATCGCGCCGAGGTCCTCGAGCATCTCGTTCGAGATCTCGACGGGGTCACCGGCGACGTGCGCGCGGCGGCTCGTGCGCAGCACCTCGACGAGAAGCCCGATGCCGGCGAGCCAGAGGAAGCCGCTGACGAGCATCGGGAAGAACCGGGGGCCGGGGAAGGCGACGTCGGCGGGCACCCGCATGGTGGCGGTACCGAACGTCAGGAACGCGGCGAGGACGAAAACCCCCGCGACGACCACCAGCTCGCTGCGGCCGGTGTACCAGCGGGGTGTCCGCTGCACACGCAGCGACCCCGTGGTGAGGGTGGACGGTTCGGTCACAGACCCAGCTCCTTCATGATCGCGGTCGTGCGTTCGGTCTCCGCCGACAGGTAGGCGGCGAACTCGTCACCGGCGAGGAAGCTGTCGACCCAGCTGTTGCGGGTGAGCACCTCCTGCCAGGCCTCGGTCTCGCGCATCTCGGATGCCATGGCCACCAGCTCGGCGTGCACCTCGTCGTCGATGCCCGGCGGCGCCACGAGCCCGCGCCAGTTGGACATCGCGACGTCGACGCCCTGCTCGCGGAAGGTCGGCACGTCGACGTCGTCGAGGGGCTCCTCGGCCGACAGCGCGAGGGCGCGGAGGTTGCCCGACTCGATCTGGTCGCGGAAGTCGTTGTAGCCCGAGAGCCCTGCCTGGGTCGTGTGCGACAGGAGCGAGGTGACGACCTCGCCACCGCCGGCGTAGTCGAGGTAATTGACGCGCTGCGCGTCGATGCCGCCCTGCTGGGCGAGCATGCCGGCGAGCAGGTGGTCGATGCCGCCGAGCGATCCGCCCGCGATCGCCGTTCCCTCCGGGTTCGCGAGGAACGCCTGCATGAAGTCGTCGAGCGTCTGGAACGGAGAGTCGCCCGGCACGACCAGCACGTTGAAATCGTCGGCGAGGCGCACGATGGGCCGCACGTCCTCGAGGCTCACGGGCGAGCGGTTGACGATGACCCCACCCACCATCACGCCTCCGGTGACGAGCATGATGTCGTGCCGGTCGCCCATCTCGGCGACGGCCCCGAGGCCGATCGTTCCGGCGGCACCGGGGATGTTCATCACCTGCACGGCACCGGCGATCCCCTCTTCGCGCATCACCTGCTGGGCCTCGCGCCCGAAGGTGTCCCAGCCGCCGCCCGGGGCGGCCGGGGCCACGATGGTGAGCTTGGTGCGCGGGTTGGCCACCCCGCCGGTCGCGGCGGCACTGAGGCTCGCGGTGACGAACAGACCCGCGGCGACCACGCCCACCACGGCTCCCGTCACGCGGCGGCGTCGAGGGGAGCGCGCGGGGCGCTGCGCCTCTGCTGGCGTCGGATGCTGCATCAAGCCCTCCCGGGACATCATCGTTGCCGGATGAGAAGCTAGGTTGTCAGCGCCTCTCCCCCGGCGGCGCGCTCGAGAGCCTTTGCGCTCTTTGATGCTCACGACGATCCGCTCCCCGAGCGCCGTGCACGAGGAGGTGCCCATGTCGATCACCCGCCCCGACCGCGCGCCCGTGCGCGTGCGCCTCGCCGTCCTGCTCGCTCTGCAGTGCACGGTCGTGCTCGTGTGCGTCCTCGCCACCACGCTCGTCGCGATGTCGGTGCAGGAACGCAGCATCCGCGCCGCGACCGAGGAACGCGTGCTCGACGTCGCCACGAGCCTCGTCGAACTCGACCAGGTGCAGCGCGCGGTGCTGCTCGACACGGACGCCGCCACCGCCGACCTGCAACCACTCGCCGACGTCGTCGCCGCGGCATCCGGCGTCGACTATGTCGTGGTCACCGACGCCCGTGGCATCCGGCTCACCCACCCGAATCCCGTCGAGCGGGGACGCACGGTGTCGACGGATGCCACGGCGGTGCTGGCCGGAGAGACCTTCCTCGGCACGGAGACCGGGACCATCGGACCGAGCCTGCGGGCGAAGGTGCCGGTGCGCGCGGGTGCCACCGTGGTGGGGTCGGCGTCGGTGGGGGTGCTGGAGTCGGAGATCTCGCGCAGCTTCGACGAGGCGGTCGGAGGGATGCTCCCCTGGGTGGCGGGCTCCATCGTGCTGGGCGTGGTGCTCAGCGGGCTGCTGACCGCGGCGCTTCGCCGACGCGTGCGGCGCCTCGAGGCGGACGCGCGCGAGCTCGAGACACAGCGGCGGATCTCCCGGGCGCTCCGCGACCAGACGCACGAGTTCCACACGCGCCTGCACGTGATCCGCGGGCTCGTGGCCGAGGGCGAGACCGGAGAGGCGCTGACCTACATCGGCGGGCTGGCGCCCGTGGCATCCGGCCTGTCGATCGACGATCGGGCGCTGCGCGCGCTGCTGGACGGGCTGGCCGCCGAGGTCCCGGGGCTGCGGGTGGACCCCGCGAGCCTCGTGCCGCGCGGGAGCGTCGACGACGAGGTGCTGACGGTCGTGGGGAACCTCGTCCGCAACGCGGCCGAGGCCGCGGGCACGGGCGGACGCATCGACGTGCTCCTGCTCGCGGGCGACGAGCGGCTGACGATCGACGTCGCCGACGACGGCCCCGGCGTCGCCCCCGCGGACAGGGCCCGCATCTTCGACCGCGGGGTCAGCTCGAAGGCCGGCGCGGAGCGGGGCGTGGGGCTCGACCTCGTGCGCCGGATCGCGGGAGCGCGCGGAGGCTCGGTGACGGTCGGGCGGTCCGCCTCGGGCGGGGCGCGCTTCACCGTGGAGTTGCCGCGCGTGGGGGCGCGGCCGTGATCCGGGATTCCCGCGCGCACGGATCGCCGGGGAGGGGGCGCGGATGAGTCCGGATGCCGTGATCCGCACGATCATCGTCGACGACGACCCCGCGGTGGTGCGGTTGCACACCGCGTATCTCGACGCGCTGCCCGGGTTTCGCCTCGTGGGGACAGCCCGCACCGGCTCCGCGGGGGCGGCGCTCGCGGCGGGAAGCGACGTCGACCTCGTGCTGCTCGACATGAATCTCCCCGACTTCAGCGGCGTCGAGGTGCTGCACCGATTGCGGCTCGTGCGCGAGTGGGACGTCGACGTGCTCGTCATCAGCTCCGCCCGCGACACCCTCACGATCCGTCAGGCCGCGGCGGCGCACGTCGTCGGGTACCTCGCCAAGCCCTTCACGCGCGAAGCGTTCGTGCGTCGTCTCGAGGAGTACCGCCGCGGCCGCGCGGAACGGCCCGCCGAGGTGCCGGTCAGCATGGGCCAGGGCGACATCGACGGGCTGGTCTCACCGGTGACGTCTCCGGTGCGCACGGTCGCGGCATCCGAAGCCCTCCTCCCCAAGGGGCTCGCGGAGTCGACCATGCACACCGTCCGGGCAGCTCTTCACCCCGTGACCCCGGCGAGCGCGCGAGACATCGCGGCCGCGTCGGGTGCCTCTCGCGCGACGGTGCGGCGGTATCTCGACGTGCTCGTGGCCCGCGGCGAGATCGACGTCTCGCACCGCTTCGGCGCCCGCGGCCGCCCCGAGGTGCTGTACCGCCTGGCCGCGCGCTGATCCGGCGCGGCCCGGGACTGTCCGCCGCGCCGCCGGGTGTGGCCCGGGGCGCGGCTGAGGCCGCTGGGCCGTGCGAAACTCCTGAGAAAGCGCCCGCCGAGCCCCTCCCCCGCCCCAAAATGGCGCCGCCGCCCCGAGAACTCAGGAGTTTCGCACGACCACGGCGCGCTCCGCCGACCGCGGCCCCGCACCGGGCTGGCCCCGCGGAGTGTGAGCTTGCGTCCGGTGTGGCGGTGCTCGGTGCATGCTTGTGGCGGTTCGCTCGGCTCGCGCTCTCGATCGTCGGATCATGTCGGAGGTCGCGCCTAGCCTGGCGGTGTGAACATCCTTCTGCTTTCTCGTCACATGGGGGCCGTCGCGCCTTTCCTCGAGGGGCTGATTGCCCCCTCGCGTCGCCCACTTCGTGTGGGGTACGTCGATGACGCTCAGGCGGCTTTCCCCGACGCGCCCTTTGTCGAGGAGGAGTATGAGGCGTGGGAAGGCCTGGGGCACGAGCTGGTCCGAATCACGGTTCGCGACATGCCAGCGAGTGAACTCGATCGAGTGTCGGCTGGCCTCGATGCCGTGTACGTCGCGAGCGGGAGCACGTTCGCGCTGCTCGAAGCCTTGCAGGCGACGGGAGGCGGGAAGGTGCTGAGTGATCGCGTCCGAGCTGGGCTGCCGTACATCGGGGCCAGCGCGGGGTCTATCGTGGCCGGCCCTGACGTCACGCCGGCGTCGCTGATGGATGACCCCGCCGATGGCCCGGCACTGACAGACCTCCGCGGACTCGCTCTGGTCAACCAGGTTGTCGTCCCCCACGCTGACGGGCTGTTGCCGCCATACCCTCCGGAACTCATCGACCGGACCCTCAAGACGTACGGTGCCGACTATCCGTTGCTTCCCCTTCGTGACGACCAGGCATTGCTCGCCCGATCGGGGCGGGGACGAGTTGTCGATTCCGGGCCTGTTTCGCGCAGCTGATTCAGACGGCTGTCGTCAGGGCGACTACTCCTTTTGCTCAACGCTGGGCTCCATTGCCCATCCGCGGGAGCAGGCGGGCCGTCAACGGGGAACGAACCAGCCGAAACGGCCCGTTAGCGTGGAGCCACGGCGTCGACGCCGCGAGAGGATCGGATATGCCGCACGACGATGCCCCCACCACCGGGTCGAGCCCCGAGCGCGACGGAGTCGTCGGCAACGCGGCATCCCGGATCCACCCCGACCACGACGACGCCCGCGCCGACCCGTGGTCGATCGATCTCGAGCGCATCCAGTTCTCGCCGTACTTCTCGCGGTTATCGGCCGTGACGCAGGTGGTGTCGCCGTCGATCGGCGGGGCGCCGGTGCACAACCGCCTCACCCACACGCTCAAGGTCAGCGCGATCGCCCGGGTCGTCGCCCTGCAGCTCAATACCCGCTCGCGCCAGGCCGGCGAGGGCGACGTCTGCAACGCCACGGTCGTCGAGGCCGCGGCCTACGCCCACGACCTGGGCCACCCGCCCTTCGGGCACCTCGGCGAAGCGACCCTCGATCGCCTGGCGCGCACCGAGCTGGGCCTGCCCGACGGGTTCGAGGGCAACGCGCAGACGTACCGCATCCTCACCGCGCTCGATGTGATCGAGAACGCCCCCCGCGGACTCAACCTCACCGCCGCCGTGCGCGCGGCCTCGGCGAAGTACCCGTGGGCACCGTCGGTCGAGGCGGCCGACGTGGAGCGGAGCGGCCCGCCGCGCGGCATCCGTCGCTCCCCCGACGGCGCGTACCGGGTGCACAAGTACTCCGCGTACGACCTCGATCTCGCCGACCTGGATGAGGCCCGACAGGGGGTGGATGCCGAGCCCCTGCGCCAGAGCATCGAGGGCGCCGTGATGGACCTCGCCGACGACATCGCCTATTCGGTGCACGACGTCGACGACTTCTACCGCGCGGGGATCCTCGACCACGCGCCCATCGCGGCGGAGTTCCGCGGCTGGCTCGACGACGTGCTCGAATGGCGCGAGCGCGACGACGCCGAGGTGCGCGCCGAGCTCCAGCCCGGGGCGGGACTCGAACGCCTGCGCCGCAAGATGCGCCGCGACGACCCGTGGATCGCCGACGACGAGGCGTTCCTCGCCGCCGTCAGCGACGTGGATGCCGACATGGTCACCGACCTGCTCGCCCGCCCGTTCGACGGCTCGTTGACGGCCGAGCGCCGGCTCGCGGCCTTCACCGATCGCTGGATCCGGCGGTTCCAGGAGTCCGCGCGCCTGCGCCCCCTCGACACGCCCCGGGCGGGACCCGTGGTGCTCTCCCCGTGGGCGTGGCACCACGTCGAGGTGCTGAAGTTCGTGCACAAGCGCTTCGTGCTGAGCCGCCCCGACCTGGCGATCCAGCAGCGCGGCATGAGCCGCATCCTCGCCCGCTCGGTGCGCGCCCTCGGCGAGTGGCTCGACGACGACCTCGACCGCGCCCGCACCCCGCGGCGCCTACGCGAGCTGATCGCCCTGGCCCACGAGCAGTACGCGGCCCTCCCCGCCGAGCGCCGGCCCTCGGATGCCGAGGCCGAGACGCTCGCGCGATCCCGCGGGATCGTGGACTACGTGGCATCCCTCACCGACTCGCAGGCGTTCGCGCTGTCGGAGGCGATCTCGGGTCGCGCCGACCGCCTGTGGGCGCTGGGTCAGCGGCTGTAGGCACGGCCGGGTAGGGGCGCGTTCTGTGGCTCGGGGAGGAGATATCGCGCCCGGGGCGGGCCAACCCGCCCCGAGACGACACCGTCTGATGCCGGAGCTCCGCGGGGCGGGGGACATCCTCTTCATTCTGCGACCGTCGGGTGCCGAGGGCGTCGCTCGTGACCGCCGGCAGCCGCAGCGATGACGCGGCGTAGCGCCACGCCTTGTCGTCGTTCTCCCCACGCTGAGCGGGCCGAAGCAGCGGCATCCATGTCCCAAAAATGGTCAGTCGAGAGCCCGCTAACCCACCACAAATGGGACACGCACCGCCACAAGTGGGACACAGCCACGCTTACGGTCGCGCAGCCCAGGCGCAGCCCCGGGCGCAGCCCCGGGCGCAGCCCCGGCGCAGCCCCGGGCGCAGCCCAGGCGCAGCCCCGGTGCAGCGGCATCCATGTCCCGAAAATGGTCAGTCCAGAGCCTGCCGACCCACCACGATTGGGACACGCACCGCCAGAAGTGGGACACGGGTCGCGAACGCCGGATGCCATGGACCCCGCGCGCGAGTCTTCGTCACAGCCCGCAACGCGGAAGTGCCCCGGATCCAGGGCAGCCCACCGCCACCACGGATCCGGGGCACGGTCCGCTCACCGAGGCGGTAAGGGGCACCTCGGCGAGCGGGGCGCGTCCCGAGCGAACGGGAGGCGCCCGCGCCGCGTCGCCCCGGGGCAGTGCGGCACCCGGGGCGACGGGTCTTACAGGCCCTGGGCCAGGCGGTAGTACGCCTGGTTCCAGCGCAGCTCACTCTGGAAACCGCGGACCGTGGTCTCGTCGTCGATGACGACGAGCTCGGTCTTGGCGATTTCGGCGAAGTCGCGGAACACCTCGATGCCCACGGCCGTCGTCATGACGGTGTGGTGGGCGGCACCGGCGGCGAGCCAGCAGCCGGCGGAGGTCGCGAAGTCGGGGGCGGGCTTCCACACGGCGCGGCCGACGGGGAGCTTCGGCAGGTCGGGCGCGTCGACGTTCTCGACGACGTTGGCCACCAGACGGAAGCGGTCGCGCATGTCGCTCATCGCGACGACGAGCGCCGGACCCGCGTCGGCGGTGAAGACCAGGCGCACCGGGTCGTCCTTGCCGCCGATGCCGAGCTCGTGGATCTCGAGGCGCGGCTTCTTCGTGGTGAGCGAGGGCGAGACCTCGAGCATGTGCGCGCCGAGGATCCGCTCCGAGCCGGGGACGAGGTCGTAGGTGTAGTCCTCCATGAGCGAGGCACCACCGGGCAGGCCCGCGCCCATGACGTTCGCGACGCGCACGAGGATCGCCGTCTTCCAGTCGCCCTCGGCGCCGAAGCCGTAGCCCTCGGCCATGAGGCGCTGCACCGCGAGACCGGGGAGCTGCTTGAGCGCACCGAGGTCTTCGAACGAGGTGGTGAAGGCGCCGAAGCCGCCCTCCTCGAGGAACGAGCGCAGGCCGAGCTCGATCGCGGCGCCGTCGCGCAGCGACTGGTGACGCGCGCCGCCGGGGAGGAGCTCCTCCACGACGTCGTAGCTGTCGATGTACTCCTGCACGAGCGCGTCGATGTCGGCATCCGATGCCTGCTCGACGGCCGCGACGAGCTCGTTGACGCCCCACGTGTTGACCTGCACGCCGAAGCGCAGCTCGGCCTCGGTCTTGTCGCCCTCGGTGACCGCGACGAAACGCATGTTGTCACCGAAACGCGCGAGCTTGAGGGTGCGGGCGGCGGTCCAGCCGGCGGCGGCGCGCTCCCAGTCCTCGATCTGCTGACGCACGGCGGGGTTCGACACGTGGCCGACGACCGTCTTGCGCGAGACACCGAGACGCGTCTGGATGTACCCGAACTCGCGGTCGCCGTGGGCGGCCTGGTTGAGGTTCATGAAGTCGAAGTCGATGTCGTTCCACGGCAGCTCGACGTTGGCCTGCGTGTGCAGGTGCAGCAGCGGCTTCTGCAGAGCGTCGAGGCCGGAGATCCACATCTTCGCGGGGCTGAAGGTGTGCATCCACGCGATGACGCCGATGACGTCGTCGCGGCCGTTGATCTCGAGCGCCATGCGCCGGATGCTGTCGGAGTCCTTCAGCACGGGCTTCCAGACGACCTTCACCGGCAGGCCGTTCAGGCCCTCGACGACGGCCTGCGACTGCTCGGCGACCTGCTTCAGCGTCTCTTCGCCGTAGAGGTTCTGGCTGCCGGTGACGAACCAGACCTCGTAGCCGTCGAGGTCGTTCTTGAGGGGAGTGCGAGTCATGTTCTTTCCTGTCGTTCTCAGAGGGATGCCACGGCGGCGGCCTCGACGGCGAGTCCGGCGCGGTAACGGTCGAGGTAGGCCGAGAATCCGGCGACGTCGGCCGGGTCGGGGTCGGCGGTCACGATCGGCGCATCGGCGAAGACCGCCTCGCGCAGGTACGTGTCGAGGTCACGTCCCTGGCCGTCGACGACGTACGCCGCGAGCACCGCGATACCCCACGCGCCACCCTCGGACGCCGTCTCGGCGACCGCGACGGGAGCGTCGAGCGCCGCCGCGAGGAAGCGCTGGGCGACCCCGGCCGTGCGGAACATGCCGCCGTGCGCGTACATCTTGTCGAGCTGCACGCCCTCGCCGTGGAGCACGTCCATGCCGAGAGCGAGCGTGCCGAAGACGCCGTAGAGCTGCGCGCGCATGAAGTTCGGCAGCGTCAGGCGACTGTCCGGCGTGCGCACGACGAGCGGCCGGCCCTCGTCGAGACCCGCGATGGGCTCCCCGGCGAGGTGGTTGTAGGCCAGCAGACCGCCGGCGTCGGCCTCTCCGGACAGGGCGGCGTCGAAGAGCGCCGCGTAGGTGGCATCCGGGGTCACCGGCGACCCGGCGGCGGCGGCGAACGCGGTGAACATGTTCGCCCAGGCGGCCAGCTCGCTCGCGCCGTTGTTGCAGTGCACCATCGCGACGGCGTCTCCCGAGGGCGTCGTGACGAGGTCGAGCTCGTGATGCACCTGGCTGAGCGGACGCTCGAGCACGACCATCGCGAAGATGCTCGTGCCGGCGCTGACGTTGCCCGTGCGGGGCGCGACGGCGCAGGTCGCGACCATGCCGGTGCCCGCGTCGCCCTCGGGAGGAGCGAAGGGGATGCCGGGACGCAGGGTTCCGCTCGGGTCGAGCAGGGCCGCGCCCTCGGCGGTGAGGTTGCCGGCCGAGGTGCCCGCGACGAGCGACTGCGGCAGCAGGTCTTTCAGCGCGGGGAGGCGACCGTCGGCGAGCTCGTCGTAGCGGGCGACGAGCTCGGCGTCGTAGTCGCGGGTGGCGGAGTCGATCGGGAACATGCCCGACGCATCGCCGACGCCGAGCACCTTCTCGCCGGTGAGCTTCCAGTGGACGTACCCGGCGAGGGTGGTGAGGAAGCGGATCTCGGGCACGTGCGGCTCGGCGTCGACGACGGCCTGGTGCAGGTGCGCGATCGACCAGCGCAGCGGGATGTTCACGCCCAGCAGCTCGGTGAGCTCGGCCGCGGCGACGCCGGTGTTGGTGTTGCGCCAGGTGCGGAAGGGAGCGAGCAGCTCCCCATCGGCGTCGAAGGCGAGGTAGCCGTGCATCATCGCCGACACGCCCATCGCGGCGTACCGCTCGGGGGTGACGCCGTGCTGCTGCTGGACGTTCTGGACCAGCTCGGCATAGGCGGCCTGGAGGCCCGACCACACGGCATCCAGCGAATAGGTCCAGAGCTTGTCGGCGTAGACGTTCTCCCACTCGTGGGAGCCGACCGCGAGGACCTCGGCGTCGGGGCCGATGAGGCAGGCCTTGATGCGGGTCGAGCCGAGCTCGATGCCGAGGCTCGCGCGGCCTTCGGTGATGTGGGCGTTCATCGGCGGTCGTCCGTGCTCTGTCCGTAGACGTTCTGGTAGCGGTTGTAGAGGGCGTCGATCTTGTCCTGCGGGATCGGGATGAGAGGGCCCGCCTCGCGCGCGATGTGAACGGTCCGGGCGACGTCCTCGAGCATGACGGCGGCCTTCACGGCGTCCTTCGCGCTCGCGCCGATCGTGAAGGGACCGTGGTTCTGCATGATCACGCCGCGCGAGCGGTGTCCGCGCAGCGTCTCGACGATGCCGCGACCGATCGAGTCGTCGCCGATGATCGCGAAGGGGCCGACGGGGATCGGACCGCCGAACTCGTCGGCCATCGCCGTGATGACGCACGGGATCTCCTCGCCGCGGGCCGCCCACGCGACGCCGTAGGTGGAGTGCGTGTGCACGACGCCGCCGACCTCGGGCATGTTGCGGTACACGTAGGCGTGCGCCGCGGTGTCGCTCGAGGGGCTGCGCTCGGACCCGGGGGTGCCGGGGATGGCGTTGCCGTCGAGGTCGCAGAGGATCATGTTCTCGGGGGCGAGGTCGTCGTACGAGACGCCCGAGGGCTTGATGACGAACAGGTCGGCCCCGGGAACGCGGCCCGAGACGTTGCCGCCGGTCCAGACGATGAGGTTGTAGCGCACGAGCTCGTCGTGCAGCTTCGCGACGTCGGCGCGGACGGCGTCGATCGCCTCCTGCACCTCGGGCGTGAACGGGGCGGCATCGGACACGCGTGTCTCCTTCGACGGTGGTTCGGGTGGTGGGGCGCGGCGCCCTCGCGTCGCAATGTTACCGGTAACATCGCGGTTTCGCGAGGGGCGGTTCGCAGCGGGTGGCGCGGGCGCTGGGCGCCGCGGCGCGGCGGCGCCGGCGCTGCGGTGCGACCTCTCACGGCCGGCGCGCAGGTCTCCGGGGTCGTCGGTCCTTCCCGACACGACCCACGGTTCGCTGCGGTCGCAGGTCACCTCGGCACAGGGCGGTGATCTCGGCGACGCAAACGCCGCGTCGTACGATCGGCGAATGCTGCGTGCCACCGACCCGCTCCCCGGACAGCCGCGGCGAGTCGTCGTCGCCGGGGTCTCCGGCGTGGGCAAGACGACCCTGGCGGCGCAGATCTCCCAGGTGCTCGGCATCCCCCACACCGAGATCGACGCGCTCTATCACGGGCCGGACTGGACGCCACGGCCGCAGTTCCTCGACGACGTGCACCGCCTCGTCGCCGGCGACGCCTGGGTGACCGAGTGGCAGTACTCCGACGCGCGCCCTCTGCTGACCGCCCGGGCCGACCTGCTCGTGTGGCTCGATCTGCCGTTCGCGACAGTGACGCTGCCCCGCGTGGCGGCGCGAACGATCCGCCGCCGCCTCCACCGACAACCACTGTGGAACGGCAACGTCGAGCCACCCCTGCACACCTTCTTCACCGACCCGGAGCACATCGTGCGGTGGTCGATCTCCACACGGCATACGTACCGCGAGCGCATCCCGGCGCTGGATGCCGTCCTGCCGATCGTCCGCCTGCGCACCGCTCGCGAGGCGCGAGGGTGGCTCGCCGGTCCGCTCCGAGCTGCGGGCTGACTCGGGCGCGGCGACGGCCGTGCAGCGACGGCCGTGCGGCGACGGCCGTGCGAAACTCCGGAGTTTCCGACCCCGAACACGGTCGCGGCAGGCGTGCAGGGCACTTCGGGGCGGTTTCTCCGGAGTTCGGCACGGTGACCGCCTGCCATCCCGCGCCGGGCGGGGCTCAGCTGGCCCGCGCCGACCCGCAGAGGGCACCGGGGGCGACGTCAGGCCGGCCCGGCCGTCGATTCGCGGACGACCAGCACCGGCGCCGCGGGCACGTCGGCGGCGTCGCCGAGCACCGCGGCCACCGCGTACTCCGCCTCGCCCTCGACGTCCAGGCGCACCGTCGTCAGCGCGGGCGTGTAGAACGCGGCATCCGGGTTGTCGTCGAACCCCGTGACCGATGCATCGGCGGGCACCCCCATGCCCCGGACGGCGAGGCCGGCGATGAGCCCGAGGGCCATCTGATCGTTGGCGACCGCGACGGCCGTGGCCCCCGCGGCGATGCGCGCGGCGACCGCGTCGGCGACCGCGGATCCCGAGGCGGCGCTCCAGTCCCCCTCGACGCGATCGACGAGGTCGAGCCCCCGGCGGGCCACGGCGTCGGCCACGCCGGCGGTGCGGGCAAGGGCCTCGCGCCAGTCGGAGGGCCCGGCGAGTTCGACGATCGAAAGATGTCCGAGGTCTGCGAGATGATCCACGACGAGGGCGGCCGCATCACGCTGGCGGATCCCGGATTCGCCGTACAGCGGCACGATCGGCACGTCGTACCCCTCGAGAGGAGCAGCCCCGTGCGCCGCGACCAGCACGATCCCGTCGACCCCCTGATCGAGCAGGTGCCGCACGGCGGCGTCGATGTCGGCCGGGTCGTCCGAATCCGTGTAGGCGGTCGAGATCCACCGCCCGCGCGTCCGCGCGGCCCGCTCGAGAGCGGCGATCCCCGCGGAGGGCCCGTGCAGCACGGCATCGGATGCCACGACCCCCACCGTGCGCGTCAAGCTCGTGCCGAGCGCTCGCGCGGCGTTGTTCACGCGGTAGTCGAGGTCGGTGACCGCGGCGAGGACGCGTTCGCGCGTGCTCTCGCGGATGCCCGCGTACCCGTTCAGCACGCGCGAGACGGTCTGCGTGGACACACCTGCGGCGGCCGCGACCTCGCGCACGCCGATGCGTTTGCCCGCCACCTCGCTCATGGTCCCTCACAGTAGCGCCGCCCGCGGTGGGCGACGTCGGGTCGCCATGCATGGACGGCCGCCCCCCCCTCGGCGATCGAGACCCACCCGGGGCGCCAGATGGGCATGACCTCGGGCAGCCGGAACGGCCAGGCCGTTGACATCCGGGACGTGGAATCGCTCCCGCGAAGAACCCGCCGACGCCCCCCTTACAAAGCGCCGACGGGCCCGGTCCTACTCTGACGCACGCCGCGCGGCGACGACATCGTAATTTCTCCGGATGTGCGGACGGTGGTCGGATTCGACGGCGCGCGCGGTGGCGACGGTCCACTCCACCGGCCCGCCGGCGAGCACACCCGCCGCCTGGCGCGCGGCCCCGAGCGCCACGTACTCCCCCGCCGCCGGCACGACGATCTCGGCGTCGAACACCTGCGCGGCGATGCGCGCCACGCCCTCGTTCGCCGCCGCACCGCCGATGAGCAAGATCCGGTGCACCTCCACACCCTGCGCCTGGATGGCCTCGAGTCCTACCGCGAGACCGCTCAGCATCCCCTCGATCGCCGCGCGCGCGAGGTTGGGCCGGTTCGTGGATGCCAGCGTCAGGCCGCTCAGCGAGGCCGTGGCGTCGGGCAGGTTCGGTGTGCGCTCCCCCTCGAACCACGGCACGAGGACGACGCCGCCCGCCCCCGGCGCCGCCTCCAACGCCAGCGCGCCGAGGTCGTCGTGCGTTACTCCGAGCAGGTCGGCCAGGGCGTCGAGGACCCGGGCCGCGTTGAGCGTCGCCACGAGCGGGAGGAACCGGCCCGTGGCATCCGCGAACCCGGCGACGGTACCCGTGGTGTCACGGGTAGGCGCGTCGGCCACCGCGAAGACGGTGCCCGAGGTACCCAGCGAGACGACGACGTCTCCCACGCCCGCGCCGAGTCCGAGAGCCGCGCCGGCGTTGTCACCCGCGCCCGGGCCCACCAGCGCACCGCCCGGCAGCGCGCCGGCGCTCTCCCACGGGCCGAGCACGCGCGGCAGCACCGCGTCGTGCCCGAGGGCGCGGCGGAACAGGTCGAGGTCGTAGCCGTCGGCGCCCCAGTAGGCGGTCCCCGAGGCGTCGGAGCGATCGGTGACGAGCTCCTCGAGCACGGCGTTGCCGGGTCCGAAGCCGCGCAGGCGCCAGGTGAGCCAGTCGTGCGGGAGCGCGACGGCGGCGACCCGGGCGGCGTTGTCGGGCTCGGCGTCGCGCAGCCACCGCAGCTTCGTGCCGGTGAAGGACGCGACCGGGACAGCCCCGGTCCGCTCCGCGTACTCGGCGGCGCCGACCTCCTCGATGAGGTCGCGCGCGGCCGGGGCCGAACGCGTGTCGTTCCACAGCAGCGCGTCGCGGATCACCGCGCCGTCCGCGTCGAGCACGACCATGCCGTGCTGCTGACCCGCGATGGAGACCGCGGCGATGTCGTCGAGGCCGCCCGCCTGCCCGATGGCATCTTGAAGCGCGACCCACCACGCCTCGGGGTCGACGGAGGTGCCGGCGGGGTGCGACGCGCGCCCCTCGCGCACCACGCGCCCGGTCTCGGCGTCGACGACGACGACCTTGCACGACTGCGTCGACGAGTCGACTCCCATGACGAGCGCCATGCTCTGCCCTTCTGATCTTGGTGCTGCGGGTCGGGGGCGCGTGCCCCTCTTGGCGTCGAGTGTCCCGGAAACGCCGTGGCCCCGGCACCCGGTGCGGCGTGTCGCGGACACTCGACCGGTGGGATGCCGCCCGTGCGGGGTGGCGACGCCGGGTGAGTGTCCAGAACACCCGGGGATCTTCCGCAAACGACCGGGTGTCGTGGACGCTCGGCGGAGATGGACACTCGACGCGATGTGCGACGCCGGGACGGACCGGGCGCCGACGGGCGGGAGATGCCCGCACCGACGGCGACCGGCCAGGGTCCGGATGCCATGGCAGCCGGGCCCGCGAGATTCAGCGCGCGCCCAGCAGGTGTTCGGTGGCGAGCTGCTGCAGGCGGACGAATCCGAAGCCCTTGCCGCCGAGGTACACGTCGGTGTCGAAGTCCTCGTAGGCCGAGCGGTCGGCGAGCAGATCGTCGTACGACTCGCCCTCGTTCAGCGTCGGCTGCGCGAGCTCGAGGACCTTCGCGGCCTCCAGGGCCTCCTGCACCTCGGGGTCGGCGCGGAAGGCCGCCGCGCGCTCCTTGAGCAGCAGGTAGGTGTTCATGTTGGCCGACACGGAGTCCCAGACGCCGGTCTCGTCCTCGGTGCGCGAGGGCTTGTAGTCGAAGTGGCGCGGGCCGTCGTACGCGGGCACACCGCCGGGGCCGCCGTTCTCGAGCAGGTCGACGAGGGCGAAGGCGTTGTGCAGGTCGCCGTGGCCGAACACCAGGTCTTGGTCGTACTTGATCCCGCGCTGACCGTTGAGGTCGATGTGGAAGAGCTTGCCGTGGTACAGCGCCTGGGCGATGCCGGCGGCGAAGTTCAGGCCCGCCATCTGCTCGTGCCCGACCTCGGGGTTCAAGCCCACGAGTTCGGGACGCTCGAGCGAGTCGATGAACGCGATCGCGTGGCCCAGAGTGGGCAGCAGGATGTCGCCGCGCGGCTCGTTGGGCTTGGGCTCGATCGCGAAGCGGATGTCGTAGCCCTTGTCGGTGACGTAGTCGCCGAGGAGGTTGACGGCCTCGCGGTAGCGCTCGAGCGCCTGGCGGATGTCCTTCGCGGAGTCGTACTCGGCGCCCTCGCGGCCGCCCCACATGACGAACGTCTTCGCGCCGAGCTCGGCGGCGAGGTCGAGGTTGCGCAGCACCTTGCGCAGGGCGAAGCGGCGCACCTGGCGGTCGTTCGAGGTGAAGCCGCCGTCCTTGAAGACCGGGGCCGAGAAGAGGTTGGTCGTGACCATCGGCGTCACGATGCCGGTGGCCTCCATCGCGCCCTTGAGGTGGTCGATCTGGGTCTGACGCTCGGCGTCGGTGGAGCCGAAGGCGAACAGGTCGTCGTCGTGGAAGGTCAGGCCGTAGGCGCCGAGCTCGGCGAGCTTCTCGACGACGTGCACGACATCCAGGGGCCCCCGGGTGGGGCCACCGAAGGGATCGGTGCCGTTGTAGCCGACGGTCCAGAGTCCGAACGAGAACTTGTCATCGCGGGTGGGGGTGGGCATTCCTGCTCCTTCGCATGGACGCACGCGTGCACCGGAGCGCACATCGAGTTTGTTGGTGCTCACAACATATACCCCGGATGCCGCAACGTCCAGCCTTTCGTGGGCCCTTCGCCGACTCATCGCCTCGAAGCAGAAGGACGCCATGATCGCGGGGATCGCCGGCCTCACCGATCTCGCAGCGGGCCTCGACGCTCCCGCCGTCACACCCGAACCGTGACGGACTACCTGGTCGACAACTCGGTCTGGGCACGACTCGCCTCGGGAGACGCCGCGACCCTGTGGAACGCCGGTTTCGTGCGCGGTCGACATCCTGATCGCGGCCTACGCGATCGCGAACGACGCGACGATCCTGAGCGCAGACCGCGACGTCGACCACATCGCCGCGGTGACGGACCTCGCTCACGAGTACGTCGCGCCCGCGCCTTGACCCGTTCGCGTCAGCGCCCGAGCGCTGCGTCCACCACCGCGAACACCTCGGGGTCCCAGGTGAGCGCGCGCTCCCACGGCAGCCCGAACGCCTCGGCGAAGAAGATGCTGTGCACGTGGTCGGGGAACGAGTGGCGCTCGACGTCGGGCAGCACCGCAGCGGGCACCTCGTCGGCGCGACCGCTGGTCATCGACACGAGACCGTCGTGCGGCCACAGCTGCACTGGCGCGGTCGCTGCGGCGAAGTACCCGGCGCCGATCGCGGTCACCGGGATGCCGTCGAGCGCTCCCGCCTGACGGTCGTTCCAGCCGCGCAGGAACCGCCGCGACACCTCAGCCGCCGCCCCTTGCGAGTTCGCGTCGGCGTAGGGACGCGCCTCGGCGAAGATCTGCAGCGTGGCGGGGTCGCCGTGTGCGTCGTCCTCCGTGATCTCGTCGTCGAGCAGGTCGCCGAGCACCGAGCCGTCCCACGGGGTGCCGAGCGTCACGAGGTGCTCCACCCGGGGACCGTCGCCGCCGAGCTCGCGGATCGCGGCGCGAGAGAACAAGCCGCCCATCGAATGGCCCACGAGGGCGACGCTCGCGACGCCTTCCTCCGCGGCGAGCCGCCGGAGGAATCCGGCGAGCGCGACCCCGGCGTCGTCGACACGGCCGACGGCGTTGATCGTCACCTCGGCCGGCAGCACGACGGGGACGTCGGTGAAGCCCTGCCATCCGGCATCCGCCCGCACCTCTCCCGGACCGATGCGGGCGGGGGCGGTGAAGACCCGGATGCCGCGGTCGAGCAGATGGGCGCGCAGAGCGGTCATCGTGTTGCCCGCGGCGAGGCCCGACCCGGCGGCGTGCTCCGGGTCGGTGTACGGGGTCACCGCGGCTCCCCCGGAGACGAGGACGACGGCATCGGTCACGGTGACTCCTTCACTGATCGGATGCCGCTCAGGTTAGAACACACCTCCGACACCGCCGCAGAGCCGGTCGAGTGTCGCGACGGCAGGTCCAGCCGAAGCCGGACCGCGCCCGCGGTCAGCGCGGGAGCGCGTCCTCGATCGCGGCGATGACCTCGGGGGCGTCGGGCAGCGTCCGCGGGCTGAAGCGGGTCACCCGGCCGTCGGGGGCGACGACGAACTTCTCGAAGTTCCACGAGATACGGCCCGTCTTGCCCTCGGCATCCGGGGTCGTCGTGAGCTCCTTGTACAGCGGATGCGCGTTGCGCCCGTTGATCTTCACCTTCTCGGACATCGGGAAGGTCACGCCCCACGTCGCGGAGCAGTACTCGGCGATCTTGTCCTCGTCGCTGAGCTCCTGCAGGAACTGGTTGCTGGGGAAGCCGATCACGGTGAATCCGCGGTCCCCGTAGGTCTTGTGCAGCGCCTCGAGGGTCTCGTACTGGCCGGCGAGGCCGCAGCGCGAGGCGACGTTAACGACGAGGGCCGCCTTGCCGTCGGTCAAGGCACCGAAGGTCGTCTCTTCGCCGCGGATGGTTGTGATCGGGATGCCGGAGAGGTCCATACGTCGATCCTGGCACCGTCGCATCTGCCCGGGGTGGGAATCGACTCAGCCGTGGCACAGTGGTCGGATGGTCACCGCGGGCACTCGAGGCGACGGCATGCGCCGCGCCAACCTGTCGCTCGTGCTGCGCACCGTGCACCGTGAGGGTCCGCGCACACGCGCCGCGCTCACCGAGACGACGGGGCTGAACCGGTCGACGATCGCCGACCTCGTAGGCGAGCTGCAGCGCGCGGGGCTCGTGGTCGAGCGCGCCTCCGAAGCGCAGGGGCGCGTCGGGCGCCCCTCCCCCATCGTCGAACCCGACCCGCGCGTCATCGCCGTCGCCGTGAACCCCGAGGTCGACGCTCTCGACATCGGGGCGGTCGCCCTCGACGGGTCGATCGTGGCGCGCGAACGCCTCGAGCAGTCGACGCTGCTCACCCCCGAGCGCACGGCCGAGCTGGTCGGCATCCATCTGGATCGATGGCGCAGCGGTGTTCTCGCGGAGACGCGTCTGATCGGTGTGGGCGTCGCGGTGCCGGGCCCCGTGCGGGCGTCCGACGGCCTCGTCCGCGAGGCACCCCACCTCGGATGGCAGGACGCCGCCCTGGCGGATCTCGTGACGGATGCCACTGGCCTCACCGCCCACGTCGCCAACGACGCGACGCTCGGGGCGGTCGCCGAGCACCTGTTCGGCGCCGCGCGCGGGGCGCACGACGTCGTCTATCTCAACGGCGGAGCCAGCGGTATCGGCGGTGCCGTGATCGTCGGCGGAACTCCGCTGGGGGGCGCGGGTGGATACGCCGGGGAGTTCGGTCAGAACCGCCCCGGCATCGCCGAACCGGGCGATCGACGCGCCGCGGACGGCGTCTTGGAGGACGAAGTGAGCAGAGCGCTGCTCCTCGACGTCGTCGGCGGGCCGCCGCGCGACGACTCCGCTCTCGGAGCGGCCCTCGCCCGCAGCACCGACGCCGCGGTGCGGGCCGAGACCGACAGGCAGCGGCGCATCCTCGCGACCGCTCTCGCCAACGCGGCGAACGTCATGAACCCCGCGGTGATCGTCCTGGGCGGTTTCCTCGCCGCCCTCGCCGAGCTCGACCTCGACGGCCTCGACCGGGCCGTCCGCGCGCAGACGGTCCCCGCGTGCGCCGAGGGGCTCCGGCTGGCCGTCGCCGAACTCGGCGAGAACCGCCTGCTGGTCGGGGCCGCCGAGGCCGTCTTCGAGGCCGCGCTGTTCTCGGCGCGCTGAGGGGCGGGGGTGGGGCCGGGCTGGGGCCAGGGCCGGGGCTCGGGTCGAGGCCGGGCTGGGGCTGGGGCTGGGGCCGGGCCGGGCGGGGCCGGGCCGGGCCGGGCCGGGAGCGGAGGAGAATCGGGCGGCGGAGGGCGCTCCGCGCTCCGGCATCCTCCCTCCGCGTATTCCCCTCCCGTCACCGTCTCTTCCCGGCCCGACTCGACCCCGATGTCGGTGGGGCAGGGCAGGATGGACCCGTCGATGCGAGGAGAACCGATGACCGAGACACGTGCCGCCGGAGCCACCTGGTCGGGCAACCATCGCTATCGCGCCACCGAGGTGCTGCTGCCCGCCGACCTCGACGAACTCGCCGAGGTCGTGGCATCCGCCGACTCCCTGCGCGTGCAGGCGACCCGCCACACGTTCAACGACATCGCCGACTCCGCGGCGGCTCTCGTGTCGCTCGAGCGGATGCCGACGCGCGTCGACCTCGTCGGTGACCGCGTGCGGGTCGAGGGGCTCGTGACCTTCGCGCAGCTCGCTCCGGTGATCGAGGCGCGGGGCCGGGCGCTGCACAACCTCGGCTCGCTCCCGCACATCTCGGCCGCGGGCGCCACCGCCACCGGAACGCACGGATCGGGCGTGCGCAACGGGAACCTCTCGAGCGCGGTGCGGGCCGTCGAGATCATGGATGCCGACGGCCGCGCGCACCGCATCGACGAGACGCACGAGTGGTTCGGCGCGGCCGCCCTCAGCCTCGGCGCTCTCGGGGTCGTCACCGCCGTCGAGCTGCAGACCGAGCCGACCTACGAGGTCACGCAGCAGGCCTATACCGGCGTGGCCTGGGGCGACATCGCGGGCGACCCCGAGCGGGTGTTCGGCGGGTCGCGCAGCGTCAGCGTCTTCACGACGTGGGGCGACCCGGCGCACGATCTGGTCTGGGCCAAGAGCGACGCCGGAGCACCCGAGTGGGTCGAGGATCTCGGCGGCCGACCGGTCGGGGACGACATCCACCTCGGGCGCATCCGCACGGTCGACAACACGACCCCGCGCGGCACCGTCGGACCGTGGCACACGCGGCTCCCGCACTTCCGCGCCGACGCGCTCCCGAGCGACGGCGACGAGATCCAGTCCGAGTACTTCGTGCCCTTCACCGCCGCGCGCGACGCCCTCGCCGCGGTCCGTGCGATCGCCCCCGCGTTCGACGCGCAGCTGCTGGTGACCGAGCTGCGCACCGTCGCCGCCGACGGCCTCTGGATGAGCCCCGCGTACCAGCGCGACGTCCTCGCGATCCATTTCACCTGGCGCAACGACACCGAGGGCGTGCTCGCGGTGCTGCCGCACATCGAGGCCGCTCTCGCACCGTTCGACGTGCGCCCGCACTGGGGCAAGGCGTTCACCATGCCCGGCGAGGCCGTCCGCGCCACTCTCCCTCGGGCCGAGGACTTCCTCGCCGCCGCCCGCGAGGCCGACCCGCGGGGCGTCTTCCGCAACGCCTTCCTGGAGCGCACGCTGGGCCTGTAGCCCGCTCGCCGCGACTCGGTCGTCCCTGCCGCCACGGCCGGCCCCGCCCTCGGCATCCCGAACCGCGACACGAACTCCGCGATCCGCACGACCTCAGCCGCACACCCCCGGGTGCCACAGACCCGGCCTAGATCGCCGAGGTTGTGGGGACACCCGGCCGAGCCCGACCCCGCCCGCACGGCACCCCGCAGGGCGCCCCGCCAGGCCCCACCGCGGAGCACGCCCGAGTGGCCGCGCCGCCGCCGCGGCATCCGGGATCAGCGGCTGGAGTAGCCGCCGTCGATCGGGAGCGAGACACCGGAGATCATGCCGGCGCCGTCGCTGAGCAGGAACACGATCGGGGCCGCGATGTCGTCTTCGGTGGCCCACTTGTGCAGCGGCATCGCCTCGAGGAAGGGGCCCTCGATGTCGGGGCGCCCCCAGTACCAGGCCGACATGGGCGTCATGACGACCGTGGGGTTCACGCTGTTCACGCGGATGCCGTAGCCGCCGAGCTCGAGGGCCGAGACGCGCGTGATGTTGTCGAGCGCCGCCTTCGACGAGCCGTACGAGATGTGGCCGGTGAGGGCGACGAGGCTGGCCTGGCTCGAGACGTTGACGATCGCACCACCCTTGCCGACGCGGATCATCTCGCGCGAGGCGTACTTGGTCACCAGCAGGGAGCCGCGGGCGTTGATACTCATGACCTTGTCGAAGACGTCGATGTCGGTCTCCATGGGGGTCGCGATCTCACCGCCCCAGCCTCCGCAGTTGACGACGCCGTAGAGGTCGCGGCCTTCGATCGCGCTGCGGATCTCGTCCTCGGACTCGAGATCGAAGACGACGGGCTCCGCGCCCGTCTCCTCGGCGATCGCGGCGACGCTGTCGGCGGTGCGTCCGGCGGCGAGGACGGTCGCCCCGGCGGCGACGAGGTGGCGCACGGTCGCCCCGCCGATGCCGCCACCGGCTCCGGTGACGAGGATGGTGCGGTCGGTGAATTCGGTCATGGGTGGGCTCTTTCGCGGGTCCGGGAGTCGAGGACGACGGCAGTGTCGTCGCGGCCCATGATAACCACAGAATCACGCGGATGACTTCGGTGTCATGACGAATTGCTCCGGAGTGTTGACACCGGTGTCACGGTGGGCTTACCGTAACCGGAGTTCGACCGGCGAGACCCCTCGTCGGTACCGCTTCATCGACGCAGCACTCCGACGTGCGGCGTCCCCGGAAGGACCACACCGCCGTGACCCACACCTCGGAGAACGCCGCGCCGACCACCGCCGCGACCGTGCACCTCGACGACCTCGTCGACCGTGCGCGGAGCCTGGTCGCGGCCGGCGAACGCCGCATCCTGGGGCTGTGCGGAACCCCGGGTGCGGGCAAGTCCACCGTGAGCGACGCCCTCCTGGCCGCTCTGGGCGCCGACGCCGTCCTGGTCGGCATGGACGGCTTCCACCTCGCCAACGAGGAGCTCGTGCGCCTCGGCCGGCGTGACCGCAAGGGCGCCCCCGACACCTTCGACGTCGACGGCTACGTCGCCCTGCTCGATCGCATCCGGGCCGGACACACCGTCTACGCCCCGCGCTTCGACCGCAGCCTCGAGGAGTCGATCGGCTCGGCCGTGCTCGTCCCCGCCGACGTCCCGCTCGTCGTCACCGAGGGCAACTACCTGTTGCACGACGAGTTCGGGTGGGATGCCGTGGCCTCCCGCCTCGACGAGGTGTGGTTCCTCGACATCGAGGCGCACGCCCGCCGCGAGCGACTCATCGCCCGCCGCCTGTCCCACAACCACCCCCACGACGAGGCCGTCGCCTGGGTCCGCGAGGTCGACGAGCGCAATGCGCTCGTCGTCGAACGCGGACGCCACCGCGCCGATCTGATCGTCACCGTCTCCAATGCCCCCGTCGGCCCTCACGAAGGAGCTTCCTCATGAGCACCACCACGACCATGCCCGTGCTGCAGGCGCGCGGCCTGTCGCGTCAGTTCGGTTCCGTCCGCGCCCTCAACAATGTGGACTTCGAGGTCTACCCCGGTGAGGTCACCGCCCTCATCGGCGACAACGGCGCCGGCAAGTCGACGCTCGTGAAAGCCCTGTCGGGCAACCTCGCCGTCGACGAGGGCGAGATCCTCTTCGAGGGCAAGCCGATCGACATGTCGAACCCCCAGGTCGCCTCGAGCCTCGGCATCGAGACGGTGTATCAGGACCTCGCGCTCGCTCCGCACCTCGACCCGGTGCAGAACATGTACCTCGGACGCGAGATCCGCCGCCCCGGCCTCGCGGGCGCGCTCGGGTTCATGAAGACCAAGGACATGGCGAAGGCCTCCCGTGCCGCGTTCGACGAGCTCGGCGCGACGGTGCGCTCGCTCACCTCCCCGGTCGGCGAGATGTCGGGCGGTCAGCGCCAGGCCATCGCGATCGCCCGCGCGGTGCACTGGGCCTCGCGCGTGGTGTTCCTCGACGAGCCGACGGCCGCTCTCGGCGTGCGTCAGACGAAGAACGTGCTCGAGACCATCCGGCGCGTGCGCGACAAGGGCATCGCCGTCGTCTTCATCTCGCACTCGATGCCGCACGTCATCGACGTGTCGGACCGCATCCAGGTGCTGCGCCTGGGTACCCGCGTCGCGAACATCGACGCGAAGGACACCTCCATGGAAGAACTCGTCGGGCTCATGACCGGCGCCGTCACGAAGGACGACCAGAAGTGAGCCTCAAGACTCCCCCGACCGAGACCGTCGCGATCGGCACGTTCGACGACAACAAGAAGTCCAACCCCGTCGCCGCGGTCCTGCGCACCCAGGCGTTCCAGATCCTCCTGGTGCTGCTGGCGATCATCATCGTCTTCAGCATCATCGCCCCCGAGTCGTTCGCCCAGTGGACGAACTTCCGCCTCATCATCCAGAACGCCTCGATCCTCGCCGTCCTGGCGGTGGGTATGACCTACGTCATCATCACCGCCGGTATCGACCTGTCGGTCGGCTCGGTGCTGGTGTTCTCCGGGGTCGTCTCCGCCCTCGTCATGCGGGCTCTGGGGGGCGAGGGCTGGGGGGTTGCGATCGTCGGCATCGTCGTCGCGGTGCTCAGCGGCGTCTGCTGGGGCCTGCTGAACGGCTTCCTCATCGCGAAGGCCAAGATCCCGCCGCTCATCGTGACCCTCGGCTCGCTCGGCATGGCGCTGGGTCTCGCGCAGATCCTCACCGGCGGCGTCGACATCCGCGACGTGCCCACGGTCCTCACCGTCTCGATCGGCTACGGCAACGTCTTCGGATCCGTCCCGATCATCAGCGTCATCGCCCTGGTCGTCGTCGTGATCGGCGCGATCGTGCTGCACTTCACCCGCTTCGGCCTCTACACGCTGGCCGTGGGCTCGAGCGAGATCGCCGCCCGCCGGGTCGGCGTGAAGGTCGACGCGCAGCTGATCAAGATCTACACGATCTCCGGCGCCCTGGCCGGGCTCGGCGGCATCCTGTCGCTCTCGCAGTTCTCGACCACCGCGATCGCGGGGCAGTCGCAGACCAACCTCAACGTCATCGCCGCCGTCGTCATCGGCGGAACGTCGCTCTTCGGCGGCGTCGGCACGATCATGGGCACGGTCGTCGGCCTGTTCATCCCCGCGGTGCTGCAGAACGGCTTCGTCATCACCGGCGTGCAGCCCTTCTGGCAGCAGGTCGCCGTGGGCGCCGTGCTGATCGCGGCGGTGTACGTCGACCAGGTGCGCCGCACGGCCGCCACCCGCGGCAACTCGCAGGGCCTCTGGCGAAAGTTCCTCAGCGGAGGTCGGCGCGGCTGAGCCGCGGCGGCATCCCTCCCTCCCACCCCTTACCAACCCGACAACCAAGAACGGTGATCACGATGAAGTGGAACAAGAAGGCGACCGCGCTGACGGTCTTCGGCATGGCGGCGACGCTGACCCTCGCGGGCTGCTCCGGCGGCTCGGCCTCGTCCGGCGGCGCGTCGGGCGGCTCCGACGGCGGATACAAGATCGCGTTCGTGCAGGGCGTCGCCGGAGATGAGTTCTACATCTCCATGCAGTGCGGTATCCAGGCCGAGGCCGAGAAGGAAGGCGCGACCGTCACCACGCAGGGTCCGGAGAAGTTCGACCCCACCCTGCAGAAGCCGATCGTCGACGCCGTCGTCGCGTCCAAGCCCGACGCGCTGCTCATCGCCCCCACCGACGTGTCCGCCATGCAGGCGCCGATCGCCGCGGCCGAGGCGGCGGGCATCAAGGTCGTCCTCGTCGACACCACGCTCGAGGACCCCTCCGGTGCGGTGTCGCAGATCTCCAGCGACAACGAAGGCGGCGGAGCGGCGGCGTTCGAGGCGATCCAGAAGGCCAACCCGGGCGGCGGCAAGGTCCTCGTCGTGTCCACCGACCCCG